>CAZWEV010000020.1:0-61229 GCA_964633015.1 uncultured Desulfobacteraceae bacterium | reverse complement strand
GGGCAGTTGAACAAGTGCATTCACGCTTTACATCTCCAAAAAACCCGCATGGACAGGGATTCATCGCCCCAATAAGCATAAAATTGGCTGGGTATGTTATGCTTGAGTTGGCCCTTGATATGGTGACCTGACCGTTTTCCATGGGCTGTCGCAGGACCTCCAAGACATTTTTCTTGAATTCCGGTAATTCGTCGAGGAAAAGAACGCCGTTGTGTGCAAGACTGACCTCCCCCGGCTTAGGGTTCTGGCCTCCCCCAATTAGGCCCGCGTCGGAAACGGTGTGGTGAGGTGCTCGGAAAGGCCGTTGAGAAAGCAGTCCCTGTCCGTCGGGCATGAGCCCCATGACACTGTAGATTTTTGATGTCTCAAGCGATTCCTCAAAGTTCAACGACGGAAGAATAGTAGGCAGACGCCGAGCAAGCATGGTTTTCCCAGATCCAGGAGGACCAATCATAATCAGGTTATGCCCTCCTGCAGCCGCTATTTCCATGGCCCTTTTCACATTTTCCTGCCCGTGCACATCGTGGAAATCAAGCTCATATGTGGGCGTATGGTACCGGTTGTCTTTTCCAACTGCAGCAGGAGTAATCGGACAGATCCCTTTTAATGCTCCCACTACCTGCGAGAGGGTATCGACCGGGAAAATGGGAATGCCGTCCACCACACTAGCCTCCGGCGTGTTTTCCCTGGGGAGAAAAATCCCTTTGAGACGGGCATCCCTGGCGGTAATAGCCATGGGCAGGGCCCCTTTGACGGGTCTCACCATGCCGTCGAGGGCCAGTTCACCGAGAAAAACATAATCCCTGCAGATTTCTTCATCCAGTAGCTCCGTTGCGGCGAGAATCCCCAGGGCCATCGGCAAGTCAAAGGCGGAGCCTTCCTTTTTGACATTAGCCGGGGCCAGGTTCACGGTGATGCGGTCCGCAGGGAAATGGTATCCGGAGTTCTTTATTGCGGCCTTGACCCGTTCCTTGCTCTCCCGAACAGCCCCTTCAGGAAGGCCGACAGTTGCGAAAGCAGGAAGACCCTGAGCAATATCAACCTCGACTTCCACGATATATGCGTCAATGCCGATGACGGCGCTGCTGAGCACCTTGGCCAGCATTCCGGTCTCCCCTGTCTCCCGTAATTATGAGGCTTTCAAAAAACTCTCTCAGTTACCCAAATCCACGCCTACATTCCGCAATGATAATCTTGTGCGTTGATTTGGCGAAAGTCCTGATCATCAGCAAGCTGTCAGATGCAAGTCGAAGATCCCGTTTCCAGCGGCGGGCGCCGACGAGCGACGATTGAGGCGTATGACCAATACGTCGCAAGGAGGAACGACCGAAGGCAACGCGGCTTGAGCTTTACGAAATCCCGTCTTGGCGGGAAGATGATACCTTGCTGATGATCAGGGAGTCACAAATAACCTT
Organism: uncultured Desulfobacteraceae bacterium; assembly: GCA_964633015.1. Taxonomy (GTDB): domain Bacteria; phylum Desulfobacterota; class DSM-4660; order Desulfatiglandales; family Desulfatiglandaceae; genus B46-G9. Next base: position 59,814 of record CAZWEV010000020.1, on the reverse strand, counting down.
TACAAATAGCATAACAAATGGTATAAAGTAAAGTTTAATCCAGATCCATTTTTTGCATACTTCAGAGACTATGCGGAGATGAAGGCAAACAATATTACTTTAAGGAGACAAACATGGCAAGAATTACGGTTGAAGACTGTCTGAGAAAAGTCAATAACCGTTTTGCGGTTATTCATCTTGCAGCCAAACGGGTACGTCAGTTACGAAAGGGGGCGGAACCCCTGGTGGCTTCGAAGAACCGGGATATAGTTGTAGCATTGAGAGAAATTGCCGCGGGAAAAGTCGTTCCCGCTTCCAAGGAGGAAATTGCCGCGCTTGCGAGCATGTCCGACCAGGAATCAGCGGGTGAACTGCCTCGGCCCTCCGAACAGGATGAGGTTCCTGTTGCGAACCCGGATGAAACAATCGGCGAGGAGGGGGCGACCGAAGGGAACTGACCATGCAGAAAAGGGATTATTACGAAATACTTGGTGTGCCCAGGAATGCGGATGATGAGCGGATAAAAAAAAGCTACCGCAAGCTCGCTCTCAAGTTTCATCCTGACCGCAACCCCGGCGACAAGGAGGCAGAGGAGCAATTTAAGGAAGCCGCTGAAGCCTATGAAGTACTCCGGGACCAGGAGAAGAGGGAATTGTATGATCGATTTGGTCACGCTGGACTGGAGGGAAGCGGATTCAGGGGGTTCAGCGGTTTTGATGACATCTTTTCAAGCTTTGGAGATATCTTCGAGGATTTTTTCGGGTTTGGAAGAAGAGGAAGTCGCGGGCCGCGGGCCCACCAGGGGACAAGCCTTCGATATGATCTTGAAATTACATTTGAAGAGGCCTTTTCCGGGACAGAAGAGGAAATCGTCTTTGACCGCTTGGATAATTGCACAGCCTGCAGCGGTACAGGTGTGACTCCTGGCACGCAACCGCAGATATGCCCTACCTGTCAGGGCAGAGGACAGGTGGTCAGATCGCAGGGATTTTTTCAGATCAGCACAACCTGCCCTTCCTGCCATGGTCAGGGGCAGATCATTACTGACCCCTGTAAAGAATGTGGCGGCCGAGGAAAGATCAAAGTCGAAAGAAAGGTAACGGTCAAAATCCCCGCAGGGGTAGACACCGGTTCCCAGCTCAGGCTACAGGGCGAAGGAGAGCCGGGTGAAAATGGGGGGCCTTCGGGAGACCTTTTTGTGGTGATCCATGTACGCGACCACGATTTCTTTTCCCGTGATGGGGATGATCTCGTTTGCCAGATCCCGATCTCCTTTGTCCAGGCCGCCTTGGGAGATACCTTTCAGATTCGTGTCCTTGGGGATCAAGGTGAACATGAAATCACCATCCCCAAGGGAACGCAGCCGGGAGACGTGATCAGGATCAAAGGTCAGGGTATGCCGAGTCTCAAGCATGGCCGCACCCGCGGCGACCTGTTTGTGAGAATCCTTGTGAAGATACCGGAAAGACTGAATCAGCAGCAACGTGAAATCCTGGAGGCCTTTGCCGAGACAGAGGGCCGCACATTTCCCGGGAAAAAAAAGAAAGGAAAAAATTTCTGGAAAAAAATCACAAAATAGCAGAGTGGAAGCGGAGATGGCATTTTTTCTTTACATCACCATATTTTTCTGGTAGTTGAACATTTTTTATTACAGAGTGGATGTAAAAACATGTTGACTGAAAAAAAGAAGAAATACTTCAAGGATCTCCTTACTCAAAGGCTGGAAAACCTCTTGCAGGAAGCGAATAAAACCGTGACCGGGATGACCGATCAGGGCGATAACTTCCCTGACCCGACCGACCGGGCTTCTCTGGAATCAGACAGGAATTTCACTCTTCGGATCAGGGACAGAGAAAGAAAACTCATCAGGAAAATCAAGGATGCCATCGAGCGGATCGACAACGGTACCTTCGGCATTTGTGATCAGTGCGGCGAGGACATCTCCGAAGAACGTTTGAAAGCCCGGCCTGTCACCACCTTGTGCATTGACTGCAAGAAGAAGCAGGAAGTTGAAGAAAAATTGAAAGGCTTGTAGTAGACTTTCACATCCGCTGATTGAACAGGACGCACATAGCCGGCGCATGGGTCATGCCCGGCTTTTCTTTTTCCCAACGAGCTCAAGTTGGTGTGCTGACGGAGATACGCTGAAAAGGAGAAAGCTTGAAAGAACAAACCATGGGAAGGAAACGCTCCAGCCCTCAGTCTTCAACGTGAAGACCCGGTAAATAAGGCGAGAGGTGGATGGATACCGAACAAATCAAAAGATCGAAAAAGGGTCCTAAAAAGAAATCGTCGTATGATCAGGTCATTACCACTCATATCAATGCGGATTTCGATGCCCTGGCCTCCATGATCGCCGCCAGCAAGATTTATCCGGAGGCGACGCTGGTGTTTCCCGGCGCTCAGGAGAAAAATCTGAGGAATTTTTTTCTCCACTCCACCTCCTATCTCTTTGATTTCACAAAAATAAAGGATATCCATCTTGATGCGCTGCACAAACTCATTCTGGTTGATACACGCCAGAAAAGCCGTGTCGGAAAATTTGCCGCGCTTGCCGATCGAGAAGACGTTGAAATCCACATCTACGATCATCACCCGGATTTCAAGGATGATATCCGGGGACAGATGGAGGTTATTCGTCCCACCGGATCCACTACCACGATCCTTGCCGGTATCCTCAAGGGCAGAGGGATCAACATCACCCCTGAAGAAGCCACTATCATGAGCCTCGGGATTCATGAAGACACCGGCTCTTTCACCTTTTCATCGACAACTGCAGAGGACTACGAGGCTGCGGCATGGCTTGCGGAGCAGGGAGCAAACCATAATGTCATCGGCGATATGCTGACCCGCGAGCTCACCGCAGAACAGATATGGCTCTTGAATGACCTCATCCAGTCTGCAGCAACCCGAAATGTCAACGGGGTTGATATAGTTGTCGCAAAGGTGATTCGGGAAAACTATGTGGGAGATTTCGCAGTACTGGTGCACAAGTTTATGGAAATGGAAAATCTGAATGTGCTGTTCGCATTCGCGCAAATGGAGGATCGTATCTACCTGGTCGCCAGAAGCAGAATTCCTGAAGTGAATGTTGCTGATATTGCCGTGTCTCTCGGAGGTGGAGGCCATCCGTACGCTGCTTCGGCCACCATCAAGAATAAGACCCTGATCCAGGTGGAACGCTCCCTGCAGACCTTGCTAAAAAGCGGGATCAGACCTTTTCAGACGGCGAAAGAACTCATGTCCTCCCCGGTCATTCATCTTCCTCCCGATGCCAGTGTAAAAGAAGCCGCCGACCTTATGACAAGGTACAATATCAATGTGCTCCTGGTTACGGCGGAAGATGGCACTCTGAAGGGATATGTCACACGACAGGTCGTTGAAAAAGCGGTCTTTTTTGGGCTTCATCAGGTCAAGGTCAGTGATTATATGCATATTGAATTTCCCACTATTCATCCTGACGAACCCCTGAAAGAAGTCCAGGATTTGATCATCCAGAACAAGCTGAGAATATTGCCGGTCATAGAGGGGAAAAAGGTTCTCGGAGTCATCACCCGCACAGATCTGTTAACTACGCTCCTGGGTGCGCCTCTGGTACCGGAACTCCTGTATGAATCAAGGGATTCCTCGCACTTTCTGCGGAAGAAAAGCCTCTCCGGAGCGCTGAAAGAAAGGCTTCCGGAACGTATCATAAAGATTTTGATGGATTTCGGTAAGGTAGCTGATAAACTCGGCTATAACGTCTATCTCGTTGGGGGTCTCGTACGAGACATCCTGCTCAAACGGGAAAACCTGGATGTGGACATTGTCGTCGAAGGGGACGGCATCCATTTCGCCCATGAATTTTCACGACAATATGGTCCCCGTGTAAGAAGCCACAAAAAATTCGGGACCGCTGTCCTTATATTTCCTGATGGCTTTAAGGTAGATATAGCAACGGCCCGCATGGAATACTATGAATCTCCGGCCGCCCCTCCAATCGTGGAGACCAGCAGTCTCAAACTGGATCTTTACCGTCGGGATTTTACGATAAACACCCTCGCCGTAAAACTTAACGGCAAGGCGTGGGGCACACTGCTTGATTTTTTCGGCGGCCAGAAAGACATCAAAGAGAAAGTGCTCAGGGTCCTCCATAATCTGAGTTTTGTGGAGGATCCTACCCGCATATTGCGCGCCATTCGATTCGAACAGCGGTTTGGGTTCAAGATCGGCAAGCTCACACTGGCCCTCATAAAAAACGCCCTGCAAATCAACTGCTTTAAAGACCTTTCAGGCTACCGGCTTTTTACCGAATTGAAGCTTGTCCTGAAAGAACATGACCCCATCAAGGCCGTTGAACGCATGGGTGAGCTCGAATTGCTCGGGGTCATACACCCGGATATAGAGCTCAACGAGGAACTCCATTTCCTCTTTGAAGAAATCAAACGGGTTATTGCCTGGTATAATCTGCTTTACCTGGAAGAGCATATGGAGCCCTGGAAAGTCTATTGGCATGGTCTCACTTCCGGTCTTAAGACACACCTCTTGAAAAAACTGGCGAACCGAATGGGCATGGTCGATCAAGAGAGCCGCAGAATGATTGCCCAGAGCGGAGATATCGATAGACTTCTTGATCAACTGTTCCGGTTCAAGGGCAAACCGTATGCTCTCTACACTCTGCTCGACTCATATGACACAGAAACACTGCTCTTCCTCATGGCAAAAGCAAACAGCGACAAAATAAAACGACTTATTTCACTCTATTTCACCAAGCTGAGAGGGGTTGCCGTTCTACTGCACGGAAAGGACCTGCTGGAAATGGGTTTTCAGCCCGGCCCTGTTTTCAAGGATATTCTGGAAAAACTGCTCGAAGCGCGGCTGAACGGACTTGTCAAAACCAGGAGTGATGAAGTAGCTTTTGTCCGTGAACATTTTGTCAGTAAGGAACCAGCCGGCTAATTGGCCGAAAAGAAAGAAACCAGAAGCACACGACGGGTTAGAGGAGGAAAAACGTATTGATGAAAAAGAGAATCGTCAGCGGCATGCGGCCAACCGGAAAAATGCACCTTGGACACTTGCACGGAGCACTTCTGAACTGGAAAAAGCTCCAGGAAAAATATGATTGTTTCTATTTCATAGCAGACTGGCACGCCCTGACCAGCGAATACGCCAGCCCTGACATTATCAGGCAAAGCACCCGTGATATCCTCATTGACTGGATGTCAGTTGGCCTGGACCCGGATATCTGTACCTTTTTTATCCAGTCCAGCATAAAAGAGCACGCTGAATTACACCTGATTTTCTCCATGATCACGCCCCTTCCCTGGCTTGAGCGAAATCCTACCTATAAGGAACAATTAAAGGAACTGACCCATCGGGATGTGTATACGTACGGCTTTCTCGGGTATCCGGTTCTCCAGGCTGCGGATATCCTCATGTACAAGGCAAACGGTGTGCCGGTGGGAGAAGATCAGGCCCCTCACGTTGAATTAACCAGGGAGATCGCGCGGCGTTTCAATCATCTCTATGGAACCGTTTTCCCGGAACCCGATGTTATCCTGACCCCTACTTCGAAACTGCTGGGCATGGACAGGCGAAAAATGAGCAAGAGTTACGGGAATGCCATTTTTCTCACCGACAGCGACGAGGAAATTGATGAGAAGGTCATGCAGATGATCACCGATCCCCAGCGGGCCAGAAAAACCGATCCGGGCAACCCGGATATTTGCAACGTGTATTCATTTCACGAAATCTACTCGTCAAACGACCTGGTATCGAGCATCAACCGGAAGTGCCGGACCGCGGAAATCGGTTGCGTGGAATGCAAGAAAGTGATGGCCGACAGCCTGAAGAAGGGATTAAATCCCATTAAAGAGAGAAGAACGGCATTGCAGGGAGACCGGAAATATGTGGATTCGGTTATATCGGAAGGGAATCAAAGAGCCAGGAAAATTGCCGTTGAAACCATGGAGATCGTACGGGAAGTGGTGAAAATATGATTGCTCCATTCAAGGGCACATCATCGGGGAAACTATTTTAACCAATTGATATGTCGTACGAAGTCAAACTGGAAATATTCGAAGGTCCCATGGACCTCCTTCTTCACTTGATACGGAAGAACGAGGTGGACATTTTCGATATTCCTATCGCCACCATAACCGACCAGTATCTTGCATATATGGATATGATGAAGGCGCTCAACATGGATCTGGCGGGTGATTTTCTCCTCATGGCCGCAACCCTGATGCACATCAAGTCCAAGATGCTGCTTCCTGACATAGGCGACCAGGAAGAGGAAGAGGACCCACGTCTTGAAATCACCAGACCACTGCTGGAGTATATGCAAATCAAAGAATTGGCCCACGACCTTTCAGAAAGAGAGGTCCTCGGACGGGATGTCTTCAGCAGAATGCCTTCAGAAGAACTTTCCACATTAGCAAAGGGCGAAAATGCGCCGGTCGAGGCGAACCTCTTCCAGCTCATCGACGCTTTCAAGCGAATCATTGATCAAAGACTCCCGGAGGCCCAGCTCAGATTCCGTCTGGAGGAATGGTCTATTAATGAAAAGATTGAACAGATCGCTGCAATGTTGAAAGAAAAACAGACCATGTATTTCCAGGAACTGTTCCCAAGAACCATGGATCTTTCCGAACTGGTCGTCACTTTTCTGGCCTTGCTCGAGCTGGTACACCGGGGAGCCGTCAAAATATTCCAAGCCGATCTCGAAAGCGATATTCTTTTGAACGCCATTCCTGACAAGAGGAGGTCCCTGGAACCGTGACAGGCAATCTTCACCAGATAGTTGAAGCCCTTCTCTTTGCGTGTGATCATCCCCTTTCGCCCCGTGAGATCAACGACCTGCTTCCGGACTACTCGATTCAGGACATACGAGGCGCCCTGGATGAACTGGCGCTGGAATATCGCGATATGGGACGCAGCTTTTCCCTGAAGGAAGTGGCAAGCGGCTATCAGTTCAGGACCAAGCCGGATTTTGCCCCCTATATTCTCAGGATGTACAAGGCTTCACCCACGCGGCTCTCCGGGGCGGCCTTGGAAACACTTGCCATCATTGCCTACAAGCAACCCATACTGCGCCAGGAAATCGAGATACTGCGCGGTGTTGATGTGGGAGGCATTTTACGAGCACTGCTTGAAAGGGGCCTTATCCGCATAGTCGGGAGAAAAAATCTTCCCGGGCGGCCTTTTGTGTATGGAACAACGAAGAAATTCCTTGAAGTATTTGATTTAACAGATCTGAATTCATTACCAAAATTAAGAGAAATAAAGGACCTTGTTTCCGACGGGGAAGCACCCATCACCACTCTCCAGGTCCCCACAGGTGCGGCCGATGCCACCGAAAAACAGATCCCGAACAGAACAACACCCCAAGGCCCAAAGGATTAACCAGATCCTCTCCGCGGCCGGTCTTACGTCCAGACGCAATGCTGATGCCTGGATCCTTCAAGGCCGCGTAAAGATTAACGGCAGGGTGGTCACACAGCTTGGAACACGGGCCGAGTGGGGCCGGGACCGCATTGAAGTGGACAACAGGGAACTCCCAGGTCCTCCCCGGAGACTTTACCTGATGCTCAATAAGCCGTTCGGCTATCTTGCCAGTCTTCATGATCCGGCCGGACGCCCCCTGGTAACAGACCTGATCAGGGATATCTCCCAGCGTATATATCCGGTTGGCAGACTTGACTTTGACAGCCTTGGTCTCCTCCTTATGACCAATGACGGGAAATGGGCGTATCGCCTCATGCATCCCCGCTACCGGGTGCCAAGGACCTACAAGGTCACCGTGGGGGGGAGCGTTTCCAATACCACTCTTGATTCCCTGAGAAAAGGAGTCTTCCTGAAAGACGGCCAGAGTGGCCCGGCCCGAGTGTCCCTGATCAGACGGGAGCCCGAAAAGACCCTGCTCCGCATGACCATCAATCAGGGCAGAACGCGGCAGGTGCGACGGATGCTGGAAGCCGTTGGATATGAAGTGATTCACTTGATCCGTATTGGATACGGAACATTGGAGCTTGGAGGTCTCAAAGTCGGACACTATCGTCTTCTTGAACCGGCGGAGATTGCCGCGTTGAACAGATTGGTGAGACTGGAGTAGCTTGTCGTAAAAGGGCATCTTTTTTTATTTACAAGCCTTCCTGCTTGTAGTAAGTAAAATAAGAGTTCGGGCGGTTAACTCAGCGGGAGAGTGCCATCCTCACACGGTGGAAGCCGTGGGTTCAAACCCCACACCGCCCACCACAAAATCAAGGGGTTACGGGTTGAGCCTGTAACCCCTTTTTGATGTCATCCCATTGAGGTGGTTCCAGGTGAGCTGGATCAGAGGGTTGAATGATGACCAACAATCAGGAACGCAAGAACACTGGCGGGAAGAAGCAGGAGTCTCTTGAATACAAAACGATCCTGGTTCTTACCCTTTCCGCAACCCATTTCCTCCATGACATCTATTCGAGTTTCCTGGCACCTCTCCTGCCCCTGCTCATCAAAAAACTCTCTCTGTCATTGACGGAGGCGGGTTTTCTTTCCACCGTCATGCAAGTCCCAGCCCTTATGAACCCTTATATCGGGACACTCGCCGACCGCATCAGCGTACGCCAGTTCATCGTGTTGGCCCCTGCACTCACCGCCGTGACCATGAGCTTGATAGGCTTGGCGCCCAATTACGGGTTCCTCTTGCTCCTTCTCCTGGTGGCAGGCATCAGTGTCTCTCTTTTCCACGTACCTGCGCCTGTGATGATCGCAAGGCTTTCCGGCCAGAAAAAAGGCAAAGGTATGAGTTTTTTCATGACCGGAGGCGAGCTTGCCAGGGCTTTGGGACCGCTGGCGGCCGTCGGTGTTGTTTCTCTTTTTGGGCTGGAACACTTCTACCCGGTGATGATCGTGGGTGTCGGAGCTTCAGTGTGGCTCCACCTCAAATTCCGGGACATACCCATAACAGTGGATGCTGCCGCCCGGTCTTCTGTCCGGGAAACCTGGCGGAAATCGAAGTTTGTTCTTCTCCCCCTCACGGCAATCCTTGCTGCACGGGGTTTCATGCACGCCTCCATGGCCACCTTTCTTCCAACCTTCATGAAGACACAAACAGGAAATCTTTGGCTGGCCGGCGCTTCATTAACACTCTTTGAGATCTCAGGAGTCATTGGTGTCCTGAGCGCAGGTTCTTTCAGCGACCGTTTCGGACGGCGAAAAGTCCTTCTCGCTTCACTCGCGGGGGCACCCCTCAGTCTCTTTTGCTTCGCGGCTTTGAGCGGATGGATACGGTACGTGGCCCTCCTGTTCACCGGCTTCACCATTCTCTCAACTACCCCTGTCATGCTGGCACTTGTCCAGGAACACGCCAAGGGAAGTCCTTCCGCCGCAAACGGCCTCTTCATGATGGCTTCCTTCATTGCACGTTCGGCCATAGTGGTTTTTGTCGGATTTCTAGGGGACCTTCTCGGTTTGCGGGCAACCTATTTCATCAGCTCCTTCCTCGGTCTCCTCGGCATTCCCTTTGCTCTCATGCTCCCGGAAAAGCGGGATGTCTGATTTCAAAGTTGTATGAAAAAGAATCGCACGATAAAAATTATGAGCATGTGCCTGGTGCTCCTGGTGTGGAGCAATGCGGCGGGCGCGCGCACATTCAAGGTGGCAACATACAACGTCCAGAATCTCTTCGACCTGCTGCACGACGGATCGGAATACCGGGAATATGTGCCGAACACCTCTATGGTATGGAACCGGAAGACGGCAGCAGTCAAGTACAACAATATTGCAAAGGTCATCTCCGACCTGGCGCCGGATATCGTAGCGATCGAGGAAGTGGAGTCCCGAATTGCCCTGATCTCCCTCCGGGACGCCATTAGCCTGAAAGGCCCCTTTTTTCCCTATGCCGCTATTGCGGATGCGAAGCATACGGCGGTCAAATGTGCGCTTCTCTCCCGGTTTCCCATCACCTCCAAACGGGAAATACCCGTTAGGGAAGCGCTTTCGAGGAATATTCTCGCCGTGACCGTGGAAGTGGACGGTACCAGTCTCTGTCTGTTTGTCAATCACTGGAAATCCAAACGCGGCCCGGAAAGCATGCGTCTCTCCTATGCGAGCGCCCTGCGCAGGGCCCTCAACTCCCTGCCCCCATCCACCGATTTCATAGTGCTGGGGGACTTCAATTCCAATTACAATGAATTTGTGACCTTTCATGCTCAGCCGAGATTAAACGACACCGGAGGCCGTACCGGGATTAATCACATCCTCGGCACCATTTGTAAAAATGAAATGGTTACGGAAAAAATGCTGCTCCAGCAGAAGAATAATCGATACCTGTACAATCTCTGGCTGGAGATAAGCAAAAGAAAGCGATGGTCATATAGGTTTTTCGGTCAAAAAGGCAGTCCGGACAGTATCATTATTCCTAGAACCCTGTACGACGCCAAAGGGATATCTTATGTGGATAATTCATTCGGCAGGTTCGACCGGCGGTATCTTTTCAGAAATCATGCGATATTTCATTGGCAGCGAGCCCACAATGGAAAAGGCAGGCATCTTGGGGAAGGCTTCTCCGATCACCTTCCCATCTTTGCCCTTTTTTCCACTGGCCTTTTCCAACAACATTGAAGCCTTCCGATGTGTTTCTTATCTGGCCGTGCACATTTTATTCATGGTCAATCAAAGAGGTGCCGGCGCACCGGGGAACAGGCAGGCTTATGAGGATTCCTCCTTCCTGAGAACCGTCTTGATTTCCTTGATAAGGGTATCATAATCCTCTTCTCCATCACCATTATCCAGAAGCACTTCGCCCCGCCCATCCTTCTTCACCCGTGTGATCCCCGGATATCTCTTTTCCATCTCTTCTATGACAGAAGATTGCCGTTGAGCGAGGCGCAGGAGCTCTCTGCTCTTTCTCATGAGCTCCTTCTGCTGGAGGGCTTTCCGGATGGTGATAGCCAGATCATAAATCCGGCACGGCTTGGTAAAGAAGTGATAGATCTGCCCTTCGTTTATGGCTCGGACCGCACTTTCAATAGAGGCGTGGCCGGTGAGAATCATACGGACCGTGTCCGGATACTTCTTCCGTACGAGGGCCAGAAATTCCGAACCGGGCATTCCCGGCATCATTTCATCCGAGATGACCACGTCCACAGATTCCTTCCTGAAGATTTCCAGCGCCTTTTCCGCCGAATCTGCAATCAGCAACTCGTAGGGCTCCATCCCGAGAGCCTCTTTCATCAGTTTTCGCGTAGACTGTTCATCGTCCACAATCAGGACTCTGTGCTTCATGTCTTTTACTCACGGGATTCCAAGGGATTCGCATCATCCGTCCGCAGCCATCGTGGAATCGGCTGATCAAAACGATTGAGAATGCGGAGCGCCTCTGCCCTGGGGATTTTTATGTTCTGACCGATCCGGTATGCCTTGATCTGCCCTTTCAGAAACCAGTTCCGCACGGTCTGTCTTGTCACCCCCAGGAGGATCCCCAGTTCCGCGGTGGAGAGAAATTTCTTTTCCTTGTTGCTCATTCTCAGCCCCCATTCAAGATTCCTTTTTCTTTTCGTGGACTTGCAATAAAAGTGCCAACAAAGGAACACCTTGTATAAGACTGAAAGCATGAAAGGGAGAGAAAACGCCCATATCCTGATGATTGCTGTAAAACCCAATGGAATCACTGAACAACAGGGATACTCTCCTTAACGGCACAGTAGATCACGAGGGCTTTTGTGTTCATCTATCGGATGAATCTGACCTTTTCCTTCACATCCTTTCTTGAGGTAGCCGGAGGCGCTTTGGCTGGCTTGCCGAGACAGATGAGGGCAAGCGGGGTCTTTTCCTCAGGAATCTCAAGAACCCCCCTGATCACCTGCCTGTCGAACAGGGTAAACCAGAGGCTTCCCAGCCCCAGTGCATGTGCAGCCAGATGCATGTTCTGAATGGCAGCGGCACAGGCGTGCTGGTATCCCACGCCTCCTTCTTCCAGGAAGCTGTCAAGCCCGGTCTTTTTCGGGTCTCCAATGACCGCGATGATAACCGGTACGGATTTCAGAAAATCCACCCGGTAGGCTCCCAACCACTTCCATCCGCTCACTTCAAGACCCCATTTTTTTCGCTCCTCAGCCTCATTGAAGATGGCTTTCTTCACCTCGCCACGGGTAATGATCATGAATTCCCAGGGCTGGGCGTTCAGGGGGGAAGGAGCCCAGGTTCCCGCCTGGAGAATCTTGAGAATGGTATCTTCACCCACGGGATCGGGTAAAAAGGCCCGACAGCTTCGCCTTGTTTCCATTGCCTCAAAGACATCCATCGCCATCCTCCTTTTCTTCGGTTCGTCGGAGCTATTGTCCGGGCAGTCCCGGGAGCGGCAGTGAGGGGATTTGCTCGTTCCCTGATTGATCCGGGAGTCCCTGGGGAGACGACGGCACTCCTCCCTCCCCGACTGACGGGAGCAATCCTTTCACCATATCCTGCAGCATCTTGTTCTCCTGTCCCTCACCTGCCAGTTGAATCACCCGCGTTGCCCGCTTATTATCAGGTTCAATATCCAGAACCTGCTGGGCAATCAGCTTCGCTCTGGTATATTGCTTTTCCTCCAGAGCCGCTTCAGCCTGTTGCAGGGGAATTTCTATTTTCTGCCTCCTCTCCAGGGTCTTTCTGGCAAGATCTTCCAATTTTCGCTTCATGTTCAGGGCCCTGGAATCATTGGGATACATTTCCAGGGCCTTCTGTGTCTCTTTCACGGCAAGGCCGTACTGCCCAGTCTTGAAATGGCTCTCCGCCTGCGCGATCGCACGATCGGCGAGTATTCTTCGTTTCTTTTCTTTTGCCTTGGCATAAATCTCTTTCGCCTTTCCATTTTCCGGGTCCTGTTTCAGGACTTTGAGGGCCGTGTCCTGGGCCTTGGAGTATTCTTTTAATCCCATGAAGGCGCGTGCCTGATTGAGCAACTGTTCGATCTTTTCTTGCTCTTTTTCTTTTTCCGGTTTTTCCTGCACGACCTGCAGGGCGTTTTCCCCCTCCTTCCCTGCCGCCTGTTTTACGGGTTCCGGTACAACCCGGTCCTGTCCCTTCACTTTTTCATTTTCCTCCTGTCCATGACCGGCAACGGCTTCCGAATCTGTCAACGGCTTTTTCGCGGCCGGTGACGTTTCCTCCGTTTGCTCCTGAGCAGCCGGTTCGCTCAATGCCTCGGATACGGGTTTCTGTGTCTCCTCCACGGGGGGGACGGGAGGGGAGGAGGATCGATGACGGAGCACTAAAAAGCTCCCGACGCCGGCCAAGGCCACTCCCAGCACCAGGATAACCAGCACTGCAGTCCAATTTTTCCTCCTCGGCGGTTCCTGTGGCGGCTTGATCTCCGGCGGCCGGCTTTCAAGCGGGGCTGTTCCTATTGTTTCGGTCACCTTCCCGCTCAATGACGGCTCCACCAGAGCGCTGGCCAGGGACTCCCAGAATGCCTCGCAAGAGGGCCACCTGTCCTCGGGTTTCTTCTGGATTGAGCGCAGGATCACGTCCTCGAGTGACGCGGGAATATCGGGGACGATTTCCCGGGGCATAGGAGGCGTTTTCTTGACATGCGACTGCATAATGGTAAAGAGGCTGTCGGTCCCTTCGAAAGGCAATTTCCCGGTGGCCATCTGGTAGAGGGTAATACCGAGGGAATAGATATCGGATGCTCCGCTGATGGGATGTTCTTTTGATGCCAGCACCTGTTCCGGAGACATGTAGTAGGGCGAGCCGATTCCCAGTCCCGTAGTGGTCAGGGTTGTTTCAAAATTGTTCCCAAGCAACCGTGCTATGCCGAAGTCGGTGATTTTTACTTCACCTTCTTCATTGATCATGATGTTCCCGGGCTTCAAATCCCTGTGCACGATCCCCAGACGGTGGGCATGGCCGATACCACCCAGCACCTGCTGAAAAACAGTCTTGATTTCATTATAACTGAGCGGACCGCCGGCCTCTTTGATGATCTCCGAAAGCGTCTTCCCGGCGACGTATTCCATAACAATGTAGTAGTGCCCTTTTTCCTCGATAAAATCATAAAGGGTCACGATATTGGGATGGCGTAGCCGGTCCATGACCTCGGCTTCCCTGAAAAATCGTTCACTGAAAGACGCGTCCCCTTCCAGGCTGGCCGAGAGCATTTTTATCGCCACAATCCGGCGAGAGAGGGTCTTGTGTTGACCCCGGTACACGATGGCCATCCCGCCCTTCCCAATCATTTCAAGAACACGGTAATTTCCCAGTTCCTTCCCGATCATGATACCTGCTCCATTTCTGACGCTTCTTCCCTTTCGGAAGGTCCCTCGCGTTGGATTGGATGCCATAGCCGGACAGCAGGAGAGCTTTTGTCCATCTCAGCCCTCCCCGGTTCGTTCGCATGTGTATCCACCGGGTATTCCTCGCCGGCCAGAAGCCGGGAGTCGCGACCAAAGCCCGTCTCCTGTACCATATCGTCATGCACGGGGAATCTCAAGAGCATTTTCTTTCCGTGGCCGAGCTGATGAGAAAGCGTTCAGGTCAACGATCTACAGCACCTGCCCCTACTTGAATGAGGGAAGGATCATAATCGGGGGGTTTCTCATATCCCAGCAAATACAGCAAGGTAGCCGCGACGTTGGAAAGGCCGCGTTTTTCCAGCGCTGCCATATGATATTCGTTATCATAGAAAGGGTCAAAAATGGCAAATGGAACGGGATTGAGGCTATGGGCCGTTTTGGGGGTTCTCTGCCCGCTCCTGTCAGTGGTAAACATCACGTCTGAATTTCCGTGATCAGCGGTCACTATGGCAATACCCTGCATGGAACGGACGGCTTCCAGCAGTTCACCGATACACGAGTCCACGGTTTCAACGGCCTCAATCGCAGCGGCCAGATTTCCCGTGTGGCCCACCATATCTCCGTTCGCGAAATTGAGGCGGCCGAAACGGTACTTTCCGCTTTGGAGCAGTTCGATGCTCTTATTCTTGATCTCCGCGGCCTTCATGCGCGGGGCCTTGTCAAACTCTATACGGTCGGAAGGAATTTCAATATAGGTTTCAAATTCCTTGTTAATATACCCGGAACGGTTGCCGTTCCAGAAATAAGTTACATGTCCGAATTTCTGGGTCTCTGAGATGGCGAAGGACGTGATTCCTTCGGCGCAGAGGTATTCACTCACGGTACGGTCAATGGCAGGCGGCGCCACCAGAAATCGCGGAGGAATATGCAGGTCGCCGTCATATTCCATCATCCCTGCGTACAGGAGGTCCGGAAGGGGACCCCGCTGGAATTCCCGGAAATCCGTCTCGGTAAACGCCCGGGATATTTCAATGGCGCGGTCGCCCCTGAAATTGAAGCAGATTACCACATCTCCGTCCGCAATCTTTCCAACGGGCCCGCCATCCCCATCAACAACCACAAAGGGATCCAAGTATTGATCAATGATCTCAGGGTCTTCTTCATAGTAGGTCCTCACCGCCTCTGATGCAGAATGAAAGCCACGGCCGATTCCCAGAACATGGGCCTGCCATCCCCTCCGCACGATCTCCCAATCAGCGCAGTACCGATCCATGGTGACTTTCATGCGCCCGCCCCCCGAGGCAATGCAGTAATCCAAGCCGTGGCTCTCTGAGAGGGCTTTCAGCTTTTCTTCAGTAGGAATGACATAGTCCAGAGCGGATTTCTCCCCCACATCCCTGCCGTCCAGCAGCGCGTGCACCCTGACCTTTTTGAGAGCCAGGGAGGCGCACGTGTCGATCAGGGCAAAGAGGTGGTGTATGTGGGAATGGACATTCCCGTCGGAGAGGAGACCGAGAAAATGAACGGTCCCGCCTTCCCTGCTCTTTTCGACGATGTTGTGCCATAATTCCGTCTCGAAAATTCTTCCCGTCTCAATGGCCTTGTTCACCAGCCGGGCGCCCTGGTCAAAAACACGGCCCGCACCCAGGGCATTGTGCCCTACCTCGCTGTTTCCCATGTCTTTGTCCGTGGGCAGCCCGACCGCCGTTCCGTGCGCCTGGAGTTCGCAATAGAGCCTCGATGCGCAGAGCCGGTCAAGGTTGGGGGTCCTCGCCAGGTATACGGCGTTTGCCTCGTTTTGCGGACCGATCCCGATTCCATCCATGATGATCAAGAGCACGGGGCCGTTCCGGCTGGAAAAGGATGTCAGTTTGTTCAGTTTCAGATCCATAAAAATGAGAATACCATGAAAGCGGGTCATATCAAAGACAAAAGCTTGAAATAAGGTACTCCCTTGTCCTATAAATGATGCGGGAGAAAAAAGCAAAAGGAGAAAGAGAATGCCACAACACATTATCATCATAGGTGCTGTCGCCCTTGGACCCAAGGCCGCATGCCGGTTCAAGCGGCTGGAACCGGAATCCAGTGTAACGATGATTGACCAGGTTAAGCTGATTTCATACGGGGGATGCGGGATCCCCTATTTCCTGTCCGGAGATGTGAGTGATCCCGCACAACTCCAGGCCACCAGTTTCAACATGCTCCGGGACGAAAATTTCTTTGAAAAGGCGAAGTATGTCCGGGTCCTGACCGGCGCCAGAGCCGTTGCCGTTGACCGGAGGAAACGGGCGGTTCTGGTACGCAATCTGGAAACCGAAAAAGAAGAAGAGATCCCCTACGATAAACTGGTGATTGCAACCGGAAGCATCCCGAACCGGCTCACCATCCCCGGCGCTGACCTGCAAGGTGTCTTCACCGTTTCAAACATGCAGGATGCCATTGATATCAGAGAGCAGATTGCCGGCGGCAAGGTCGAAAAGGCAGTGGTGGTGGGCGCTGGGGCCATCGGTCTTGAAGTGGCTGAGGCCCTTTCGGATCTCTGGGGAATTGAAACTACCGTGGTGGAGTTACGCCACCAGATTCTTCCGGGCATTGTGAGCCCGATCATGGCCCGGATGGCTCAGCACCATATGGAAGAACATGGCGTCTCCTTTCACCTGTCTGAAGAGCTGCGGGAAATATCAGGCCGGGACCGGGTCTCGGAGATCACAACAGACAAGAGGACCATAGCGGCTGAGCTGGTTATCATGGCTGCGGGGGTCAGGCCCAATTCTGACCTTGCCGCCGCGGCAGGACTCGATATTTCCGCAAAAGGGGGAATCGTTGTCAATGAACGGATGCAGACTTCAGATCCCCTGATATACGCGGGAGGTGACTGTGTCGAGGTACGGAACCTTGTGACCGGGGGCCCTGCTTACTACCCGCTGGGTTCCATGGCCAATCGCCAGGGCAGGATCATCGGGACGAACCTGGCCGGCGGTGACGCGCGATTTGAAGGCGCAGTGGGGAGCTTTATCATTAAATTGTTCGACATCTCTGTTGCGAGTGCGGGCCTGTGTCTTGAATCCGCGAAAAGAGAAGGATTTGAGGCGGTCAGCGGATTCATGGCACAGCTCGATCACGCGCATTTCTATCCGGAAAAGGACATCATGTATCTTGAAATGGTGGCAGAGAAAGAAAGCGGTCGGGTCCTCGGTATCCAAGGACTGGGAAATAGAGGAGAAGGGATGATGGCACGGATCAGCGCCGTGGCAACCACCCTCAAATACCAACCCACGATAGCGGATATCAGCAATATGGAGATTCCCTATTCGCCGCCCTTTTCATCGGCCATGGATGTTCTGAACGCTCTGGGAAACACCCTGGAAAACATCCTCGCCGGCAAGAACAGAGTCATGAATGCCGATCAATTTGCCGAGTGGTGGGAAAACCGGGATGACGGGAAGACCTTTTTCCTTGACTGCCGTGGTTGGGGCAATGCCGAGGCCTTTGCAAAAAAATATCCACACCACTGGAAAAGCATCCCCCAGGACGAACTCCGAGACAGACTCGCCGAGGTCCCGAAAGACAAACGCCTGGTCCTCATCTGCAACACCGGGGTTCGCTCCTATGAAGCCCAAATTTTGCTGGATCAGGTGGGTATCAGAGATACATACAATCTCCAGGGCGGCATGGCCGCGGTAAAAAAATGGGGCCTTGAATTACTGTGAATCAAAAGCGTTTCGGCAACATTGCGAGTACCGTCTCGACAGCGGCATCCAGAGACAGCCTGCCGGTATTGATCACCAGGTCATAGTGCTCGGGATTTCCAATGTCCGCGTTGAAATATTTCCGAACAAATGCGCGCCTGTTCGATTCAGTGCGCGTGATCCGGCGCCTGGCCTCCTCAAAGTCCACGTTGTAGGTCTGAGATACCCGGCGGACACGGTCTGCAAGGGGCGAAACCACGCGGACCCTCTTCACATGGTCCTGTGCGAGTATAAAATTGCTGCCCCGGCCAACGACAACCGCGTTCCCATGCTTTCCGATGGTCCCCACGACCTTCATGAGGTGCTGCAGGTATTGATCAGGCCACAGGTGCCGTTCATTTACCAGCGTGGATATCCAGTCATCCAGAAGATTGAGCCCCTTCTCATCAAGTGTCTCGAGAAGATACGAACTCATCCTGGCGCTTTCCGCCACACCTTGGATGATCTCCCGGTCGAAAACATTGATCCCCAAGCGCTTGGCGATCCCTTGGGCAATGAGACTTCCACCGCTTCCGGGCTGCCTGGATACGGTTATGACCGGAGCGGGAACTTCCTCCATTTTTCTTACGGAGGAGAGAGCCTGCCACCTGCTCATCTGTTCTTCAATGATTTTTTCGATGGATTTCATGATGCCCCCCTTCCTCAAAAGTTTCAAGGCAGAATCCGGAACAACCCACTCATCTTACCAGAAATCCACTTCGCCGGACTAAACATGAAAACACAATAATTATATCCCATCCTTCAAGATCATAGCAAACGGAAATAACGCCCCTCGTTCCCTACCGTCCAAATCTACCGTCTAAATTTCGCAATGGTAACCCTGTGGATCGATTTAGCAAAAGTGCTGATCACCCGCGAGGCGTCATATGGAAGACGTCGAGGAGCGACGACTGAGATCGTATAAACAATACGTCGCAAGGAGGAGCGACCGAAGACAACACAGCAGATGATACCTTGGTGGATCAGGGGACCATTTTTCCTGTTGACACAGGCGAACCAAAGGCATATAAATGACCACATGGTCATATCAATAATATAAATGTTTATTTGCAATACCAAGATGTTATCAAGAACCATCTGGTCATTATTTTGAGATTATATCAATGAGATTGAATGATCCGGCACTCCTGCCGATTCGTGAAAAGATCATCTCCGGCGCACGACTTCATTTTGAAGACGGCATGAGCCTGTATCGCAGTAGGGATCTCCTGGGCGTGGGAGGACTGGCCAACCTGGTCCGGGAAAGAAAATTTGGCCGGAATACCTATTTTGTCCGCAATCAGCACCTCAATTACACGAATATTTGCATCAACCGGTGCGTTTTCTGTGCCTTCTCCCGGGAGCGCGGCCAGAAAGGCGCATTTACCGTAGATTCTTCAAGTGCGGAAGAGCAGATCCGGTCACGCCTTCATGAACCTATCCGGGAAATCCACATGGTGGGAGGGTTGAACCCGTCACTGCCCTTTTCTTATTATCTTGACCTTATCCGAATGGTGAAACATATCCGGCCGGAAGTCACAGTAAAAGCATTTACCGCCGTGGAAATAGACTATTTCTCAAGCCTCGCCGGACTTTCCATTGAAGCGGTCGTGGAAAAATTGAAGCATGCAGGACTCGCGATGATGCCGGGCGGAGGCGCCGAGATCCTGAGTGAGCGGATACACCGCAAGCTCTATCCGAAAAAGATCGGACCCGCGCGCTGGCTCGAGGTGATCCGCACGATTCACGGACTCGGAGTGCCCACAAATGCGACCATGCTTTACGGGCACATTGAATCTCTCGAAGAACGGGTTGAGCATTTTTTGAAGCTCCGAACCCTGCAGGACGATACGGGCGGCTTTTCTGCATTCGTCCCCCTCGCCTTTCATCCGGAGAATACCCGGCTCTCGCACTTGAAGACAACCGGAGGAATTGACGATTTGAAGACACTGGCAGTTGCCAGGCTCCTGCTGGATAACATCCCGCATATAAAGGCCTACTGGGTTATGATCAGCCCAAGCTTGGCCCAGGTTGCCCTGTCCTTTGGGGCGGATGACCTTGACGGCACCATCGTGGAGGAAAAAATAACCCACATGGCCGGGGCCCCGACCCCCAAGGGGATGAGCAGGGACGAAATATGCCACCTCATATGCTCGGCAGGATATCACCCTGTGGAAAGAGATGCGTTTTATCAGCCCGTTGATCAGGACCATGAACATGAAACAGATCAGACGCCTTGACTTTCAAGAAGCCCTTAAACGCTACCGTGAAGAGGATCTCCTCTCCCTGGGTGCGATGGCCGATGGGATGAGGCAGCAACTGCATCCTGAAAACGTGGTCACGTACGTAGTGGACCGGAATATCAATTACACCAATATCTGTTGCTCGGGTTGCCGGTTCTGTGCCTTTTTCAGACCACCGGGTCATGCCGAAGGCTATCTTATCACCAAGGAATCATTGCACAGCAAGATTGAGGAAACTCTTGCCCTTGGCGGAACCCAGATTCTTCTCCAAGGGGGTATGCATCCCGGTCTCGCACTTGACTACTATCGAGATCTTCTCGGTTTCATCAAGGGAAATTTTTCCATTCATATCCATGGCTTTTCTCCTCCGGAAATCCATTATCTTGCCCGCATAGAGGGGATCTCCGTACGTGATACGCTGGAGGCCCTCATGGATGCAGGTCTTGGGTCCATTCCCGGAGGAGGCGCGGAAATCCTCGCTGAACGGGTCCGGAAAAAAATATCTCCGAACAAGTGCACCGACGGAGAATGGCTCGCGGTCATGGAAACGGCACACGAACTAGGACTCAGGAGCACTGCCACCATGATGTTCGGCCACGTGGAAACCGTTGAAGAGCGCCTGGAACATCTATTCAAAATCAGAGATCTTCAAGACCGAACCGGAGGATTTACGGCATTCATTCCATGGACTTTTCAGCCCGAAAACACAAGCCTTTCTGTTCCAAAGGCCACGTCTGCCGAATACCTGCGGCTTCTGGCCCTGTCGCGCCTGGTCCTGGACAATATCCCCAACATCCAGGCGTCGTGGGTGACCCAGGGTCCCAAGATCGCCCAGGTGGCGTTGAAATTCGGGGCAAACGACCTGGGAAGCACCATGATCGAAGAAAATGTTGTGGCAGCGGCAGGAGTCGCGTTCAGCCTGAGCCGAGAAGAGATGATCAGAATAATTGAGACCGCCGGGTTTCACGCCCGGCAACGGGATACCTTCTACAATCCTGTTTGTATGAGAGACAAATGAGCATTGTTACCCATCGCGCAAAATGGGTCCTGGTCAATCCTGAACGGATCATTGAAGACGGGTACGTAACCGTAAGCGGGGGCAGGATTGTTGCGTGCGGTCGAGGGAAAGGTTCCAGGGGAACGCGGGTGAAGGACCACGGATCAGGGGTCCTTATGCCCGCTCTGGTGAATGCCCACACGCACCTGGATTTAACACCGCTTGCGGGCACCATTCCCACGGAAGGCGGTTTCATCTCGTGGGTCGAGGCTGTCATCCATGGAAAAGCCGCGCTCACGGATGAGGAGATAAAGGAAGGCATACTGACGGGACAGAGACTGCTCCTGGAATCAGGATGCATACTGGCGGCGGATCACCGGTCATTTCCCCTGCAGGACAATGTCCCTGAAAAACCCTTTGTGAAGGTATTTCGCGAGTATCTGGGATCCCTCGAGCCGCAGCTCGGCATAGCAGACGGAGATACGCATTCTTCCCTCTCCGCTCACGCCCCGCACACCACGGCGCCTGCAGTGATCCAGCGTCTGAAAAACCTATGCAGGGAACGAAACCTGGTTTTTTCCCTGCATGTGGCCGAGTCCTCCGAAGAAAAGGAGTTCGTCACCAGCGCCGGAGGAAAATGGGCTGACCTTTTGAGAAATCAAGGTATTTCATTCAAAGATTGGGGACTCCCCGCTCCGAGCCCGGTCCGGCACCTGGAAAGGCTGGGCGTCCTTGATGAGCGGACCCTGGCAGTACATCTTGTTCAAGCTGAGCGGAATGATCTGGAAATACTGAAACAAAAGGGCGTCCGTGTCTGTCTCTGTCCCAGGAGCAACCGTAACCTTCTGGCGGAACTCCCCGATGTACGCACCATGCTGGATATGGGCATGCGACCTGCCCTTGGCACTGACAGCCTTGCCAGCGTCTCCTCACTTGATCTCTTTGCGGAAATGGCGTTGCTGGCGCGTGAAGTTCCCGGCGTCCCTCCGCGCGCCATCATTGCCATGGGGACGGTAAACGGGGCACGAGCACTGCACATGGAAAAGGAATGGGGAACTCTGGATCCGGGAAGACACGCGGCCATACTCTTTATCCCTGTTCACGCCTCAAGCGTCGACTCGCTCCTTGATATGCTGGTTTCCGGAGATATGCAGGAAACAGTGGAGTGGACAGCATGAAGGTGCGGCTGGGCCAGATTTCCTATGCCAATGATCTGCCTGTGTATTGGGGCTTCCGCGAAGCAAGGCTCCCTTGGTTTCTTGAAATCACCGAGGCGCCACCCAGCGCCCTGAACAAAATGCTTGCGACTGGTATGATTGATATTAGCCCAGTTTCTTCTATCAGTTATGCACATCATTTCAAGGAATGGTTGATAGTCCCTGAATTTTCTATCGCATCCAGAGGACGCGTTATGAGCGTGCTTCTCCTAAGCCGCGTGCCCCTTGAACAACTCACCGGGAGACGAATCATGGTGTCAGAGGAATCGGAAACCTCAATGGAACTCCTGCGGCTCTGTCTTCGGAGAAGGCATGTTTTTCCCCGAATCGAACAACGGAAAATCAGCCCGGCCATGCTAGATGATGAGAGCATTTGCGGGATCCTCGCTATCGGTGACACCGCGCTTCAGTGGGACAATGAAATTCGCACGCTTCACAAGACGGACCTGGGGCTTTCGTGGAAGCAATGGACCGGGAAGCCCTTTGTTTTTGCCGTTTGGGCGGTCCGAAGACAATTTGCTGAACAGGAGCCAGAACTCGTCAGTAAGACGATCTCAGCACTGGCAAAATCGCGCAATGAAGGCCTCGCCTCCCTTTCAGTCATCAGCGAGCAGGTCCACAGGCAACTCGGGATCAACAAGGATGTCATGGAGACGTATTTCAGGGGGCTTTCATACGGCCTGAACAAAGAGAACGAACAGGGGCTCCGTCTTTTTTTCAGACTGTCATGGGAACGGGGCTATCTCAGGGAACCGGTTTCCCTGGAGTATTTTGCAGAGGGCTGATTGTTGAATGCAAAGACTCCTCAAAAACAGCAGAACGGAAAAGAAGAAAAGCACGGCATGGACAGGAAACTTCCAACAGGCAAAGAGAAAAAAAGGTATGTAACCCGAATGTTCACCGGACTTTCCGGCAACTATGACCTGGTCAATTCCATTTGCAGCCTCTTTATTGACCATGCGTGGCGGCTTCGCGCGGTCAAGTCCCTTGCAGCCTGTGCCGAAGGACGCGTACTCGATCTCTGTGCGGGCACTCTCCCTCTTTCACTGGCCCTTCTCAAGCGCACCAGAGGCAAGATCGTGGCCGTTGACATCAGCGAAGGCATGCTCAGGAAAGGCTTTTCCCGCATTGCAGCAAAACCTGCCGGCACAAGGTTTGCCGCCACGTGCGGTGATGGAGAGTTCCTTCCCTTGCTGAACGAGACATGCGACGGGGCCATGGTAGCGTTCGGCATACGGAACCTGTCCGATATGGACAAGGGGTTTCTGGAACTTGCCCGGGTAATCCGTCCGGGAGGGAAACTGGTTATCCTTGAGTTCTCAAGGCCCAAACATCCCTTGTTCGCCTGTCTGTATCGCCTGTATCTCAGGTTGGTCCTGGTGCCCGTGGGAACCTTGCTCACCGGAGACCGGGATGCCTATCAATACCTTGTAAGCAGTATTGAGGCATTTCCACGCCCGGAGCAGATAACGCTAAAACTCAGAAAGGCCGGCTTCACCAACACCGAATACATCCCCCTCACCATGGGAATTGTGAACCTCTACAAGGCAGAGAGAGTGTAACATGAAACCCATTGACCACGCATTTCATCTCGCAAGCAGAGCCCATCAGGCCGAGGATACGGTGATCGATCTCGGCCCGGTGAGTGTGGGAACAACGGGCCTCCTCATTATTGCCGGCCCCTGCGCCGTGGAATCACAAGATCAGATTCACACCCTCGCACGCACCGTGAGCTGCGCCGGAGCCCACGTGCTGCGCGGCGGTCTTTTCAAGCCCCGGACATCCCCATACAGCTTTCAGGGTCTGGGAATGCAGGGCCTTGACATGTTCGAAGAGGCGGCAAGGGCCAATAACCTTCTCACAATTACCGAGGTCCTTGATCTTCAACACATTGACGCGCTCCATGACCACATCGACATCTTCCAGGTGGGATCTCGCAATATGCAGAATTTTCCGCTTCTCAAGCAATTGGGACAAACACAAAAACCCGTACTTTTGAAAAGGGGCCTTTCTTCAACCATTGAAGAACTGCTCTCCGCAGCGGAATACATCCTCCTCGAAGGCAATATGAAGGTTATCCTGTGCGAACGAGGGATACGGACCTTTCAGAATGATCTTCGTTTTACCCCTGATATCTCTGCTATCCCCGTCATCCATCGTCTCTCCCATCTCCCCGTTATCCTGGATCCCAGCCACAGTGTGGGTGATCGTGACACGGTTCTTCCCATTGCCCGGGCCGCGGTCGCCGCCGGGGCGGACGGGATCATGGTGGAAGTCCATCCGCATCCTGATAGAGCCTTGTCAGACGGCCAACAAAGTCTTGACCCCTCGTTGTTCGTGCAACTGATGAGGGAGACGGAGAGAGTGGCCCGGGCTGTCGGAAGGCAGATCCCGGCATGCTGAAGGTGACCATCCATATACCGGCGTCTCCTACGGTCTCCCCAGTGTTGATTGAATCCGGGCTTATCCGAAAAGCAGAACAGTATCTTGCACCCGCACTGAAAGGCAGGAAAGGAGCTCTGATCACTGATGCCAGGGTATGGAAACTCTACAGGAACCATCTTCGTGATTCCCTGAATGTTCCCGGTTCCGTCATCCATCCCTTTCCGGTTCCGGAGGGTGAAAAGAGCAAATCTCTCTCACAGGTCCAGGAACTGGCGGCCGGACTCGCTCAAAAGGGATTTGACCGCGGAGATACCGTCATAGCTTTGGGGGGCGGCCTCATTCTCGATCTCGCCGGATTTCTTGCTTCCGTCTACATGCGGGGAATCTCTTATACCTCCATTCCCACGACTCTTCTCGCCCAGGCAGACGCGTGTATCGGCGGCAAAGTGGGCGTGAATTATGCCAACGGACGAAACCTCCTGGGAAGCTTCCATCATCCTCACATGGTCCTGGTGGACCCTGAAGTCCTCGATACACTCGAAAAACGGGATATCAGGTCAGGACTGGGAGAGGTGGTCAAGACGGCCCTCATCGGGGATAAACGGCTCTTTGCGTGTTTTGAAGAAGAGCCTGATATTTTCAGCGGCTCCTGGAAAGACTTCGCGGAAGATATCATTATGCGTGCATTGCGGGTCAAACAGCATATTATTGAAAAGGACGAAAAAGAGAGAGGCCCCAGGATGGCCCTCAATCTTGGTCACACGGTCGGACATGCACTGGAAACAGCAACGGATTATAAGCTGCTTCGCCACGGTGAATCGGTCGTCGTGGGGATACTGGTAGCTTCAGTCATTTCAAAACGACGAGGGCTTCTTTCCTCCGAATCGTTTAAGAGAATCGCGCACGTCATCACCCGGATTTTTCCTGGAAAACAGTGGAAAAATGTCGCGAACGGCACAATTCTGAAAGCTTTGAAACTCGATAAGAAGAAACGCCGGGGCCGGGTTCCCTTCGTGCTCCCGAAACGGATCGGTGAAACCGTCATTTTGTGGGATGTGGACCACAGAGAAATCAGAAAAGCCCTGGATGAGGTGAGAAATTATGACCCTGGAAACATTTGACAAACTGGATCGGAAAAAGAAAACCAGGATTTTCCGGGAAGCTGTCCGGGAATTTGCTGCCATGGGATATGCCAAAGCAAGCATCAATGCCATGATTCAGAACCTTGGGATTGCCAAGGGATCCATCTTTCAGTATTTCGGTGACAAACAGGGACTGTTTCACTTTGTATTTTCACGATCCGTTGAAATTGTCAAAAACCATCTCAAGACAGTCCGGCAGGAGACAGAAGACGACAATTTTTTCCTGCGACTGGAAACAATTCTGACTTCAGGTGTCCAGTTTGTTCGTACCCACCCGAAAATCTATACCCTATATGTGAAAATTCAGTTCGAGGGAAACCTGGCATTTTGCTCCACGCTCCTTGCTTCGCTGCGGCGTGAATCGTTTGAATTTCTCTCTGACCTGATCAGAACCGGAATCGAGCGCGCGGAATTGGACCCGGCCCTTGACATATCCCACACGGCCTTCATGCTGGACGCAGTCCTGGACCGGTTTCTCCAGGCCCATATGCTGGAGCACCTGGACGCGGGGCTCGGATTTCGAGAAGCGCATCCCGAGGAGACCCGGAAATGGGCCAAGGAACTGGTGGCTCTCCTGCGGCGGGGACTGGAAAACGGGAGGCATGCAGTATGACGTCCCGGTCTCCCCTGCTCATAGCGGCCGCCGTTTCCGGCGAACTCGCCTTCATTAATGCGCATCTGTCCGGGGCAAAAACTGTAACCATTGGACAGAGTACGGTTCACTTCGGGCACATTCACGGCCAGGACATAGCCACGCTTGTGACCGGAGCAGGCGCCATTAACATGGCTGGTGCCCTGGGAAGCGTATTCAGCAGACTGGCACCCCGAGCACTGATTGTGAGCGGGTGTGGAGGAGGCTACGAGGGATCCGGGGTGTCACCGGGAGATCTCGTCCTTGCCACCGAGGAGATTCATGGCCAGCTCGGCGTAGAGGATAGCATAAAGCCGGGAGTTGTGCATCCCCTCAGTTTCCTGAAAAACAGCATTGAACTGAACCAGAGCCTGGTGCAAGAAGCGTACAACGCCCTTTTGGAAAACAGCCATGGTGATGGTTTTGTTCTTTTCAAGGGCCGTTTCATTACCGTCTCCACCGTGACCTCCCTGGCTGAAACCGCCTCCCGATACTGGAGTCGATACGGGGCACTCGTGGAAAACATGGAAGGATTTGCGGCCGCCGTGATTTGCGCTCACTACCATGTTCCCCTGCTGGAACTGCGTGCCATCAGCAATATGGCGGGTGAGGCGGACAGAAATACCTGGCAACTGGACTTCGCCTTCGAGCGTGCTCAGGAAGGGGTCCTCAAAATACTCGAAAAAGGATTCACCCGATGAACATCTCACTCGGCTATTCACCCTGCCCGAACGATACCTTCATTTTCGGGGCGCTGGCAAACGCCATGATCGACCTGGAAGTTTTTACCTTTTCCATCCGCCTGGAGGACGTGGAGACCTTGAACCAACTCTGCGCGACTAAGGACCTCCACGTGACGAAAATATCCATAGCCGCCCTGGCCTATTTCCTGGAAAATTATGCGCTGCTCCCGTGCGGAGGTGCGCTGGGCAGGAGCTGTGGCCCACTCGTCGTAACCCGCCCCGGAGGAAGACTCGAAAACATGGAGGATAGTATCATTGCGGTTCCCGGAGCCCTTACCACTGCACACCTTCTCCTTTCCCTGTTTCTGGGAAAACGTCCCCGCGTGCTCCACATGCCCTTCGATACGATCATGCAGACTGTGCAGCGGGGAGACTGTGACTACGGAGTGATCATCCATGAAGGCAGATTCACCTATGAGAATTACGGCCTGGTCGCCCTCCTGGACTTGGGTACGTGGTGGGAGCAAAAGACCGGCCTTCCCATCCCTTTAGGAGGCATCGGGATCCGCAGGGACCTTGGGGAAGTGACTGCAGGAAAAATCAGCGCCTTGATCCGCCGAAGCCTCACCTTTGCGTGGAAAAACCCTTCGCGCGTCCAGGAGTATATCCGCGCCCATGCCCAGGACATGGAAGACACGATAACCCGGAAACACATCGGACTTTATGTGAATGATTTCAGCATGGATCTTGGGAGGGAGGGTAGGCAGGCGATCCATCATCTCTTTCATGCAGGCGCTGAAATCGGCCTTTTCCCGCTCCCCGGAGAAAACATTTTCCTGGGGTAAGAAGAAAGGATCGCCAAGGGGCTTTTCTTCCAAAAATCATCCTGTGTCCAAAGGAATCAATGCGATTCCTCATACGGTTTCCCTAAAAAACCAGCTTGAAATGAATCGTTGAACCTGTACAATAATACATTCAATAGGTGGAAAAGAACCCGGGAGGTATTATGCAATGCTGTATATTGACGGAAATTCCTTAACCATCGAAGAGGTTTCCCGGGTCTGCCGTGAAGGCCTCCAGGTGATGCTGGACGACGGGGCACGGGTACGGATGGAAAGATCTCGTGCCTTTGTCAAGAAGATTCTTGAGGAAGGCCGCACGGTGTACGGTATTACCACCGGCGTCGGAGAGCTCGCAAACCATCTCATACCGACCGGTGACGTTGAAAAACTCCAGCATAATCTCATCCGGAGCCATGCGGTCGGCGTGGGCCCGTCCTTTCCCGAGGACGTGGCACGGGGAATCGTTCTTCTCCGCGCAAACGCCCTTTCCAAGGGTTTTTCCGGTGTCAGGATCCGCCTGGTTGAAACATTGCTCGCTCTGATCAACCACCGGATACATCCTTACATCCCCTCCCAGGGTTCCGTGGGTGCGAGCGGAGACCTTTCCCCCCTGGCGCATCTGGCGCTGGTGCTTACCGGCGAGGGCGAGTGCGTAGTGCAGGGAAAACGGGAACCGTCGGACAAAGCGCTTCGGCAAGCCGGTATCGAACCCATCAGCCTGCAGGCCAAAGAAGGTCTCGCCCTGATAAACGGGACCCAGGTCATGGCTGCCCTTGGATGCCTGGTGACCACGGAGGCATCCCTCCTCATGAAAAACGCCCAGATCGCCGGTGCCATGAGTCTGGAGGCCCTAAAGGGGACATCAAAGGCCTTTGATGAAAAAGTCCATCTGGTTCGTCCCCATCCCGGACAGCTGCGCTGCGCCTCCAATATGCGGAAGCTTGTTGCTGACAGTGAGATCATCGCCTCCCACAGGAACTGTGATAAGGTGCAGGACGCGTACACGCTCCGGTGCATCCCTCAGGTCTACGGTCCTATCCTCGAAACTATTGATTATGCGCGAAAGGTCCTGGAGGTGGAGATCAATTCCGCAACAGACAACCCACTGATTTTTCCCGAAGCAGAAGAGGTCATATCCGGTTGCAATTTCCACGGAGAACCCCTGGCCTTTGTCATGGATTACCTCGGCATTGCCCTTGCTGAAATAGGGGATATTTCGGAAAGGACCATTGACCGGCTGGTCAATCCCCATGTATCGGGACTGCCGCCGTTCCTTGCCCACGACAGCGGACTCAACTCAGGGTTCATGATCTCCCAGTACACAGCAGCCTCCCTGGTCTCTGAAAACAAGATTCTTGCCCACCCGGCGAGCGTTGACTCCATCCCCACTTCCGCGGGCCAGGAAGACCATGTGAGTATGGGAACCATAGCGGCCCGGCATGCGTGGGATATTCTCCACAACGTGGAGTATGTCCTTTCCATTGAAATGCTGACCGCTGCACAGGGAATTGATTTTCATCCTCTACAACCGGGCAAAGGAACCGCAATCGCCCACCGGGTCATTAGAAAGCATATTCCCCATGTGGACCAGGACAGGCCCCTTTACAAAGATATTGAGGCCGTGCAGAAACTTGTAGAATCCGGTAAAATCGTGGAAGCGGTGGAACAGGTCATCGGGACGCTGGAGTAGAGAAAGCTGACATAGCTGCAGAGAATATCCGGTCTATCCAAAAGGTTAGGCACCCTGCACGAGCATGCCGGTCTTGGCTTCGAACCCACTTTTCGGGATCGTCGGGGATGCAGTCCCTTCTTTCTTGTGTTCGAGTTCATACCCTTTTTTTGCCATGTGGTAGGTAAGCAGCCCATCGAGGCCGTTCACCCAGAGGAGGAGGCCAGCCGATATCATGATATTCACCGGAACTCCGGTAAATGAAAGAGAAACGGCGGCGAACCATACAACGGCGGACCCTGTTATTTCCAGGACTCCCAGAAACCGGTGTCCCAGATAAAAATCGCCCAGTCCCGGCAGCAGGAGGGATCTCAGAAAAGCCCTTCTTGGTTTTTTGAACTCTGCCCAGCAGTGTGTACAACGGACAAGCCCTTTTTCCAGAGGATCAAAACAGGCAGGACAGAGATCTTCAGGCTGTCCCTGAACGCGCCCGTCTGGCAGGGAAGTTCCCATGTTATGGGTAACAAACCGAATCATCTCTTTCGACAGGTATGATTTTACCCCCATGAAATGGCGTCGTTTTGTTTTCAACTTGTAAAAAGTCAGGTTTTTGCCAAAAATTCCCCGTTTCATTCTTTTTATGTCCTGGAACGGCAGTTGAAAGAAATAGTGAGCGGGCCTGTTCATGCGATAATTAACATTGATAAAGAGGAGTCTTAGATCGGTGGCAACCATCACATATCGATTGTACAGCATGGTCAAAAAGCCGTTTCCGAACAGAATTTCAGAAGGATAATAGGCTGTTCCCCAGCAGATTTTCTTGGCTCTTTCCCCAGCCTTCAGGATTTTTTCCAGAACGCCGTGCACTGCAGTGATGTTTTTTGCTATTTCTCTGTTCTTTCGTCCCTGGTACTCGCCCTTTCTGTTTTTGAAGAAAATCTCTTTCAGGTCATATTTTTCCAGGTCCAGTGTGCTCAGTTCCGGATATTGTCCGATCAGGGTTGTTTCAAAAAAAGCATCGGACGGGGAAAGAGATTGTTCTGCACCGGGGTTTGGCGTCACGGGAGACTTGACAAGGTCCTCAATTGCCGGCCCAGTGCTTCCTGTATATGCATCCCGGATATGTATCGTTATTTTGTTGCCGCACTTCCTGCAGGTGGCAGAACCTGTTTTGCCCGGCGGAATTCCGTTTTTCCGGATCTTGTATGCCGTATTACAGCTGGGACATGTGATTTGCATAATCAGCTCCTCTCCCCCATATTCCTTTGTGCCTTAGACCCGCACCTTTCCACTGTCTTCAGTGCTCTCACGGTGTTCCGCGAGGTTCACGGAAAAGACACGGCTGGTATCAATTGGAATTATCTGTAATATCGGACTGTTTTACAATAAACTTTAAATCAATTTAGCTTCTGCAGCTTTGAAAAGACATAATGCCTTTTCTTCACCTCATTTTTGGCTCGAATCTGTCGGCTCCCTCAGCGGCATGAGCCTCTCGGACAGATAATACTGAATCACCTCCTCCGCATCATTTCCCTCGAGTTGATAGATGTCCACGTGCCTGGCACGCAGTGCGTGAAATGCTATTTCCCCGATATGTCCCACAATGATCACATCGGGCTTTTCCAGGAGAATTTCCTTTGCGGCAGCCAGTCCCGCTTGCATCTTCTCTCTAGCATGGGGATTTTTCCTGACGGTGTATGCTTCTATTTTATCGGCGGACAAGGTTACCGACAAAAAATAGGGAGCCCTGGCAAACTTGTCGCTCGGTTGTGACCCAAGGCCCCCGTTTCCTGCGATAGGGACAATAACTCTTGTTTTTTGGGGCCGGAATGGTTCAACGTGAATAGTAAACGACTCTATCTCAGAGACCTTCTCCAGGACTTTCGTTTCTATCTCCCGGGTAAGACCGTGAGCTGTTTCCACATCGATGGACTTTCTCACCTTGATGCAGACCTCTCCGAAAACATAGGGTCCGGCTTTCCTCAATTTCAGATTCTCAAAACTCATCACACCCGCGCAGCCATCAAGAACGGCCCGTATACTGGCATCGGTCTCCCTGCTCGGGCTCACATCAAGCAGCACCAGTACCGCATCCTTGGCTGTTTCGATTCCCACCTTGATGACGAGAAGGGCTATTATGAGCGTAATAATACCCTCTCCGTATTTCATATGGAGTGACGTGAACCCGATACCAATTAGGACTCCTATGGATGCCAGCACATCTTTCAGACGATCATTGCTACTGGACAACAGACTCTGGCTTCTCGCCTGTGTGCCCCTTTTTTTTAAATAGATATACATCCAGAAAGATGCAACACCGGAAAAAGCGGCAACTCCGAATGTGGGCAAAAGAAATGTTATCTCGCCGATATGGAATATCCTTTCATATCCTCTGATGGCGAGCACTACCGCGCCAAGAATAATAAATCCTGCAATAAATAAAGCCACCAGGCTCTCAGCCTTGTAATATCCATACTGGAACCTTTTGTCCGGTTTCCTTCTCGCCATCCGGATGCCCAGATAGGCGGCCAGGCTGGTTATGACATCGGTTGACGAATCAAGGGCATCGGCTGTCAAAATTACCGCGCCGGACATTGTTCCGAAAACCGCCTTCGAAACCGCGAGCAACGCTGATACCACCATAGTCACAAGAGCGGCGTTTTGCCCCTCCCGCAACCTCGCTTCATGGCTTTCCCCTTTCCGCACGTCATGTCCAGCGTTGTTTTTTCCGGGCTCTGCCACCTGCTTTTCTTCCATCCTACCGAACCGACTCCGCATTTCGAAAAACGTGCTCCATGTTCTCATGATGGACAGCGCCATCCATCTTGACGACATGACATACCGCACACGTCAAGTTGGAACCAATCGGATAGGGAATCCCTGCGTACTGGATTGGTTGAATATTGTCGCGGTTTTTCCCATACGGGTTGCGTGCAGGATATAACGCATGAGTGGCGCCGTGGCAGGCCTGGCAGCGAACCCCGGCATTATCCGTGCGCATGCGGTATAATCCGGAAAAATTCCCGTTCCAAGTATTGAATCCATTCCCATGCCGAGGTGGTTTTCCAAAATCCTTATGACAGGTGAGGCAATCAGGCTCCTGCACCCAGGGGAGCCGCGGGTTGATTTCTTTCACTGCATCCACATGAACAGCTTTCAGGTGGGCCATTAACCGGCTGCTTCCGCGTTTTCCTTTTTCAGCTTTCAGGAGGGCGAGAGCGTGCTCCTGCATAGTACCGTGGCAATTCACACATGTCATCTCCACGGACTTGTGAAATCCGCGTGCGCACTTCGTGTTCCCTTTCCGGTTCGCAGGATGGCACAGGATGCATGCCCGAACGTCGTCATACGGTACGTAGTTGGCGTGCCAACCGTGCATGGCTGCGGAAAAATTGAGCAGACCGGCCGTACCCTGCACTCCCAGTGCGGCGTCTGCATGACAACTCTGGCAAAGCTTCGGATTTCCCTTCCGGGCTTGCTCGAGCAGATTTGTCCCTTCGAGGTGATCATGCACCTGGAGAATATTGGTGGATGTACCTGCAGCAATACCGGTCAAATGGTTCACACGCCATCCTCCGCCGTGGCAGTTGCGGCAACCCATTTCCGTGGATACCGGGGCCACCACTTTGGTGCCGGCAAGCACGTTCCCGGTTTTCGCATCCTTCGCTTCAACGGTGAAGAGAGGATATGGATTATAAGACCCGTCATCCTTATACGGCACCACCGGGATGCCTTCTGCGAGGAAACTGGCATGTTCGGTATTGAACTGGAATTTTCCCGAAAGGCCGTTCCCCTGGAGGCCGGTATTCTCTTTAATTTTCCTGCCGAAATTGGATGCAGCGTATTTCCAGAAATCCACGTGTGCGGCTGGGTTTCCATACCCCTCTTCAACGTCGTAGCTGATTTCAACGCCCTCCATGACGAGTTCAGGGGTTTCGCCCCTCCTGATGAGGACTGCCTCTAGCGTATTCCCCGGCGGCAGAATGACAAACCAGGAATCGCTGTCGGAGACACAATGCATTCCCAGATCATTCCAGGCAAGCAGTACGTATTCATCTTCGCCTCTGTTGAAAGGGGGAATCACCTGCTTCCCTGGCTGCACGTCATTCCTGCGCGTCGGGCCAGCAGTGTGTGCTCGGGAAAAGGATTTTGTGATGTACGCGGCCAAGGCCTTGGTTTCCGCTTCGGTACCCGCAAAAGGAGGCATGTACGTTTGCACTTTTCCCTGTCCGTTTAAAAGGGAACGCACTCCCAGCGCAGTGTAGTTTCTGACCAGGGGAACCACATCATTGTGCACACCCCCTACCGTATGACAACTCAGGCACTGCAGGACAAACAGTTCCCGGCCGGCAATAAGTGTGTTTTTTGCGGTCATCTCCCTCGTCGCTGCCCATCTTGCGTGTTTCAGGAACCCTTCGCGGTCAAGTTTCTCAATCGCCGATTTTTTGACCATATTCGAATACATGAACCCGTTGATCACAAAAGGCTTTCTTGCGATCTCCCGGCAGTACTCAAACCCGCCGAACCAGCAGAGCCCGGCTACCACCAGAACAAGGCTCAACACCCTCTGGAATCCAGCGTTTAATCTGAGGGCCATGAGCAGGCTAAAAACGAAAAGACCCACAGTGAGAGCAACGAAAAGCTCAGAAAAGAAGGCAGTTTCCGGATTCACCGCGAATGCTGTTCGGCGGGCGGGGAATGGTGTCTCGTAATAATACCAAACGGCGGACAGGATGAGGCCCGGCAGCGGATACAGGAGCCACTTGGTGCAGTAGCGCATCATACTGGTCCTGAAAGCACTGTCTTTGAGGAAAACGGTGGTGAGATACCCAAACAATCCAGCGATCATGAAGGCCATGCATGTGCGGAAAAACATGGAAGGCAGAAACGTGGCATTCAGAAATCCGTCCCAGAAGGCATGCGTTTTCAGCCACTTTCCCGGAGTCAGCATAAAGGCGAGAATGCCGTTTACGGTCACCAGGCTGAGCCAGGCAAACAGGAAATAGAGAAAAGCAAGGGTCAGGCGTTCTTTTCTCCGCAAAACGGTAAATTTATAATGGTAGACAAGGAGGGCAACGATTTCGCCGAGAAAGAAGACCCACTCGATGGCCCAGGCGAACACAAAGTAGTGAATGAGCACCGACGTGCCCGCCGGATTTACCAGCCCGATAATAAACCAGATTCCGACGCCGCTTACGCCGCCGAAGACCATGGTAAGAAGGAGAAAAAACCAGGTGTGCCTGCGGACATATTCATGCACGAGCGGATTATTTTCCCTGAACCCTTTCCTATCGGTCAGCCAGATGAAAAGTCCTCCGCCCACCGCAAGATGTGCGATGAATGCGTGCAACACTGAGATACCCGCGATAAGAGTCCCCCCCCCAAGGCTGAATACTTCCCAGACCGGATAATTCATCAGGAAGTCCTCCCATTCTCAGTGGAACGGGATAATCTGATCATATACCAGACAGAGACGGCACCGATAATGAGAACAACAAAGAAGAGGGCCATGATTCCATATTGGGGGCTGATCTGGAGATTGTTGAGATTGAACGTTTCCTTGAGATACATGGCCCTCAGGTTATGGCGCGTGATAACCATGGCCCCTATAGTGAGACCGAACATGACTCCCGTCGCGCCGAGCCTGTTCGCAAATGCGGCTGCAACGGCCCCGATAGCGCCCGCAAATCCTACAAGAAAAACGATCGTTGAAAAAACGTCTCCTCCCAGAAATTCCAAAAGAAAGTCGCGTGGTATGGCCATCAGAAACCAGAGACCGATCAGAATCTGGACCGCTGTTGCGAATCCGAATATTTTGAGACCGGGATTTCCTTTCTCCTCGGCTTCCATCAAATTTATCTTCATCTTCCTTTTCCAGAGAAAGGCCATGAAAAGCCCTCCAACTGCCACCGATGCGGTCACAAAATGGAGGTAGCGCGGAACCAGTGTGGGCTCGGAGAGATTGAGGATGGTCCCTCGGGGATTTTCGAAATAGGCCACCCATTTTTCAGGCTGGAGCATGAGGGTCATGTTATTCACGAAAACAAACCCGATACAAAGCAGAATCACGGCCGCCATCCAGAGAGCTGCCTTTCCGAGAAAGGACTGTGATCCGAATTTCCCGGCATGCAGATAGGCCCCGTAATAGGCCAGAATCAGAAATGGAATGATCAGTATCCAGTAAACAGCCATGAGAATTGAACTCGAGTAGAAAAGGTGACCATAAATCACCTGCAAGAACAGAAGCGGGGCCACACCGAAATTGATACCCAGCGCGAAGAATGTGGGTATCTTGGAAGCTGCCAGGGCGCGCACAGGGTTTTCAGAGGGTTCTTCCCTTCTCCTTCCTCTCGAAAAAACGATGAGCAGCATGCTCCCCAGTGCCACATTGATTAAAAGGATGTGGAAGGCAAAAAGCAAGATGTCGAGCCCGAGAAACACCCACGCTGGCGCCTGAATCATGTCAGGGATCGGGACAAGGGATAAAGGATTCATGACAACCGCTTATCTGTTTTTTTTGAAATTCGGTGCCCTCCCCGTTTAAACCAGTCGTAATCTCCGGGCGCATATGGGCGCTGCACAGCCCCTATGCAATGACCGAATAGGGAAGATCGATCCGAATAATTCAGTACCATATGCATCAATTCCTCCCCCCTGAGAAATCCCAGGCATCCTTGGGAACAGTTCACTTCATCATACTGCTGCACCGCATCGCGTCGAACATGTTTTCCAACAAAACAGAGCGGTACCGGCTCACCCGAATGAATCAGAACTGACTGACTTGGTGTGGAATGATCCGCCATGACCACCAGGAGAATATCTTCTCTTCTTTCCATGATCTTTACCAGATCCACCAAACCGCGATCCAGATCAGAAATGACGTCCCGTTTTCGTGCGGCATCCCCTTTGTGGGACGCTTCATCGGGTACTTTCGTATGCACATGAATGAAGTCGTGCGAAGCATCCTCTAAGGCCAGATGCACGCGGTCCCTGAGATCGTCTCCCGGATCCCGGCTATCCTTCACGCGAGCGAAATCAAATCCTAATTCGTGCGCAATACCGGCATATACCGAACCCGATGCAATAATCAATCCCTGAAAACCCCAGCGTTCCCTGAATGCTATGCTCCTGACTCTTCTCCCACACCGTTGGGTGACGAGAAAGTTGCCAACGGTCCTGCCTTCCCGCCTCTTTTTGCGGTTTATATCATGGTGGGTCAATATCCGGTGGCAAAAAGCAAGATAGGTGTTCAACGCCCGAGCCGTTCGTGATGCAATTTCGTTCTCCGGGTTGCCCAAAAGAGGTTTCACCTCCGCGATCGGCCTTCCCTGGAGAATCGGATCGGAATCAGAGATGAATGGTGAGGCAGGTCCCCGGATCAAAAGAACAGCATCGTTCCTTCTTGTCTGGAACAATTGAAAAAGAATCCCGTCTGTCTCGAACGGGGTGAGCGATCCCATGAGTTCTCCAATTTCCTTGGCACTTCCTTCAATATGGTCCCGGCCGTACATGAGAACTGGTTGCCCCTTTTTCCATGCAATGCCGGCAAGGTGTGCGAGGGAGAGAACATCGTCATTCTCAAAGGGAACGCCCTCCCCCACGGCTTCCAGAAGGCCCCTCCCGGGGAATTCAGAGAGGCGGTACCCGAAGATCAGGTAGTGTGCGGTTTCGCTCGGGAGGCACTGCCCGGAAAGGGACGCATGAAAAAGCCCATTGCTTCCCCGCCCGGCCAGCCGGTTCAGGTTCGGCGTCACTGCTGCCTGCAACGGCGTCAGGTCTTTCAAAGTCTTGTATGCGCGGTCCCCAACGCCATCGAGAAGAAGAACAAGTACTTTCATCGCCGACTACGTCACATTCCCGTGCGCTGTCTTTCCATGAGTATCCAGGATCAGATGCAGATGTTCATGAATCATTTCCTTCGTTGCCAGTAAATCTTCTGTTTCCCTGATCTCAATGACCCACCACGGGCACTTGACAGAATAAAGCAACTGAAGACGCTCCTGAATATGATCCCATCGTGAGGGAGGTACATGACCCCGCCCGGGAATCTCTTTATGGTAGATATGGGCGTTATAGATACGGTCCTGATGGGGCGTCACGAAATCCTCCACACCATAGTATTGACTTCTGACTGATTCGGACGACCATGCGTGCCCGATATCCAAGGTGACCCCTGCCCCGCTTCTTCGAATGAGTTTCTCAAAGAGATTCGGCCTACTGGTCCATCCCCAGGCGAGGTTTTCCAGACAGACTTTCACCTGATGCTCCAGGCCGTACTGCACCAGGCGTCTCAAGTTGGCAATGGTTCTCTCCCAGGAAAAAGGCTCCGTCGAGTCGTGCCCGAGACCTATATGTATGGTCAGGTACCTTCCCTGTGCTTTTGATACCAGGCGGATTATCCGCTGGAAAATCTCTTCCGCCCGCTGCACTTCATCCTCATCATCATGTCCCAGGTCAATACGATAAAAAGGGCAATGATATCGCACTTCCATGGATCCGAGGGTCTTCAGAGATTTCACCCAAAAGGACTCTTCAGCCGGTGATTGCGGGATCGCATCCAAATCAAAGGACCAGTCAATCCCGTCAAATCCGTTCTCACGCGCAAATACCCCTAATTCCTCCACGTCCGGGAAGATGTTACACATGACGATTTTGGGGATCATTTTTCTTTTCCTTCACTTTCGCAGGGTCCTCTCGGCGATTTCCATAAAATCCGGGACCCTGCCCTCGAGGTACATGGAGACGGCTTTCCGAGCAAAAGGAACGGCAAATTCATCCAGATACGCGGTCACCTGTTCCCTGCTTATCCCAATATTACCGTTCAACATGCGGTAGTTGCCGGACAAGACGCAGCCCAGCTGGTCTTGTCCTTCCTCCCAGCCAGATCCCAGTATCCTTTCTACTTCACCGCCTGATGTCATATGGCGTAAAGGAAGAAGGAGTGGAATACCGAATGCTTTGGTGAGGTGCTGATACCGCTCCACTGCTTCTGAAATCTGGTTTATTTTCACCCTTCCGTCATGGCTCTCTCTTTCCCCTGAAATGATGACAACTCCTCCGAGCTTTACCGCGAGGGGGATCCGCACACTGTGGAGATACAAATGACATCCGATACAGGGAGAATAGAACCCAAATCGTGAAATGAACTCACCAATGAATCTGCCGTTTAATGCCTGCCAGAACCGCGAAGACCCTATCAACAGGAGCTCGTGCACTGCAATGCCCGGGAGCCGATCCGAGAGACGAGCGACAGCGCCTTCAACATCCTGCAGTGAACCGCACTCCGTTCCAGTAAACGCATATGTTGGGAGCAAATCCGTATATGCCCCTTCCTCCACGGCCTGTAAGGCAGCCGCAATACTGTCGCGGCCGGCGATTTCGACAATGGCAAGCCGGGATGCTGCCTCGCGGTATCTTTCCATCTTTTTCCGGGGCAGGAGCCAATGGGGCAGATTAATCACTGATTCGGATTTTTCAAGATACAGATTTTTTATCCGGAGGGGTAATGACATATCGGCCTTTGCCATGAGAGAAAATTTCAATCCTTAATAGTAATATCATGGGGGTGTCCATCGCAGATTAAGGAGAAAAGAAGATTCTGTCAACCTCTCATCATGTTTCGGCAGCTCAGCGCGCTCCGGCGGAAAAACCGGATGCAGCCGTGGAAGTGCGCCTCCATTATCAAGAAGATGAGCTTTTTAAGAGAGTCGGGGATGTCCTCATATACATTTGCTCATATGCTCGCAAAGGAAAAATCAGCAGGAAAAAAGGGATCATGTACATGGCGGCAACCGTCGCTTCCAACGGGCCGAAAAAGCGCGAGGAAAAAACGATGATGAGCACGTTGTTCATGTTTCCCGCAGCAATTGCAGAGGCTATCCTGTCCGCCGGTTTCGCGCGCCAGGCAGAAGCGATCCCGAGAAGAAATAGAATTCCCCCCAGTACCAGGGCAACAAGCGATGTGTTCAGCAGGATTCGCGGTTGCTGACGAAAATACACGCCGTATTTGGAGAAAACACCGAGATTTATAACCGCGAAAATTCCGAGGGAAATGGGGTAGCGGCACCGCAGCAGGAATTTTGCCAGCGCCGGCAGCCATTTCCGGCACACCTCAACCGCAAGGATAGGGACGAAGACGATCAGGCTCAGCGTCTTCATCATTGCAATCAGGGAAATGTTCAGCGTTTTTCCCAGGAAGAGCTGCACCAGGAAAGGAAGCGTCAACGGGACAAGCAATGAAGTCCCCACGACCATCAGCAGGACAAAGGGTCCGTTCGATCTTACCAGCGTGGCAATAAAAGGGGCCACCACGCCGGTTGAAACGCCGCTCAGAAGAAGTCCGGCTGTGGCATATTGAGGACAGACCGCCTTGAGAATGAAATAGACCAATACGGGAAGAACCACGAGTTTAAAGAAAATGAGCCAGACCGCCAAAAAAATGTGATCCTGAAGTGTTTTTCCCACAATACTCAATTCAAGGGAGAGGAAACTGAGAAAGAGGAGAAACATCATGCTGTAGAGTGGATACGGCTGGAAATGACGCCCCACGTGCGGGAAAAAAATCCCGGCAAGCATGGAAGAAAAGACGACTACAAGCAGCAGCATGTCATTAATACGAAACACCAGATCACCCCAGATTCAGCTCAAGAGAGAAGCAAGGAAACAATTCACCTCTAGAGCTTCGATACCGTTTTTTCTTCTCCCAGTATCCCCTGGGGGCGGTAAAGGAGAATGACTTCAAGAAGAATACCCACTATGAGAAAACGCAGGTATGGTCCTTTGTCCCGGATAGCATCGGGGAGCATGTCCATCAGCAAATCACTGCCGATCCAGATACCCCATATGACATACGCCCCCAGCAACGCACCCTTGTTGTTACCGCTGCCCCCTGC
Source organism: uncultured Desulfobacteraceae bacterium (assembly GCA_964633015.1). Taxonomy (GTDB): domain Bacteria; phylum Desulfobacterota; class DSM-4660; order Desulfatiglandales; family Desulfatiglandaceae; genus B46-G9. Next base: position 19,166 of record CAZWEV010000020.1, on the reverse strand, counting down.
CATCAACATGACCCAGATAATAAATGTTCCGTAAAGGGGGGTAAATACATCGGGTGATATGGCTTTGGTGTAGTGGGCATAAAGAGCACCTCCGACGCCCATGACCATGGAACCGAAAATAAGAGACTGCATCTTGAACCGGACCACATTTTTCCCGCTGGCTGAGGCGGAAAGTTCATCCTCCCGGATGGCCCGCAAAACCCTTCCCCAGGGAGATCTGATCCCCTTTTCAATCAGCAGGTACACAACGATCATCACAATCAGGACAATGACCAGGTACACATAATCATAATTTCGTCCAGCTACCAGAGAGTGCAAAGGCTGTGGCAATCCCATGAGTCCCTGGGGTCCATTTGCCAGCCATCTTTCATTGTTGAAGATCAGGCGAACGGTTTCGGCAATGCCCAGGGTAGCAATGGCCAGATAGTCCTCGCTCAACCTCAATGTCGGAATCCCGATAAACAGGGCCACCAGTCCACACATTATTGCGGCGCCGATGAGGCCGAAAATGAAAGGCATGTCAAGGCCGAAGAGCTGATGGACATATTGTGCCATGATCCCGCTGGGCACGGGAGTCGTAATCATGGCCGATGTGTAGGCCCCGATGCAGAAAAATCCGGCGATTCCGATATTGAACAACCCCGTATACCCCCACTGGATATTGAGCCCGAGGCAGAAAACGCCATAAATACTCGCCATAATGACCAGAGATACCAGGTACGCAACGACACTGCCCATTTCCATTATTTATTGCCTCCCCCGAAGATGCCCGCCGGTCTGATAAACAGGATCAAGATCATGATCACGAAGGCTACCGCCAGCTTGTACGTTGGAAGAAGCACGGCGGTGGAAAGCTGTTCGACAATGCCAATGATCAACCCTCCGGCAAGGGCGCCGTACATATTGCCGATGCCTCCCAGAATTGCCGCAGCGAAGAGAGGGATGAGAAAATTCCATCCCATTCCGGGGTCGATTTGTACGTCGATTCCGTAAAGCACTCCGGCAGCCGCAGCCAGTCCTCCGCCTATGCCCCACGTCCACATAACGATGGCTTCGGTGTCAATGCCGGAAATCAGGGCAAGCTCTGTATTATCAGCAGTGGCCCGCATGGCCTTCCCCATTTTGGTTTTCTGGAGGAAAAAATGGAGAAGCACAACCAGTACCACTACCAGGGCCAGAATAAATATCTCGTCGGGCCGAATCTTTATGCCGAGGGGAAGCTGGATCGCTGGACGCATGACCCCAGGCCGGTAAAAACGATAGTCCGGGCCGGTTATGATGAGAATAATCATCCTGATGATAAAAGAAGCTCCAAGAGAAGACATGGCGAGGATGACGGCACTGCTGTTTTTAACGCGCAGTTTTTTGTAGAGGAGCCTATCAAAAAATATCCCTATGAAAGCAACTGCGGCCATGCTTACGGGGAACGCGATCAGCATCCTCCATCCGAAGGAAAAAGGGCCGAAAGTGGTATCAGGCACGCCCAGCCACGGAAGGATGACGCCGACAAACAGCAGCGCGACATATGCACCCGCCGTCATAAACTCTCCATGGGCAAAATTAGCCAGTCTGACAATCCCGTACACCAGGGTAAGACCTATGGCACCCAGAGATATGATGCTTCCCAACACGATCCCGTAAACAAACAGCTCAGCCATCCTGTCAGCCTCCTAGATACAGCTTCGCCACATCTTCATTATCAAGAAGGGATTTTCCATCATCATCAAGGACATTTCTGCCCATGGCCAAGACATACCCATGATCCGCCATCTTCAGGGCCTCTTTTGCATTCTGTTCCACAATGGCAATAGAGACCCCCGTATTATTGATATCTGCTATTTTCTCAAAGATCGTGGATACAAGTAAAGGCGCCAATCCAGCGGAGGGCTCGTCCAACAATAAGAGCACCGGATCAAGCATCAAGGCCCTTCCCATTGCAACCATCTGTCTCTGGCCACCGGAAAGCTGTCCCGCCTTTTGATTCCTTTTTTCTCTCAGCGTCGGGAAAAGATCATATATTTCCTCCATTCTCCCCCTGAAGTCATCATCCCGGATAAAAGCACCCATTTCCAAATTTTCCCGGATGGTAAGGGAGGGGAAAACATTGCTCACCTGCGGGACGTAACTTATTCCTTTTCTGGCGACCTTATTGGGTTTCAATCCGGTAATATCTTCATCTCTTAAGGTGATATGACCTTCACGCGGCTTCAAAATTCCAAAAATGGTCTTGAGCAGGGTGGACTTGCCTGCCCCATTGGGTCCGATAATTGAAACAATCTGACCCGATTTGACCTTGATGCTGACTTTTTGCAGGATATCGAGTTCCGTGTAACCAGCCGAGATTCCCTCAGCTTTAAGGATAGTCATCGATATTGCCCTCCCAGGTATGCCTCCAGGACCTGTTTGTTATTCCGAATCTCCTCGGGAGATCCTTCAGCCAGTTTTCTTCCCTCACTCATGACAATAATCGGGTCGCAGAGTTCCATTATCAAATCCATGTTGTGCTCAATAAGGAGGAAGGTGATATTTTTTTCATCGCGAAGTCTCCTGACGTTATCTACAAGCTTTTTCATAAGGGTTGGGTTGACTCCGGCGCCGGGTTCGTCAAGGAGGACCATTTCCGGATCGGCCATGAGGCTCTTGCCGAGTTCAAGGAGTTTCTTCTGTCCTCCTGAAAGAGATCCCGCATACTCATCCCGCAACCCGCTCAATTCAACAAAATCGAGAACCTCGGAAGCCTTTTTCATCAATTCGTGTTCCTGATTCCTGACCGACCCTGCCCTGAGCCACGTATTCCAGATGTTCTCACCGATCTGATTTTCCGGCATGAGCATCAGGTTTTCAAGGACAGTCATCTGTCCGAATTCCCGGGTGATCTGAAATGTTCTGTACAGTTTTTTGTGAAAAATTTTGTGGGGGGGCAGGCCGTCAATCTCTTGCCCTTTAAAGAATATCCGACCCCGGTCAGGCTTATAGCGACCTGCGATGATATTGAAAAGAGTGGTTTTTCCCGCTCCGTTCGGCCCGATGAGTCCGGTAATGGACCCTTGATCAACAGTGAAAGAACAGTCACAAACAGCCAATAAACCGCCAAAGCTCTTGTACAACCCTTCTACTCTCAGCATAATTGCCTCTCAGTATAAACAGTTGTTTCCCTGCGCGTACAAGCAGGACTAATTTGCTGACGGTCAATCCAAGTTAGATAATTTGGCAGACTTTGTCAAATTCATAATATCCTGCAGAATCCGCTATCACAATTTATACGATTTTTTTTGCCGTGGATCAAGGACCTGAGACTTCTTCATCTCTGAACTCTATTCTTGTCTCCTGCTGCTCTTCGTCCCTTACCTGCTTATACTCCAAGTGATTTCAATATGTTCAAACTTTTTCCTTGACATCAAACATATTATTCCTGTAAAAAACGGCATTTTGAAAAGAACAGGCGCAAGGCGACTTTTTCCCAGCCTGATAGTAATATGGTGGATACCACTGTAACTCTACATTTGTACCGAAGGAGGATTCATTTTATGAGAAGGAAATTTTCTGTTATTGTTGCGGTAGCTCTGCTTGTTCTGACTGTAGGATTTACTGCCCAAGCTGATCAGTGGGGAACAATTACTATTCCGACAGACAAACCCATTAAGATCGCCCTGGGCGCCATGCTCACCGGTGATTACGCGAGCCTGGGAATTGATATCAAAAACGGAGCCGAGATGGCGGTAAAGGAGCAGGGCACATTGCTCGGACATAAAATTGTTCTCCAGGCCGAAGATGACGGTTGCGCGGGTCCGTCTTCCGTCGCGATTGCTGAAAAGATATGCAATGACCCCCTGGTTGTGGGCCTGGTGGGATACATGTGCAGTGGTGGAAGCAAGCCGGCTTCCGATGTTCACAACAAATACAAGGTTGTTATGATTTCTCCGTCATCAACAGCCCTCGAATTGACCGCCAGAAACATCCCCATCTTTTTCAGGACGTGCTGGAACGACAAGATTCAGGCCGCAAGAGCGGCAGCATTTGCCTGGAGCAGAGGATGGAAGACCGTGGCAGCCATACATGACAAGAGTGACTACGGACAGAGCCTTGCAGAGGATTTTGCAAAAAATATTAAAGCCAAGGGTGGAAAAGTCGTAGCCATTGAAGGCATCACGCGGGGCGACAAAGACTTCACACCAGTGCTCACAAAGATCCGGCCTCTCAAACCCCAGGTGATCTATTTCGGCGGCATGGCCGCCGAGGGTGTCATGATAGTCCGGCAGATGAAACGCGCGGGGCTTAAAAAGACCCACTTCATGAGCGACGACGGCTGCTTCACTGAAAAAGATTTTATCCAGGCTGGCGGAACCGCCGCAATCGGATCCTATGTGAGTTATGCAAAGGAACCGGATCCCGAGTGGGTGAAAAAATTTGAAAGCATCTACGGTCCACGGCAGACATTCTCGCCTCAAGCCTACGACGCTGCAAAAGTCCTCATGGCGGCTGTCGAGAAGGTTGGGAAAAAGCAAGCGGACGGCAGCCTGGTTATAGGCAAGAAAGCGTTGCGGGACGCTGTTCGCAATACCCATATGAACGGCATTACCGGCAATATCGCTTTTGACTCGCATGGCGACCGAACCGGTTCAGTCGTCGTTATTTATAAGGTCGTGAAAGAAAACGGAAAAAGTTTCTTCAAACAGATGAAATTCTAGCCCTGATTATATCTTACAGACTGCTGCTCTTTTACCACTGGGAATGGCGGAGACTCTGCTCCGCCATTCTCTTCAAATAAATCTGTTTTCATGAGTTCAAGAACAAGGTGTTTTGATGAGCCAATTTCTCAGCCCTGATATCCTCATTGATCAACTCGTGAACGGCCTGACCATCGGCGGGATTTACGCCCTGATCGCACTCGGGTATACGCTGGTTTACGGGATCCTCTTCATGATCAATTTCGCCCACGGCGAAATATACATGTTCGGCTCGTTTGGCGGCTTCGCGGTGCTTACCTATTTTGTAAACAGCGGCTTTGCCGGCAGGCATCCGGCTCTGTCCATAGCTGCGGCCTTTGTTGTGGGGATGATTGTTTCGGCTATTCTGGGCGCAATACTCGAACGCGTTGCCTACCGACCTCTGCGTAGCGCCCCCCGGCTCTCCCCGCTCATCAGTGCAATCGGGGCATCCATCTTTCTCCAGAACGTCATGATGCTCATCATCAAGGCACGCATGCAGATCTATCCCGACGTCATAGAAGAGAGATTCATTGACATCGGGCCCACGAGCATCTCCTATTTCCAGATTTTTATCATACTGGCCTCGTTTCTCCTCATGGTCGGCCTCTACTTTTTCATTCAGCGCACCAAAACCGGCAAAGCAATGCGGGCGGTTGCCGAAAGCAAGGAGGCAGCTGCGCTCATGGGAATTGATGTGGACCGGATAATCGTGGTGACGTTTGTTATTGGTTCCGCCCTGGCGGGCGCCGCCGGTGTTATGGTCGGCATATACTATACGCAGATCAACCACATGATGGGTTTTATTCCCGGCATAAAGGCCTTTACGGCTGCGGTCGTTGGTGGGATCGGGAATGTCGTAGGAGCAATGTTTGGTGGGTATTTTCTGGGAATGGCGGAGGCATTCGGAGTCCTTGTCATGCCGTCTGAGTACAAAGATGTCATTGCCTTCAGCCTTCTGGTGCTCGTGCTTATTTTCAAACCAAGAGGAATATTCGGCGAAGTGGTTTCCGACAGGGTGTGAAAAGAACCCGGGAATGCCGCGGACTTAATCCCCGTTTGAAATTCTCTCGCACAGCCATTGGTACAGTCATGGGTATGGTAGAGCAATTCAAAGAAAAAATTCCGATTCCGGCAAAAGGGTATCTGGCACTTTTTGTCGTGCTGATCCTCCTGCTTCCTCCCGTGGTTGGAAATTACTGGACTCAGATTCTCGGCGACATAGGAATCTATGTCATGCTGGGTATTGGGCTCAACGTGGTTGTGGGTTTCGCCGGACTGCTCGATCTCGGATATGTCGCTTTTTTTGCAATCGGCGCGTACGGGTATGGACTCGTCGCCTCACCGCAATTCGGAATCCATATCCCGTTCTGGGCCATGCTTCCGGCATGCGTAGCACTGGCTGCGGTGGGCGGAGCACTGCTTGGAATCCCGGTTCTCCGCATGCGAGGTGACTACCTGGCCATTGTCACCCTCGGTTTTGGCGAAATTATCCGCATTGTGCTCAACAATCTTGATCCCATCACAAACGGGCCACGCGGCCTCCTGAGAATCGACCCTCCCATGATCGGTGATTTTGCGGTCAACAACCCCATGAGATGGTACTACATGATCCTGGTGGGTATTTTCTTTTCTGTTTTTATTGCAGACCGCCTGAATAATTCCCGGCTCGGAAGGGCATGGATCGCCATGCGCGAGGACCAGGACGCTGCGGGAATCATGGGGATAAATATCCTGAAAACCAAGTTGCTCGCTTTTAGCATCGGAGCCTCTTTTGCCGGCATGGGCGGAGCAATTTTCGCGGCACGGCAGGGCTCCATCTTTCCGGAAAACTTTTCCCTCATGGTTTCCATCAATGTCCTCTGTCTTATTATTATCGGCGGCATGGGCAGCATCCCCGGCGTGATTTTGGGCGCCATCGTCCTGATCGGCCTCCCGGAAGTTCTCAGAGAGGTGCAACAGTATCGCATGCTCGCGTTTGGAGGACTGCTCGTTGCTATGATGATCTTTCGCCCAACAGGGTTTATTCCCTCGGCCAGAAGGAAAATGGAATTTAAGAAATAGGCGATTGGAGCTGTAATAAGACGCATGAGTATCTTACTGAAAACCACTCAGCTCGTAAAGGAATTTGGCGGCCTTCGGGCACTCGACAGCATCGATTTCGAAATTTACGAGGGCATGATCGCCGGCCTCATCGGCCCGAACGGCGCAGGGAAAACCACCCTTTTCAATTGCCTGACCGGGGCCTACGATTCCATAGAAGGCGGAGACGTGCGTTTCATGGACAAGAGCCTGAAGGGACTGAAGAGTCATGCCATAGCGCATCTGGGTATTTCCCGAACCTTTCAGAATATACGCCTCTTTAACGAGATGACGGCACTTGAAAACATCCTGGTGGGACATCACTGCCGAATGAAGGCCGGAATATGGGGGGCCGTCACCCACTCGCCATCAACCGTGAAGGAGGAGAAAGAAGCATTTTCCATGGCACAGGATCTCCTGGAGTATGTGGGGCTTGATGGAAAGGGAGATACCCTTGCCAAGAACCTTCCCTACGGTGATCAACGCAGGCTGGAAATAGCCAGGGCCCTCGCTACGGAACCAAAGCTCCTTCTTTTAGATGAACCAACCGCCGGTATGAACCCGCAGGAAACCTCTGAACTCACCGCATTCATCCGCCGGATCAGAGATGAACGGGATATGACCGTCATGCTTATCGAGCATGACATGCGCGTTATCATGCGCATTTCCGATCGAATCACCGTATTGGACTACGGCCAGAAAATAGCGGAAGGCAAACCTGAGGAAGTCCGAAAGAATCCAAGAGTAGTGGAAGCCTATCTTGGCCGGATGGGAGCGTCCATCGGACAGAAACGTGTCCGTCCGAAATCTGGAGACGCCTGATGAATCGGCAAGAAACATTATTGAAAGTGGAAAACATCCATACGTATTACGGGAACATCCATGCACTCAGAGGTGTTTCCCTGGAAGTCTGCAAGGGAGAAATCGTCACCCTTATCGGCAGTAACGGTGCCGGAAAAAGCACCATGCTCAATACGATCTGCGGGATTCTCAAATGCCGTGACGGACAGATTTATCTCCAGGAAAAAGCGATACAAAACAGTCCTCCGCACAAGATCGTTCGCCAGGGGCTCTGTCAGGTCCCTGAAGGCAGAATGATATTTACCCGGTTGACCGTTACTGAGAACCTGGAAATGGGGGCCTTTCTGAGAAACGATCCCGGAGAAATCAGAAAGGACATGAAAAAAGCCTTTCAGCTTTTCCCACGTCTGGAGGAACGGCGCGATCAGATTGCCGGGACGCTGTCCGGTGGTGAACAACAGATGCTTGCTATCGGAAGAGCACTCATGGCCCGTCCCAATATCCTTCTGCTGGACGAGCCTTCCATGGGCCTGGCCCCGATCTTTGTGGAAACCATTTTTGAAACGGTTGCAAATATAAACAAGGACGGGACAACCATCCTTCTGGTGGAACAAAACGCGCTCATGGCCTTCCAAATAGCATCGCGCGGGTATGTCATTCAAACAGGAGCTATCGTACTCGAAGATAGCGCCGAAAACCTCGAAAACAATGATATGGTCAGGGAACTCTATCTGGGAGGGGAAATAGAATAACTACTCCCTTGCCCTTATGGAGAGCAACCCTGCAACCTTCTTTTCCTACTCATACACGCCGACCGCATCTGTCATTCCGCTCATTTTCCAGGGAAAATTCTTTTGAAACTTGGATTGTTTAGTGCTATAAGTTTGTGGCAAAGAAATCCCGCGTAAGCAGTCGGATGAGGTCTTGAAATTTCAATTGCCTTTTCAGGACCCACAGGCGTCACGCGGCGCGACCCGCACCGCTCACTGATCAAGAATGCCGGCAAACCAGGCCCGCGGATCTGCACCGAAAAAACTGATTCAGAGTAAGGAGGTCGATCATGGAGAGACCGTTATGGGAGCCTTCAAAGGAAAGAATCAAGAAAACAAACATGTATCGATTCATGCAGGTCATAAACGAGAAATTCGGCAAACATTTTGATGAATATGATTCCCTTTATGAGTGGTCTGTTCAAAACATTCCTGAATTCTGGGCTTCCTTGTGGGAGTTTGCAGACATCAAGGCCTCCAGATCCTATGATGAAGTTATTGATGATGTAACCAAAATGCCCGGCGCGAAATGGTTTTCCGGTGCGAAACTCAATTTTGCGGAAAATCTTCTGCGTTTCAGAGATGACCACATGGCGCTTGTCTTCAAAGGCGAAGGGCGGGACGCCACACGTGTGACCTATGCGGAACTCTATGATGCGGTGGCACGTCTTGCAACCTCATTAAAAGAAATGGGTATTCTCCCGGGAGACCGGATTGTTGGATTCATGCCCAACATGCCAGAGACGATTATTGCTATGCTCGCCGCTACGAGCCTGGGCGCCGCCTGGTCTTCCTGCTCACCCGATTTCGGCATAAAGGGGGTTCTGGACCGTTTTGGACAAATCAAGCCCAGAGTCATATTCACCGCCAACGGCTATTCATTCAAGGGCAGAGAATTCGACTCCCTTGGCAGAATATCAGATATTCTCAAGCAGCTTCCCAGCATCGAAAAAGTGGTCGTCGTTCCCTATACACAGCATGACCCGGATATCAGTTCTGTACCAAATGCCGTCCTCTACGAAGATTTTCGATCGTCTCAATCGGGACTGAGAATAGAGTTTCGGCAACTTCCCTTTGATCACCCGCTCTATATCATGTATTCATCCGGCACCACGGGACTTCCCAAGTGCATGGTCCAGAGCGCCGGGGGAATCCTTATCCATCACATGAAGGAGCTTTTGCTCCACACGGACTTGAAACGGGAGGACGTGATCTTCTATTTCACCACCTGCGGGTGGATGATGTGGAACTGGCTCACAAGCTCCCTGTCCACGGGAGCAACGCTTGTCCTGTTCGACGGCAATCCTTTCCATCCGGACGCCGGTGCTCTCTGGAAGATGGCACAGGACGAGAAAATAACCGTCTTCGGTACAAGCGCAGGCTATATAGCCGCTCTGCAAAACGCCGGCGTCAAACCCGGGAAAGAATACGACCTTACCCCGCTCAGAGCAGTCCTTTCCACGGGGTCACCTCTTTCCATTGAGGGGTTTGAATACGTCTACGGAGAGGTGAAAGATGACCTCCAGCTCGCTTCCATTTCCGGCGGCACCGATCTCAATGGATGCTTTGCCCTGGGAAATCCCATGGGAGCCGTTTACGCGGGAGAACTGCAGTGCCGCGGTCTTGCCATGAAGGTCGAGGCATTCAATGAGCAGGGAAAACCGGTCACCAACAAACAGGGAGAGCTGGTGTGCACCGCACCCTTTCCCTCCATGCCCATCTATTTCTGGGATGATCCCGATAATGAAAAGTATCACGCCGCCTATTTTGATGTGTATCCCAATGTGTGGCGTCACGGGGATTTCATTGAAATAAATGACCGTGGCGGCGTCGTTATCTATGGCCGTTCCGATGCCACACTGAATCCCGGAGGAGTACGTATCGGAACAGCCGAGATCTATCGGCAGGTTGAACAGCTTGAAGAGATCGAAGACAGTCTGGTAGTGGGACAGAGTTGGAAAAACGACGTGCGGGTGATTCTCTTTGTCAAAATGGCCGAGGGATATGCGCTCACAGACGACGTCAAGTCAAAGATCAGGGCCACCGTCCGGAGCAATGCTTCGCCGCGGCACGTCCCGGCCAAGATTCTCCCGGCCCCTGATATCCCCTATACGTTAAACATGAAAAAGGTGGAACTGGCAGTGAAGAAGGTTATTCACGGTCAACCCGTCCTTAACAAAGATGCACTGAGAAATCCTGAGGTGCTGGACTATTTCCTGGATCTGAAGGAACTCCAGGAAGACTAAACCATACCGTCCGATTGTGAAGGATAGAGGGGCAGCCGCTTTGCCGGGCTGCCCTTTCAATAAAAAAGACAGATGACCTTGTCTCCAAAAGACGTTTATATTTTTCCTCCACTCAGGCTCTCCAGGATGATGCTGATGCGAGCATCATTCCTGTTCGGTCGGCCCGTTATCTGTCTTCCCTGGTACATGGAGATGCCCGCCCAGAATGAAGGGGACTCTGAACAGGGATTTTTTGATATCCTCCGTCCTGCCCATGATCTCAAGCCTCCGGCGGATTTTCCTCGGCTCATGAAGGAATACAGAACCTGGATGAAAGAAAACCCTGACCGGGACAGATCAGCATTCCTGGCAGCGGCTCATGACATGCATTCCGGTGAAGAATTGCTATGGAATATCCAGCAAATTCTCCGTAAAGCCGGTCGGGACAGGGAGATTGAAAACAGGAATTCGCTCACCTTGAAATGGCACATCCTGTTGCACCTTGCCCGTGCAATGGAAAAAGAGCAGGACGAGGCGGAAGATGCACTTCGCGACCTCAGAAAGCACGAATCCCCCTTAAAAGATGCTCTAGAGGAGGACACCGAGGCGCCTGGTCTCATGGAGGACCTTCCCGATGCGCTTGCACACACGATCGTTGCGTCCGATCTCCTGCGCGATATTTGTGAATCCTGGCTGGGTCTTTTCGGGTCATGTATCCAAGAAGGATGGCTCCTGGTCACTTTTGATGAAACAATAAGAAATTACGTGAACGAGCTCTTTGAAGAAGACGCCTCAAGGGTTCACCTGATCCGACCGGTTTCCACCATTCGTTTTCATGTGCCGGACCCCCTCACTTTTCCCTCAGAACAATCGCAACCGTCCGACATGCGGGATTTTCGAGAAGGCATGCTGCCCGTTATTACCATGCTCCGAAAAATCCTTTCGAACAAAAGCAGTGAAAATTCCCATGACGTTGAAGCCCTTATCCGCCGGATAGAAAGGAGATTCCCGGTATCCGGTGCCAGCCGGCGCATTGCCGTTGAAATACTCTTCCTTCCCGCTGTCTCCGGGTCACATGCGTTTCGCATGCAGGCGATCCTGAACGGCCTTGCCGGAAAGGCCCTTGCATTTATGCGAGAAGATTCGAACAATGAATGAAAAAGTTCAAACCAGGGAATTGGAAAAGGAAGGTTGGACAAAACGATTTATCGCATGCGAACCGAAATTGAGTGAAGCGGTGACAGTGTACCGGGAGGCCGGTTTGGAAGTGCACCTCGAGCCCATGGCCACGCTGGAAGAGACAGGCAGTTGTAATTGGAAGGATCCGTTGTCTGAAGAGTGCCGCATCTGCTTCAAGGGGTTTGAGGACGAGTACAAAATTATTTTCACAAGGTTCCGGAAAGGAGACTGACATATGGCCATAAGCAAAGAATTGCTCGATATTCTCGCCTGCCCCAAGTGCAAGGGAGAAATTCACCTGAATGAAGAAGGAAGCGGACTCATCTGTGATCACTGCAAGCTTCTCTATGAAATCAGAGATGATATCCCCATTATGCTCATAGATGAAGCGAAACCCATCACACGCAACGAGGCGTGACAGGTCGTTGTGAAGCTGATTTCCATGGAGAAAAACGTACCAAAAGAGCACCATATCGGTCACCGGGCGGTCCACTTGGCAGTTCTCGGATACCTTGCCATTTCGCGTGCGTTCCCCATGAAAACATGGCTCATGATCGGAAGCTTTTTCGGACGGCTTTTCTATAATCTGGACTTCCCACACCGAAAAATTTCCAAAAGAAACCTTCAATTTGCCTTCCGAAATGAAAAGGATCAGGACGAAATCCGGAATATTGCCAGGAAGAGTTTGGAACAGTTGGGTATGACCGGGAACGAGTGGGTGCTCTTACGGGACATGAACAGGGAGACTCTGAACGAAATCATCCGGGTTGAAGGGAAGGAGCACCTGGATGCAGCAAAGAAGAAGAGCAGGTCCGTCATCCTCTTGGGAGCGCACTTTGGAAACTGGGAATATGCCCATGCCTACTACGCGAGCAGGATAAATGCCCTGAATTTTATCGTGCGTTCCATCGACAATCCCTTTCTTGAAAGGGAACGCGTCCTCAACAACCAGCGTTTCGGGGTTCGGATCCTGTACAAGGAAAACGGCCTCAGGCAGGGCCTGAAGAGATTGAAAAAAGGGGAAGACCTGGTCATTTTTGCTGACAGAAAACAGACGTTTGCCAGAGACATCCCTTGCCGATTTTTCGGCAGGGAGACATCAACCATGACGCTGGTCCCCATGCTGGCCAGAAAGTACCGGATACCCGTGGTCCCCATGTTTATTGTCAGATGTGACGATCTCATTCATCACCGTCTCCTCTTTTTTCCAGAGCTTGAAATTGATTATGCAAAAGACAAAGAACGAAGTATCAAAGAAGCGGCGCAGCAGCAGAGCGAAATCATAGAAAGGGTAATCAGAGATCATCCTGATCACTGGCTCTGGCTCCACAAGAGATGGAAAAGAGAGTACCCTTCCCTGTACCCGGAAGATATGGCCAAAAAAGCGCGGCGCGCGGCCATGAAAAAGGTTCCTTGAATGTCAAAGGTATCTATTTTGATGTACCATCAAGTGGGAAAGTTTAAAAGGCCTGACTCCCACCGAGCGACCTTCTGCCATGTTCGGAGATTCAACGCGCAGATGGCCTATCTCCGCTCTTTCGGATATCGGGTCCTCTCGCTCTCCGCTGCACTTGAAGGCCTGTTTGGAGGCGGGTATCTGCCTCGCCACACAGTTGTACTGACCTTTGACGACGGATATCAGAATTTCAGGGACTATGCGTTCCCGGCCCTGGTGCGCTACCGTTTTCCAGCCACCGTCTTCCTCGTGGCAGGGCTTCTCGGCAAGAATGCAAGATGGCTTGAAGATGACGACCGGTTCGGCGCCCCCTTGATGGACCGTGCGACCATACGGGAATTACGAACTTATGGCGTTGCTTTCGGCTCCCACAGTCTGACCCATCCACTCCTGACTCAAATTGACCGGTCAAGACAAGAAAAGGAAATCCGGGACAGCAAATCCCTGCTGGAGGATGTGCTCGGCGAGGAAGTAAAATATTTCTGCTATCCCAGCGGAGATTATGACGACGGGCTGGTCGGCATCGTAAAGGAGGCCGGATATGCGGCGGCGCTTACCTGCGACCGGGGTTCTGCAACCCGTTCCGACGATCCGCTGATCTTGCCGAGAAAGGCTGTATCCTTTGGCGACAGCCTCATTGGTTTCTTCTGGAAACTGCACATGAAGCACCAAAAAAAGCTGCAGGAAAAAATAACCGGATGATCGATTCCCTGCACATCATCGGAAGCCGGCAACTGGGAGGGGCGGAACGGTTTTTCTCCCGACTTGTCAGTGCCCTGAATAAGCAGGGACACGATGCCGTGGCCATGATTCGCCCCGGGAGTCCTCTCCGCTCCATCCTGGGCGAAGAAATCCGCCGGGTCCACACCCCCATGCGCAACGGCTGGGATATCTTTTCCCTTTTCTCCATCCGGCGCTTCATACAGAGTGAGGCGCCAAGGATCGTCCAGACCTATATGGGCCGCGCCACACGTTTGACCCGCGTTTCACGCCACTCTCCCTCAATCCACGTGGCCAGGCTGGGAGGCTACTATAAAATCAAAGGCTACTATGAACATGCTCATGCCTGGATCGGCAACACAAAGGGGCTCTGCGACTATCTCATCAAAAACGGCATGCCGTCCGATCGGGTGTATTGTATTGGAAATTTCGTGGAAGTGCACAGGCCTATTGCCGGGCAAGAAATCCAAGACCTGCGTCAGTCCCTGAGCCTGCCGGATGATGCCATTATCCTGTTCACTCTCGGACGTTTCAACTACCAGAAGGGGTATGAGGATCTCTTGAAGGCATTCTCTCTGCTCCCGAACCGGATTGAGTCACGGCCGGTCTATCTGGTAATCGCCGGAGACGGCCCTTTGGGCGCCGCACTCCGTTCACAGGCCAACCATCTGCATATTCAGAACAGGACCGTCTGGCTGGGCTGGCAGGATGATCCATCACCCTACTATCAGATGGCGGATATATTCGTTTGCTCCTCTCGGTATGAAACACTGGGCAATGTCATCCTGGAGGCATGGTCCCACAGGCTCCCGGTAATTGCGACAGATGCACCGGGTCCCATGGAACTCATAAAGGACAGGGAGAACGGTATCATCGCGTTTCGGCGCGACCCGGAAGACATCGCCCGTGCAATGCACGAAGTCATTCGTGAGGGCGGACAATTCTGGAGGTATCTCGCAGCAAATGCCATGAAAACCCTGTTGGCCAGTCACACCAAAGAAAAAATCCTGACCATGTATCTGACCATGTATGATGAACTTGAGAAAAAGAAATATTGACATGGAACATATTCTCATCATTCGCCCCAGTTCCATCGGGGATATTGTCATGGCGGCTCCGATGCTCAATTTCCTGAAAGAAGGCTATCCTCAGGCAAGGATATCATGGCTTGTGGAACCTTCGGCGATCGATCTTTTGCGATGCAACCCTCTTCTTGACGAGGTAATCCCCTGGGATAAGCGCCGATGGAAAAGATTGTGGAAAAAAGGTCGTCTTTTCTCTCTCCTGCGTGAAGTATTCCATTTTTCCAGGGACATGCGTGCCCATCAGTTCGATCTTGCCCTGGATGCTCAGGGACTGTTGAGAAGCCGTGTCCTCACCTGGCTTGCCGGAGCCCGGGAGCGAGTAGGTTTTGAATCAAAGGAACCCGGCCGGTTTTTCATGACAACGATCATTTCACGCGGTCCAAGCAATAAACGCATGGGCGCCGAATACGAACACATGATGCGGGAATTGGGCATATCCCGTCCAACACCGTTCTCGTCGCACCTGGTACTCCCTTCGGATCAAAGGTCGGAAGCACGGGCCGTGATTCGCAAAGCAGGCATTTCCGGCGGATACTCAGTCTTTTGTGCCTTTACTACCCGTCCCCAGAAACACTGGATACGAGATCGCTGGGGAATCCTTGCAAAGACGATTCATGGGGAATTCGGTCTTCCCGTGCTCTTGCTCGGCGGCCCCGACGACCGGCATGAGGCCTTCCTCATCCGGTCACAGGCGCCTGACGACATTATTGACTTCGCCGGCACGTTGCCCCTGGGAGTAAGTGCCGCTATTATTCAAGAGAGTGCGCTCGCCGTCGGAGTCGATACCGGCCTCACACACATGGCAGTATCTTTTGAACGTCCGACAGTGGCCCTATTCGGGGCTACGTGCCCGTACCTCTATTCGAAGAACCAAAAGGCACTTGTACTGTATAACCGGATGTCTTGTTCCCCCTGCAAACGAAGTCCCACGTGTAACGGGGAATATACCTGCATGCAGAGCATAGCGGTGCCAGATGTTATTGACGCGGCCCGAAGCCTGATAGGATCGCAATAGATTCATACAACCATCAACCTGACAGTTTGATCGAAAGAAGTCTGATGCACATACTCCATATCGAGACGGGCCGGAACCTTTACGGCGGCGCACTGCAGGTGCGCTACCTGCTGGAAGGTCTGGCAGAATACGGATGCAGGAATACCCTGGTGTGTCCGGAAGGAAGCGCGATCAGCATCGAATCGCGCCCCTTCGCAACGGTACACCAGGTCTCCATAGGGGGGGACGTAGACCCGAGGTTCCTGTTTTATCTTCTGCGTGTTGTTTGCCGCGAAAGACCTGACCTGCTACATGTGCACAGCAGAAGAGGGGCCGACCTGTGGGGAGGCATCGCATCAAGACTTTCGGCAACGAAATCGGTTATAACCAGGAGAGTCGACAATCCTGAAAGACGTCTTGTTGCACGGGTGAAATACCGGATGTATGATCGGGTTGTCACCATCTCGGAAAGGATACGCAATGTGCTTCTGTCGGAGGGTATCCCCGAGGACAAGCTGGTTTGTGTGCCGAGCGCGGTTGACCACAGATTGTACCGGAATCCATGCCGAAACGAGTGGTTTCGTGACGAATTCGGCCTCAGGCCGGCAATGAAGGTAATCGGCGTGATCGCTCAGCTTATCCCGAGAAAGGGGCATCGCTTCCTTATCCAGGCGGCTCCCGATATTCTCGAAAGCTGCCCGGAGACCCGCTTCATCTTTTTTGGACAGGGTCCCCTGCAGGAACAATTGGAACTGCTCTGCAGAAAAAAAGGCCTTGATGGAAAAATATCATTTGTGGGCTTTCGCAAGGACCTTGAAAAGATCCTCCCCTGTCTTTACATGGTGGTGCATCCGGCCACGATGGAAGGCCTGGGCGTGTCCTTGCTCCAGGCATCCGCCGCAGGAGTGCCCATAGTGGCTGCCAGGACCGGTGGAATTTCGGAGATAGTGAAAGAGAAGCAGAATGGTTACCTCGTTCCTGTCGGAGATGTGGATGCTCTTGCCCGGGCCGTTATCTCACTGCTGAAAAATCCGGACAAGGCGAAAAATTTCGGCCGAAAGGGAGAAAAAATGGTACGCTCTCTCTTTTCTTTAGGAAAAATGGTTGCAGGAAATCTCGAAGTATACCGGCAAATTCTTTCGAGCACATCATCAGATGCACGTCCGTCAGGTGCAACTTCCCAGGAAAGACGGGTGTGAAAAATACGGCCAAGAAACGAGGAGATCATCAGCGGATGACAGGTCTACCGGAGCATACGAAGAACGCCGCCGGAATGAGAAACCTTTCTGCCTGGTTTATTGTGCTTTTCGCAGTTTTCCTGATTTACGGGGTGAATCTTTTTTTCCCCAGATGTCTCTGGATACAGGACGAAGCACGCTACGGCGAAGTGGCACGTGAAATGTCGATCAACGGCACATATATGGTTCCCACCCTTGACGGAGACTTTTACCCGGATAAACCTCCCCTTTATTTCTGGGCGCTTGTGCTTCAGGCGAAAATGACCGGACTGAATGCGTTTTCCTTTCGCCTGGTGACGGTTCTTTCCCTGCTGGGATTCGCGGCGGCTTTTTACGTTTTTTCAAGAAGACTGATCGGCGTGAATCGCGCAACCTGGGCAACCCTCATTGCGCTCACGTCAATGCTCTTTCTGGTTGTGGGAAACATTGTCCGCATGGATATCCTGATGACCATTTTCGTGATCATGTCGCTCCATTATTTCATGCGTTCGGTAGATGAAAGAAATTCCCTTTTGAGTATCTGGGGATATGGATACGCAATTCTCGCCGTCATGGTCAAAGGCCCATTGGGACTCGCTTTCCCCTTCCTGGGAGCGATACCATATGCGATGATTCAGGGCGGCAGAAAAGGGCTGGGTCAGTTGAGGTTACTCCACGGATTGGGTTTCATCCTCCTGGTTGCAGCCCTGTGGACGGGATATTTGTATTTTGCCGGTCAGAAAGCATACCTGGAGAACGTCTTTGTGACGCAGCTTTGGGGACGGTCGGTCAAATCATGGAGCCATCCGGAACCATTCTATTTCTATGCACTGGTACTCCTGCCGCTCCTTATGCCATGGACCCCCTTTCTCTGGAGGAGTTTTCGGCAGGCCCCTCGGAATATCCGATATGTTTTCCTTTGCTGGTTCCTGCCCGGTTTTCTATTAATTTCGGCCATAAGCGGGAAGCTCTTTATCTATCTCACCCCGGTTTTTCCCGCCCTGGCACTATTAATAGCATCCGGCCTTCCGGCCCCCTGGGAGAAAAGAACCGGGAATTTCAGCATCTGGCCCGGCCTTCTGAACGGTCTCTTTTTCATAATTCTTGGTGGAGGAATACTTTATGCTCTTTTCACACGGCTTCCTCATGAGAAAGGGCATCTGGCGATCGTAGCTATTGCACCCATTCTCGCCGGTATTGGAATCATCATTCTTACCCGCCGGCGAAATGAGAAAAGTCTCGTGGTGATGCTTCTGCTCGGAAGCGGGCTTGTGTCCTGGATCGGATTGGGTTGGGGCGCATCACAGCTTAATGACTACCTTTCAACACAGAAACTGGGAGCTGCGTTTGCCGAGGCTCGAAACGCGGGATATGAACCGGTGGCGGTGGATATTGCAAGAGGAACAATCAGTTTTTATGCCGGCACGATCATCCGCAACATCACTCATAATGAACTCCTGAAAGCTTTGGATGAGCCGGGCCTTCTTGCCGTAGCTGTCCGCAACAAGAGACGCGATCGTCTCCCCGAGGATGCACTGGCGCGCTTGACGGTTCTGGCGAATTTTCCCAAGCTCAACTTCAGTGGGTATACCCTGTACGTGGAAAAACCAGAAACAGCCCCATCACTTGGGTCGAGGCTGTTCCAAATCCACTGTCAAATGTAATCAACGTATGTGAAGGCGAGCGGTTGGAAAGGAAACCTGTTTACACGCTCAATAAGAGGTGCTATGAAAAGCCTTGTTTCATGGCGATGTTATTGAAAGAAATGGGAAATACGACATGTGCGGCATAGCTGGGATAGTCAATAAACATTCCCCAGTCCAAGAGCAGAAACTTCGGATGATGGCCGAAAAGCTCCAGCACCGTGGTCCCGACAACACGGCCTGCTATATCCATGAGAAGGTGGGTCTTGCCCATACGCGCCTTTCCAT
>CAZWEV010000019.1:0-62058 GCA_964633015.1 uncultured Desulfobacteraceae bacterium | reverse complement strand
AGGCTTTCTTTTCTGCCGATTGCTTCGGCGCCATCATCCCGTCACCGGCGCAAAGCACCGACGATGTTGCCGAGGTGGATCTGGCTCAAGGTATGGTCGGCTGGGCTAGCTTGGACAACCCATGGGTTCATATGGTTAAGCCGAGCGAATTCAGTCAAGCGCTGGACAGAATTCATCAAATTGCCCCGAAGATGATCTTCTCCGCACACTTACCAATGGCAACAGGAAAGACCGAACAGTTTCTGAAATTGCTTGCGACGGTTCCATCTTCCACAGCCTCCATTGCCCCTAACCAGAAGGCACTTGAGCAGATAATGGCTCAGATGAGTGGCGGGGAACCCGGAAGGCATCCTTCCCGGGGTGGTAGAGACCGATGATCCGCGCTGGTATCCGCCGTTGCTTCTGAGGCGAAAGGGCAAGGCGGGTCACCTGGGAAGAAAAATCGGAAAGGGATGGTATGAATTCGGTCCGAAGGGTGAGCGGCTGAGACCGTCCCGTAATGCATCAATAAATGTTTATTCCAATTCGCATTCAAGCGCTACCGGCGTTGGCTGCGTCGCGGACTCCTCGACGTACTGTGCATGCACGCCTCCGTCGCCCGCTCCTTACCGCCTAGGTATCATCTTGAATGCAAAATGGAATTGGAGCTCAAACTTTTTTTGGAAAGGACGCAACATGAAAGAACCCGTTATTGTAAGTGCAGCCCGAACGCCGGTGGGCAGGTTCGGGGGAACGCTCAGGGCGGTGACTGACCGGCAGATGGCGGCGCTGGTATTGAAGGCAGCCATCAAACGCGCCGGTATAACGCCCGATCAGGTGGAAGAGGTGATTTTTTCCCAACAATACCGAACGGGGATGCTTCCTCCCAACATGGCCCGCCCCATTGCCATTGATGCGGGTATCCCCATCGAGGTGCCCGAATACACCGTGGCCAAGGCCTGCGGCGGTTCGCTGAAGACGGTTTTTCTGGCGGCCCAGGCGATTAAGGCGGGAGACGCCGATCTGGTGGCCGCGGGCGGCGTGGAGCATATGTCCAATGCCGCATACCTGATTCCCACGGGCCGGTGGGGGGCCCGCCTGGGTCATGCCCAGCTCATGGATCAACTGGTCCTTTTCGATCCCATCAGCGGCAATACCATGGGAGAAACCGCAGAAAATGTGGCGGGACGCTGGAATATCAACCGGGAGGACCAGGACCGCTTCGCCCTGGAGAGTCAGCAAAAGGCCGTCAGGGCATTGGAACAGGAGCTGTTCAAAGATGAAATTGTCCCGGTCCCTATCCCGCAGAAAAGGGACGATCCCGTCCTGTTCGGAACGGATGAACATCCGCGGCCCGGGACCACCCTGGAGGGTCTGGCCAAACTCAAGCCCGTTTTTCGGCAGGGCGGTTCAGTTACTGCAGGCAACAGCAGCGGCATGAATGACGGTGCCGCCTGTTTGATCGTGGCCAGTCGGGAAAAGGCGCAGACGCTCGGTCTCAAACCACTCGTCTCCATTGTTGGGTACGCGTCAGTGGGCGTTGAGCCGGCGGTCATGGGCATCGGTCCCATTTATGCCACCCGCAAGGTCCTGAAGAAAACCGGATTGACACTCGATGACATCGACCTGGTGGAATTGAACGAGGCCTTTGCATCCCAGAGCCTGGCTTGTATTCGTGACCTGGGCCTGGACGCCCGAAAGGTCAATGTCAACGGCGGGGCCATCGCCCTGGGGCATCCCATCAGCGCCACCGGCGGCGTGATTCTGACCAAGCTCATCTATGAGATGAGACGCCGCAAGAGCGAATACGGACTCGCGACCATGTGCCTGGGAGGCGGACAGGGAGTGGCCCTGGTGATTCGGAACGAATCCCTTTAACATTAATAGAAGGGAAGAGGATATGAAAGTACTGCTTATTATTTCCACAGACGATGCTGAAACAGGATACAATGCCATGCGGCTGGCAAATGTTGCGGTAAGAAAGGGCGATGAAGTGAGCGTTTTCATGCTCGGTAAAGGAGTTCTTTATGAAAAAAGCAGTAATGATCAATTCAATGTGATTGACCAGGTCAACCAATTTGAAGGCGATTTCTATGTCTGAGGGGTTTGCATGAAATCCCACGGTCTGGAGGGATCAAGCTCATGCCCCATTGCCTGGATGGATGATCTTTATGAATTGTCCATGGAGGCTGACAAGATTTTTACATTTTGAGGTAAAAAGAATACATAGGGGCCAGGGACGCTGGTAAAAAAGTAAGTTTCTTCAAACTGCAAATGGCTAATGAACGCCATTAAAATCTTACACTTCTGAGTTTGCCGGGAAAAGGAAAATGGCAAACGGTATTGGACTCTCTTGACGCTGGATGAAAATTCTGAGACCCTTAAAGACGTGATCTTAATATCGGGCTAAAACCGACCCGCTGTCACGGAGAACCTGCCAATCAACTCGGCGTTGACTTCAGGGGAAATCACGAACTGGGACCATGAGAAGATGAAGGGAAGTTCTGCCGCGTTAACCTGTAGCCTGAAAGGAGACTCCCATGATTGAGGTGTTGCCTGGAAGCAAGGGAAATATTCTTATCCTTCGTGCCGTAGACAAATTAACGGATCAAGACTACAAGGAAGTACTCATTCCACGTCTGGAATCGATTATCCGCGAACATGGTAAGGCGCGGCTTCTGCTGGATATGGGTGATGAATTCCATGGCTGGGAGGCCGCGGCACTATGGGATGATGCGCATTTTGGCCTTGCGCATAGAAATGACTTTGAAAAGATGGGCGTGATTGGTGGGCCAAAATGGGTCGAATGGGGATTGAAGATCGCTACGCTCGCAATGAGCGGCGAAATAAGAAGTTTCTCTTCAGGCGAACGCGCTGAGGCACTGGGCTGGATCAATGCTTGAGCCCATGGACATTCCCAGACAGTCGGCAATACAATCCAGCGGCTCCTGGTCCGAGCGGCGACGACTATGATAGTGTAAAGGAGGACTATTATGGCAGCATTACCGGAAGAAGTGAGTAACGCTTGGGAAGAGCGGGAAGGTCCCGTCATTTTATCAACCGTAAACAAAGAAGGAATTCCGAATGCCATATACGCTACCTGCGTGTCAAAATTCAGCGAAGACACGATAGTAGTTGCAAATAACTATTTTTCCAAGACACAGGAAAACATACTTTCAGGCAGCAAAGGATCGATTCTTTTTATAACAAAAGAAAGAAAATCCTATCAGATTAAAGGAAAGATTGAATACCACAAAGAAGGCAGTATCTTTGAGGATATGAAGAAATGGAATCCTAAACAGCATCCAGGTCATGCTGCAGCAGCATTGAAGGTGGAAGAGGTCTATAAAGGAGCAGAGAAACTTCTCTAGGAATGGGAGAGGGCGACAGGAGCACGCTTAAACACTCAAGAATTTTTTCACTGTCCGGGCGACCCTCACGACGGCAACGGAACATTCGGACTGCATCACGATCTGAGAAGCGAACCGACCCACAGTGGCTCTTTCAAGAAGGCCCACCTTGGTAGCCCCCACGATGAGGAGATCGAACTCGGACGAACGCTTCGCCAGGAACTCCAGCGGCTTATCCGAGCTGGCCAATTCAATCCGGTAAAGCGCCTTTGCCGCATGCTGCTTGATGGCCTCGGCCAGAATCTTGCCCGAATGGGCCTTCTGTTCCGAAGTGTAATCCGTTGGAAGGATATTCACAAAATTGATTTCGCCGGCAAACCGATCCGCCAGGGTCCCGGCCAAGCGGACGATGAGATGCAGGTTGCTGCTCCCTCCAAGCGATACGGCGATGCGTTTGGGCTCGAATACGCCTTTCACCTTCAGCAGGACAATATCCGTCCGCGCCTGGTTGAAGACCTCCTCCATGAGGTTCAGGGAATTGGGGGTCTCCTTTCCCGTATACCCCATGACGATCAGGCCGCATCCCTCCTCTTCCGCCGCGTGCACAATGCCTTTCGGCAGGCTGCGGGATACGCGGATTACGGGTCGGATCTTCACATGCTCCATTTTCGGAATAGCGCTGGTGCCGTCCAGCAGATGCATGGAATCCTCCGCATTTCCCAAAGCTGCGTAAAAATCAACCTGATTGAATGCCTCCACCACGTTCAGGACGACAATCTCTCCTGCTCGACCGGCGAGCAGCGCTTCGGAAACAGAAAAGAGAGCCGGCTGTGTCTGGGGGTTGGCAACGGGAACGAGAACCCTCGTACCCGCAAGCGGACTTGACTTTCGCTCCTCGCTCAGCACCAGGCTCATACCCGTGCGGGCGCGGATTTCACGCTTGCGGGAGTAAAGCAGAAAGATCACAAAACCGCCGGCCATAAGTTGAAGACCGAAGACAATGGACACCCAGTCCAGGGTGAAAAGAAGAAGCACATTGGCCGCTAAGGCGGCCTCCGGTATGCGGCGTCTCCAGGGACCTGTGTGCTGAATTGATTCGGGTGTCTTGTAGAGCCTGCGTAAGGCAAAAGAGGCCGGCAAAAGGGATCCCAGGAGGCAGAAGTTGGCTGACTTGACAATGAATGCCAGGTTTCCGAAAAGCAGGGCCGCCGCGGTGATCAGACCGCCGGCCCATAGCGCTGCGGTGGGGGTCTTGTTCACCTGGTGAATGCGTCCAAGAAGAGGCGGCAGAAACCCGTCCTTGCCCATGGCAAAGATCTGCCGTGCCTGCGAAAGCAGGGTGCTGTTCAAAGCGGCGGCTGAAGCGAGGATACCTCCAATGGCGACAAGAAGCCACCCTGCCCTCCCTATTCCTTCCATGGCCACATCCACCAGAGGCGCTTTGGACACCGCCAGGGTCCCCCAGGGAATAACCATGACCGAAACGACCGCCACGGCAATGTAGAAGATCAGGCTGACGCACATGGCAAGAAACATGGCCTTGGGGACCGTGTTCTTGGGATCCACAATCTCCTCCGCATTATTGGCAATGAGCTGGTACCCGAAAAAAGAGACATAGATGATGGCGATGGCTCCGCCTATTCCACCGAATCCTTTGGGAAACATGGGAGTCATCAATGCAGGATGAGTTTTGGGGACGATCAGGGCGATAAGGATCAGAAGGATTGCCAGATTGCCCCAGGTCAGGACCCTTTGCACCCTGTCTCCCCCCTTTGTCCCACGGCAGTTGAGGATGGTAAAAAAACCGGTGGCCAAAAAAGCAATGCCTCTCATCATTGGCTCCGGCATGCCGGGAGCAAACAGGGAAGCCAGATAGTATGCAAAGCCGGTTGCATACATGGCACAGGCAAATATGCTGCCCAGCGCCAGCAGCCACCCCGTCATAAATCCCCAGAAGCTTCCAAGCGCGTTATAGGCATAGGCATATCCTCCACCCGAAACGGGCATTCTGCGCGAAAGCTCCGCAAATACCAGCACGGAAAGAAGCGTCAGCAGTCCACAGATCAGGTACGCAAGCCATACTCCGGGGCCGGCATGGCCTGCCGCAAGGCCTATCAGGACATATATCCCGGCACCCATCAGGGCCCCGATCCCCAAAGTGGTGGCCCCGACAAGGCCCATAGTCCGTTCAAACCCGACACGGACCATCTTGCGCTTGAATATCTCGCGGAGGCTTTCAGCCATGGCTCATCTCTTTTGAGTTATGTCTCCGGCGCTCCCCGGACAGTATAATCCGGGCTTCGGAGACCAGAAAGCCCGCACCCGCTGCCGCCAGGTTTCCCGCGGGATCGAATGGGCAGGTGGTCGGGATCGAAAAGGCACTATACGATATGCAGTGATTCTACAAAAAGGAAACAAAAACATCCAGTGTAATGGCATTCATTGGAAAAGCCCTCCCCAGAAGGCACTCTGCATCGGTGTTGAAGGGCCTCGCGGCCAAGGGTTCGGGTGGGACCGCACAAAAGGAAAAAGGAACGAGGATTTTGAGTTGCCGAGGAAGGGCTGGAATGATAATGATGGACGACGATTACCTGTACAGGAAGATTTCACGCCGGATCAGCGCAGGCCGGTCCGCGGGATGGTTAAGGAGTTCTTATCATGAAAAAAGAACCGGAGCAGCGGGCAAGCGGGCGGCAGGTGCCGGAAGCAAACCTGTTTCTCAAGGGAGGGAGGGTCCTCAACGTCTATTCCGGCGAGATCCTCGATGCCCATGTTGCAGTGAGAGGAAAAAGCATCCTGTATGTGGGTCCGAGGTCCGATTCCCTGGGGAAAAGAAGCGTCCGGCTGGACATGAGCCGGAAGGTCCTTGTCCCTGGGTATGTGGAACCCCACTGTCACCCCTGGAATATTTACAACCCCCGCAGCTTCGGCGAGGAGGCATGCCGGCTCGGGACCACCACGCTCGTTTGCGATAGCCTCATTTTTTATATGCTCATGGGAGTGGACCGCTTCGAAGCCTTCATGCAGGCCTTTTCGGACATGCCGGTGAAATTCTTCTGGGCCATCCGTGTTGTCCCCCAGACACCAATGGAAGACGAAGAGGCCCTATTCTCGACGGGCAACCTGAAAAGACTTCTCCGGAGTCCCTTTGCGCTCACTGTCGGAGAGATCACAAGGTGGCAGGAACTGGTGAAAGACAATCCTAAGATTCTCGACCTGATACGCTTCGCCCGGACGCTGGGCAAACGGGTGGACGGCCACACCGCAGGGGCGAAGTATGAAAATCTCGCCGTTATCTCCCGGGCGGGAGTAGAGTCCTGCCACGAGAGCATTACCGCGCAGGAGGCGCTCGAACGGCTGAGGCTGGGCTTCCACGTCATGTTGAGGGAGAGTTCCCTCCGGCAGGACCTGCGAACTCTTTTGAAGGGAATTCGAAAGGTCCCCTCCTCCACCCGGCGAGTCATGCTGACGACGGATAGTTCCACTCCCGCTTTCCAGCTGAATTCCGGGATGACCGACCGTCTCATCGAGATTGCCATGGAGGAGGGGATCGAACCCATAGAGGCGTACCGCATGGCGACCCTGAATCCCGCGGCCTACTTCGGTCTCGAAGACCGCATCGGCGGGATCGCCCCGGGAAGGGACGCGGATATTCTCGTGTTGAGCGACCTGCATCACCCTACCCCGGAAATGGTCATCTCAAAGGGGCGGATAGTTGCTGAAAAGGGCGCCCTGCTGCGCCCCTTTCCGGAGATTGACTGGAAGCGGTTTTTTACCGGGTCCGCACAGATCGCGTGCCGGTGGCGGGCAACAGCCGACTTCTTCAGGATCCCCATTGACGAGGGTGGAGACGGGCAAGTGGTTTCTTTCCCCGTGATTAAACTCCTCAACCCCGTGATCACGCGCATTGAAAACATGGAATTTCCGCTGCGGCACGGGTGTCTTGATGTATCCGCCCGCGCGGGTTTCAGCTGGGTCGCCACGCTGGACAGACGCGGGAAGTGGGTCGCAAACGGTATCATCCAGGGATATGCCGATCGGGTGGAAGGGATCGCGTCCACCTTCAACACAGCAACCGAGATCATTGCGATCGGCCGCAGTCCGGATGCCATGGCATCTGCCGTAAACCGGGTGATTGAAATGGGCGGAGGGATCGCGGCGGTGGAAGAAGGAAAAATCGTTTTTGAACTTCCTCTCCCTCTTGGCGGCATGATGTCCGAGCGGCCCTTGAAAGAACTGGCTGAAAAGGATTCCGCATTTCAGGAATTCCTCGCTGAGCGGGGCTTTCCCTTCCACGATCCCCTCTACACCTTCATCTTCCTTCCCAATGATTTCCTGCCGGAGGTCAGGATCAATCGCAGGGGCGTGGTGGATATAAAAAAGGACCAGGTTCTTCGACCGGCAAGAAGACTTCCGTAGTTTTCCTCCTTCATACCTTCTATCCGGAAAGGGGAGCGGAAGAACAAGGGGAATCTCTCATGTCAACTCGAATACAATGGTGACAACCACCCTGACTGATCCCTTGAAAAGACTCTTTGGAGGCTTGGGAAAGGGCGCCGCCCGTTTCACCGCACTCACGGCGGCCTCATCAAGGTATGTTGAACGGGATTTCTTGACGATGCCGACGTCCTTGATATTCCCGTCGGGAGTGATCATAAACCCCACATTCACCCGCCCCTCGATCCTGCCGGCCCTGGCAGCCTCCGGGTATTTCTTGTTCCT
Source organism: uncultured Desulfobacteraceae bacterium (assembly GCA_964633015.1). Classification (GTDB taxonomy): domain Bacteria; phylum Desulfobacterota; class DSM-4660; order Desulfatiglandales; family Desulfatiglandaceae; genus B46-G9. The sequence goes on along the minus strand of CAZWEV010000019.1, from coordinate 54,007 downwards.
TTCAATGGAAAGTTTGACCAGCTCGAAATAGCTTGCCTTGGTAATGACCGGTGCAGGCGGTCCCGCGATCGGAGCGGCCATTGGTTCCGGGCGCCATGCAGCAATCAACGGCGCTGATACATCCGGCACTTGCGGCGCGTCTATCTCTTCCACCGGCCCGGCAGGGGATACGGGCGCCACCGGTGCAACTCTCATTGGTCTCAGCGACGGGACCGGTCTTTCGATCACCTTCGGCCGCTTCACTTCCTTTACCAGGGGGGGCCTCTTGATCCTGCGAGGCGGTCTGGGGATGCTCCTCCCGACCGGTCTGGAAACGTCCTGCAGGGTTAACTCAATTCTCGTGACGGCCTTCTGATGATAGACCTCGGCAATGCGGATGATGAGGAATGCGTGTATCCCCAGAGAAAAAATGATCAACGCCCCCAACAACCAGTTTCTCTCTTTCCGGGGAAGAGATTGCAGCGGGCCACTGTCCAGTCGTTTCAAATCAGAAATCCTTCTCCGTAGCCAGGCAGAGCCTGCCCGCCCCTGCCGCCTTGGCGATATCCATCACTTTTACCGCCTTGTTGAGGATAACCTCCCGGTCGGCTCTCACAACCACCAGCTTATTGGTGTTATTCCCGATCATCTGCCTGAGCCGGTCAAAGAGCCGGGCATTGGAAACCTCTGCTTTTTCCAGGAAGGCTCTCCCTTCCTTATCCACATATATGGTAATGGCCTTCTCAGTCTGTTGCGCGGAAGCCTTTGCCTGCGGGAGCTTGACCTTGATGCCCTCGTCGACCATAAAATTGGTGGTCAGCAGGAAATAGATCAGGAGGAGAAAGACGATATCGATCAATGCGGTCAGCGGAGCCTGCACCTGCACTCTGTTCCGCTTCTTCCGGTGTACAAGCATGGCAGACCTCTCTCACGTTCTCTTGCTCAGGGTTTTGAGCAAGGCGACGCTCCCATCCTGAAGCTGGGCCTCGTACCGGTCCACCCGGGAGACCAGATAGCTGTGGGCGACCATGGTGGGAAGCGCCACTGCCAGACCGAGAGCGGTGGTCAGCATGGCCTCCCAGATGCCCCCTGCGAGGACGGATGCATTGACCTTCCCCCCCATCTGCTGAATCACCATAAATGCCTTTATCATGCCCAGGACCGTCCCCAGAAGGCCGAGCAGCGGTGCAATATTTCCTATGGTGGCAAGGGCCGTAAGATACCGGGAGAGCCCTCTAATCTCCTCATCGCCGGCGTGGACGAGCACCGTTTCGAAGGTTTCCCTGTCCTGATCTTTCACTTCCATGGCCTTGCTGAAGATGCGGCCCACAGGTGTATTGCTCAAACGAGCCGCATCGAAGGCCTTTTGATCCTCGCCCTCCTGAAGATACCGGATCACCCGCTGCTCCACGTCACGCCCCCTGCTGCGCAGTCTTGAAAAACGGATAAGCCTTTCAAGAAAAATAGCCAGGGCCAGGACGGAGCAGAAAAGAATAGGCGGCACCAGAATGCCCCCTTTTGAAAGAAATGCAATCATATCGTCCCCCGGCCTTTCTTCTGCCGCAAAAGCGGCATAGGTTCACCTGGATTCAGTTCCTTCCATCGTCTTTACGAGATCCGCTTTTCCATCGAAATTCAAATCCGTTGAGCGCCTGACAACGGCCTCTGCACCGTCGTACTCCTCCCAGATGTCGGGCCTGCCGTCTCCGTTCGTGTCTTCCTCCACGCGCGTCACTTTCCCATCCTTGTAGAAGTACCAGGTCTCAGGACGGCCGTCCCCGTCCTTGTCCCTCTCCGCGCGGACGGCCTCACCGGCCCTATCGTAGAACCAGGTAATATCCATGTGATCTTCGGCATCAAGCCTTTTCCGGCTCTTCACCAGTTTTCCATGCTCGTCGAAATACTCCACTGCGTCGATCCGGCCATCGCTGTTATCATCGATCTCCTTCTGTCTGAGGACACTCCCTTGGTAGAAGAAACGACCCTCAGGACGGCCGTCCCCGTCCGCGTCCTGTTCCACGACCACGGACCATGGGGCCTTGTCAAACCATTGGGTCGTTTCGAAGCGGCCGTCATGATCTACATCTCTCATGAGCTTCACTTTCTTCCCGTCTTTGTAGATCACCCTGAGGCTTATCTTTCCTTTTCCTTCCTCATCCTTCTCGATCCTGGCAAGCCGCCCGTCCCGGTAATATTCCCATGTGTCCATCCGCCCATTCAAGTCGCTATCGATCTCCGCTTTCACTTTTTCGCCGTTTGCATTAAAACGGATCAGTACATCCGGTTTCCCGTCCGCATTGGTATCCTGCGTCTGCAGATAGGGCTTCCCTTTATCAAACAAGGTCGTCGTCTCTCTGAATCCGTCACCGTCGCTGTCATATTCAATCTTGACCGGTTTTCCCTTCCGGAAGGTCCTGATTCTGTCTATCCGTCCCGTAAACCGGGTGTCCTCCTCTATCTTGGCCGGCAGGCCGTTATCATCAGAAGAGATGAAACGATCATTCCTGCCGTCGAAGTTCGTGTCCTGCTCGCGGTAGAACGGTTTTCCGTCCCTGAAATGGATGGTCAGATCAAACCGACCGTCCCTGTTCGTGTCTCGCTGCTGTTCAATGGGCTTGTTGTCTTTGAACCGGGTGACAGTCTCAGGACGGCCGTCATGATCCTCGTCCTTCTGCTCAACCAGAACGAAACCATTCCGATAGGTTCGGAAGGTTTCCATCTCACCGTCCCCGTCCAGATCGTGCCGGCTCTCAGTGGGGAGTCCGTCTGTCCCGTACGTGATGATGCTGTCGGGTCTGCCGTCTCCATCAGAATCAGCCCATCTTTCTACGGGCTTTTCATCTCGATAGGAAAGCCGCACATTCACCGTTCCATCACCATTGATATCCCTTTCCGAGGATGCCAGTTTCCCATCCTTGAAATAGTACGTCAGGTCGAAACGACCCTTCCCATCCGAGTCCTTCACAATTTTCAGATAGCGTCCCTGATCATCAAACCAGACGATCTGGATTACACGGCCTGTCTCGAAGGATTTCCGCTCCTGCCTGACCCTTTTTCCTCCCTGAAAGTAGTCGCAGATGTCCGTTTTTTGATCCCCGTTCGTATCCCTTTCAATCCTGACCAACTCCCCGTTCCGGTAGTACTGGAAACGGTCCATAATCCCGTCGCCGTTGCCGTCTATCTCCAGTTCTCTGATCTTGCCGTCCGGGGCCATGTGGGCGATCTGATCGATTTTACCGTCCTTATCAGTGTCCTTTTGCACCACTCTTTCTGCAGCGTAGACAGGACGGGCGGCTGTCCAGAGCAGCACCAGCGCAGTGATCAGAATACCCAAAGCAGATTTACTCATCTTCATGGCAGGAAAGGTCCTAATCCTTTTGACTCCAGGCCCCGGACAGATCTCTTTCAAGATCCACACGCAGGCGGGTAATTCGATCAAAAAACAGGAAGACCAGGAGGCCCGTCAAAATGGTTCCACCGCCGTACAGGAACACTGTTGGGTTGCTCTGAAAAGAAAAAATGATGATCCAGAGATTACCCAGCATAAAAAGAACCGGTGTCACCGGATATCCGAAGGTCCGGTAGGGGCGCGGGAAATGGGGATGCCGGTACCGGAGAACCATCAGACCCAGAACAGTCAGCATAGCGAAAAGGGACAAGGTAAAGCCGATATACAAAAGGAGTTTGTCAAAGGCTGACGTGATCACCATGAGTATGGCTATGCCCGCCTGCAGGAATATGGATCGCCCCGGAGTTGCCGGGCGGCGGTCGACCTCTCCGAACCACTTGAAAAATGACCCATCCTTTGCCATGGCATAATAAACACGAGGCCCGGCCATAATCATGGCGCTGATGACGGACAGAAGGCAAACGGTGATAGCCATCGAAAAAGCGCTTCCAGCGGGATGTCCGAACAGGGAGACGGCCGACTTGGTTCCCACTTCCAGAAGGCCGCTCATTTCTTCCACGGGCAGGGCATAGATAAAAACCACATTCAGCAGAAGATACAGCACCATCACCAGAACGGTCCCCCGCAAAAGGGATCGTGGAATATTCCGAGCCGGATCCGTGATTTCCGCTCCCAGGTACGCGGCGGCATTCCACCCGCTGTATGCAAAAGAGACAAAGATCAGGGAGACGGCAAACGGCGGGGAGAAAACCAGGCCGGCAGGCAAGTCGGAAGAAAAATGTCCCGTGCTGCCTTTGCCGAGAACCAGCCCTCCTGCGATAAAAGCGAAAATGGCCGCTATCTTGATGCTCGTGAGCAGGTTCTGGACGCGGCTGCCGAAATGGAGGCCCCTCCAGTGAACCAGCGAAAAAATGATAATGACCGCGATGGCCACACCGTTTATGGGAGAAAGCGTTACCGGGCCGGCTTTTAGAAGAAACAGGGTGGTCCAGCCATGAGCGCCGGCAGGGAGGCTGTGGGAAAAGTAGGTGGAAAACGCCATGGCAGCGGCAGCTATGGGAGCTGAAAAGCCGACGATGAGCGAGATCCAGCCGGAGAGGAATCCCATCAAGCGGCCGAGGCTTTCCCTGAGGAAAACGTACTCCCCCCCGGCCTTCGGATACATGGCCCCAAGTTCTCCATAGCAGAACGCTCCCGAAAGGGCCAGAATTCCTCCTGCAAACCAGCAAAGGAGCATGGCCTGGGGATTTTGAAGAGACGACATGATAAATCCGGAGGTGGTGAAAATTCCGGTACCGATCATGCTGGCGACCACAAGAATCGTTGCGGAGCCCAAACCCATGTCCCTCTTGAGCGCCGTTTGACCGAGCGGGATTTGCTGTGTCCTGGCTTGCCGGATCATAGGGAACCTCGAACTACTCGCAATCCTCCCCTTCCCGTACCGTAAGACAGGGGCCGATATAGATCAAGCCAAGGAATTTCTCCGGATACCCGTCGGCAGCCTTCTGGAGTCCATGGAGTGTGGTATGGATCACATGCTCACTTGCGGAATACCCGGCCTTGTACACAAGGGCCGCGGGGGTTTCTTTCTTGTAATATTCTTCAAACAGGGGAACCAGACCGGGCAAATTCTTCAGTCCCATGAAAATGCAGATCGTTTGGCCTTCTTCTGCCAGGGACTTGAGGAAAGGCCTGTTTTGTTTTATCTCCCACGGTGTGGTCAGAACGATCGTTCCATTGCAGTCGATCCGGCTTCCCAGCAGGGCGTTGGATACATTAAACGAACTCAGGCCGGGAATAATTTCGAGAGCGTCCCCCTTCAAATACTCTCTTGCCCAGCTCCATCCGCTCCAGATCGTGGGATCGCCGTAATCAAGGATGGCGACGGTGTCGCCGGCCTTCAATCTTTGTTCGATGATTCCTGCTGCACGAACCTGGTTTTCCTTTATCATCTTTTTCAGGCCCTCCTCAGAAAGCCCGGGATGCTTGCGTTTCAGGACAGGAGGAGCAAACTCATAGAGATCGAACAGGACCGGTTTATTTCCCATGTACCGGGAGAAGCGTTTCCGGATGTCGGGAGGGCACACATAGGCATCCGCTTCGGCCATGAAAGAAACCGCCTCGAGGGTGATCAGGTTTGTGTCCCCGCAGCCCACTCCGATCACGGAGACCTTTGGTTTCTGCTTGAGCGAGAGAACCTCTATCTTCTCAACCGCTTTGACATCTCGATCGGCCATGAGATCATCTGGAGGAATCAGGAAAAATCTGCCTCCTTGTTTCAATGGCTTGCCATCCATTTTGTCAGCCAGGATGATGCGGTCCCCTAATGGGTCCAGGAATACCTCCCCGTAGGAAAAAAGCGAACGATACCCATCCGGCGCAGAGGCAAGAAAAACGAGATTGAGATCGGGTTTTGTGCCGGCATCTTTCAAAAGCGTTTTGAAGGGGACCCCGCTGAACTCGTTAATCCCGTGATATCCCTTGCCTTCACCCAGGTGCTTGACCCGCAGGGCCCGCCGAGGACGATTGGACAGGTCCCGAAGGACGATCGTTTGCATATCCTTGCCCGTGACAGTGCATTCAGGAGAAAACAGTTTTTTCATCTTTGTGGTGGGTTTGCCGGGACGTAGGTCAATGACTTCAATGGCGGAAACGTTCTCCAGGCACCGATCCGCGTACGCATCTCCCGTGATCACAAGTTTTGGAAATCCGATCTTCCGATGGAGCTGATTCAACCTCGGTTTATACTTCTCCGGCGTGTGGCAGGCCTTGCAGTCATGATGCGGCATGATGGGTCGGGCCGAGATGGCCAGCAGGATCCTCCCCGGATTCTTGTAGAAAATTTCTCCCCATGAGAGGGCCACCTGTTTTCCGTCACGGTTCCTGATGCGGACGGCCAGGTCCACCCCTTTCGAGAAAGATGTCTCTCCCTTTTGAACAAACGCTGTTTCCAGCAGTGTCCTGAGAGGAACTCCGGTATAGTAAAAGACGCCCCGGTACGAGCCATCTTCCATGACTCCATTCAGTTGCACGGAAATGGTCTGATATCTCGCCAGATCCTCCTGGCTGAGATTCAGGGGCTGGCTCACGCACCCGGCAACGCTTACAAGGGTCGGTCGATTCGCGTGAGCGTTTACCGTCGCCAGCAGAACAAGGAGGAGCGCGGTCAGGATGGGCGTTTTCTTGATCATTCTTTTCATGTTTAACCTCGACAACCAGTGCATTTCAGTGAATCTCCTCGCGCAGAGCGGGGAGACATCGTGAAGCCCCCCGAACAGCACGTCCTTCTAGATCACGATCGGGGAGCGGGAATCTGGATTCCGGATAAGCCCTGCGGGCTTTCCGGAATGACATCAAAGGGACATCCCGCAGCAAGCTGCGGGATAGTCCATTTCACGAACCATGTAAATTCGTTATTGATAACTGACTTTAAAGCCGAGCCAGACCGTGCGCCCAGGTCCCGGAAACCCATATTCTGATTGGTAGTCGTTGTCAAAAAGATTACTTGCAGACACGTACACTTCGCATATATCAAGAAACGGCTGAGTAATCTTGGCCTGGAACAAAGTATAGGAATCCTGTTTAATGGTGGGAATATCAGGGTCCTCGAGACTTGGTACCTGATAGTAACTGCTTCCCATATAGATCATATTGAGATCGAAACGAGTTTTCCAGTTGGGCACCACATAGGCCACCCCCAGATCCACCTTATTCTCAGGGATATTGGAAACCTTGTCCGTGACTCGTTCCGCGCTTTTGTTGCGTGCACGGTTGTACGTATAACCCAGACGAAAAACAAGACTTTCCATGGGATGAAATTCACTCGTAAATTCGAAGCCATACAGGGCTATTTTCCCGTAGTTCCGGTAGGGGTACTCCCCGGGAAGATGCGGCGGCGCATCCGTGGTTATGTAGTCGGAGATATCGTGGTAGAAAGGCGCCAATTCAATTTTCAACAACTTCCCAAAAAACTTCGACGCCCCCAATGTGTAATTGGTGCTTCTCTCCGCCTCCAAATCCGAATTGCCATTGGATCCGTAGAGCTGATCCAGAGTCGGGAAACGTGTCTTGCGGGCGATCGATGCAAACAAACGTGTGGAATCGGGCAGAACATAGGAAGCCCCGATCATTGGATTGAACTCAGATTTGGTGTCCGGCAGCGTTTCGCCGGGCGGGACATCATCCACTTTAAACCAGTCGTAGCTCACTCCTCCCACGATTGATAGATTTTTTATGAGATTGAAGTCATCTTCAAACCCCACCGATCCTGTGTAGGAAAAGGACTTCTCGTAGGGCTCGTCTACGTTATCCCTTTGCTCGTGGGAATCGCCTTTATAGTGGAAAGCAAGTCTCATGAGGTTCCACTCGACGGGCCTATACTCGGACAGCAGCATCCCACCGGCCAGGTAGTCTCGATACCGGCTCAGGGCGAAGCGGTCCGTATAGGTCTCATCGGGATAGGAGGCATAATCGTCCACGTGTCGGTGGTAAAAGAGGGTACCCTGCAAGGTCAGGGGCTCCACGATCTTCTGCCTGCCGCTCAGGTCGATGCCCCAATCGTCGTACCGGGGAATTTTCGCGAATTGGGAAAAATACGGCGTTACCCTTTGCTCATACATGGAAGGGGGGATCCCCTTTTCTGTTGCCGAATAATGCATATTGACATAATACTGCGAATCGCTGGAATCCTCGTATCCTACTTTGGCCCATATGCTGTCGTTTTTGTACTTCGAATTGTCGCGAAAATACCCCCCATCTTCTAAGACGGCCGTGGTCGTTCCCCCTCCAGGTCCCCTTTTGATAATGCTACCTTCTACGGAATCGAAATCATCGCTGAGCCTCCAGGCATCCCACTGTCTGTGCGTGTAATTGAGCCAGTAGCTCAACTTGCCGACCTTCATGCCGTGGGAGAGAGAAGCCAGATAGCCGTTCTTGTCGTTCGACAACTCGGCTCTTGCCGCTATGGAAGGTTTTTCGCCTGCCTTTTTGGTGATGATGTTGACCACTCCGCCTTCTGCATTGGCCCCATAGATGACAGATGGAGCGCCTTTGATCACTTCGATCTTGGCGATAATATCCGCCGGGACTTGATTAAGGTCAAGTTTGCCGTATTTTGTCTCGTAGTAGGGAACGCCGTCGATCAGAATCAAGACCCGATTCTGGGCAAAGCCTTGAATCGAGACCCCGGGCTCCTGTTTTCGGCCGGTCGATACGATGACTCCCGGGACATACGCCAATGCCTCAGCGGCGGTCTTGGCGTCCGTTGCCTGAATTTCCTCCTGCGTCATCACATTGTTTATGGAGACATCCTTGACCGTCGATCCCTTTTCCGCAGAGATGACGACCTCACCCAGGGTATACACCTGGTAGTCCTCACCTCCCGTTTTGCTTTCCCCAAAGGCACTGCCTTCCATCAGGAAAACAGCCATGGTCAGACACACAAACATGCACATCAGGTTCCGATTCATCTTCTCCCCCCTTCCAAAGTTACGTATTAGTGTTCAAGACTGATTTTCGCCATGTCATCGCCAGATAGATGCTCATACCCACGATCATTACCCCGTACGCCACGAGAAAAGCAGAAAGCACGGGATTTCTGCTGATGATAAACACTGCACGCGGACTTCCCCGCTTGCCCGAGCCTTTCATACTCTTGAGGGGCGCAAATCTGGCAAGGGTGATTTGCACCCCGCCGTGTCTGGCCGGCCTCAGGATGGAAATCCGGTCCCTTGACACCTCTGTTCCCTCCCGGCTCAACAGAATGTCGGCAAAGTTTCTGCGGTAATGGAACTCATTCCCGGTCAAATACCGGGGAGATTTCTTCAGAATTGCCGGATCATCGACAAATCGCACCTGCTCCAGCTTTAAACCATGGCCGTTGCCGAAACTGAAAGACTGTCCTTCCGCAAGTACGACTTTTTCATAACGATACCCCAGCATGAAACTTCCAAAATGTCCCAGAGCGACCAGTCCGAAAACCATATGAACCACAAGCATGAGGAGCTTTGGTCCACTGAATTTTACTCGCATGATCCTGAGGATCTTATTCCATGAACAGAACACCAGGTTGGCGCCGAGAAGCGCCATCATCACGCAGAGTCCGCCGAACCAGAACTTCAGCAGGCCGGGCCCGCCTTCAGAGTCCATCAGCCATTCCCTGACAAGACGGCTGTTCATAGCGCCGAACGGATTCATGGTGGCGGATGAACCGGCCATCAGGATTCCCCATGTCAACCAGACGAGGAGCATCACCAGAACAATCGTGGTGAAAGTGAGGGAAGAAAGTCTTTGGGAGAGGATCTTCATGCCAGCCCCCGAACCACGGTGAGGGTCAGCATGAAAAAACCGCTCATGCCGCCAATGAGGCTTCTTGCATTATCGGAACGACGATTCCTGCCCGGGACGTGAAAGGCAAGCATGAAATAAAGCACAATGAGCGTAGACTGGAAAAAGGCGGTGTTCCAGCGCCACACATCACCCCATCCGTTGAGGCACCAGATAATGCCCACGAACTCAGAAATCAGGAAGAAAATCGCCCCCAGAAGAAGATAGTTCCTTCCCTGATGGAAGTGGCGGGCTCCGGGAGCGGTTTTCGGTCCTTCAAGCCGAGACTGGATAAAATAGGAAGAGGAAAAAAGGACTGCTGCGAGTGCCACATCCCGCATGCCGTGAAAAAGTACAACGTACGGATAATTGTGGTCATAGCGGGAAAAGGATGCACTCCGGGGAAAAAACCAGAGCAGGCCCAACACGATCACCGTCTCCAGCCACAGCCAGACATTGAGGAGAGATTCTCCTTTTTCACGATTCCGTGCAACAAGCCCAAGAAGGCCGAGGATGAAACTCATTAGGAGAAAAGACTCGAAAAGATTGAAAACGGGAAGGTGTCCTGAGCGGACAACAATGAGGACCAATGCCCATCCGTTGACCGTTATTGCCGCTGCAATAACAAAAGGCACAAGTCGAAATCTGAAGGGTGACAGCACCAATACAAGGATATAAAGTAAAAAGGTTGCCGTATAGACGCGATCCATTTGCTGTTCCCATAACCTTTCTTAAACGCTCGGGCATATGCGGGAAGCTATTCTACTATATATTATTCCATTTTGGAATAGCTTCTTTCTGTATATTTAAGTTATCTTATATCAGTTTTGATAGAACAAAATACCGAAAAAAAGAACTTGGGCATCATCAAGTTCCTCGACAGGATGAGACTATGATTTAGGGTTATAATTTGTCAAGTGAAAAAAGACAAAAAACTTTCCATAACGAATAGGAACCTAAAGTGACGTTACCGGCACAACAACGAGAGGGATATGAGAGATGAATCAGGAGAGCACGCGCGGCCATGGTGAAAGGATGGCAGCACACATATCAGACCCGGACGGGTTTTCCCGTTGCCTCGAGGACGATGGATTCGGCCAGGATCTGAGAGGAGTCGTACGTCTTCACGCTCCACGGAATCCTGTGCGCGATGATAGACAGCTCGGTGCAGGCGATCAGCAGTGCTTGGGCATCTCCGCCCGCCAGGTGGTCGGACGAAGCCCGCACGATCGAGATCACCCCGTCACCGGTATCCCCCGACTTTATCCTGCGAATCGCCGTCAGGAGATCGGCCTGGAGTCCTGCCGCCGGAGATGCCAGGGCCACACCGCGCTTTCGAAAGGACTGCTTGTAGAGTTCCGTTTTCAGGACCGCGGGAGACGCCAGCAGGCCCACGTGCCGCATCCCGGGATTCTCCATGATGATCCGCCCCACGGCAAGCTCAATCATGTTGAGCACCGGGATATGCACGGCCCGGCGTATCTCTTCATAATAGTAATGGGCCGTGTTGCAGGGAATGGCCAGGAAATCTGCTCCCCACGTTTCCAGATGCCTGCCCATCCGTACCATGCAGGGCCCGGGACTTTCGCCGGTGCCTTCGATCAGAGCCCGGATGCGCGAGGGGATCCCGGGATTGTTGTCCACCAGCATGCGGATGTGGTCCCCGTCATCAACGGCGGGAGTGGCTTTGATGACGCGGTGCATGAGGTCTACGGTCGCTTCGGGCCCCATCCCTCCTATGATTCCCACTGTTTTTGGCATCATCGCGTCTTCTTTCGGCATCGAGCATGCAGGGGCGGACCCACGGGCGCTTACGCATCCGGTACCGGTTCATCCCCCAGTATGGCCTTCATATACACATAGAGAGCGGGAGATCCGCCCGTGTGCACAAAAAGGACATTTTCACCCTTCTTGAAAACCCCCTTGCGGGATAGGTCGATCAGGCCGGCCAGAGCCTTTCCCGTGTAGACCGGGTCCGTAAGAATACCTTCTGTTTTTGCCAGCATGTTGACGGCTTCGACCATCCTCCTGTTGGGGAGAGAATAGTGAGGCCGCCAGTAGTCGTCGAAGCATCTGACGAGCTCTCTCGGGACGGGACCGACGATTCCCACGTGTTCGGCGGTTTTCACCACGAGATCGTAGACCATGCGTTCCTGCTCATGGTTGTCCCGGCTCACATTGATCCCGAAGATCGGGATATTCATGTTGCACCCCGCAAATCCGGTGATCAGACCGGCATGAGTCCCGGTACTCCCGCTCGATACCACGACCTTGTTTATGTCCAGACCCCTGTCAAAAAACTGGCCTTGAAGTTCCTGGGCACATGCCACATAGCCTGTAGCTCCGACGGGATTTGACCCGCCGCCGGGAATCACGTAGGCCTTGCGCCCTTCAGCGGCTACCTGCCCCGCCATCTCCTCCATGGCCGCCTCCATATCGGTCCCGACGGGCACCACCTTGAAATCCTCCACACCAAGAAGACGGTACAGAAAATTATTACCGCCGGCATGTCTGTCGTATGAACCATGCACCCGCTCTTCAAGGAGAAGCCTGCAGTTCATGCCTTCTTTCACGGCCGCCGAGAGGGTCAGACGGCAATGATTGGACTGGATCGCACCGCAGGTGATGAGTGTGTCGCATCCCTGGGCCAGTGCGTCGGCCACCAGGAATTCGAGCTTGCGGGTCTTGTTGCCCCCTGCCGTCAGGCCAAGGAGATCGTCCCTTTTGATATACACGTTCGGCCCTCCCAGGGTCCGGGTAAAATTGGGGGCGAATTCCAGCGGGGTTTGTCCTTCGGTATACCGTCTTCTCGGAAATCGGGCCAGATTCATATGATCCTCCTTAAAAAAATGCATGACAGGGCCCCCGTTACGGCAGGGCGATGATCGCTTCAATCTCTATGTCCGCGCCCTTGGGCAATCCCGAGACCTGGATCGCCGAACGGGCCGGAGGTTTTTCGGTAAAATACTGGCCATACACCCGGTTCATGGCTGCAAAGTCATCCATATTTTTCAAGAAAACAGTCGTTTTCAGTGTCCGGTCGAGATTGCTTCCTGCAGCCTCGGCGATCGCCCGGATATTCCGTATGACCTGGTGGGTCTTCTCCTCGATGCCGCCCTTGACCAACTCGGCGGTCTCGGGGTCGATGGGAACCTGGCCGGCCACAAAGAGCATGTTTCCGGCCATGACACCCTGGGAATACGGCCCGATGGCAGCCGGTGCGCTCTCGGTAAACAGAATCTTTTTCTCCATCTCATTCTCCTTTTCGCGGATGTATCAAGTCTTATCCATCATCATCTTTGTTCAAAATCGACTTTGTGGAAAAGCAGGGGAACGGAATGATATATCAGCCTTAATTTTCTATAAAAACTGTCTTGAACAGCAATGATCCAAGAACAAATATCTTGCTCCTCTATGACCCGGAATGATATATTTAAAAGTTAGCGGGATCAAGAAAAAACCAGGAAGAATCGGGATGCGCGCCCCATGGCGAAGCCATCGACCGGGGATGCTGGAAGAATGGAACTTGGAGGATACCATATGAAAATCATCATGATCGGTGCAACCGGCACCATAGGACGGCGGGTGGTCGCGTTACTGGAGGGCGACCATGAAATCATCAAAGTGGCTTTCAGAAGCGGCGATTTCCGGGTCGATTTATCTTCAAAGGCCTCTATCGAAAAACTGTTTCAGGATGCGGGCTCTTTTGACGCCGTTGTTTGTGCCGCCGGCCTGGCCCGATTCGGCAGCTTGGACGAACTCGGTGACGACGATTACGCCCTTGGACTGTCCAGCAAGTTGATGGGACAGGTAAATCTGGTCCGCATCGGGCGGCAGTATATCAATGCCAATGGATCGTTCACTCTGACAAGCGGTCTGCTCAGCCGGGAGCCCATGCCGGGCAGTTCATCCATCAGTATGGTCAACGCGGGTGTTGAGGGTTTTGTACGTGCAGCCGCCCTGGAGATGCCGCGCGGTATGCGGGTGAATGCCGTCAGTCCCATCTGGGTCAAAGAGACCATGGAGGCGATGGGGATGGACAGCTCCAGCGGAATGCCCGCGGAAAAGGTCGCCCGGGCATACAAGGAAAGCGTCGAAGGAGACAGGAACGGAGAGGTCCTGGACGTGAGGGATTTCGCCTGATTTGTGAATGGACGGCCATTCTTGCTCCGCAGAGCACAGCCCCCTTTTCTGGATTCGGTTCGGGAGACCTATGCGGTTCCTCCATGAGACGGGGAGGCTTTAGCTGAAACTAAGTGTTTTAATTCACAATTATACCAGGGTATTGACACGTTGTGGGCAGGGAACCGGCATATTCCCTCTGCTACGTTCACTGCGCCATCCATGGCTCCGCTCACTGCGGATGTCGGCCCTTCCGCTGTCCTGCTCCAGGGCCGACATGACGCCGCCTCGGGAACATCCCGTTTCCCTGCCTTCCCGCAAGGCCGTATCTTCGGCAACGTGAAAATGCGTTAGCATATTTATGAATCGATGGACTAAGGGAAAGAGAGGGGACAAATGCCTTTTACTTTTTCAGAAGAACCATGGAATCTTCTAATTCGTATTCTTGTGGCAGCCGCGTACGGTGGCATCCTGGGCCTGGAGCGGGATATCCATGGCAGAGGCGCCGGTTTGCGAACCCACCTCCTGGTAAGCGCCGGTGCGGCCTTGTTCATGATCCTTTCCACACGTATCGCTACATTCGATGTCATCATCCCTCCCGGTTTTTCCAAGGTTACAGACCCGGGACGGTTAGCCGCTCAAGTAATCACCGGCATAGGCTTCCTTGGCGCTGGTGTTATCATTAAGGAAGGGATATCCATCCGGGGACTTACGACTGCCGCCTGCCTGTGGATCGCAGCGGCTATCGGCATGGCCTCTGGAGCGGGACAGTACATTCTTGCAACAGCTACGACAATGCTTGCCCTGGTCACCCTGGTGGTGCTGCGTCATCTGGAAAGCTACTATCGCAAGGACATTTACAGAGATCTCGAGATAACAGTTTCGAATGAAGTGGATATTCGACAACTCATCGACACAGTGAAAAACAGGGAAGTGATGCCCATTTTCTTAGGTGTGGAACGAGACTATGAAACGCAAACGACGATTATAAAAATGTCATTGCGGCTATTCTACAGAGGGAATGCCGACCATCTTTTCGACCTTATAATGAAAAAACTTGAAAAGAGTAATATCCCCTTGAAAGCGGTAAGATGGTTGCGGCCCTGACCTCAAGTCGGCAAAATCAGATACAGGCCGGATGCCTTCATCGGAACTGCAGGTGACGTTCACTCACATCGAAATATCCGGCCCTGCCCCGTGATACCGCATGTGCCGGTTTCCGGATCCATTGATCGTGCATTGTGCGACACCCCCCCGGAACGGTAACAGGGAGGAGAGAGCAGGAAGAACATATGAAAAGCATCACCATAGGCATGGCAATCGCCGCAGTAGCCCTGTCGTTTCTGGCCTATTCCAGGGGAGGCATGCCCCTGGTGCTGACCGGCCTGAAAGCGGGCGGATTTATGCTGGCGGAAATCACTCCCCTGTTGGCAGCGGCATTTCTCCTGGCCGCGCTCATACAGGTCCTGGTTTCCCCTGAATTCATTGAAAAATGGCTGGGACGGGGCGCCGGCATCAAGGCGGTGTTGCTGGGTGCTGTTGCAGGGGCGCTTGTTCCCGGGGGGCCGTATATATCCTACCCCATTGCTGCGTCTTTTTTCGTGGGAGGTGCGGAGATCGGAACTGTTATGGCCTTTGTCGCGGCCAAGAACGTATGGACGCTCACCAGACTTCCCATGGAAGTGGCCTTGCTGGGCGCCAGGATCACTCTTCTGCGATATGTTGTCACCTTCCTGATCCCGGTGATCGCGGGTTTGCTGGCCAATCTCATTCTTTCGGGCACTGCCGAACGTATGCGCGAACAGGTGCGGGCCCTGGCGGGAGGGGCCCATTCATGATCACGGCATTTGCGGTCCTGGCAGTTTTCGCGGCGGCTCTTCTCATAGCGGCCGCCAGGCGCGGTGACGGATCCGCACGAAAAGCCATACGTACCGCAACCGACATGATGGTAAAAGTCAGTCCCCTGTTGCTCCTGGCCTTCCTGCTTGCCGGCATGCTGCAGACCGCGGTCCCTCCTGAACTCATAGAAGGATGGCTCGGCCAACACGCCGGTCTGCGGGGCGTACTTATCGGCGGGGTGTGCGGAGCGCTTATTCCCGGCGGGCCATACGTCGCCTTTCCTATTATATCAGCGGTACACAAGGCAGGTGCCGGCATCAGCACGGTGATCGCCTTTATAACCGGATGGGCCATGATGGGGGTGGGGAAGATACCTTTTGAGCTGGCGTTTATGGGCACGCGGTTCACCCTTGTCCGTGTTTTGCTCTTTTCCGCCTTTCCGCTGCTTGCCGGGTGGGCGGCCTATCTCATATTCTGATCCGCGATGCCGGCCCTCACCGTTCGGACGGCAGGCCTGCACCTGGAGAAATGAGGACATGACCATGATGAAAATTGAACCATTTGCTCTTGAGCGATATATTGCAAGGTACGAGTTTTCAGCCCAATATCTCCTTTCGTGCTCCGACTGCGAAGCCATTTCCCAGACGGAACTGCTGGAGATGGCTGATACCGAAACCATGCGCTTATGGGAAAACCTGAAATTGGGATACACCGAGGCGCTCGGTCATCCCGCCCTTCGCAAGTCGATCGCCGGTATTTATGACGGCATCGAAGCGGAGAACATCATGGTGACTGTTCCCGAAGAAGGGATCTTTCTCACCATGCAGGCGCTCCTCGAACCGGGAGACCATGTGATTTGCACATTCCCGGGCTACCAGTCGCTTTACGAACTGGCCCGATCCATGGGGTGCCATGTGACCATGTGGAAGCCTGACGAGCATGCCGGCTGGCACTTCAGCGTGGATCAACTGAAAAATATGATCCGGGCCAACACGAAACTCGTAGCCGTCAACTTTCCCCATAACCCCACCGGTTTCGTGCCCGCGGCAGATGACTATACGTCGCTTGTTGATCTCATCGCTCAAGGGAAGGCCTATCTGTTGTCCGATGAGATGTACCGGTTCCTTGAAGTGGCTCCGGGAACCACCCTGCCTGCCGCCTGTGAATTACACGACAAGGCCATCTCGCTCTTTGGCTTGTCAAAGACCTTTGGTCTGCCGGGTCTCAGGATCGGTTGGGTTGCTACCCGCGACCGTGAGGCTCTCGAGCGTATGAGCTTTCTTAAGGACTACACCACCATCTGTAACAGCGCACCAAGTGAAATCCTGGGACTTATCGCCGTGCGTTCCCGTGAAAGGATCATCGCCAGGCAAGAGGCCCGTATTCGCAAGAACCTGGACGTATTGGACGATTTTTTCGATAAATACAGCAATACCTTCAACTGGCAGCGGCCCCTGGGCGGATCCGTCTGTTTCCCCAGGATGCTGATGTTTGAAGACACATTCGAATTCTGCGAAAAATTGGTCAAAGAGACGGGAATCATGCTCGTCCCGTCGAGGATGTTCCAGTATGGAGATAACCATGTCCGCATCGGGTTCGGCAGGAAGAACCTTCCGGAGGTGATCCAGCGGTTTGCTGATTATCTGGATTTGCTCCTGCGATAGCGGGCACCCTGATCACCATCAAGTATCATCTGGTGCGTTGCCTTCGGTCGCTCCTCCTTGCGACGTATTAGTCATACTATCTCAGTCGTCACTCCTCCTGCACACAACACGGGATCTACGATGCGGCGCCTTCCATCTGACGCCTTGCTGATGATCAGGATTTCACCAAATCAACCCACAGGATTATCATTGCGGAATTTGGACGGTGGATTTGAGGGCATGGGATGCCGTTTCTCACCCCGTCTTGCAATGAGTGATCCGGCGGCTCATCATGAGCAGGAGGGCGGGGCCTGGTATCTGAGGTTATGATGTCCCGGAGCATGCTGCCACGTCCTTGCCGCGGCAGCACGCTCTTCTGACTTCTAACAATTTACATTCGCTGGGATCACTTAATGGTAACCAGTTTTATTCTGACGTTTTTATAGCCGTATTTTGCCGTCGGATCCCGCTCGACCTTCCAGAGTTCAAACGTACCGGATGCGCGGTCACCCTTGCTATTAAAGGCAATCGGGCCGCTCGCGCCTTCAAACTGCAAGGTTTCCATAGCGTCCCGGATGGCCTTTCCATCATATTTGCCGGCCTTTTTTATGGCCCTGGCCACCGCCCACACTGCATCATAGGTGGTATCGCAGTAAACTTCCGGGGCCTCCCCGTATTTGCCCTTGTACGCGGCGGCAAATTCATCATAGGTCTTGGTTAATCCTCCGGCAGACCTCGTGCCGGCCAGAAAGGCCTTTTCCATGAATTCAGCCGATTTTGCCTCTTTGAACAAACCAGAGCCGTAGTTCCCGTCGCACCCCAGCCAGGCAATCTTGTCCAGACCCAGGTCAAGGGCCTGCTTGAAAACAATGATCCCATCGTCGCAATACGTGGAGGCAAAAATGACATCAGGTTTGCTGCTCTTAATCTGCTGCAGCTGTGTGAGATAATCTTTTTTTGTCTGGTCATAGCGAACCGATGCCACATGCGTTCCTTTCCATCCGGCCTTTTTCAAAAGTTCCACAAGCGCAATTTCCAGGCCCTGGCCGTACGTATTATCAAGCACAAACGTAGCGAGCCGTGTGAACCCCTTTTCCATGATCACATCCGAGAGGATCTTGGCCTGAAGGTCGTCACGAAGACAGGTACGGAAAAACCACTTCGTCCACCGCTGGTCTGAGAGTTTTGCTGCAGTGGCCGACGGGGTTATCATCGCAACTCTTTTCCTGGACGCATACGGACCGGCGGAAAATGAGCTGCCGCTGATCATCGGACCCACGATTATCTTCACGCCGTTCACATCAATCAGCTTCTTTACCCTCTCCAGGCCCTTTGCAGGTTCACAGTTGTCGTTTTCCAGTATCAGCTCCACGTTGCTGCCCAGGAGTCCCCCCCGGGCATTCACCTGGTCAACTGCAAGTTGCGCCGCATTTGCCATCCGGGTACCCATTGGACCAAGATCCCCGGTCGTTGTCAAAAGACAACCTATCTTTATGCTTTTTGCGGCTGCCGGCCCAACCAGCGCCAATGAAACAAGCAAACAGAAAACGGCCGTCAAAATTGATACTTTTTTCATCATTTCTTGCCTCCTTTCTCGGTTTATCAGGGCCTAATCCCCGAAATCCACTTCAACGAAAAGGACACGACACTCCCATCCTAGCACCCTCGGCAATCACCTCCTCCCTGCAAAATGTTAGGCACGACAAAAATACTACGCGTCTAATCCCAGGTAGCGCTGCTTTGAATCATCTTCTGACAGAAGAGAATCGGCCGCACCTTCCATGGCGCAGGCCCCTTCCACCAGGACGTAGCCTCTCTTTGAGACACTCAAGGCCTTCTTCACATTCTGCTCGACCATCAGAATTGCCATGCCTGCTGCTTCTATTTTCTCAAGTTTAGACAAAATGACCGAAGTCGGCTTGGGAGAAAGCGAAGCCAATGGTTCATCGAGGAGTAATATTCTCGGCTGACCCATCATAGCCCTTGCGATGGCGAGCATTTGCCTTTCCCCTCCGCTCAGATTGCCTGCAAGATAGTTTTTTCTCGCCTCAAGCTCTGGAAACATGCCGAATGTTTCCTTTATGGTCTTTCTTATATCATCTTTCTGTTTCCGGTAGTACGCCCCCATGTCCAGATTTTCTGCTATGGTTAAGTTGGGAAAAACGTTATCGATTTGAGGAACATACCCTATACCCTGCTTTACCAGCCTGTGTGGAGCGACACCGGTGACATCCTGTCCTTCGTAATATACCCGCCCTTCAAATATTCGGGCAAAACCGAGAAGGCTCTTGAGCAAGGTGGACTTTCCGCTTCCGTTGGGTCCTACAATGGCCACAATTTCCCCTGAACCAACGGTAATGGAAACATCGTTGACGATGGTGACGTCGCCGTATCCGGCTCTTATATTCTGCATGCTGAGGACAGGCTGCATGTTTCAGCTCCCCAAATAAATCTTATAAAACAGAGCATTCTTCACAACATCCCCGGGCGTACCTTCAATCAGTACCGTCCCTTTGTTCATCACATACACCCTGTGTGCAAAATCAAACAGCAGCTCAAGCCTATGTTCGATAATAAAAAGGCTCAAGCCTTTGTCACAGAGATCCGCGAGCTTTTCAAAAATTCTCCTACCCAGCTTAGGGTTCACTCCGGCCACCGGTTCGTCCAGCA
This sequence comes from uncultured Desulfobacteraceae bacterium, assembly GCA_964633015.1. Classification (GTDB taxonomy): domain Bacteria; phylum Desulfobacterota; class DSM-4660; order Desulfatiglandales; family Desulfatiglandaceae; genus B46-G9. The sequence goes on along the minus strand of CAZWEV010000019.1, from coordinate 34,021 downwards.
ACAGGAGGGTGGGTGAAGCCATAAGTCCTTTCCCTATTTCCAGCAGTTTTCTCTGGCCGCCTGAAAGTTCACCGGCTGGAGCTGCGGCCAAATGGGCTATTTCCAGCAGTTCAAGCAGGTCCAAGGCCCTGTCCGCCATCTCCACCTCCTTTTGTTGCCAGCTGTTCCGAAAAAGAAGGCTGTGAAGCAGGCTGTCTCCAGGATGGTTTCTCCCTGCCATCATCATGTTGTCCAGCACGCTCAAGGCCTGGAAAAGCTTGGGTACCTGAAAACCTTTTACGAGCCCAAGACCATAGATCCTGTGGGGAGGCATATGGTCAATGGGTTTTCCAACAAAATGGATACTTCCTTCATCCGGCTGGTAAAGACCGAGAATCGTATTAAACAGCGTGCTTTTTCCACTGCCGTTCGGTCCAACCATGCCCCAAATGCTGCCACTGCTTATGTCCAGGTCTACCCCGTTGACAGCATAAAGGCCCCCAAAATGTTTGCTAACGTTCCTCAGTTTCAGCAGCGGTTCTGTCATGTCCAATTCTATCCCTTGCCTTTGTTCTAATCTGGCTCTCTTTTAGTAAACCTTGCGGTCTGTACAGAAGGATAAGAATAATGAGAATACCGAAAATGATATACTGCAAATTACTCGGATCTACCGGCAACGTCAGATAGTCCTTGGCGATGTTTGCTCCTCTATCGAAAAGCATTACCAGCACGGCACCCAGGAATGCTCCCCAGTTGTTCCCCGGCCCGCCGATGAGAACCATGATCCACACGGTAAAAGTGAGCATAGGCACGAACATGTACGGATCGATGAATTGAATATACTGCGCGTATAAGCCGCCTCCCAGTCCGGCAATAGCTGAACCAAGGGCAAATATCTGCGCCCTGTATCGGGTCTTGTTTTTTCCCAATGCTTCAGCGGCCAGCTCATCCTCTCTGATGGCGCGCATGACCCTCCCGTAGGGTGAGTTGGCCAGCATCTGCACGAGCACAAAACAGACGGCCAGGCAAAAATAAACCAGTCCTATATTTACAAATGCATCAATGCGAGTGGACGAATCACCAACTGAAATAGCCGGCAGGACCGGGGTGCCCCACACACCTCCTGCAATCCAACCCTCCGATTTTACGATGAGCTTCAGAATTTCGCCGAAGCTCAAAACCACTATGGCCAGGTAATCCTCTCTCAGTTTCAACGTGGGCAGAGAAACAATCACCCCAACGACAGCCGAGGCAAAGGCCCCGGCAAGGAGACAGAGATAAAAGGGTACCGCCAACTCAGACAAAAGGTAATAGGTGTACGCACCCACCAGCACAAATGCCACCTTCCCGAAATTTGCCAGACCGGCAAAACCAAACTCCAGGTTCAGGCTCAGTGAAAATATGCCGAAAATGCCGATCAAAACCACGAAATCAAGAAAATAGACGAGCAGGTCCAATTACCCTCTCCTGAAAAACATTGCCAAGCCCTGTGGTTTCACAATGAGGGTGACGATCAGAATCAAGAAAGCAACTGCTATTCGATAAGAGGTCGAGAAACCGAGCGCCATCAAGGCAACAATACCACAGTTTTCAGCAAGTCCGATAATAAATGCCGCAACAATAGAGCCGTAGAAGTTCCCAATGCCTCCTAGAATCGCAACAGCAAAAATAGGCAGTATGATATCCCAGCCGGTCATGGGCCAAATCTGGGTGCTTGCCGCACGGAATATACCGGCAACGGCGGCAAGGCCGGCTCCGACAAACCATGTTATCAGGATCACCCTGTCCGTATTCACACCCGACGCCTTCGCAAGCTCCGGATTACTTGCAGTCGCCCGAATGGCTTTTCCGATCTTCGTTTTGATGAGGATAAGATGCATAATGACTGAAAGGCTTACCGCAGAAACAATGATCCACACCCAGAGGCCGGTTATCCGCAGCGGTCCCATATCGAGGGATGGCCATTTGGCGGAAAAGTACAGGGGTTTCCATCCCCAAATCGAGCCAATTGAATATCTCAGGACAAAACCCAGCCCGATTGAGGCGACCATAAGATGAATGATTGTCGCTCCTCTCCCGGCCAACGGCTGGAACACCAACCGATAGCACAACAGCCCTACTGCCCCGGTGACCAGGAAGGCTGCCGGAAAAGCAGCGCCAAAACCCAACCCCAGCTGTTCAGATACCAGATATCCGATAAAAGCGCCGAGGGTCAGCAGTTCTGCATGGGCAAAGTTCGGGAACTTCGAAAGGCCGTAGGTCAATGTCAGCCCCACCGCTCCCATGAGATAAATACTTCCTGTAACCGCTGAATTAAATAATATTTGTATCCAATCAGCCAAGATAAGCACCTACAATAAATAGTATGATATTTCATCCATAACAAATTATTATTGTTATAATGTCTGTAATGCTCCCTGTTCCTTCCCTTTATCAGTAACAAATTATTAACATTTGCCTGATATCAATAATATTTCCAAAAAATCTCAAATTGTCAATGGTTCTCTTGCCTTTCGGTGAATCTCCTCCCGCAGAACGGGAGGCATCAAGCAACCCTCCTGAAGGCGGCTTAGTGGGGAAGCTTTTCTTCTATCAGAGGTGGAGGGTTTCATCAAAAGTATTCTGGACGCAAATTCGCCTCAGCCGGTGCCATATTGGCATTGATTTGAAGATGTTATAAAATGGGCGAACTTCCGGAAACTCAAGCCGGAGAAACGGTCCGGCACATTGGTCAGCTCCAGACCGGGGACCAGGACCTTGACCACCGGAATTTCCAGATCGTCTTTTGTCAGATTCACATAGATGGGCTGATAGCCGTTCCTGATCAATACGCTTTCGATGAGGTGAAGGTCCTTTGATGCATCCCCTGATGAAAAATCGGGAAGGTCGTCGGAATGGACAATCGGTACCCCTTCCGGCGGAACCGCCGAGCCGAACCAGTACGGGTATGGATACGGAATTTCCGTCATGGCGGAAACAGCGGCCCGTTTTCCGTCCAGGTTTGCGGCAGTCCCCTTCAATATGACCCCGGCCGGCCCCTGGATAAAGGCCTTGTAGCAGGGTATTCCGAATTCCTGGGTCAGATCGAGGAACTGGATCCGGATGCCTTTTCGTCTCATCCCCTCGATGATATCATTGATTTTCGGATCTTCAGCGGCAAGCAGGAAACATCGTTCTTCACTATACGGCACCACCTTTTCCGCATCCCTTTCCAGCACCTCCAGGAGCCCGCTCAACCTCGCCTCGTCAGTGGTGGTGCCGGCGCCCAGACCCGTTGAGGGAAGTCCGCCCGTGAGGCTTATTTCATCAAAATTGGCGAACAAGAAGATCATCTGGGCCGGGACATATACAGGGGAATGCCCTTCCGGACCGGCCTTCTCCCCCGCAATCCAGTAAAGATCCTGATCCTCGTAGGGAACTTCCGCAAGGAATGCATTGGGGTCCACTGCCTCATACCCTCTTTTCAGTTCCGTATAGGTTCCCTTCACCAGTTTCCGGCTCTCCCGGTACCCGGTAAGGTCCTCCTCATGTACCGTGCAAAAAGCCGAGTACCGTTCTGCTATCTCCATCAGGCAGGAGATCCTGGCCTGGTGAATATTGAGCCCACGGCCGTAGCTTACCTGGTCCCCCTGCAATCTCCAGTTGTTTTTTTCCTGTTTCAGGGTAATGTCAAGGTGCCAGGGTCGTTCCACCGCGTAAGGGCTCACAGTGGCCTGGGTCCTCGATTCCCATCCCCTGAGAATACCCAAACGATCCAGTTTCCTGTTGATCGTTTTCACCATCTCCCTGGCCTTTGCGTTGTCAAAAGGGCTTTCCCCTGCAATGGTTCGCGGTCCTGCATCCTCTTCGAGGTCCCTGACCGTGCGACGACCGTTCCACCACCTGTCTATCTCTGCGGGTTCATAGAGGAGGGGTAGTCCAGCCTCCTCCGGTACGGGGAGAATTCTGTGCCGCATCATGTTTTCTGAAAACAGCCTGAGCCAGTCTCTGTGGTATTCATGCCGGCTCATTTCTGACCAGCGGATGTAGATGAGTGGACTGGAATCGGTTGAGTCCTGGAGGCTGGTTTCGACGAAACGTTTCCTGAGGGGCTCAAATTTTTCATAGAGTATCGAGGCTTCACAGGCCAGCGCCTTCATCATTCGCTCGTGTTCTCCGGCTGTTTCCACAAGTTCGAGCAGTTCAGCCGGTTCCAGACATCCAATACGATCCAGCGCGTACTGACGCATGAACTGGTCCCGGGGGTGTTCACGGAGGGCCGTGGAGAGGTCCCGGAAAGTGAGATCTCCCTCCGGAATGCAGGAAAACCAGCCCACCCCTTGACCCGTGCCGAGGCGGGAGAGCCGGTAATTGATCACGTGGTCCCAGGTGTTCGCAGGTTCAGCGTTCACGGTTCACGGTGTCCTCACTCTCCCTTCGTAGGTACCCCTGACGCGGTCCTGGAGATACACAAAGTCGAACTTTCCGCCGCTCGCCGTTTCGAACCAGGTTTGCCCGAGTTGCCGGCAGGAAGGACACGCCTTTCTCGGGATATGAACTGCAAGAATGTTATTTCCCGTGCTGGAGATTGATTCGATGGAAAGTGCCCCTGCACAATCCAGGCAGCGGCAGATTCTCTCGTTCTGTCTTTCCCTGATCCCGTCGGTATCGTAATAGATCTCGCGTCGCCTTTCCACTATCCGGCCCGGCTCACAGCTGTTCTTCGGGAACTCGCCACGCAGAAATAAGCCCTTGAGTTCCACCACCTGCTGTTCAATATACCGGGTAATATCAGCGCGCTGGCGCTCGTAGTCCCGGTCATAATTGGGTTCTTTCACGAACCCGGTATCCAGTCCTGCCATGGCCATGATGATGCCCACATTCACATACGGCAGTGCGTTTTCCACGGCATACCCTCCTTCCAGGACCGCGATATCCGGCTTCAGCCGCGCATTGAGGAGGGCGTAGCCCCTAGCTGAGAAATTCATATGCGTGATGGGATCATTGAAGTGATTGTCCTGGCCCGCGGAATTAATCACCAGCTCCGGCTCGAACGTATCCAGCAACGGCATGATCAATTCTTCAAGCACATAGAGAAATCCCTCTTCCCCGGTCCGGGGAGGAAGCGGTATATTCACGATGGTCCCTTCCGCATTGGGTCCACCCAGTTCATCGGGAAAGCCGGATCCCGGATAGAGGGTCCGTCCGTCCTGGTGCACGGAGATGTAAAGGGTATCGGGATCATGCCAGTAGATGTCCTGCGTCCCGTCGCCGTGGTGGCAGTCCGTATCGATGATGGCGATTTTTTCAACCCCATAGGTGTCTCGGATATACTCGGTCATGACCGCTTCATTATTGATATTGCAGAACCCCCGGTTTCCATGGACAACCCGCATGGCATGGTGGCCCGGCGGCCGCACTAGGGCAAAAGCGTTGTCCACTTCTCCCTTGAGAACCGCATCGGCCGCAACAATGCACCCTCCCGCGGAAATCAGGTGGCTCTCCGTGGTCACCGCGGATTCATCGGGGACGCAGAAATGAACCCGTTGAATATCCTTCGCCCCGGCGGGTTTCACGCGATACTCGATGATTCCCTCCACATCCAGAAGTCCTTCTTCCATGACCTGATCCTGGGTGTAGAGCAGCCGCTCTTCCCGTTCCGGATGCGTGGGGCTGATAGCCCAGTCATAGGCGGGGAAAAACACCAGACCCGTGCGTTTCGGTGCCTGTATCATGACCTCGTTTTCCTCTTCCATTCACGGATGATCCCCGGCGTAATACACAGTTTAACGCGCATGTTCTGCCCGGTTCGTGAATACCCGCGGATCATGTTGAACACCTGTTTTTCAATAACGGATATCTCCAGGGACTCGGGGTCGGCGCCAACTTCCAGGGCGCGTTTCCTGAGCACTTCCCGGGCCAGGGACATGGCATCCCGGAGCTGATATGTGAAAGAAATCTTCTGATGGATGCCGGCCTCGGGGATAACCAGAGAACCCCTTTCCGTGTCTGCCTGAAGCGTAATTTCTGCGGTAACCCTTGCCACGGCCGCACCAATGGCGTTTGCCACCCCGAAGTGTGCCGGAACACGGTGGGGCAATCCCAGCGCGTCCCCGATAAACGGGGCGACCTGCGGGGCAGGCCCTCCGATAACCACCACTGACGAGGGGACTATTTTCTCTTCGTGGAGGACTTCATAAATGGTATACACCGGCCTGGAATTGATCGTGTGGAGAAAAGCGCCGGCCGAATCTGCGATGGCGCGTGCCATGGTTTCAAGGATACGCCTGGCGGTCGCCTCCGGGTCTGTGCCGGCGGATTCTCCCGCTTTTTTCATGGCGCTCCTTGCCGCCTGCCGATCGCCTGTCTTCAGGAGGTCCAGGGCAATCATTGCATCGGTGGGCGTCGGCACCGGACCGCCGAACGCCATCGGCGGACCCTGTCTCTGGGGCCCCACCTGCAACGATCCGTCCCTGCCCGCGGCGACCCGGCTGTCTCCGCCTATCCCAATGGAATGGGTAAGAAGCGATCGGATCATGGTTTGATAAGGGCCGATGCTGATACCGTGCGGTTCCAAAAGGGGAATTCCGTCCAGTACCACGCTCATATCCGTAGTGGTGCCGCCCACATCCAGCACCAGCGTCGTGCCGGGACACCCGTCCAGCACCAGGGCGCCCATGACGCTTGCGGCCGGACCCGACTGTGCCGTGGCAGCCGGCGAATGCAGGGTAGAGGCCAGATCAATGGTCCCGCCGTCCGGTTTCAGGAGATACCGGGGCGCTTCAAGTGACTGCTCATCCAGGATGCCGCAGAGGGCACCCAGGAATTCCTTGTGAACCCGGTGGAGCGCTGAATTCAGATACGTGGTGGTAATTCTTCTGGGAAAATTGAGGTTCCCCGAAACGTGATGCCCGAGAGCAATGGAGGAAAACCTGTCTCCTATCCAATCGGCTATCTGCAGTTCGTGGGCCGGGTTCCTGACCGAGAATTTCCCGACAATTCCCACATCCCCGATCCCTTTTTCCTGAATAGCCTCGGCGGCCCTCTCGACAGCCCGTCTGTCCACAGGCATCGCCTCAAACCCCTGGTGGTCCAGGCAGCCGCCCACCACATGAAAGGATGGCCCCACGGAAAACCACTCCGGATTCATGCCCGGGCCGGCTGAGACAATCATTCCAGCTTCATCCAGCCGATCCTGCACTATGGCATTCGTCGCCATGGTGGTGGAAAAGACCATCCTGTCGATCTTTCCCGGTGGAATGGCGTCTATCACCTCTTTGACGGCGGTTCTCAGCGTGCCCAGGAGATCCTTGCCGGTGGGCGTCTTGGTTTCCGCCAGGACGCCCCCATCATCCAGGAGCACCGCATCCGTCTGGGTGCCCCCCACGTCCAGCCCGAGTATCATAGCATCTCCGTTCTCAAATGCCCGTTTCCTGACCCAACACCACGTATCTATACCATGAATCCGCGGAAACACCAAAGAGATATTGTGAAGAAAGGGTTCAGGAATTGCATGTCCTGATTCGTTTCTCTTTCCGCACTCCGAATCACGGAGTCCGGCAAAAAATACTTTCAATGTAAAAAACGAGGTGGTAGGATTTTGCTTGATCAGGAAACAAAATCAACCCAACAGCTATGAGGTGACGGCAGGTGAACCAACGGGAAAATTGGGACCGTTCCTTTCCGGCAAAGGAAATCTGCCGGATTCTGCTGGAGAGAAGGATTATCTCCCCGGAGCAAAACAAGGAGATTCTCGGAAAATACACCACCATACGACGGAAAATAGAGGCGAGCCAGGACCAGCAGGTCCAGTCGCCTGATTCAAAGGTATTCGTTCCGCGTATCCCCATCACCATTATCGACGTCATTGCATCTTTAAATCTCAAGAGAGCAGATGACCCGGCGCGTCCCCTGGATGAAGATCTCATGGCCCAGACCCTCGCCGATCACTGGGAGGTCCCCTACCAGAAGATCGATCCGCTGGAGCTGGATCTCAACCTGGTAACGGGGACCATCCCCCACTCCTTTGCCATCAAACACCTCGTTCTCCCCATCCACGTCCGTGACGGCTGTCTCACCGTGGCAACACCCAACCCCTTCAACCTGGAAGTCATTGAAGACATCGCGCGGGTCAGCCACATGGAGGTCCGCGTGGTAGTCAGTTCCAAGAGCGACATCCTGAGGCTCATCAACGAATTCTTCGGTTTCAAGCGTTCCATTGCCGGCGCGGAACACCAGTTTTCCGGCTTGCCGGTAGACCTGGGGAACCTGGAACAATACGTGAAACTGAAGTCCTCCGAGGAACTGCCGTCTGATGATCAGCATGTCGTCAATGCCGTCAACCACCTGCTCAATTACGCATTTGATCAACGGGCGAGCGATGTACACCTGGAACCCAAGAGGGATTCAAGCATCGTGAGGATGCGCATCGACGGTGTTCTCCACACCGTGTACAAACTTCCGAAGAATGTCCATTCAGCCATGGTAAGCCGCATCAAAAATCTCTCCAGGCTCGATATGGCTGAAAAAAGACGACCTCAGGATGGCAGGATAAAGACGGCCAGAAAAGGATTGGAGGCGGAGATCAGGGTCTCCACGGTCCCGGTGGCCTTCGGTGAAAAAATCGTGATGCGTATTATGGACCCCGACATCCTGTTCCAGAACCTGGAAGGCCTCGGCTTTACCGAGAGGGATCTTGCCCGCTTCAAGCGTTTCATCGGCATGCCGCACGGCATTGTGCTTGTCTGCGGTCCCACTGGGAGCGGAAAGTCCACCACCCTGTATTCCGCCATGCGCTATCTTTCATCCCCGGAAATCAACATCACCACCGTGGAAGATCCCATAGAAATGGTTCACGAGGACTTCAATCAGATCGCGGTGCAGCCGGTCGTGGGCATCACCTTTTCCACCATCCTCAGGAACATTCTCAGGCAGGATCCCGACATCATCATGATCGGCGAGATGAGAGATCTTGAAACGGCTCAAAACGCGGTCCAGGCAGCCCTCACCGGCCACCTGGTCCTGTCCACGCTCCATACCAATGACGCGCCTTCCGCCATCACGCGGCTTCTGGACCTGGGGGTCCCATCCTTCCTGATCCAGGCGACCCTGGTGGGGGTGCTTTCTCAGCGCCTTGTACGCAAGATCTGTCCCCACTGCAGAGAATCCTTCCAGGTTGATCCAGTGAAGCTGGCGGCCATGGGGATCGACCTGGGGGAAGAGAAGGTAACCAGTCTCTGGCGGGGGAAAGGGTGTATCAGGTGCCGCGGCACCGGGTATCTCGGGAGAACGGCTGCTTATGAGGTGCTTCCTTTCACCAACACGTTCAAGCAGCTGCTGACCCGGGACGTGAGTCTTGAAGACCTGGTCCGACAGGCCGAGGTCGAAGGCATGATCACCCTGCGGGAAAATGCCGTCAGAAAATTGCTGGAAGGCCTGACCACCTATCAGGAAGTGCTCCGCGTAACGTGGAATCAATGAATAAAAACACCGTAAAAAAACCATGCTGGTTCGATTGACCATATCCGATTTTGCGATCATCAAGCACCTGGACATCTCCTTCCGTCCGGGTCTCAACATCATCTCGGGCGAAACCGGCGCGGGCAAATCCATTATAATAAACGCCATGAACCTCCTCCTGGGAGGCCGCGCCTCCGGGGACCTCATTCGTACCGGCTGCGGGGAAGCCAGGGTGGATGCGCTCTTCTCCATTCCTTCTCCGGGGAATATCATTGCCCTGCTCCGCGACCTGGACATCCCCTTCGAGGGGGAATTGCTGATCCGGCGCTCAATTCACAGGGAAGGACGAAACCGGATATCCATCAACGGAACCATCGCCACCCTGCAAATGCTCTCCAGCCTGGCGGATCACCTGATCAGCATCTCCGGACAACATGAACATCAGCGACTCCTGCAGCAGGACCACCACCTTTCCATCCTCGATGAATTCGGCGGCCTTGTCTCTGCCAGAGAGACATTCAGCACCCTTTTCAACAGGTACCAGTCCCTGCGCGAGGAGATCCGGGAACTCGGGAGAGAACTGGCGGAAATGCGGGATAAACAGGAACTCGCGCGCTTTCAAAGGGAAGAGATTGACGCTGCCGGAATAGAGGAAAATGAAGATACCTCACTGACCGCCGAGAAAGTGCGTCTTGAAAACGCCGATCAACTTCTCACGACGGTCTCCGGGACCTACCAGGAACTGTATGAAAGTGACCATTCCCTGCTCTCCCGGCTCTTTGACTGCACAAAAAGGCTGGAGAAGGCCGTCCCGATAGATGAGCGCCTGAGGGACATTGCACGGACCCTGGATGAAACCCGGATAGTACTGGAAGAGGCTGTCATGTCCCTCAGGGACCTCCAGGGAACCATTGAAATGGACCCGCTGCGTCTCGAAGCAGTCCAGGAAAGACTGGAAATCCTGAACCGTCTCAAGAAAAAATACGGACCTGCCCTCTCTGATGTCCGTGCGTTCCGTGAAAACGTAGCAACTGGAATAGATGAGCAGAATGAAAAGACCGAGACGAAGCGCCGGCTGGAAACCCGCCTCTCCTCCCTGGAAGAGGAACTTCTCCGCATGGCCCACGGCCTTTCAGACAGGCGAAAAGAGGCGGGCCGCGACCTTGAAAGGGAGGTAGAAGAAGAACTCCACAATCTCAATATGCCCAACACCCGTTTCAGCGTGACTTTTCTCGGAGACAAGGAAGAGTCTCTGAGCTCCCGGGAGGCCATTTCGATGCTCGGGAGGGACGGGCTTGATCACGTGGAATTCCTGCTGTCTCCCAATGTCGGAGAAGACCTCAAGCCGCTGACCAAAATAGCCTCGGGCGGAGAGCTTTCCCGCATCATGCTGGCTCTCAAGAGCATCCTGGCAAGAAGCGCGTCCGTTGAGTCGGTTATCTTTGATGAGGTGGATGCCGGAATCGGGGGCGCCACGGCAGAAGTGGTAGGAGAAAAACTGGAGTCCCTTGCCCGCTTTCACCAGATACTGTGCATCACTCACCTGCCCCAGATCGCCAGCAAGGCCCATACTCACTTCCAGGTGAGAAAAGTCGTGGTGGACGGCAGAACACAGACCTCCATCCTCGAGCTTGACGAAAAAGAGCGGATAGAAGAAATAGCCCGCTTGCTGGCAGGACGCAAAGTCACTCCTCAGGCATTGGCGCATGCTCGTGAAATGGTCCGCTAGTACGTATCAGCAAATGGATCTTGAGCACTAGTGTTTGAGGAGAATCACCTGACCGATCGCGAAAGGTCCCCCAGAAAGCGGCCGTGCCACGGACTCCTCATCACCAACAGAAACGACCTCAATCTCTCCCACCATATGGCTGCGGACAGGATAGGGGCGACCGCTCAGGGAAGGAACCCACTTTCCGTGGGAAAATACCAGGAAGACCTGCCCTTTCTCTATGCCGACGTCCCGCCCGCCGTTAATCCTGATATTCTTGTCTCCCCCTGAAAGCACCTTTCCGATCCAGGGCGTCCTCTCGAGGACATCTGAAATTGCGGATACCTGATTTTTCAGGATATCCGGCATGTGATTCTTTACCAGTTCAGTCATGAACTCTTTCTCACTATCCGCGAATTCCTCTTCCGAACCGGAAAATGTCTTGGAGTCCAGCCGGGTAAACAATACCGCCCCGGTGTTTACTTCAATGAGATTCACGACCAAGGAAATTCCATAGAACCGTGTGTTTTTCCGAAACGGCCAGATGCCGGTGCGCCTCGTGGTAATATCAACAGGATTGAGCACCCCGGTAATCAGGAGATTAAGGCCGCGTTCCTCTGCTTTCTGAATAAGACCTTTCGGCGTAACAATCCCGAACCGCGGAGACTTCATATCACGCTGGATCGAGACATCAAAGGGCCTCTCATCCAGAATGACGGACGGAATCTTCCTGATCCTTGAGACGAACTCGGCGGTAAATTCACCGCCAAGATGGCCTTCAAGATGGGTTTCATCTATAAAAGGAACCACTGCCACCCGCTTCGCCAGCAGGGGCTTTCCCCTGCTGATCCCCTTTAACAGAGAATGGGTGGTGCCGCACCCCCAGAAAAAAAACAATGGTATCAATAAGACAAATCCTGCAGCCTGAAAGGCCTTTCTTTTCATCATGATTCTTTCTTTCGCCTCTTTCAATGGAGCTCTCCGGGAATACTTCCCTGAGTCAGTATGATTTCCTTTTTTCCTGATGCCGGCGATTCAATAGACAATTTCAAACGATGGGAATTCACCTGCCCAGGGTTCATACTCTTTTCTTACTCGATCCACCCTCGCGGCAGTTGGACCGGTGTGACACCATGCGATCAGCGCGTTTATCCCTTCCTGCGGTCCCTCGGCAAGGACTTCCACACTTCCTTCGGGACGATTTCTCACCCAGCCGGTCACGCCCAGCCCGGTCGCCTGGCGCCGCGCGGAATCCCTGAACCAGACGCCCTGGACTCGTCCTTCGATGATCAGTCTGACCCGTAGACTATCCATGTGATGCCTCCAGCAGATGCAAAAAGGCGGGTTCATCAATGATCGTCACTCCCAGCTCCCGCGCCTTTTGGAGTTTCGAACCGGGAGCCGTTCCGACCACCAGGTAGTCGGTGCTTTTGCCCACGGTGCTGGAAATCTCTCCGCCGCTCCTTACAATGCGTTCCTTGGCTTCCGTCCGTGTAAGCGTTTCCATGGAACCAGTCAAGACAAAAACCTTGCCTGCGATCGGCGACGGCCTGGACGTGACCACCGGTTCCAGTGCGATGCCGGAGGCCAGGAGCCGCCTGATCAGCTCCCGGTGGGATGGCTCTTCAAGGTAGGAAAGGATGCTTTCCGCGATCTCTTCTCCGATGCCCTTTATCAAAAGAAGCTCTTCCCTGCCGGCATTCATGAACCCTTCCAGCGTCTGGAAATGATTGGCAAGGAGTGATGCCACGTGTTCCCCCACGTGTCTGATTCCCAGCGCGTAGATGAATTTGGCGAGGGTCGGATGTTTGCTCTCCTGGACGGCCTGCATCAGGTTGGCGGCCGATTTCTCCTCAATCTTGTCCAGCTTGAGCAAGTCCTCTCGTGTCAGTGCATAAATATCCGCCTCGTCACTGATCAACCCCTGTTCAAGGAGCCGGCCCAGGATCTTGTCTCCCAGCCCGTCAATATCCATGGCTCCTTTTGAGATGAAATGCCGCAATGACGCCCGGACCTGAGCCGGACAGGCCGGGTTCGGGCACCGGAAAGCGGCCTCTCCTTCTCTCCTTCTCACCTCCGCCCCGCAGACAGGACAGGTCTCCGGCATGATATACGGCTTTTCATGCCCTGTCCGGCGCGATACGATCGCCTTCACCACCTCCGGAATCACATCCCCCGCCCGCTGAACAACAACCGCGTCTCCTTCGCGGATGTCCTTTTTGGTGATCTCATCCTGGTTATGGAGGGTGGCTCTTCTGACCACCACCCCGCCCACCTCCACGGGCTCCAGGTGCGCCACCGGTGTGAGCGCCCCGGTTCTTCCCACTTGGACCTCGATTTTCAAAATCCTGGTGGTTTCCTGAACAGCCTTGAATTTGAACGCGGTGGCCCATCGCGGGCTCCTGGTCTTTTCCCCAAGCCTGGCCTGGAGGTCAAGGCGGTTTACTTTAATGACCGCGCCGTCAATTTCAAATGCAAACTGGGACCGTCTTTCTTCAAACTGCCGGCAGAATCCTATCACTTCCTCAATGGTGTCACAGACCCGGATATGCGGCCTGTTCACCCGCAGACCCCAATCCTGGAGGCCGAGCATCAATGCGTACTGGGTTTCAAAGGTCTGATCACTCAGCTCACCTACCCCGTAACAGAACATGTTCAACGGGCGTCTCGCCGTTATCCGCGGGTCAAGCTGCCTGAGGGACCCCGCGGCTGCATTTCTCGGATTCGCAAAGGGAGGGAGACCCTCGGCAACCCGCTCTCTGTTCAAGGCCTTGAAAGCCTCTGTTTCCATATAGATCTCGCCCCGCACTTCCAGGAGATCAGGGACCGTTCGTTCACCGCTCATGGACTTGAGCTCGAGGGGGATGGCCAATATGGTTTTTGCATTCCGGGTCACATCCTCGCCCGTGTATCCGTCGCCCCGGGTGGAGGCAACCGTCAATCTCCCCCGCTCATACACCAGTTCCACGGCCAGGCCGTCCATCTTCGGTTCAACCGTGAATTGAACGAGTCCGGCTTGCCCGAGAAACCTGCTCACCCGGGCACCGAAATCCCGGACACCTTCCTCGCCGAAGACGTTTTCGAGACTCAGCATGGGAAGCCGATGCCTTACCTGTGTGAATGCTTCCTGGGGTTCCGCGCCCACACGCTGGGTGGGGGAATCAGGGGTAACGAGATCGGGATGATCCTTCTCCAACTCCAGGAGCCGCTGAAAAAGCCGATCGTATTCCGCGTCCGAGATCTCCGGATCATCCAGCACGTAGTAGCGCCGGTTATGGTACCCGATGAGGTCCCTCAAGCGGTCAATCTCTTCCTGTATCGTCGTCTTCACGAGTTGCCGTTCTCCGTTTCAAAACCGGGGTTCGTCGCTTCTTGCGTCCAGATCAGAGGATAAAACAAGCTCCAGCAGGAGTTCTGCTCCCGCCTGCGTCGCCTTTTTCACGGCAGGGCTGGAAAATCCCGTATGCCATCGCAGGTCAAAGAGCTCATCCGAAACAACAAGCATCGCCGCGACTGCCACGGACCGAAAAAGTGCAACCTGCATCAGTGCCGACATCTCCATTTCCACAGCCAGCACTCCCGCCCGCTGATAGTATTCCACCTTTCCCGGTGTTTCACGATAGGGAGCATCCGTGGACCAGACGGATCCGGCCATGTATTCCCCCGGCAGCCCGCTCACGGACTGGAGGAGGAATTCGGTCAGGCACCGGTCGGGTTCAACCGGCTTCTCCCCAACGGGATAGTGGGCCGATGTTCCCTCCTCAGAGACGGCGGACGTGGGGATGACGACATCTCCTATCCTCAGAAACCTCTGGAGAGACCCGCACCATCCCATGACCCAGAACCGCACCGCTCCCAGCACGATGAGCTTTTCCATGGCAATCACCGCCTGGGGAGCACCTAGAAACGGGCCCGCGATGCTTGTCCGTTTGCCCAGCGGACCCTGCGGTCGATACAGGTGCGCGAGTGCCATACCCTGGACATGAAGCCTTTCGGCCCGTGTTCTCCTTGCCAGCAAGCGGACCAGATCGGGGACCATGGCCACCACCACGTCCGGACCAAGCACCGGATCATCTCTCCCCCTTCGGGGTGAAATGATCCCCTCTTCCATTCCCGTTCCTTCACCCGGGCCGGCTCTCCCGCTTTCCATACATCCACCTTCTCTCAACCCGGATAAACCGGAAAGAAACACAAGATACCACTGGGTGCGCCCGGCCAGGAGCCATTGCCGCTCCTCTTTTCATTCACTTGATAGAAGCTGTCACACACCCGGGGAACAGAGACTTTGAAATACTAGAAGGTATGTCCCGTATTGGCAACCATAAATTTCAACCCGGATCAACCGGAACTGCCGTCCACAACCGTCATAAAATATTTTTATGGAAAAAACGCCAAGCTGTGATAAAATAGCCGAAATCAAGTGTATCAGTAAAAAATCAGGATTTTGATTGACAGAAGTGACCTGGGTAAATAATAATAAAAGTTTTCGTTTTGAGGGCCAGTAATGTTTGAAAATCTGACCGAAAAATTCAACCGCGTCTTTAAAAAGGTAACCGGAAGGGGGAAACTTACAGAGACCAATATACAGGACGCCCTCAAAGAGGTCCGTCTGGCATTGCTCGAAGCGGATGTCAATTACAAGGTTGTAAAAAAGCTCATTGAGGACATAGGAGCACGCGCCGTCGGCCAGGAGGTTCTTGAAAGCCTGACGCCGGGTCAGCAACTCATCAAAATCGTCAACGAAGAACTGGCGCGTTTGATGGGAGGCGAGCGACAGGACCTGGACCTAAGCGGCAGGACACCTCACATCATCATGCTTGTGGGGCTTCAGGGTTCCGGAAAGACCACCACGGCCGCGAAGCTCGCTCAATATCTGCGAAAACAGGGCAGGCATCCCTACCTGGTACCGGCAGATATCTACCGACCTGCCGCCATTGACCAATTGAGGAAGCTCGGTTCACAGATAGAAGTGCCTGTCTATCCTTCGAGCCCTGATCAGAAACCCGAGCATATCTGCATCGATGCACTGTCACGGGCCGGGAAAGAAAATTGCGACCTCCTGATTTTTGACACGGCGGGACGTCTTCATATTGATGAAATGCTCATGGCTGAGCTGCAGCGGATCAAGGAAAAGACAAACCCTCATGAGATCCTGCTCGTGGCGGATGCCATGACCGGCCAGGATGCAGTCAACGTGGCCGGGCAATTTGACAATGACCTTGCCATCACCGGTGTCATCCTGTCCAAGATGGAAGGGGATGCCCGGGGGGGTGCGGCCCTCTCCATCAGGGCCGTCGTAAAGAAGCCCATAAAATTCGTGGGAGTTGGGGAAAAGCTCGACGCTCTTGAGCCCTTTTTTCCTGACAGGATGGCCTCCAGGATCCTGGGTATGGGCGATGTGCTCTCCTTGATCGAAAAGGCCCAGGCCGAATTTGATGAAAAGGAAGCCGTCAAGCTGGAAAAGAAGCTCAGGAAGCGGGAATTTGATCTGGAAGATTTCTCCGCTCAGCTGAAGCAGATCAAGAAGTTGGGTTCTCTTGAACAGATTCTGGGAATGCTCCCCGGCATGGGTCAAATGAAGAAGCTGAAACAACTCAAGCCCGATGAAAAGGAACTGGTCAAGATTGAAGCAATCATCAGTTCCATGACAAAGCAGGAGAAACGTAACTACAAGATTATAAACGGAAGCAGAAGGAAAAGGATCGCGCAGGGAAGCGGAACATCTCTCCAGGATGTAAACCGCCTGTTGAAAAACTTTTCGCAATCAAAAAAGGTGATGGAACGGCTGACCAGAAAAGGGCACGGAAACATGATGGGGTCTCTTTTCGGCTGACAGATTTCCATCCACAATTGGCAATGCTATACTACAAGGGGGTGATACTGGATAATGGCAGTAAGAATTAGATTGACAAGAATGGGCGCAAAGAAAAAGCCCTTTTACCGGTTGGTGGCAGCTGACTCGGAAGCTCCACGCGACGGCAAATTTCTGGATATCCTTGGCTATTATGACCCGAAAACAGATCCGGCAACAGTCAAGATTCAGGAGGAAAAGGTCCGTTACTGGCTGGAAAAGGGCGCGGTGATGACGGAATCGGCCAGATCAATCTTGAAGAAGCAAGGGCTAACAAAGTCTCCTTCAGCGGCAATTTGAGGTGATACGCGGATGAACTCAAACATGGAGGTGAGTCGACATGAAGGACTTGATTTCCTACATAGCAAAGGCGTTGGTAGACAAACCGGAAGACGTGGTTGTCACTGAGATAGAGGGGGAACAAACCTCTGTGATTGAGCTGAAAGTAGCCAAGGAAGACTTGGGGAAAGTCATCGGGAAACAGGGTCGCACGGCACGGGCCATGAGGACCATCCTCAGCGCGGCTTCAACAAAAATTAACAAGCGATCGGTTTTAGAAATAATTGAATAGGCTTGACCCGGAACCCAGATCATAATCTGCTCCTGGTGGGAAAGGTTCTCCGGCCTCATGGTCTGCACGGGCAACTGAAGATTTTTGCATACGCCCGGTCAGATGCAACATTCCCTGATGCCGGCAGCATTTTTCTGCGGGAGAAAACGGGGAAACTCAGCGAATTCACTATTGTTTCTTTCAGTTCCGGAAAATCCGCTTTCCTTGTTGAACTGGCGGGACTCTCTTCCCTGTCAGAAGCGGAAGCATACCGGGGTGCGGATGTCCTGGTCAGCAAAGATGCATTGCCCCGAAAAGACGAAGACGAATATTTCTGGTACGAGCTCCTAGGTCTTGAAGTATTCCTGGAATCGGGAGAATATCTGGGCTCCATCAGCGATATTATCGCCACGGGCAGCAACGATATATACGTGATAAAGAGGGGAGAAAGCGAGGTGCTCATCCCCGGCACCCATGAAATCATCAGGGAAATTGATTTGGAGACGGGGAAGATGACGATCCGTTCCGTGGAAGGCCTCCTGGATCTTCATGAAATATGATGTCTTGACCATATTCCCGGAAATGATCCGGGGATACCTCAAGGAAGGCGTGCTGGCCCGCGCCGCGAAACGGGATCTGGTCAAAATCGAAGTAACAGATATCCGCGCTTTTGCCAGGGGTGCCCATAAGAATACGGACGACCGCCCATTTGGGGGCGGGGACGGCATGGTTATGAAGCCCGGCCCCATATACCGGGCAGTGAGTTCGGTCAGGAGAGTCGCCGAAGAAAGCCTCGTTCTCCTCCTGACGCCCCAGGGGGAACGCTTCGATCAGCACATGGCCTGGGAACTGTCCGGGCGGAAACAGCTCATCCTCATCTGCGGCCGTTATGAGGGGATTGACGAAAGAATCAGGAAACTGTGCGTGGACCGGGAAGTATCCATCGGGGATTACGTGCTGAGCGGAGGTGAACTCGCAGCCCTCGTCATCATGGATGCGGTGAGCCGGCTCATTCCCGGGGTCCTGGGGGGCGAAACATCGAACCGGGAGGATTCTTTTGAAGACGGATTGCTTGAGTACCCCCAGTACACAAGACCCAGGGTATTCATGGGGGAAGAGGTTCCCGAGGTCCTTTTATCGGGAAATCATGAAAAAATCCGTGCGTGGAGGAGAGCCCAGTCCCTGAAACGGACACTCGAAAATCGGCCCGATCTCCTTCACAATACTGCCCTCACCAGACAGGATGGTGCGATTCTCGAAGAACTGAAGAAAAACGCTGAAAAATAAGGATACAGGAGTCAATTTCAACATATTCCAATTTTGTTCAGGCAAAAGGGACGTGAAATTGGTTGTCATTCCATTTTGCATTCAACATGATACCTAGTCGACAAGGGGCGGGCGACGGTGGCGTACATGAACAGTACGTCGAGGAGTCCGCGACGCAGCCAACACCGGTAGCGCTTGAATGCGAATTGGAATCAGGACGTTTTGTTGATGCGGCTGTATATGGGACTCGTTCATTACCCCGTGTATAACAGGAACGAGCAAAGGATTGCTTCGGCAGTCACCACTGTTGATCTTCACGACCTGGCAAGGATTGCCAGGACATACGCCGTCAGGGAACTCCTGGTGATAACGCCGCTTGCAGATCAGCAGGAGCTTGTAAATAGGGTCCGCAGGCACTGGACGGCAGGTTTCGGTGCTTCATATAATCCTGACAGGAAAACGGCTGTTGAACTCATAGCCATGGCCACTTCCCTGGAGGAGGCTATAGAAAGGATCCATTCCCTGGAACGCGAAGCGCCGTGTGTTGTTGCCACTGACGCAACCAGGCAGAAGGAGAACATGCTTTCCTTCGCGGCGATGCGCACCATGATCCATGAGGACCGGCTCCTGTTTCTCCTTTTCGGAACCGCGTGGGGGCTGGATCAGGATGTCCTGAGGCAGTCAAATGCCGTCCTGGAACCAGTTCTCGGGGTGGACGGATATAATCATCTTTCCGTTCGAGCGGCAGCGGCAATTATTTTGGATCGTTTAGTTGGTACGAATAGGATATCGTGAAGCAGTTGCATGGCGAAGGAGCCAATGGAAGAATAATTGGTTCCCCGGCATTTTCCATTTGACTGCTTTTGGAACTGTGACATGAGGAGGAAACATGAACATTCTGGAAATGCTTGAAAAGGAACAAATGAGGACCGACATCCCCAACTTTCGTCCGGGGGATACGGTCAGGGTCCATGCCAGGATCAAAGAGGGCGAAAAAGAGAGAATCCAGGTTTTCCAGGGAGTTGTCATCCGGAAACGAAAAGGGAACACCGGAGCCACATTTACGGTTCGAAAAATCTCTTACGGGATTGGGGTTGAAAGGATATTCCCTCTGCATTCTCCTTCTATTGATAAGGTCGAGGTTATGACAAGAGGAAAAGTGAGGAGAGCCCGGCTTTATTACCTGAGGAAGTTGCGGGGAAAGGCCGCCCGGATCAAGGAAAAAAGGTACTAATCCCTTAGGTATTTTGATCATTTTCTTGTCGAGTCCATCCGAAAATCTACCCCTTTTTCCCGGGGAAACCACGCCCGGCGAATGTTGGCCCTTTCTCTACGAGGCGATGGCCAGGGAGGCCGGGTACACCATGGTTGCAGGGCTGGATGAAGCAGGACGGGGTCCCCTTGCGGGACCGGTAGTAGCGGCCGCAGTGATCCTCCCGGAGGAAGTGGAGTTGCCCGGAGTCCGAGACTCCAAAAAAATGACTGCCCGTGCAAGAGAAAAGGCCTTCCACATGATCACCAGGAAGGCCCTGGCCGTGAACGTTGCGGTTGTATCACATGCATACATCGATACCCATAATATCCTGAACGCAGCCCTCGAGGCCATGAAGCAGGCCGTATCCGCTCTTGAGCCGAAACCGGCCTTTCTTCTCGTTGACGGTATCCATCCCGTGCCCCTCGGTTTGCCGCAGAAGTGCCTGAAAAAGGGCGATCAGAGGAGCATGAGCATATCTGCAGCCTCTGTTATGGCCAAGGTCTACCGCGACAGGATCATGAGGAATTATCACCACTTGTTCCCACAATACGGTTTCGATCAGAATAAAGGCTACGGCACGCGGTATCACCTGGATGCCCTCAAACGGTGTGGACCGTGTCCGGTTCACCGCCTCACGTTCAGAGGGGTATGCTAGCGTGACAAGAGAGCGTCTTGATCTCGGAAAGCAGGGAGAAAAACTTGCCCTGAAAACCATCCGATCCATGGGATACAAGGACATCCTTCAAAATTACCGGTGCCCTCTTGGAGAAATTGACCTGATTGCGCGGGACGCCGACACCCTGGTATTCCTGGAAATCAAGACGAGGAGAACCGGATCGACAGGCTATGCCAAAGAGGCGGTAAACGCACGAAAAAGACACCAGATATCCAAAGTTGCTCTCACATACATGAAGGCGAACAACTGCAGTGATATGCGTGCCAGGTTTGATGTCGTGGCCATAAGCCTTGCAGGTTCCTCCCCAAGGATTGAGGTCATAAAAAATGCGTTCAATCTCGCCTACTAGCGGCCAGCCTCGTCCCGGAACCCTCTTCGTTGTTTGCACCCCCATCGGAAATCTGGAGGATATCACACTCAGGGCCTTGAAAATCCTGAACGAAGTCGATATCATTGCAGCGGAAAGCGTGAATCACACGCGGGGACTCTGTGCACACTACGGAATCAAGACCCGGGTTGTACGGTATAACCAGCATAATCAGAAAGCAAAAGCTCCCGAATTGATCGGCAGGTTGAAAGGCGGTTCCTCCATTGCCTTGGTGACTGATGCCGGCACACCCGGCGTTTCAGACCCGGGCGGGTTGCTTATCGGGAAAGCCTGCAAGGAATCAGTCACCATCACGCCGATCCCGGGACCTTCCGCCGTAACCGGGGCGGTTTCGATTTCAGGGTTTCCCGCGGAACAATTCGTTTTTGGAGGGTTCCTCCCTCCCAGGGCCGGCAAGAGGAAACGCGCTCTTCGCTCCTTCGTGTCCGAATACCGTACCATGGTCTTTTTTGAGGCGCCTCACCGCCTGAAGGCCATGCTCCAGGATATGCTTGATTTACTGGGCGATCGAGAGATCGTCCTCATCCGTGAAATGACCAAGCTTTACGAAGAGACACGCAGGGGAAAAATATCAGACATTCTTGGAAATCTGCCGGGAGAGGGAATGAGGGGAGAACTGACCATTGTTGTGAAAGGAAGTGAAGAAAAAAGCGGACCCGAAGAGATCCCGGTCCAAGTACTTGAAAGGATAGACCGACTGTTGACTGAGGAACGGCTGAGCATAAAAGACATCGCCAGGGATATTTCCACGAAGGATGGTTTGGGGTACCGGCAAATATACAAGATCTGCCTCACCCGGCAAACGAGGCTGCTGACACCGGAAACACAATGATTTCGAGCGAAACCGACATGGAAAAGAAAAAGGTGCTGAAAATATCAAATAACCTTGGACTGCATGCCAGGGCCGCAGGGAAAATCGTAGCCCTTGCGAATCAATTTGAATCCAGGCTGTTTCTGAGCAAGGAGAACGAAGAGGTGGATGGTTCAAGCATTTTATCAATTCTGACCCTTTCCTGCCCCAAAGGCACAGAAATAAAGGCGAAAATCGTAGGACAAGATTCAGAGGCATTTATGGAAAGGCTGACAGAGCTTTTCGCAAACAAATTCGGAGAGGACGCATGACCGTCCGGCCAAATGAACCAAAGGATAGGATGCAGGGAATTCCCGTATCACCCGGAATTATTATCGGCAAGGCTCACCTTGTAGACCGGTCCACGGTCCAGATCCTTTACCAGTACCTCATCGATGAAAAACAGATAGCCGGGGAAGTGGAACGTTTTGAACATGCCCTTCGGACTACCGAGAAACAACTTGAAACCCTGAAAAACAAGATGCCGGAGCACGTCAAGGAACATTCCTTCATCCTTGACAGTCACTTGATGATCTTGAAGGACAGCATGCTCTGTGATTCCACAATACGGAGAATTCAGGAAGAAAGAATCAACGCTGAGTGGGCGCTGAAAAAATCCTTTCATGAGATCCGCAAGATCTTTGCCCAGATCGATGACGACTATATCAGCAACAGAATTCAGGATGTAGAGAGTGTCTCGGAAAGAATCCTGCGGAACCTATCCGGCGAAATGCAGGAAAATCTGGCGGAGATACGGGAGCGGGTCATCATTGTAGCCCATGATCTTTCCCCGGCTGATACCACCGAACTCAATATCAGCAAGGTCATGGGGTTTATAACCGATGTAGGAGGACAGACATCCCATACCGCGATCATGGCGCAGGCACTTGAAATCCCCGCCGTGGTAGGACTCGAAGCGGCAAGCGAAAGAATTTCGGATGGGGAGCTGCTCATCGTCGATGGAAGCACCGGCGAGGTTGTGATCAACCCGGATGACGCCGACATTATCCGCTACCAGGAGAAACAGCTCCAGCATGAAAAATATAAATCCACCATCGCGAAAATAAGTCATCTCCCGGCGGAAACGCCTGACGGATATCGAATCGCCATAAAGGCCAATATAGAATTCCTGGAAGAGGTAGCCGCTGTCCGGGATCATGGTGCGGAAGGGATCGGACTTTACAGGACCGAATTCTTGTATCTCCGGAGCAAAGGTCTTCCGACGGAAGAAGAACTGTTCAACGATTACCGGGAAGTCGCGGAAATCATGGCTCCCGATCCTGTGACGATCAGGACTCTCGACCTGGGAGGGGATAAATTCGCCTCTCAAATCGACATCGTCAATGAAATGAACCCCGCCATGGGGCTGCGCGCCATACGATTGTGCCTTAGGGAACCGGGACTTTTTCGAACTCAGCTTCGGGCCATATTGCGCGCGAGCATATTCGGCCGTGTCCAACTCATGTTTCCCATGATATCCGGTGTCCAGGAAGTACTGGAAGTGAAGGAAATACTCAATGCCGTGAAACAGGAATTGGACGGCGAAGGCATTATCTATGATGAAAACATGCCGGTAGGGGTGATGATCGAAATTCCTTCCGCCGTGACGATTTCGGACCTCCTCACCAGGCATGTGGACTTTTTCAGTATCGGGACCAATGATCTCATCCAGTATGCCCTGGCCATTGACCGGGTGAATGAACACGTGGCCTACATGTACCAGCCTTTTCACCCGGCCATCCTGCGGATGATCCGCCAGGTGGTGCAGGAAGGCAGGAAGGCGGGCATCAAGATATCACTGTGCGGTGAAATGGCCGGGGACCCGCTCTGTACCCCAATCCTGCTGGGACTGGGTCTGGACGAATTGAGCCTGAATGCCCGTTCGATCCCCCTGGTGAAAACTATCGTGCGGTCCATTCCCCTGAAACAGGCCAGACATGATTTTAAACAGGTCCTTCAGCTCAACACGGCAAAGGAAGTGCGCGACTACCTCCTCAAGCGAATGAAGAAACTGATCCCGGAACTCGGTGAAAGAGGTTTTTTCCCTGCCTGATTCACCACCGAACAACTGATCATCATACTACTCTCAGGAGAGAGGGACGGAATGGGTATAAAAATTGTCTGCCGGAACAGAAAGGCCTCCTTCGATTACCACATTGATGAGACGATTGAAGCGGGACTCGTCCTGCTGGGGCCGGAGGTAAAATCCCTGAGAGAGGGGCGGGCCAGCCTGGTGGACAGCTATGCCAGGATCAGAAGAGGCGAAGCATTTCTTCACAGTATGCATATAACCCCCTACCCGTTTTCCCATCATCTGGAACTGGACCCGGTGAGAATCAGAAAACTCCTCCTCAACAAGCGTGAGATCAAGCGCCTTATCGGGAAAACGGAAGAGAAGGGATACTCCCTCATCCCCACCAAAGTCTATTTTAAGGATGGCAAGGCAAAAGTGGAAATTGCCCTGGCCAAAGGAAAGAAGAAATACGACAAACGGCGGGCACTGAAAGAAAAGGAAATGAAAAGAGAAATGGACCAGGCGCGCAAGAGGGGACGTTATTGACATTTCCCGAAAAAATACTTATAATGTTTACACTCTAGAAAAGGGGGCGAATTAGGTTTCGACGGGGATAGAGAAGCTTAGGTTGCATACCGAGGTTCCACTTGCTCGTAAAACGGGTGGGATAAAGACAAACGCAGACGATTATGCGTACGCCCTAGCCGCATAGACGGCTAGCGTCCTTTCAGTGTTTGCCTGCGACACTGAAAAGGGCGCCGACTAGCAGGCTAGCTGACCCGCCCTACCTGTGAGACGGGAAGGCGAAATGCTACACAGGTTAGTTCCCTGGTCACTATGCCCGGCAGGCTCCAGGGAATGAACATCTTTTGTCGGGCTATGTATGTAGAAGCCTGAGTGGAATGTTTTCGGACGCGGGTTCGACTCCCGCCGCCTCCACCATTTTTGGACATCTTTTTCAAACGATTTTAGGAAGTTACCAAATAGGTGATTTCCTATTTTCATTTTGGGCCACATTTGGGCCACATTTTTGAGTCTTCTTCGAATATTCTTCCATGAATTTTGATCCGTCATTGTGGGTAATATTGGGAATATAGGGAAAATATTTGTCGGTGATCATTTTCAATGACGAATGTCCCATCATCTTCTGAATCCAACCCAAATTTTCACCTGACGATACCATCATAGTCCCAAGAGTGTGCCGCGTCTGAATGATGGGTCGGTAATCGATCCCTGCCTTTTTCGTCGTGTTGTCATTTTTGATTGTCTTCCACGGAATAATCAGCATAACACAATAAAATCATGAATGAAAATCCCGCTTCTACTGAATCTTTGAAGGGATTGCCGACGCCTGCATATTACCGAGGCAAATAGGCAATCTCCCATGAAGGGCACTCTCCCGAAAAGCCGGGCACAGAGAAAAGAAATCGCCGCAAGTATTGGTGAGGGTAGATGGCATACAGACTACAATCTCCCAATCGAGGAAGTCATCTGGCATATGAGGGGAGCGGTGAGGAATCGGATTTGTGGATTTATTGGAGGGTTGTAATGCCGGCACACACAATCTTCTCAGTCGCATGTGTGTGGGTGAACCCTGAAAGCCTGACAAAAACGAAAAATGCCGGAAGTCTCAGCGGAAATCTGACCTCCTACACGGTTGCCGGACTAGTGCCAAGAGCGCCCGGGCAGTCCTGGGCACGAGATCTCCTGCCAGAAAAGCGGTTTCCGTCAATCTTTCGTTTGCCATGAAGGAAATAAAATTTCTCGCGGATTTTTGTCCTATTGGGAGGGAAAGTATGTCGGTAGGCTAATGTATGAAGTTCCCAGGCAAATTGGAAAAGACTTTTATCAACCTCCTTTAACTGATATTGATAAGAATAAAGGGCATCCCCGCGATTTTATTTGCTACTGAGAACCGAAGTATGTCTAGGGGTCCATTTAGGACCCCTGACGGGTATCTCTCGAGTTTTCTCACCTTCACTCTACAGATGTACAGATGCTTCGGGAGAGTGTTAGGTTTCCTGCTGCCCATGATCTTCCAACTCTTTCGAGAGTCTGCGGTCAATATCAACCATCCGGGCCTCGTTTTCTGCAATCTCCAGCAAAACGGCCTTGACCCCCAATTTTTCACTTATATCGTCAAGCCTCTCCGCTGCTATTTTTTCATAAACCTCATTTCCCAATTCCGCCAACCTTCTGGTGACCTCTGTTTCCAGCCTAGCTTTTTCGCGCCTCAGTCGAGTGAGTTCAATTCCTTCGCCAGCCTTCTCGGTGATGGCATGAACAGCCGACAAAGCCGCATCAAAACCGGCTTCCATTCCTCTTTGTATCCGATCCCAGAGCTTCATCTTCATCACCTCCATTCTTGTTTCTAAACAAAATCGCTTAGGTATGGATCTATATAAACCACCACATTGAGATAAACATTCTTTAGGCCGATATCCTCCAGAGGCAGCTTTATTTCGGTTCCGTGGACCACGTTTGGCGGCATGCTCAGGGAAAACTCCCTTTCTGAACGGACTCTGCCATAACCATTACACGTTGGGCAGAAGAAAGTTTCAAAAAAGCCTGATTTCCTACAACTCGGGCAAGGTTCCAGTACCGGAATGGTTATGGGATAAAGCCCACCGCTTGCAGCCTCTTCTGGAGACATGATCGCCTCAAAGTAGAGATCCTTTCCACTGAATCCGCGTTTGTCCAGATCATAGAATCCAGGGAGAAACCCTTCAAAAAAATCATCAACGGGTGAGTGAAATACGTCTTCCATCTCATTTAGTCGAGTCGTTCTTGCGTTGATGATTTCAGGGACCATTCTGATCCTGAGCCGCGAGCCCTGCCTTTCCAACTCTTCATCATATTGCCTTCTTTTTATCTCGTCACTCAGGGTCTCATAGGCTTCCCTGACTTCCAAAAACCTTCTTTTCCCTTCCTGGCTGTGGCTTATGTCCGGGTGATGTTTTTTCACAACCGTTCGGTAAGCCTTCTTGATCCTTTCAAGGTTTGCTTCTTTACCTACCCCTAAAATAACGTAGTAATCTCGCATAACCACTTCCCCTAAAAACTAGCACAGGGTAACAACAGTATTTTATAGAGCTAAATTTGATAGGTTCAAACTATAGACTATGGCTCCATCCCCTCCAAATAAGGGGTGCCTCAATAAACAAGGCTATGATGCTCTCACTGTAATTTGACGAGGCTGTGCAGCCTCCACCTTCGGCAGCCTGAGCCGAAGTACGCCTTCCTTTAATTCAGCATCAATTTTTGCCTGATCGATCATCTGTGACAGGGTAAATTGCCTATAGTACCTACCGGTTCGGTATTCCCGGAATACATCCGTCTCATCGACCCCTTCAGGTGCCTCAACATCACCGTTCAGGGTAAGCACGTTCTCGCGCAGATCGATGTTCAGAGCTCCTGCCTTCACGCCAGGCAGGTCGGCCAAGAGGGTAATCTCTTTGTCCGTTTCAAAGATGTCCACCGCCGGCGTAAATACCAGCCCAGGCCTCGTCTGCTCGGCCGGTGTCGTCACTTCCGTTTTCTCTTTTACCTGAAGGGCGTTGCTTTCACTATCTGCCATTTTTACATCCCTCCTTTCCTTTCAACATTCGATTACGACGTTTTCACGGCTATCTGTCTCGGTTTTACCGCTTCCGCCTTGGGCAGCGTTACGGTTAGGACCCCCTCGGTGCGACGCGCCTCAATTTTGCCTGTATTCAATTGACCGGGCAGGGTCACGATCCGGCTGAAGCGTCCCGCTTCCCTTTCCCTGCGGTGATACTGCGCTTTCTCATCCTCCACAGGCAGCTTCCTCTCCCCTGAAACTGACAGGGTATCGCCCGTCACGGAGATTTCCAGTTCATCGGCCTTAATCCCGGGAAGTTCGGCCCGGACATAATAATTGTTTTTGTCCTCGGTGATATTCATTAAGGGAAACACCCCAGGAGCCGGTTCTCCAGAAAGGCCTCTTGAAAGACCGCCGCTAATCAAGTCCATTTGTCTTCTCAAACGATCCAATTCCTCAAAGGGGCTCTTCCACCCCCACACAGGCCAATTACTTGTTCGTCTCCACAACATGACCCATCCCTCCTTTCAGATTGTTTTGTTTTTCAGGTTTGAAATTAAAAAGCCCTAAGAACAGTATCCTAAAATCCATTACCAGCGACTTTGATCGACTATTTTCAGAGCTTTTTGAAGTCCACCTTTCGAGGGACATTTTTATCGGAAATTTAATCAGGTTTTCCAGGCTGTCAAGAGACACTGCTACTTTTTTATGCAGTTCAAAATGAATTGCTTGCGCCGCTCTTGACAGATGAAAATGGATGACCAAATTTTCACAAAAATTAATATAAGTTACTGTTATTCTCGTTTTAAGTTGAATATCATCGCGGCGTGTCTTCGTGAAAGGGGGTGAGTGAAAGGAGCACTCTGGGTGGAAAACAGGAATAATAATGGCAGCCAATATCGGTCGTACCGAGACACATTTATATTGAACCTTTTTCTTGTCTTCTTATCCGGTGTTACCCCTCCCAAAGTAGCTTCAGCAACAAGATAAGGCAGAAGGGTTTTCAGAGCGACAGGCGATAACCTAATTTTTCAGCTTATTTTCAGGCATCATAAAGAGGTGAGGTCCTATGGCAGGGTTAGTACCATGGTGCGGTCGAAAGGACGTAGACCGCTTTAGGGGTGACATCGACAGGCTGTTCGAAGACTTTTTCACCCGAAGTCCATTTCGCTCCTTTGAAGGGGAGGATTGGATGCCCGCAGTAGACATGACGGAAAATGAAAAATAGATTGTCCTCCACGCCGAAATCCCCGGCATCGACGCAAAGGGCATCGACATCTCTCTGAACGGACGGGTTCTAACTATGCAAGATGAAAGGAAACAGGCGCACGAAGAAAAAGACAAGAACTACCACTGTATCCAATGGAAATACGGTTCATTTTCCAGGTCCTTTGAACTGCCTGCTGGTGTGGATGGACAGAAGATTAAGGCTACATACAAGGACGGTGTGCTGAAGCTCAATTTGCCCAAGACCAAAGAGCAGTCCGTCAAAAAGATAGAAATTAAGACGGCCGACTGATCAGATTAATATGAAATTCTTGACAATTGTGAGCCGGTTGGGATACGTGTATCCCTGTACCCCAGCAGGAAATTGAAATTTTCCATGAACTTATTAGAAAAGATTGAAATATGTCGGCCTCCTACGATCAGGGAAGAGGTATACAAGATACTTCGTCAGAAGATCCTTACCGGTGAAGCGCCTCCGGGTACCAAACTGATTGAGGTAAAACTGGCCCAGGAAATCAACACCAGCAGGACCCCCGTGCGGGAGGCGCTTCATAAACTGGAGATGGAAAACCTCGTCGAGTCGATTCCAAGGGTAGGATACGTCGTCAGAAAGATAGGCACCCAAGATGTTGATGAAATATGTGAAATCCGTTTCTCGCTGGAGTCGCTGGCAGCCAAATGGGCTTCGGAAAAGATAACTTCAAACCAATTAGCGCGATTGGAAGAAATTATTTCAGAGACTGACAGGGCCATTAGATTAAACGAAACTACCCCCGTGATTGATTTGGACACGGAATTCCACGATATCATCTGTCATGCCAGCGGCAGCAAGCGGTTGATCGTCATGAGCCAGACTCTTCGGGACCACATGCTCTGGTTTCGAATCAAGGGGCTCAGCATTGCCCATATTGCCGAAAGGGCCAACCAGGGGCACCGACTGATCATAGACGCGATCAAAAGCAAGAATTTCAGTGAAATTGAATCGGCTGTGTGGTTTCACATGGACCAGACGAGGAAAGATCTCAAGGGAAGCATGGGTAGAGATTCGGAATGATAGAGATACGGTTTCAGGGCCTGGGCGGTCAAGGTGTTGTGGTGGCCTCGGAGATTTTCGCACGAGCCTGTTTTGAAGAGGGACGTTTCGCTCAGGGCTATTCTCTTTTCGGCGGCGAACGTCGCGGGGCACCGGTCGCCGCATTTGTCCGAATCAGCGATGAGAAGATTTATTTAAAGTGCGATATCGAGCATCCGGATCACTTGATTATGTTTGACACCACTCTCTTCAGCCCGGCAGAGATCGAAGCCCAGCTTCGGCCCGGGGGAACCCTTCTTTTCAGTACAGTCGGTGACACGGAACCAAACCTTGCCGGTAATTATCGGGTGGGCCTGATCGATGCACAGCAGATCTCCAAGAAGCACGGTTTGGGCACCATAGTAAATACTGCTGTTCTGGGAGCATATGCCCGACTCAGCAGCATCGTCAGCTTGGATGCGGTCTTGCAGGAGATTGCGAACGCTGTCCCGGCTGCTGTCGAGGAAAATCTGGCGGCGGCCAAAGAAGCGTATGAAAGCGTCACCTTGTGCCCATGGGGAAATTCTCAATGATCCGCAGATTGCGTCCCAAACTTGATCCGAAAAAGCCGTTTGTCGCAATTTCGTCTGAAAGCTCACTTGATTTCAAAACAGGGGCGCAGCGATCGGAAAAGCCGGTCTTTATCAATAAAGTTGCGCCCTGCCGACATGCCTGCCCGATCGGGATAAATATCCCGGCGGCATTTCACCTGGCTTCAAACGGTGATTTTGATGGTGCGCTGCAGGTTTACCTGCAGGACAATCCCCTGCCCGGCGTCTGCGGCCGGGTCTGCTATCACCCCTGTGAAAGCAAATGCAATCGTGGAGAGTATGATGATCCTGTCAATATCAGAAGCTTTGAGCGCTTTCTGGCTGATAACGGCCATGTTGACGTCACTACCCTGTTACGCCCCTCTACCAGCAGTAAAAGCGTTGCCGTAGTGGGGTCCGGGCCAGCCGGGTTGAGTGCCGCATATCACTTGGCCCGCATGGGTTATAACATTTCCCTTTTTGAATCACGGCCGGCCCTGGGCGGCATGCTGCGCTATGGTATTCCAAGGTATCGTTTGCCGCGCTCGGTTCTGGATAAGGAGATCGATCGATTCCTTGATCTGGGGGTAGAGGTCAAACTGAACACCACGGTCGGTGACAGTTTGCCGTGGAGCAGTCTTGATGAATACGATGCGGTGTTTCTTTCAACCGGGCTTCATTATGGGAAAAGGCTTTTTCCCTCCTCCGGCCTGCAGGATCGGATTTTTACGGGAGTTGACTTTTTATCGGATCGGGAGAGTTCACCATTGAAGGATGCGGGAGAGAAAACTCTCATCATCGGCGGCGGCAATGTTGCTGTGGATGTGGCGCGAACCCTTTTGCGGATCCGGTGCGGTCAAGGCAACGGCATTACGTTGGTGTGTCCTGAATCCAGGGAGCAAATGCCGGCTCTGCCCGATGATCTGGTCGAAGCCATGGAGGAAGGCTTGGATGTCCACAACGGGTGGGCTCCTGTCGAACTGAAGGAAGGCGCTCAAAGGCCGATAGCCGTCGGGTTCCGGCAGGCGGACGTGGAAAGGGATGAAACTACCGGTCAGATTGCCGTCAGGCCGGTCGGCGATGCCTGCCGCCAATACGAGGCGGATCATATGATCGTTGCCATCGGCCAGGAATTAGATGCCGGCATGTTGCCGGAACAAGTGCAAGTCTCATCGGGCCGTATCGTAATAAATTCTTTCGGGCGGACCTCTCGTGCCGGATTTTTCGCCGGTGGAGATGCCGCCGGCAACAAGGCCTTCGTTGCCGACGCCATTGCAGGCGGTAAGCTGGGCGCCATGGCTATCGCTTGTTTTTTTCAGGACGAGGATGTGAAGGAGCAATTCAAAGAATACCAACTGGGGATGAGCAAGAGCTTTTCGTTCCAGCATTTCATGCAGCGGCAGCTCATGGAATCGGAAAACCTGAAACAGGTAGTAGGCTTTGACCAGATCAACACGCTCTTTTTTCCTCCGCACCCGCGTGTTTCCCCGTCAAAGGCGGCTGTGCAAACCCGCAAAACAGCCTTTACCGAAGTGGTCAACGGTATCCATCCGGCGGAGATGTCGCTGGAGATCGCTCGCTGCTTCAATTGCGGCACCTGTATCGACTGCGGGAACTGCATGGACTTCTGCCCCGACATGTCAATTCTCGAAGACGCCGAATCCGGCATCTACGATTTTGATGCCGATTACTGCAAAGGCTGCGGTGCATGTTCCGTCGCCTGCCCGCGAAATATCATTGAGATGGAGAGAGATACCGGATGAGAATGCTCCTGAAAGGCAACGAAGCCGCAGCCCATGGCGCGCGACTGGCGCGGCCGCAGGTCATTGCGGCGTATCCCATCACCCCCCAAAGCCCCATTTACGAGAAGCTTTCCGAATGGGACGGCAAAGGAACGTTGGGCGCCCGCATGATGCGGGTGGAATCCGAACATTCCGCCATGGCAGCCTGTCTGGCCGCTTCGATGACGGGTGTCAGGACCTTTACGGCAACCGCCTCCCAGGGCCTGGCCCTCATGCATGAGATGCTGCACTTTGCCTCCGGCATGCGGGCCCCCATTGTCATGGTCAACGTAAACCGCTCGCTGGCAGCCCCCTGGAGTTTCTGGAGCGATCAGACGGACAGCCTTTCCCAGCGGGATACCGGCTGGCTGCAGTTTTACGTCGCCGACAACCAGGAGGCGCTGGACACGGTCATTCAAGCCTACAAGGTTTCCGAGACCGTGCTGCTTCCGAGCATGGTTGTTCTGGAGGCATTTTACACATCTCATTTCATGGAGCCGGTCGAGGTACCCGAGCAGCAGGAGGTCGATGAGTTCCTGCCTCCTTTTGAACCCGCATTTCAACTGGATCCGCGTCACCCCGCAACCCTCTGTCAAACGGTCACCCAGGCCCAGTATGCCGAGTTCAAATTGATGCGGCAGGCGGCCATGGAAAAAGCCCTCCAGGCGGTTGAAGCGGTTCACGAGGAGTTTGCGGAACAATTCGGGCGGCAGTATTCCATCCTGGACTGCTACCGCCATGAGGATGCTGAAGTTGTATTGGTAACCGCCGGCACCATCGGTTCCACCGGCAGGGTGGCTGTGGACGAACTCAGAGAAAACGGCCGCAAGGCGGGACTGGTACGAATACGGCTGTTCCGCCCTTTTCCCAAGGCAGCGCTGATAGAAACCCTGAAGCATGCCCGGCGGATAGCCGTCATCGACCGCAATATATCTCCCGGGCAGGAGGGGGTTTTCAGCCAGGAGCTGAAATCCGCCCTCTATACGTGTGACCGTCGCATTCCCGTATTCTCATTCGTACTGGGGCTCGGCGGAACCAACGTCTCGCCGTCCCTCATTAAGAAAGCCATCAATATGACTTGGGAGATGGATCAACCCCCTCCATCTCCGATTTCAGCTGTTGAGGAAGACAATGCCGTCCAAAGTAGCGTATGAAAACTATATACATCCCGGCCATAGAGCCTGTGCGGGCTGTGGCGAGGTTTTGGGCATCAAACTGGTTCTCCAGGCCGTCGGGGAAAAGGCCATCGGTGTCGTCGTACCTTCCTGCATCGGCATTATCATCGGCCCTTTTCCTTCCGCCACGTTTAAGATACCGGTCTATCATCCGGCTTTCGAAACCGCCGCATCGAGTGCGGCGGGGATATCCAATGCGTTGATCGCCAAAGGAGACGAAGAAACAACTGTTATCACCTTCGCCGGCGACGGAGGCACATCCGATATAGGCCTTCAGGCCCTGTCCGGGGCCGCCGACCGCAACGAAAACTTCATTTACTGCTGCTTCGATAATGAAGCGTATATGAATACCGGCATTCAAAGCAGTTCCTCCACGCCCACGCATGCCTGGACCATGACCACACCCATGGGGAAGGCCGGCAGGAAAAAGGACATGGTTGAAATCATGAGCGCTCACCGCATTCCTTATGTGGCGACTGCCTGCTCGTGTTTTCCGGATGATCTCAGAAAAAAGATCAGAACAGCAAAAAAAATAAAGGGGACAAAATATATTCATATTCTGTCCCCTTGCCCGACCGGCTGGAGATACCCTGAAAAACTGACGCCGAATATCGGCAGGTTAGCTGTTGAGACGGGGTTCTTTCCTCTTTATGAAATCAGAAACGGAACGGATGTGGAAATAAACCATGAACCCCGGCA
>CAZWEV010000018.1:0-63571 GCA_964633015.1 uncultured Desulfobacteraceae bacterium | reverse complement strand
GCAGTGACGCGGGATGAGGATAACGCAGCAGATGGGCGTTTTCCGACAACCTCCTGATATCATCTTGAATGCAAAATGGAATCAGTATATGTCCCTCCGCAGAACGGAAGGCATCATGAAGTCCCCTCGGGGGGCTCAGGGAGGAAGCCATTTCTTCCGGAGTAGCACAGCCTTTCGGACCCCGGATCGGTTGAACCTATCCGGGTCCTCCACCAGAGGTCAAGAGTTTGATCAAAACTAACTTGACGATACCCCGGTATCTGTTTACAAATAAAAATACCCGCGTTTCCCAAGGCACGGGAGGGTAGAAAACCATCGACCGATGCTGCTTCTTCTGTTCATATGAAGAATGCAGAGGAAATGCAAGGAAATAGAAAAGAAAAATACAACCACCCGAAGGAGGCCTGACAATGAAAATCACAAGGTCTGTGATCGCATTCAGCATTTTTGTCTGCTTTTTTTTCACCCTGTGTGCATGCCAGACACCTGCCGGCCGTACTGCAGGGCAGGTGGTGGATGATGCTGCAATCACCACCAAGGTAAAGACCAAACTGCTGAAGGACTCCATCATGAGTGGATTCGCAATCTCCGTTCAGACCTTTGAAGGTGAAGTGACCCTCACCGGCGCTGTCACTTCTGAAGAGATCAGGCAGCGGGCCACCATGCTGGCAAAATCCGTTCCCGGCGTCAGCAAAGTACACAATTTAATCAAGGTGAAAAAATAGGAAACATCTCCGAAAGCAGGCAACCTGCGGTCGTCTTTCGGTTGAAGCGGCCGGGGAGACTCTCTGATGGCAACACGACCAACCATCCATGATATCAGGCAGGCAGCCGAACGGATTAGTCCCTGGGTGCATCAGACCCCGGTACTCACCAGCGCCACTCTGAATGCCATGGGTAATGCAGAAATCTTCTTCAAGTGTGAAAATTTTCAAAAGGGTGGTGCTTTCAAGATCCGCGGAGCCGCCAATGCGGTTTTTTCTCTGGGAGAGGAAGAGGCCCGAAAAGGCGTGGCCACCCATTCTTCGGGTAACCACGCGGCTGCTCTCGCCCTTGCAGCGGGTTGGCGAGGGATAAAGTCCCATGTGGTGATGCCGGGAAATGCGCCCCAGGTGAAAAAGGAGGCTGTCGCCGGATATGGGGCCGAGATCACTTTTTGCGACCCCACCCTGGAAGCCCGGGAGAAAACCCTTGCCGGAGTCCTCAAACGAACCGGCGCCATATTTATTCACCCATACAATGACTACCGGGTTATATCGGGGCAAGGCACCGCGGCACTGGAACTCTGCGAGGAGGTCCCGGAACTGGACGCCGTGATTGCCCCGGTGGGCGGAGGGGGGCTCCTGAGTGGAACCGCAATTGCGGTGTCCGGCGCCACGCGGGGAACACTGGTTTTTGGTGCGGAACCGGAAAGGGCTGATGATGCCTATCGATCTCTCAGGGCGGGAAAAATCATTCCTTCGGAGAACCCTGACACCATTGCAGACGGTCTCCGTACCTCCCTGGGAAAGCTCACCTTTCCGATCATACAGGAATTCGTAAAGGATATCCTGCGGGTGAACGAAAAAGATATCCTCGCGTCCATGCTCCTGATATGGGAGAGAATGAAGATTATTGTTGAACCTTCATCCGCGGTACCGCTGGGGGCCTTGCTGGCAAACCGTTCGGCACTGGCCGGAGAAAAAATCGGGATCATTCTTTCCGGTGGAAACGTGGACCTTTCGGCTCTGCCCTGGAATGGGCAATAGAGGATTGTGAAGACGTGAACCCTGCTTCGCAAAATATGTCCCAGGGGACAGGCCAGTTCAGACTGGTCAAATTTTTTGCCTATGCGAGCTTTGTCATCCTGATCCTGTTCAGTTTCCCCTTTTCCATGATCATCGCACAGAAAGCAAAAAATATCCTCACGAAGAGTTATGAGAACTATGCGCTTCTCCTGGGTGAGAACCTCAATCATCAGGTCTTTCAGAACTTCGTCCTTCCCGTGATCAACCGATACGGCAAGATCCGGCTGAGAGACAAGGCCCAATATGAGCTGATGGACCGGATTGTGAAAAATACCATTCACAGCTTCAAAATCAACCTGGTCAATATCTACGATATTGAAAAGGGCGTCGTGGCATACAGCACGGACCCGGAGCTGGTGGGGCAGAAAGTAAAAAAAACCATCGGCTATTACAAAGCGGTCAAGGGAGAGCATTCTTCCGGCCTCCTGTCTGTTGGCAAAGACCTGTGGGGTCTGGGGCTGGAAATCGGCGGACAAAAAAAGCTGAGGACATACATCCCCTTCCGTGGAGAAGTATTCTATTCGGAAAAGCCTGCCATGATCCTCGGCGTATTCGAACTCATACAGGACCTGACCGAGGAATATGAGTCCATTACCAAATTCCAATACAGTATTTTCGCCCTTTCAGCGGGCATCATGGCGCTTATTTTCATTGCCCTGCTGCTTATCGTGCACAAGGCGGAAAAAATCATCGACGAACGTGCACGGGAACAGAGGGAATTGGAGGAGCAGCTGCACCAGGCTGAGCGCCTGGCCGCACTGGGCCAGATGGTAGCCGGCGTCTCCCATGAAATACGAAATCCCTTGGGAATTATTCAAAGTACGGCCGAGTTGCTGGGGCAAATGCCGAATGCTGATGATAGCCAGAAAAGGCTGTCCTCGGTGATCACCGAGGAGTCCAGGCGGCTTAATAACATCGTGACCGAATTCCTGGATTTTGCCAGGCCGCAGGAACCGGCTCTCCGGGACTGCCTGCTCGAGGATGTTGTCAAAAGGAATATCTCGTTTCTCCAGCCGGAGCTGAAAAAAAGACATATCACCGTCTCACACAACATCAGGGGGAGGTCCTTCAAGATCAAGGCGGACCCGGAAATGCTTTACCGTGCGTTCCTCAACATCTTTGTCAACGCAATTCAATCCATGAACGGCGACGGCGTTCTCCATGTGAAAATCGGCGAGGAACAGGCCGATTTCTTTGTGGAGATAGAAGATACGGGTTCCGGAATTCCCCAGAAACACCTGAAGACCATTTTCAATCCATTTTTTACCACCAAGGACAAGGGGAGCGGTCTGGGGCTTTCCATCGTGAAAAAGATCATCGAAGGGCACGGCGGGGATATTCTGGTTAGAAGCAGGGAGGGGATCGGGACCACGGTTGTGATTAAACTGCCCAGATATTCCTGAGCGAAAAGTGAGAAACCATGGAAACAATTTTAGTTGTCGATGATGAAAAAAACTACCTGATCGTGCTGGAAGCCCTCCTGAGCTCGGAGGGATACGAAATCATGACCTCGGATAATGCCCGGAGCGCACTTCACTGTATTCGGAATGCAGACCTGGACCTCGTCATAACAGACGTCAAGATGCCCGGTATGAGCGGAATGGAATTGCTCTCGGAATGTGGCAAGATAAAGCCTGACCTGCCCGTTATTATTATGACGGCCTATGGCACCATAGAAATGGCGGTGGAGGCCATGAAACAGAATGCCTACGATTATATCACGAAACCATTCCAGAATGAGCAGCTCAAGCTGACCATCAGGAAGGCCCTGGAAAAATACCGCCTTGTCAAAGAAAACCGGAGGCTCAGCGAGGCTCTCTCGGATCGTTTCAGGTATGGAAATATCATTGGAAAAAGCAAGCCCATGCTCAAGATCTATGACATGATCGAGAAAGTAGCTCAATCAAAAGCCTCAGTCCTGATTACCGGGCCCTCGGGAACCGGAAAGGAACTCATTGCCAAAGCCATCCACTACGGGAGTATGAGAAAAGATGGACCGTTTGTCTCAATGAACTGCGGAGCGCTCACGGAAACACTCCTGGAAAGTGAGCTCTTCGGGCATGAAAGAGGCGCTTTTACCGGGGCTGTCTCCATGAAAAAGGGCCGCTTTGAACTGGCTGATTCAGGAACTCTTTTCCTGGACGAGGTGGGAGATATGCCCCATTCCCTTCAGGTGAAACTGCTCCGTGTCCTGCAGGAAATGACATTCGAGCGGGTCGGCGGTACCAAGACCATACAAGTGGATGTCAGGGTTCTTTCCGCCTCCAACCGCAACATGAAAGAAGATGTCAGGAACGGAACATTTCGCGAGGACCTTTATTATCGGTTGAACGTGATCCATATAGACGTCCCTCCACTCCGGGAACGCGTTGATGATATCCCCTTGCTTGTCAAAGCCTTCATCGACCAGTATGCGGAAGGGAAAGCAGCTACGAAGATTGAACTGAGTCCTGAGACCTGGAAACTGCTTTTCCGGTATTCCTGGCCGGGGAATGTCCGAGAGCTCCAGAATGTGATTGAAAGGGCCCTCGTCCTGAGTTCGGGCGGCATGATCACCCCCCAGGACCTGTCCGAAGAGATCGGGGCGACGGAATCACAGTTCGATATCGATCGATTCATCCCGTCAAGTATCCCTTTACAGGAGGCGTTGAGCAAGATAGAGGAAAATATGATCAGGAGGGCCCTGAGCCAGTCTGACAACATTCAGGCCCACGCGGCAAGGATGCTCGGCATCACCAAGAGCCTGATGCAGCATAAGATGAAAAAATATCAAATAGTTATATGATAGCCAAAATTTTGTACTAAACATTTTTATTTTATTTCAACAGGTTATGTTCGCAGTTCCGAAAATTGCCGATAGACGGTACAATATTTTGTACTTTTATGGCGTAACCCAAACTGCCATCCATGCCTCAATTTCCAGAAAATAATTGATATTCCAATTGGTTATATTATTTTACGGAGGACGGGAAGATATGGCAAGCATTTTGCAGAAGAGATGGGTAAAAGAAATTACTCTTTTCTCCTAAACAAATCAGCCGCTCGTTGAGCGGCTGATTTGTTTAGTACCCCAGTCGCTGGAGGGCGCGGGTATCCCTGCTCCAATTTTTGTCTACCTTAACGACGAGCTTCAGATAGACCTGCACAGCAAAACGCCTCTCCAGTTCCGCTCGTGCGGCACTCCCGATTTTCCGTACCATGTTTCCATTGTGCCCCACCAGGATTCTCTTTTGTGACTGCGTCTCCACGTGGACAGCGGCAAAGATCCTGAGCAGATTCTTCTCCGGAATCTCTTCTGTTCTTTCCACGACTACGGCTGAAGAATACGGCAGCTCGCGCCGGACGAAAAGATAGATCTTTTCCCTGATGATCTCCGCCATCAGAAAGGTATCAGGCTGGTCCGTTCTCATGTGGGGTGGAAAAAACGGGGGCCCTGGCTTGAGTTGCT
Organism: uncultured Desulfobacteraceae bacterium; assembly: GCA_964633015.1. Taxonomy (GTDB): domain Bacteria; phylum Desulfobacterota; class DSM-4660; order Desulfatiglandales; family Desulfatiglandaceae; genus B46-G9. The sequence continues at coordinate 58,336 of CAZWEV010000018.1, read as the reverse complement.
CCCTGACTGCCTGCAGCAAATCCGGCACTCCTTCTCCCCGGAGCGCCGAGACCGGGACAATGGCCTGAAAGAGCCGTTCATCGCCGAATGTTTTCATGACGGGAAGGATGTCTGTCCTGCTTCCCCTGTCAATCTTATTGAGAACCAGGAGAGATGTTTTTTTTGCCTGCCGTACCGCCCTGATGAGAGAAGGAATTTCAGGGGCATCAGGATGGTGCAGGTCCACCATCAAGAGAAGAATGTCCACCTCCTGCAAGGCCGAGCGGGCCGACTCCACCATGCTCTTGTGGAGAGGTGTTCGTGTTCTGTGGATACCGGGGGTATCCATAAAAACCATCTGGAATCCATCGCCGTGATGGACCCCCAGAATCCGGTTCCGGGTTGTCTGCGGTTTCGGGGAGACTATTGCAATCTTGGACCCTATGATCCCGTTCAGAAGCGTTGACTTTCCGACATTCGGGGGCCCAAGGATTGCAATGAATCCACTCAGGAATGTCATGATCCGGAAACCTCTATCCGTCCCGGAGCGAGGGAGCGATCTCCTTCCACCGCCACATCTTCCGCCCCGGTCATCATGGAAATCCATCTCATTCCTTCATTCCCGTACCCCCGCAGAAGCGGGACATCCCTGCTCCGGACCCGTATCCTGATCTTTCTCATGCGGCCCCGGGAAGGCAGCTGCGACTCAATGACTTTCTGATACATCCGGCACCGTACCAGAAACCCAAAGGCTGCGTGCCACGGCCCCGCCAGGATCTGGCCCTGAAGCAGGAGCGTGGGTGAAGACATAAGTCCAATCCTTATTACGCAAATTCCGGCGTCTTCAAGCATCTTACAGCTCTCCGCACAGATGTCCACGGCCTTGAAGAGTCCCAGAGGCGCGTAATTCCCCTGTTCATACATTCGAGCAAGGCCCGTCCCTCTTATCACCAACGCAGGATACAGTCTTGCCATATCCGGCCCGAGCCCGATGACCTTCTCCACCGTTGACAGAAAAACCTCTCGGGAATCTCCGGGAAGCCCCGGCATCAGTTGCACCCCCACCTGAAATCCAAGATTCTTCAGGAGACCGACGCCGTTCTCTGAATCAGCCGCAGCGTGCCCCCTCCCCGACAATGCAAGGACGTGATCATCCATGGACTGAACGCCCAGCTCCACCGTTCTCACGCCGGCCCGTTTCATCAGGTCCAGCTTCTCAATGTCCAGGGAATCCGGGCGTGTAGAGACCCTGACGCCCGCAAACATTCCCTTTTCCAAGAAGGGCGCAACAGCCCCGAGCAGTTCTCTTATTACCCGGAGTTTCAGACTGGTAAACGTACCCCCGTAAAAAGCCACTTCAGCACGCGCGGGATCAAATTTCCGTGAGTGGAGCGCCGTCTCGATAATCCGGGTAACATGAGATGCGGTTACCCTGCCTTTCTTTTCAGAGGTGATCTTCTCCTGTTCACAGAAAATACACCGATGAGGGCATCCCTGATTGGGAATAAAAACGGGAACTATGAAATGCTTTTGCCGGTCTCCAGACACAAAAGGGCCTCCCTGGCTGCATGCTGTTCCGCTTCTTTCTTGCTCTTGCCCTCGCCCCGGGCAAGGGTAGTTCCATTATAGATTATTTCCACAACAAAGTGTCTGTCGTGCGGAAGGCCTTTTTCCTCCACAAGCCGGTACCTGGGCATGGTTTTGCTTATTTTTTGCGTACATTCCTGCAGTCGGCTTTTGAAATCATGAACCATTTCCGGGTGGTCAATACGCGCCAAAGACCGGGAAAAAATCTCTGCAACCACCTTGAATGTCCTGTCATACCCGCCGTCCAGATATATGGCCCCAAAGACAGCCTCCACGGTATTCGCCAGGATAGAGGGCTTCTTTCTCCCTGCAGTCTGCTCTTCGCCTTTTCCCAGGAGGACATAGTCGCCCAGCTTCAGATGGGATGCAACATTGCAGAGCCCCTGTTCATCCACAATCATGGACCGGAATCTGGAAAGGGCCCCTTCACTGACTTCCGGAAAACGATCCATCAAAAGATGGCTTATGGCGAGATCAAGGACGGCATCCCCCAGAAATTCCAGCCGTTCATTGTCTTTGATCTGCTTGTCGGCCTTTTCGTTCACATACGATGCATGCTGAAAGGCCTGCTGCAGCAGAGTCGTGTCCCTGAACCGGTAACCGAGTTGCTCCTGGAGTTCATGGAAATGAGATGTGCCGGACGGGTCTTTCATTTCTCCTCCTGTGTCTATTTCCTTTCTTTTCTTGAGAGCTTACCTGAGCCGGGAAAATTTTTCAACCCTGGAGGCTATAAATTCCATCACGGTTTCTCTGAAAACGGCGCGCACCGATATTCTTGTCAATCAGTTTTTTTATTGACTTACGAGCCGCTGTTGGCTATTAATCAAGTTTTTCTATAAGAAGGCTCTCGGAAACAGTCTATGACAAAAACAGTCATCTTAAAACAGAAGGAAATTTCTGAGAATATCCGGAAAATTGCCGAGCAGGTTGTCAAGAAGAACGGGACCGGAAAAGATCTTGTACTTGTGGGGATTCGGACAGGAGGGGCCTATCTGGCTGCCCGCATTCAAGACATTGTCCGAAAAACAAGGGGGCTGAGTGTTCCGCTTGGCGTACTGGATATCACTCTTTACAGGGATGACTGGACACGGATTGGTCCTGCGCCGACGGTGGGGAAGACGAATCTTCCCTTTTCCATAGACGACAAGACTATTATCCTGGTGGATGATGTCCTTTTTACCGGCAGGACCGTGCGGGCTGCCATGGATGCTCTCATGGACTTCGGTCGCCCCAGGAAAATCGAACTTGCCATCCTTGTCGACCGGGGAAATGAACACCGCGAATTGCCGATTACTCCCAATTATGTGGGCGGGACATGGCAAACGGCTCCCGAGGAGACAATAAATGTCTACCTGAAGGAGGCCGGGTATATTGACCACGTAGCCATTGAGCGGAAGAAGGCCGCCTGAGGATGGGACGAAAAAAAGGGCAAAGGAAAAAATCCGTCCTCCCATCTCCCCCGCTCCCTCCTGAAGACAAAGCCCTCCTCGATTCACTGCTCGCAGAGTATAAGAATAACAGCCCGGAACTGCTGGTTCCGCAAATTCCAAACTCACGACTGGCCAGGGTCCTGGTGGAGCGCCTCCCCACGGATGACAAGGCAACCATCCCTCTTCTGGAAGCACTCTATAAAGCATATAATCAGAAGGATATCCGAAAAGCGATCAGGCGTGCCGCGTTCAGGCTGAGGCAACATGGTTTCGAAGCGCCGTTCTTGACCGGTGAAAGTCATCCCGAACCTTCCTTCCTCCGCAAGGCGAACCACAAAGAAGAAGCCGAGGCGTTTCTCGGGGTAATTGATGGGTTCGGTTCCCGCGGCGTATACGTTGCACTGCCGAGAACACCTTCCGGATATGACATAGGAATCGGCCAGGTCAATGACGAAAAAGGAATCATTGAATTCCACTCGGCCCATTGCAGCAAAAAAAGAATGAAAGAGTTGAAAACAGCGGTCCAGGGTGAAATGGAAATAAATATTCAGGTCTCCGTTTCCCATGCCGCCACTGTTCTGGAATATGCCTATGGCAAATCTCTGCAGGGGGCCCTGGACGTGCCCCGGGAGTATGCTGAATTCAGGAGCCTGTTGCTTTCTCAAGGCAGCACACTGGATCGCCCCCCGGTTTACGATTTCTTTCCCGAATGGCCTGATGCAGGGGACGCTCCGACCCGCTCGCAGATGGAAAAATTATTCTCTCATCCATCCATAGGAACCTGGACAATCCCTCTTGAGAAAATGGAACCCCTCCTCCTCCAGCTGGAAGATTCGGAAGAAGGACCGCTTCTGCTCTCCGAGGTGCAACAGGAGGAACGAGTAAGGAGCATCAAGGAAAAATGGGCCGAAGAATATTTTCATCCGGAGATGGTGAATATTCTGAAATATCGTCTGGAAGAAATGGCATACATATTTTGCAAGCGGGATGAAAAGGACTATGCAGGCCTGGCCCTTTCGGCGGCCTCCCGGGGTCTTGACAGAGATGTGTTTCATGGTATGAGCCCCGTCCTTGCATTTCTCCTGGAAAAGACCATCGCCCATTACGAAAAACTCAGAGATGAAATGGGCGCAAACGATGAACCTTCGGAGGACCCGTCGCCCCGGATCATCCTGCCCTGAAAGAGGGGTGCCTGCAACCCCGTGAAAGGAGGTCCCATGTCCAGCTCCATACCGGTCAAGACAAGTACCAGGATCGAAATGGTTGACATAACCGCCAAAGTCCGGGAAGAGGTGTCCAGGCATGGAACGGTGAACGGCATCTGCATGGTCTACGTGCCGCATACTACGGCCGGGATTACTATTAATGAAGGTGCTGATCCCGCGGTCTGTCAAGACATCCTGACCAAATTGAACGAACTTGTTCCCGCGGGTGCCGGTTACCGCCATCTGGAAGGAAACGCGGACAGCCACATAAAGGCCTCTCTCATGGGCAGTTCGGTGGCAGTATTCATTGAGAACGGCAGCCTGGTTCTCGGGACCTGGCAGAAGATCTTTTTCTGTGAGTTTGACGGCCCCCGGAGCAGAAGGGTCTCCATAAAAATCCTGGAGTAATCCGGAGAGCTCGGCTTCAGGGTGCCTCCAGAGGGGGCCTGTCTATTTCCGGATCTCCAGAGTGATTAGAGTGATCTAGACTGACTAGAATGACTGGAGTTGAGGAATTTCTTTCCATTCTGTCGGAGAGAAGAGCAAACCGCTCCATTAACTCCAGCTCACTTCAAACTCTAGTCACTTTATCTCCCGGTTTAGGCCTCCCGCAAAGCGGGATCTGTGCCTCCCCTTCAGGACCAGGTTTTCCAATGAGCAGGGAACCGGGTCAAAAAAGCACCACCCTGCGAGGATCCAAGCCCCTTTCGGCAAGCCATTCCTGCACGGCCTGATAGAGGAGCCGGTAATAGGAAAAGGTGCCCCCAAGCCCCCTGCGTGCGAAGTAATAGTTGATTTCAAGAAAAAACGGCTGGGGATCCGGTTCGTTCACTGCAACTGCCAGATCAATGGCTGCCAGGTTGATTCCGGTCCTGCGTGACAGCTTCTTTGCTTCCGCCACAGCCTTTTCCTGAAGGTCGGGCCGCCATTCCCTATCGATCAAGCCGCCTTTGCCTATGTTGGTGATCATCCGGCCTCTTTCAGCCGGCCGTTTCCAGTAGGTAAAAATCCTGCGGCCGATAATCACTGCCCGAAGCGTGTTTCCAACAGTGGCTATTGCTGCCTGGGTCAGAAAACCCCGGCTCCCGGTCGCCTCTTTTTCCTCCAATTGTCCGAGCACTCTCCGAAGACCTGCGTCGTCTTCAATAAAAAACACCCCCTCCCCTTCATGAACGGTGTCCATTTTAAGGAAAAACGGAAATGTCCGGGGCAGCACCTTTCCATTTTCCAGGGACATTTGTAGCTCTGCAACATGGTTCCAGCAGTAGGTTTCCGGATGAGAGCATGACACTTCCTCAAAGAGCTGCGTCTGGCCGATTTTTCCGGGATACCGGAAGCGGGGGCCATATTCCGGAAAGACGGCGGCCCCGGATTGGAGGCAGGCCTGGTAGAGTTCGGAAGAGCACCCCTGCGGCAGGATAATGGCGTCGGCCCGTCGAATGAACGCCAGGTCCTCTCCGGTCAAATTCCCGGCACCGATGATGACCTGTCTGTCTGCCCCGAAACAGGGATGGAATGAGAGAATGGTCATTTGACTTTATTCCGGGAGGGAACTATATTTAAAGAGTACGGTATGCAGGGGCAGCTATTCAGAAAATGTACCGGGAGATATTTGCGCACTGGCTCTTATTCCAGATTCCGTCTCCTCATTTCTGACGCCCCGCGTGTTCTGTTATACTTCAAAACGAAGGAGCAAAGCAATGCCCATATTTGAATTCAGGTGCCTGAAATGCGGCAATATCTTTGAAAAACTCTTCACCAGTACAGAGGAAGAACTTGAGCTGACCTGCCCTGAGTGCCGGTCCGACACTTTTGAACGGGTTGTCAGCCGCACGAACTATGCCATGGGCGTGGGTCCCGGCGGCAATAAGCCCAAACTGACGACAAAATCGTGCGGCCCTTCGAACCAGTGCATGACCCTTGATCTGCCGGGGCCGAGCAAATAACGGAAAAGGGAGAAACGCCGATTCCGGAGAAAGTGACCCATGAGAGAAAGGCTGACTGCAGACGACGAATTCACGATTATGACCGCCTTCTCGGAGGCAGTGGTCCCGAAACTGAAAAAACTGAACGCACGGATCGGGACGCTCAGCTGCGAGTTTGCGGGTTCTCAATACCGGAACTGGCTCATTCACTTCAAGGAAACGCGTTCCGACTTTGAAATCACGGAATTCGAGTATGATAAAGACTCGCGGAATATGGATCTCAAAGTCCGGGCCTGAGCGTGGAAAATTACGGAAAAGATACATGCATGAAAACAAACTCCTTGGGAGAGAATTCATAAAAAGACCCTCCTGCCCTTTCTGCGGAAAGCTGATAGAAAAGCCGAAAGAACTGAACCTCCGCAGAGCGAGCGAAATGCCGGTAGGCTCCTGTTCCTGCGGCGCTGTTTATGCCTGCGATGTGACTGGCCACAACCTGGGTTCAGCGCAGATTGAGGCCCTGGTATTCGGATGCGATATGGACTGGGACCTGGCCTGGAACCTGGCCCCGGGGGAAGATTATCAGGAAGAGCTTGTCGAGCATTACGATTATGTGAACCACCTCGTCCTGCCGGGTGGTTTCTTTGAAGGGAGAAGGATTAGCGGAGCCCTTTTCTTTGTACGCTTTCATGAGGATGTGCTGGAAGTCACCGCGGACGGGGTCAGGAAAAAACTTGAAAACGCAAAACCTGTCCCAAAAGGGAAAAAACAATCCCCCAACGGAAAATCGTACACCAAGCAGGAAGTGGAGGCACTGATCAGGGATTACAGGCTGGCGCCCTTGATTGAGGCTGCGCAAACAGATCGAAAAATGGAGAGGAACCTGATGCGTCTGCTCTATTCACCGGATCCGCAGTTCCGCCACCGTGCTGCTGAGGCGCTCGGATGCGTAGCCGCCAGGATCGCGGCGGACAGGCCCGCCAGCATTTCCAAACTTCTCCAGCGCCTCTTCACCGCCATTTCGGACACCGCAGCATCCAGCTGGGGGGCATTCGAGGCCATCGGGGAAATAATCCGGCACAAGCTGGACCTTTTTGCCGGGTATATCCCTGAACTGTACCGGTTCCTCGGTGATGAAACCAGAAGAGCCATGACCCTTTGTACCCTTGGATCCATTGCCGGAGAGCGGCCTGATCTTTTGCGAAAGCACGCCCTGCATTTTATTCCCTACCTGAAAGACGATGACCCCGCGGTGCGGGGTTATGCAGCCCGCCTCCTTGGAAACCTTGGAGCAACGGAAATAAAGAAAGACCTGGAAGAGCTTCGGACCGAAACGGTTCAGATAGAAATATACGAACACGGTTTTCTTGAAAAAAAGACGGTGGGGCAGGTGGCCGCCGAGGCCCATGCACGGTTATGATCACACGTTTCCTTTTTTCTTCACCCGAAGGAGATATCTCTCTCACACAGGAAGACCTTGAAAGACCGCTGCTCATCTCCCCTTCAACTCCACATCCCTTTCTCACGCTCGGAGATTATTTCAATGCTGCACGAGGATTTCTCCTTGAGGATCACCTTGCATGTTTCCTGAACGCACTCCATCGGCCGCCTCAGGAACAGCCTCCCCGAGAAGACCAGATCAGGACGCTTCTGATACGGAGTGAGAAACAGGGGGCACTGTATCATGTTGCCAGTGTGGAAGTGGAAGGGAAAGGCACATGCGCCAAGTTCTCCCTGGTTACGGCCATGACCGGAAAAAGCAAGGAGGCACTGAAACAGGAATCCATCACCCTCTCCTTGCTGAACAGGAAACACCCTTCCTGCGGTCTTCCCCAAGTCTACTGCATGGGAGACCGGGAGATTGTCCGCGACAGTCAAAAAAAGACCCTCTTCTTCCTCCTGGGAGAATGGCTGGAAGGGTATCATGAATGGCATATGTTACGCGACGACGCGGGGAAAATGTATCTTCAGGTCTGGGATCAGCAACAGGGATATTACACCGCCGGGAAAAGGCTCTTTTTTGAACTCTTCCGCCAGGCAGCTCGGACACTGACGCTGCTCTTCGATCCCGAGACTGCCCGTCAGGTACGTCCGTGGAGTCATGCTGCCGGGGATTTTATCATCAGGAATGCAAAAGGGACGCCCAGTGTCAGGCTCACCACCGCCCGGGGGTATGAACCGTTACTCACCCTGCCCGGCCGCCATTCGAAGAAAAATCTGGCCAATCTCCTTTTTTTCTTTCTTGACCTGGGTCTGAGGATGCGGCTTGACCGGCTCGACGGGGTGGGAGAGATGATCTGGATTGAAGGGAATATCCTGCCGGCGGTAACACAGGGATTTTTTGAGGCACTCACGATGATGATTGATCAGGACTCTTACAGCAAAACCATTGCCGGGGATTTTCTTGATCTTCTTCGATCCTTTTCCCCCGAGGAACTCACTTCGGCCTTCCGGCCACTCCTCGAAATCTACCGGGACGGAGGCAAGGAAGAACTCCGGCTTATCAAAAAGCATCTGCGGGGCCACGTGGAAGAACTCTCTTCCATCATAGAAAAATTTCCTGTATCAGATCGGGTGTCCGGGTCCCGATAACCTTGGAAACACTTACCAGAAAAGTTGCCTTTGACGGATCACTTCCTCCGGCCTCCCGCAGGAACTCCCCGGAGAGATGGTACAGTTTCCTGTTCACCTCGTCGAGATTAAATGCAGGGTATGCTTTTTTCTTTTCGAACTCCGCCTTCCAGCAAATATGGGCCTTTCCGTGAATAGCGGTGGGGATGCCATACACCCTGCAGGTGAGAGGACGGTGTTGATAGAGCACGCATTCATTCAGGTCATTGAGCAGCGGACATCGGACCCGGGCTTTTTCAAGAGGATAGGACCCCTGCTGCTGACCTTCCCCCTTTTTCGCCTCGTTTATCAATCTTTCCATTTCCTTCTCAGCCTTAGCGGCCCTGGAGGCGGTCTGGCGCCTTTCCTTCCTGGGAAGTTTCTCGAATTGAAATCTCAGATAGGCTGCTTCAATCAGGAACAGGCCGAACACGGCATGGCAGCAGTCTGCACAGAGCGGTTCGCACCTCACGCAGGAGGGATATTGGCTGCGCATTTCCCTGAATGCGAGATCCGCCGCTGCAGTCAGAACCCCGTATTGCTCAAAAAGAGATGTCACCGTCATGAGGGGCGATAGGGTTCCAGTTTTCTGAGAAATTCCGGATGTACCTGGAATCCAAGGGAAACAGCCTTATCCAGACAGACAATCGCCTTTTCATAGTCTCCATTGCTATAATAGGCAAAAGCAAGGTTATTCTGCCCAAGGGCGAAGTCCGGCGCCATTTCAACCAGCTTTTCACCCGTCTCGATAGCTTTGGATACGTTGTCCTTCTGGAGGTGGGCGTTTATCAGGTTGCTCCATGCCTGCACAATGTCAGGGTTCAACTCGATGGCCTTTTCAAGCGCATCGATAGCCTCGTCGGTTCTCAAGAGCTGGAGGTAGGCAAATCCCAGATTGGCGTATCCCCTGGCATAGCGGGGTTCTATCTCGATTGCCTTCTTGTTTACCTCTATGACCTGTTCAAGGTTTCCTTTCTTGAAATAGATATACCCGAGATTCACATATCCCTCAAACATCCGGGCACTGTTCCCAATGGCATCGTTGAATGCCTCAATGGCCTCGTCCAGCTTTCCCTGGCTCATGAGGGCGACGCCGAGATTATAACTTGAGCTGGCACATTCGGAATTCTGTGCCAGAATCTCCTTCTGCTGAGCGATAAATTCTTCAGCTCCCTGTGGTGTTTTCATACTATTCCTTCCAAATCTATCCTGATAAGATATCGTGCTCCTGCTCCCCCTGAATCTCCACCCACAATTCGCGAAGCGTCAGGTGGCCCCCTTGAGCATCCTGATATTCTAACCTCTGGTCAGGAGAACCTATGCGCTATGCGGGTTCTCCGTGAGAAGTATCGGCGCCGGGGGCCGGTTATCCCTGGGCGTCCGGGCAAGAAAAGAAGAGGTCGCAATCCGACAAGGGACAGCGACCTCTCCTGCTAGAGAACAAGTTCATTGGTCCACAAAAATCACTGCAAACAGAGGCTAGTGATCCTCGGTAACACCTCGTCCTTTCAGACCATACATGGTGCTGCTGCCGGTAGAGAAGTAAATGAGTTTTTCTTCATTGATGAGGGCGGTAGCAGCCTTCTTGATCTCCCTGGCTTTTGCGTCCGGCATCGTCTTCTGTACCGCTTTCTCGAGGTCTTTGAAGTAAAACTTGGTCTTCTTGCTGCTTTCGGCAAAAGCCAGAATGGCCTTCTTTATATCTTCCATCTGTTTGCTCCTTTACTGAGATGGTTTGAACGAACAATCAGTCAATGCCACCCGCCGCCCTGGAAACCTCCCAGGCCGCTTCAGTGTACTTGAACTGGGTCGTCGTCCGGTACGTGTCGTATTGCAGCCTGTAGTCATCAATAAGATGGTCGCTGAACGGAAGGTCACACTTCTCAAAAAATTTCTCCCATCCGATCCTCTCGGCCCAGTCACCAATCCGTTCATATTTATTGGCATCATCGGCATAGGCCTCGATGATCTTTTTCACCGTCGCACATACTTCCGGAAACCGCGGAAAGCTGTTCGGCAGGAAGGGAACGACCACCTTGGAAAATTTCGGAGGGCTGATCCGGTTGGAGATCTTTCCTCCGGCGAGGATGGTCACCCCGTCACCTTCTTTGTCTGCCAGGGGTACCGCCATGCACATGGTGTAGCAGTTCCCGCAGAACATGCACCGTTCTTCCTTGATTTTAACGGTCTTTCCGCCCTCTTCCGTCTTCGCGGGGGAAATAGCCCCGGTCGGACATGCCGCGATAACCAGGGGGATTTCACAAAGCTTATTAATCACCTCATGATCAATGACGGGCGGTTTCCGGTGATAGCCCAGGAGTGCAATATCCGAGCAATGCACGGCGCCGCACATGTTGAGGCAGCATGCCATGGAAACGCGTACCTGCGCAGGGAGGCTCATACCCTGAAAATAGTCAAAGAGATCATCCAGGACCGCTTTGACCATTGAGGACGCATCCGTGGCCGGCGTATGGCAGTGGAGAAAACCCTGCGTGTGAACGATGTTGGTCAGGCCGGCGCCGGTCCCGCCAATGGGGAACTTGTAGCTCCCGGTCACATGCTTTCTGCCCTGGAGATCTTTTTTCAAGGCCTCCATCTTGTCTGCGCTGTCCACCATGAATTCAATGTTGTTCCTGGTCGTAAAACGCACATAACCTTCACAGTATTTGTCAGCGATTTCACAAATCTCCCGGACATGTTCCACGGACATGAAACGGCAGCCGCCGCAGCGAATGGTGAAGACTTTATCCCCCGTCTCGGAAACATGCACAAGCACTCCCGGTTCCAGGATCTCATGGTATTTCCATTTTCCGTAATTGTTCTGAATAATAGGAGGGAAATACTGCCAGAAATGCCTTGGACCAAGGTCCGTCAGCCTGTTCTCCATGGGTTTATCCGGATTGAACAATCCAAATCTTTCAGTAGATAATGCCATTGTTGGTCCCTCCTATCTCTTATGTCTCGCTCTGTATTCATTGATATCACGCTGCCATCCGCCCGGGACATCTTCTTCTTTCCAGAAAATGTAGGGATTGCTTCTCGGTTCCTTCACCATTTGCGGCATGGGCGGCAGTTCGAGCATCTCCAGGAACTTGGGGATACCGTACCGCTGGATCAGTTCGCCCAGACGTTCCCGGTTCTTGCCTTCTTCCATCCACCAATCCCAGACTTTTTCCACCAGTTCCTTCACATTGTCGTATGGTTCCTCGACCTTCATGAAGGGAACGGTCAGCACGGACATCTGTGCCCCTTCGAGAATAGGCGCCTTGGCGCCGAAAAGAATGCTCACTCCCGTATCAGTCCCCGGTCTCAGGGCCTGCGGCATGGCATTGATGCAATGCATGCACCGGGTGCATTCCTTGTCATCGATCATGAGCTTCCCGTCTTCCATCCACATGCACTTGGTCGGACAGAGATCAATGACCTCTTTCTGGATATCAAATTTTCCCCAGTCCTTGCCGGCATGGGCGCCGCCGTTGGGGGCGATCTCCCCGTTGATATAGGCCTGGACGGCTTCCTGGTCGATCCTGATGTTGTCACGCCAGGTGCCGATAAAAGACATATCTGAACGGGCAATAGATGCGACACAGCAGTTCGGACATCCGTCAAATTTAAATTTAAACTTGTACGGGAAGGCGGGTCGATGAAGTTCATCCTGGTAGTAGTGGGTCAGCTCGTAACACATCTGCTGGGTATCATAGCAAGACCACTCGCAGCGTGCCTTGCCGAGACAGCAGGAAGGTGTCCGGAGATTGGACCCTGATCCGCCGAGGTCCTGTTGCAGGACATGTCCGAGTTCATAAAAGATTGGTTCCAACTGTTCCGTGGTAGTCCCGATAAAAACGATGTCGCCGGTAGATCCATGCATGTTCATCAGGCCGCTCCCACGATATTCCCACAGATCGCAAAGGGAACGGAGATAATCTGAATTATAGAACTTGCTGGCAGGCTGGTTCACACGCATTGTGTGGAAATGGGCTACTGAAGGAAATTTTTCCTGGAGGTCGGAATACCTTCCGATAACACCCCCACCATAGCCGAAAACACCAACGATACCACCATGTTTCCAGTGGGTCTCACCGTCATCGAAAGAGACCTGGAGCTGTCCCAGCATATCTTCAACCACATCCCTGTCAATCAACATGCGGTCATTGGGCAGTTTCTTCCGGTGCAGGGCCTCCCGTTTGGCGTCCGCGACAAAGCTGGGCCAGGGTCCCTTTTCCAGCTCTTCCACATCAGGAATAGCATGTTTCACCTTGAAATTCTTGAGCTCCTCATTCGTATAATTCTTGAGCTCCTCATCCGAGTAAACGCGAAGCTCATCATACTTCAGCTCTTTTTGATCTTCCTTAGGTTCAAAAGCCATTATTATTGCCTCCTTTTGCTAATTGAAGAGTATTCCACTAAAAAAATATTAAACTTGTATCATTCACCTCCTCCCTGCACAAAAATCACTATACTTTCTCAATCTTTTCAGCCTGTTTTCCCCGGTCCCGAGGCATTGTCACCCGTGTTGCTGAGAAAACAGGGTCGCTTCTTTGTTTCCTCCCAAAACGGTCCATTTCTGGATTGGAAACCTGCTCGTGCCTGAAATTTATTTATGAACAGCCACTAACTATTTGTGAATATTGTAATTAGTTCAATTTTCAAATAGTTAAGGATTAATTTATAATAAAAAGTCCTTGACATTGTCAATAAAAAAAATGAAGAGTTTCACAAGCTCACAACCATACCGCAGGATTCATAGCTGGAAATGATTCTGCCCTAATTTGCACATGGTATTGAAGGAATGACGCTACTCAAGAAACCGAGAATTGTTCTCGCGGGGCTCAGGGGAGGCTCCGGCAAGACTATCCTGACCCTCGGACTTATCGCTGCATGGCGGGAAATGGGATATGAAGTCGCTCCGTTCAAGAAGGGACCCGATTTTATTGACGCGGGGTGGCACAGCTTTGCCGCAGCACGCACCTGTCACAACCTGGATTCCTTCCTCATGAATAATCACGAGATTCTTTTCTCACTTGCTTCGCACTCCCGGGGAGCAGATGTCTCTCTCATAGAAGGGAACCGCGGCCTCTATGACGGCCTTGACGTCCACGGACGTTGCAGCACGGCGGAACTGGCCAAACTCCTGAAGGCCCCTGTTGTGCTGATCGTTGACGTTTCCATGGCGACAAGGACCATTGCAGCTATTGTCAAGGGATGCCAGGTATTTGATCCGGATCTTCATATCGCCGGAGTGATACTCAATCGTGCCGCCGGCCCCCGGCAGATCGCCCTGATTACGGGAGCTATTGAAAAATATTGCCGCATTCCGGTCCTGGGCGTGGTCCCGAAGCTGCACGGAAACATCTTCCCGGAACGCCATATGGGACTTGTCCCCTGCCAGGAAAGAGAGCATTCCGAAAAGGCGGTTCGCTGGGCAAAAAATGCCGTTCTGGAAAACCTCAAGCCGGAGGCCATCCTGGACCTGGCACGAAAAGTCGAACCCCTCGCTGTCTCTTCCTCCGGCACGTTGCAGGAAGAGATCCCGCAGGTTCAGGATGACCGTTCCCGGATAGGCTATATCCTGGATCGTTCCTTCTGGTTTTACTACCCCGAAAACCTGAAGCAACTGGAACACCTCGGCGCCAGCCTGGTGAAAGTGGATGCCGTTTCCGACACCCGTCTACCCGATCTGGATGCACTGTATATTGGCGGCGGATTCCCTGAAACTCAGGCTGAGGCCCTCGCCGGGAATAAGGAGTTCAGACGCTCCCTCAAGGAATCCATCAACCAGGGACTGCCGGTCTACGCGGAATGCGGCGGGCTCATGTACCTGGGCGAAACCCTCGTTATGGGCCGGAAATCCTATCCCATGGTGGGGGCACTTCCCCTCCAGCTTCTGCTCGAGAAGAAGCCCCAGGGGCATGGCTACACCATCATGAAGGTCAAAGAGCAAAATCCTTTCTATCCGATCGGCAAGATCTTGAAAGGACACGAGTTTCACTATTCAAGGGCCGTTCTGACATCCCGGGAAGGGATCCATTTCGCTTTTCACGTGCAGAGAGGTCATGGGGTTGACGGGACCCATGATGGAATCGTAAAGCATAATCTCCTTGCCACCTATACCCATATTCACGCTGCCGGAGACCCGGGATGGGCCAGGGCTTTCTGTGCCGCGGCCCTGAAAAGAAAAATGGAAAAAATTCTCAAATGAGCAAAAACAATAATTGACATCAACAAAGATATGTCTTATATTCAATTTTCTAAAAAGGGACTGAGGCTATATAAGATAGCATAATATCTAAAAAAAGGAGGGTAAAGGGTATGCCTACAGTGGATTTTGAAGGAAACTCCTTCAATGTAGACGAAGATGGTTTCATAGATGATTTCAATAACTGGAATGAAGCCTGGGTCAGGCATGTGAAAACGACAGAGGGAATCGAGGAACTGACCGACGAGCATTGGAAGGTGATCAACGTTCTTCAGGAATATTACAAGAAAAATGGAATCGCTCCCATGGTGCGGATTCTCTCCAAAGTCACCGGTTACAAACTGAAATACATCTATGAACTGTTTCCAAGCGGCCCGGGCAAAGGCGCCTGTAAAATGGCAGGCCTTCCAAAACCCACCGGTTGTGTTTAAACAAACAAACGAAAGACCAGAAAACAAAAAGGCGCGAAAGACCGCGAGACGGTCGACGCGCCTTCTTTTTATTGCAATACAGCCTCGTTAGTGGACCTTGCTCCTGGGCGCCCTGCCTGCCAGCGGATTATAGAGTTTTGTGATGGCAAATTTCATGACATCAGTGGTTTTTAATTCAAGGATAATATCAACCAGCTTGTCTCTCGCTTCATCGGGCAATTCACACGCGTCATCAGCATCAAATACCAGGTCAGGGAAACCCTTCTGTAATTTTTTCAGGTCCTTCTGGCTCATCGAGACCTTGACCCCTTTCTTGCCTCCCATATCCTGAATCTGGTCCCCCAATCCCAATTCCTCGATTTTTTTCTGTTCTTCCTCATCTAAAAACACATTTACACAATACTCAGCCATTGTTACACCTCCTGCATGTAGATGGTTCTTTTATAGTACAGATTTTCTTTTCATGTCAAGCTGGTTTGTAGAGGGAAGGTCTTCGGTTCGGGAGAAAATACTTCATGCGATTTTTCCTCACGTTCAGAAGTTTGCGGGATTGAAGCCGGACAACAAGAATTTCCTCATCTTCTCCGGCATACGAGGCCTCAATTCGTCCGTCCGGCCCGATGACCACTGCAACCCCGGGAAAGGAAAAACCTGCGGCCGTTTTCCCCACCTGGTTGCATGCAACAACAAAGACACCGTTGTCAAAAGCCCTGGCAGGGAGGTGCCTGAGCCAGTTTTCCAGCTTTTCTTCCCCACTCCCCCTTGGTGACGCATGCGGGAAGAAGAGCACTTCTGCCCCGCCCACGGCCATGGTGGTACTGATCTCAGGAAAGTGGGTTTCGTAACACAGCTGAATGCCGGATACTGTTCCGCCGAAGGAGAACGTGTCTATGGCATCTCCTGCCCGGTAGACATCTCTTTCAGGAGGGCCGAGGTGTGACTTCCGGTGCACGCCGATAAAACCTTCAGGGCCGACGGCAACCTGGGTGATGAACGGTTTGCCCCCGCCCGCCTCTTCGGCAAACCCGGCAATAACGGCGGCACCGGAATCCCTGGCAAGGCGGGTGAGAAGGGATTCCGCCACCGGGAGGGACAGGGAACAGCGGTCCCCCTCATCACGAGCCAGGGAATATCCTGTCAGGCTCAGTTCGGGAAAGCAGATAATATCCGCACCCTTGCCCGCTGCTTCGGCCACGAATCGGCCAGTCGCACCCAGGTTCTCATCGACCTGCCCCGGCTCCGAATGCATGCACACGGCCGCTACGGTCACATCTTCCATTATTGCTCCATCATCAACAGGAGACAGCCTGTGCCACCAAATCCCCCACCTCGCTGGTGGAGTATCCCATCATGCCGGCGGCGAGGCTCCTAAGATCGTCTTTCACTACCTTCTTGATGGCACCGAGGACCGCCCGGGCGGGCGCTTCCTCCCCCAGGTATTCGAGCATCATCTGCACGGCCGCGATGGCGGCCATGGGATTGATCTTCCCAAGTCCTGTATACTTCGGCGCCGACCCGCCGATTGGTTCGAACATGGCATTGCCTTCGGGGTTGATGTTTCCCCCGGCCGCAATGCCCATGCCGCCCTGAATAACGGCCCCGATGTCCGTAATGATATCACCGAAAAGGTTGCTCGCCACGATCACATCGAACTGCTCCGGATTCTTTATCATCCACATGCAGAGTGCGTCCACATGCTGGTAATCGATTTCTATGTCCGGATAGAAGCCATGGAGTTCCCGGAATACCCGGTACCAGAGGCCGGACTCGTAAACCAGGACATTGTTCTTGCCGCAGAGGGTGAGATGTTTCCTTCGATCCCTTTTCCGGCAGTACTCATAGGCATACCTGACACACCGCTCCACCCCTTTTCGGGTGTTCACCGATTCCTGGATGGCCACCTCATCAGCCGTGCCTTCCTTGAAAAGACCGCCGCCCCCCGCGTACATGCCTTCGGAGTTTTCCCGTATGACCACAAAATCAATATCTTCAGGTCCTTTGTCCCTCAATGGTGTGGCGACCCCCGGAAAAAGGACGACCGGCCGCAGATTGATATAGAGATCCAGTGCAAAACGCAGCTTCAGCAGTATTCCCCGTTCCAGCACCCCGGGTTCCGCATCCGGATGCCCGATTGCCCCGAGAAAAATCGCATCTGTGGATCGCAACCGGTCCAGGACATCGTCCGGCAGCAGCGTCCCGTCCCTCTTATAGGTCTCTCCTCCCAGGTCAAAAGGCCTGAATTCAAACGTCACTCCAAATCTTTTCGAGACCGCATCCAGCACCTTGACGCCCTCGGCGACCACTTCCGGTCCCGTTCCATCGCCGGGAATCAGGCCGATCGCATAGGTCCGATCCCGCTTCATTTCCCGTTTCATCCGTCATATTCTCCTGCGGTTTTCCGGCCTGAGCGCCCTGACTGCCGCTCCGGCCCGCCACATCTCGGAATTTCTCATGGTTTCCAGTTCCTTTTCAAGCTTTACCCGGTAGTCCGGAGCACTGTTGGCCGCAAGGACAATCCTTGTTTCTTCCCCGGATACGACACGCTGATAGAGCTCGTCGAAGATCGGATTCACGGCCTCCTTGAATCGATCTTTCCAGTCCAGCGCGCCTCGCTGGGCCGTGGTGCTGCAGTTTCCGAACATCCAGTCCATGCCGTTTTCGCCCACCAGCCTGATCAGGCTCTGGGTCAATTCTTCCACGGTCTCGTTGAACGCCTCACTCGGGCTGTGTCCATGTTTCCGCAGGAGATCGTACTGCGCCTCCATCACGCCGGCGAGGCACCCCATCAGGACTCCCCGCTCCCCGGTCAGGTCGCTGTGTACTTCTTTCTCGAAGGTCGTGGGGAAAAGATACCCCGATCCGATGGCGATTCCAAGTGCAATCGTTCTTTCTTCCGCACGGCCCGTGGCATCCTGAAAAACCGCGTAACTGGAATTGATGCCGCTTCCCTTCAGGAAATTGGCACGGACCGTTCGTCCGGAACCTTTGGGAGCAACCATGATAACATCAACATCTCCGGGAGGGATAATTCCCGTCTGTTCCTTGTAGGCAATTGAAAATCCGTGTGAAAAATAGAGGGCATCCCCCGGCTGCAGGCGTGCCTTAATGACCGGCCAGGTGGCAACCTGTCCCGCGTCAGAGACCAGAAACTGGATGATGGTCCCCTTTTCCGCCGCCGTTTCAAGAGGGAAAAGCGTTTCCCCGGGAACAAAGCCGTCATCTATTGCCCGCTGCCACGAACTGCCCCCCTCGCGCTGTCCTACAATCACCCTGAAACCGTTGTCCCGCATGTTGAGGGCCTGCCCCGGCCCCTGCACGCCGTAGCCCAGCACGGCAATCGTTTCGTCTTTCAGGACTTCCTGTGCCCTTGCCAGAGGGAATTCCTCCGCTGTCACAACCTCTTCCATCACTCCGCCGAAATCTATCTTCGCCATAGCTCCTCCTCTACTTTTTCTCCCTGGCCAGGGCCAGCGCCCCGGTCCTTGCTATTTCCTTGATGCCCATGGGTTTCAGAAGATTCAAAAAAGCCTTCATCTTTCCTTCATCGCCGGTCAGTTCGACCGTGTAGTATTCAGCGCCGACATCCACGATCCGGCACCTGAAGATATCCACCATGCGCAGGATCTCCGCGCGATTCTCCGGCTTGGCGCGAACCTTGATCAGGGCCATTTCCCGCTGGACGAAATTGGCCCCGGTGAAGTCCACGACCTTCAGAACATTTACCAGTTTATTCAACTGCTTCTTCACCTGTTCGACCACACCCATGTCACCGTTTGTCACCAGCGTCATCCTCGAGACCATCGGGTCCGTTGTCTCGGCCACACAAAGGCTCTCGATATTAAACCCTCTCCCGCTGAAAAGCCCCGCCACCCTGGAAAGCACCCCGGGCTGGTTTTCCACCAGTATGGACAGGATATGTCTTTCGTCTTCTTCTCTATTCACCCCTTCCCCCTTTAACCTAATTCTCACGGTAGTGCCATCCATAAACGAGATAGTTTGTTCGAGATCAAGTCGTCGATCCCGTGCTTCGAGCGGGAGCATGCGAAAATTTTAACCGCAGGAATACACTAAGGTATTTCGAGGATTAAAATTTGAGCATAACGCAGATCTCGGACAAAATAGCCGTCTATGGATGGCACTACACCAGTAACATCTCTGTTATAGGCGCCCCTGCCGGGACCATTGGGTAGACCCCTTCCTCCTTTTCCACGTGAAAATCCATCAATACCGGCCCTTCCAGGGCAAGCCCCTGCTTCAGCACCGGTTCCACCTCCTCCGGTTTTGTGGCCCGCAGGCCTGTCGCCCCATAGGCCTCCGCCAGTTTCACAAAATCCGGAGCATGCTCCATGTGGGTGCAGGAATAACACTTTTCATAAAAAAGCTCCTGCCACTGCCTCACCATACCCAGGTACTGGTTATTGAGGATCACCACCTTGACGGGCAGCTGATACTGGACTGCCGTGGCCAGTTCCTGGATATTCATCTGAATGCTGCCATCTCCCGCAATATCCACCACCAGTTTTCCCGGGTTCGCCACCTGGGCGCCGATGGCCGCGGGCAGGCCGAACCCCATACATCCCAGTCCTCCCGATGTGATAAAAGAATTCGGCCTGTCCAGGTGATAGTACTGGGCAGCCCACATCTGATTCTGGCCCACCTCTGTTGCCACAATTGCCTCCCCCCTGGTAAGGTTGAAAAGCGTTTCTATGACAAACTGCGGTTTTGTCACCTCCCCCTGATCATACGCAAGAGGATTCGTACTCTTCCACTCGCCGATCTGCCGGAGCCAGGGTTCTCTCAGTTTCCTGACGCCGTTCAATGTCTCCTTCTCAAGCAGGTCATTCAGGATCCGCAGGGTCAATCCGCAATCCCCCACCACAGGAACAGCAACCGGGATATTCTTCCTGATGGAGGTGGGATCAATGTCAATATGGACGATTTTTGCCTGGGAAGCAAAGGCATCGGTTTTTCCCGTGACCCGGTCGTCAAACCGGACACCCACAGCGATAAGGAGGTCACATGCTGAAGTGGACATGTTGGCGCGGTAGGTACCGTGCATCCCTATCATGCCCAGCCAGAGCTGATCACTGGCGGGAAAAGTGCCCAGGCCCATGAGCGTCGTGGTGACGGGGGCCATGATTTTCCGTGCCAGCTTTCTCAGTTCGCTGGATGCCTTTGAGAGGACGACGCCGCCTCCCGCAACTATCATGGGCCTTTTTGCTTCCTTTATCAGGCTGATTACCTTGGAAAGCTGCCTGAGGTGAGGTTTGTAGGTCGGCTGATATGATTTCAGCGCCACATTCTTGCCCGGTTGATATGATCCCTGCATGCTCATGAGATCCTTCGGCAGATCGATCAGGACAGGCCCGGGTCTTCCCGATCCGGCCAGATAAAAGGCCTCCCTGATCACCCTGCCCAGATCATTCACGTCGGTGACGAGGTAGTTATGCTTGGTACATGGCCGCGTGATACCGACAATATCCACCTCCTGAAATGCGTCATTTCCGATGAGCCCCCTGGGGACCTGTCCGGTCAGCACGACCATGGGGATGGAATCCGAATAGGCCGTGGCAATTCCTGTCACCGTATTGGTGGCACCCGGCCCGGATGTCACCAGGCAGACGCCGGTTTTCCCCGAGGCCCGCGCATAGCCGTCCGCGGCATGCACGGCGCCCTGTTCGTGACGGACAAGAATATGACGTATGTCGGATTTTGCCAGCCGGTCATAGATGTCAATCACCGCACCTCCGGGATACCCGAAAATGGTATCAACTCCTTCATCCTCCAGGCTCTTGATCAGAATCTCCGCTCCAGTGAGTCTTTTCATCATGGTCTCCTTCAGGCATTCGTTCCGGCAGTTGGATCAACGGTCAATCCACCCGGCCTCCCCGTGCCCTGCCTCCTTTTCACGTATTCCACCAGGCCGCCAGCTTCTATGATCGCACGCATGAATGGAGGCACCGGTTTTGCCAGGAATCGCCTGCCGCTGGTTTTGTTCACGATCTCTCCGGTTGAAAAATCCAGGAACACCTCTTCCCCCTCCTCAATCTGTTCAGGCGCCTCCTCCGATTCAACGATGGGAAGGCCGATGTTAAAGGCATTCCGGTAGAAAACCCTTGCAAAGCTCCTGGCAATGACCGCGCCCACCCCCGCCCGCTTCAGGGCCCATGGCGCATGTTCCCGTGAAGACCCGCAGCCGAAGTTGCTCCCGGCGACCAGGATATCTCCGGGGCTAACCCCTCCGACAAAATCCGGCCGCAGGTCCGCAAAACACTTTTTCCCCATTTCGTCCTTGTCGGACACGTTGAGGAATCTCGCGGGGATAATCAGATCCGTGTCCACATTATCCCCGAGTTTCCATGCTTTTCCTTGTACTTTCATCAGGTAAAAACCTCCAGAACGTTATGGCACCCACGTGCCCCCCGTTGAGGGGGACCGGGGGTTGCCGGCCTCGGGTAGAGGTTGAAAAAGCCGGTTCCCGGCGGATAGCCGGGAACCGGGAGGTCATTCCCGGATCGCGGGAATGACCCCTATCGTCAAATTATGCTATTTCCGCCGGAGAAATGATCTCTCCCGCGACAGCCGAAGCGGCCGCGACCGCCGGACCCGCGAGATAGACCTTGCTTTCCGGGTGGCCCATCCTCCCCACAAAATTCCTGTTGCTCGTGGAAAGCGCCGTTTCCCCGGCAGCCAGGATACCCATGTGCCCTCCCAGGCACGGCCCGCAGCACGGCGGGCCGATCACGGCCCCCGCTTCCAGGAGCGTCTCGATAATGCCTTCCTTGATCGCCGCCCGGTAGATCGCCGGCGATCCCGGAATCACGATCAACCGGGTCCCCCCTGCAACCGTGTGCCCCTTCAGGAGGCCGGCGGCCTCGCGAAGGTCGTCCAGGCGTCCGTTGGTGCATGACCCCAGGAACACCTGATCCAGCCGGATCGGACCTATTTCTGAAACAGGTCTGACGTTGTCCGGCGAATGGGGTGCAGCCACCTGCGGTTCCATGGTGTCAAGTGATACGCGGATTTCCTGCGCATATTCCGCATCCGGATCGCTGCGGACAAAGGACCCCGGCCGACTGCTCCGGCCCTTCATATAGGCCCCGGTGGTATCGTCCGCTGCAAAAATTCCGTTTTTCGCCCCCGTCTCCACGGCCATGTTCGCCATGGTAAACCGATGGGCCATGCACAACTGCGCTATGCCGTCGCCGGCAAATTCCAGTGATCGGTACACAGCTCCATCTGCACCGATGATACCGAGGGTATAGAGAATGAGGTCCTTCCCTCCCACCCACCGGGGAAGCCTCCCTTCATACGTGAGTCTTATGGACTCGGGCACCTTCAGCCATGTCCTTCCCGTGGCCAGTATAATCCCGAGATCGGTGCTCCCCACCCCTGTGGAAAACGCGCCCAGCGCCCCGTAGGTGCAGGTGTGGCTGTCAGCGCCGATAATCAGGTCGCCGGGAGAAATAAGCCCCTTTTCCGGGAGAATCACGTGTTCTATGCCAGTGTCACCCAGTTCAAAAAAATGGCTGATTTCCTGTTCCCGGCAAAATTCCCGCATCAATTTGACCTGCTGCGCGGACTCTATGTCTTTGTTCGGCACGAAATGGTCCTGGACCATTGCGATCCTTTCCCGGTCAAAAACGCGCTCCGCACCAAGTTCATGGAATACCTCGATAGCAAGCGGGGCCGTAATATCATTGGCCAGGGCCAGGTCCACATCCACCTCGATCAGATCTCCCGGGCTCACGGAATTCATTCCGGCGTGCTTGGCGAGGATCTTTTCAGTTATCGTCATGGGCATCGCTTCTCACAACCTCCATTCCAGGACTTGTAATTGTCCCGCATCAAAAAACATTTTCCATGGGGGACACCACCGGATTCTTCTTCATATATTCCAGGCGGTTCAGGCCGTTTACGTATGCCTTGGCACTGGCCGTGATGATATCGGGATCAGTACCTTTTCCCAGCGCCAGGAGCCCGTTTTCCTGGAGCCGCACCGTCACCTCACCCTGGGCATCCATACCGCCGGTTATGGCGTTTACCGAAAAGCGCATGAGTTTGCACTTCGTTCCCGCCATCTTCGCTATGGTATTGAAAGCAGCATCAATAGGTCCAACACCGAATCCCGCTCCCTGCACCTTTTTACCCCTGATTTTCAGCTTCACCGTGGCGGTGGGCACGGCAACCGTGCCGCTCACCACGTTCAGGTAATCCAGTTCATAAATATCCGGAACCCGCAGAATTTCTTCCGCCACAAGGGCCTCAATGTCTTCACTGAGGATCTCTTTGCGTTTATCCGCCAGTTCCTTGAATTTCCGGAAAAACCTGTCAAGCTCATTTTCAGACAACTCGTACCCAAGATCCTCGAGCTTCTTCCGGATGGCATGCTTTCCCGAGTGCTTGCCCAGGACAAGCTGGTTCCTGCGGAGACCGACCATCTCAGGGTCCATGATCTCGTACGTCATCCTGTTCTTGAGCACGCCGTCCTGGTGAATGCCCGCTTCATGGGCAAAGGCATTTGCACCCACAATAGCCTTGTTGGGCTGCACCACAATGCCCGTTATCATGCTTACGAGACGGCTTGTGGGCTGGATCTCCCTGGTCATGATGTTCGTCTCCAGATCAAAAAGTTCCCGGTGGGTGTACAGCGTCATCACCACCTCCTCGAGAGAGGTATTTCCGGCACGCTCCCCAATGCCGTTCATGGTCACTTCCGCCTGCCGGGCGCCCGCCCGCAGCCCGGCCAGCGTATTCGCCGTTGCCAGGCCAAGGTCGTTGTGGCAGTGAACGCTCAACACCGCTTTTTCAATATTCGACGTGTTTTCCCGCACATACCCCACGAGCTTGAAAAATTCATCAGGGAGAGCATACCCCACCGTATCGGGAATGTTCACGGTTGTGGCCCCTGCATCGATCACCGCCTCGAAAACACCGCAGAGAAAATCAGGGTCACTCCTGGAGGCATCTTCAGCCGAAAATTCAATGTGTTCCGTGTAGTTCCCGGCGTGCCGCACAGCATCCACGGCCGCTTCGATCACCTGGTCACGCGTCATCTTGAGTTTATGTTCAAGGTGGATGTCCGAGGTTGCAATAAACGTGTGAATCTGTGGGTGAGCTGCGTTCTTGACGGCCTCCCATGCCCGGTCGATATCCCCCTTGGAGACCCGGGCCAGGGCAGTGACCTGTGCGTTGCGGATCTTCTCGGAAACCAGTTTCACGGCCTCAAAATCACCTCCTGAGGCCGCAGGGAAACCCGCCTCAATGGCATCCACCCCCAATTTTTCCAGTTGTACGGCAAGACGTAATTTTTCCGCCACATTCATACTCGCCCCCGGCGACTGTTCTCCGTCACGCAGGGTTGTATCAAATATCATGACCCGTTCACTCATGGAATACCCTCCTTCATTTTTCTGTAATCGTTAACCCGTTTGCCGGTTGAGCCGGTTTCGTTCGACTCACTTCCAACCTCGCCCGACAAGTCTTTCCTCAAGGGGCAGTTATTCCACAAGCATCCGCCGCAGTGTTCCGGTTTCCCGGAGCGCTGCGGCGTGAACTCCCTCATTTGTCGCAGAATGTTGCATCATCACATCACCGTTACATTATTTCGTGTCTTTCCATAAATGAGATGGTTTGTTCGAGATCAAGTCGTCGATCCCGTGCTTCGAGCGGGAGCATGCGAAAATCTTAACCACAGGAATACATAATAGAGGTATTTCGAGGATTAAGAATTGAGCATAACGATGATATCGGGCAAAGTAGCCATTTATGGATCGACACGACCGCCGGCCTCCCTGGACAGCTTGTATTGCACACTGTCCACCAGGGCCTGCCAGCTCGCTTCAATCACGTTTTCAGAAACACCGATTGTCGACCAGATCTCTTTTTCATCCCTTGACTCGATCTGCACCCTGACCTTGGCCGCGGTCCCGCCGCCACCGTCAATGACGCGCACCTTGAAATCCACCAGACCCATTTCCCGAACCTGCGGATAAAACTTGATCAGGGCCTTCCGCAGGGCATTGTCCAGGGCGTTCACCGGTCCATCTCCTTCAGCCGCCGTTATTTCCTCTTCTTTGCCGACGGAAATCTTGATGGTGGCCTGGGAAGTGCTTGGGCCTGAATGATTCTTTTCAATGGTCACCCTGAAGGATTCCAGTTTAAACGGGTCTTCAAACTGGCCGGTAACCTTCTTGATCAGCAGTTCCAGGGAACCTTCAGCCGCATCAAACTGGTATCCTTTATTTTCTAATTCCTTGATCTCGTTTACAATTTTCTGGCTGTCATAGCCGTTGCCGCCGAGCTCGATTCCCATCTCCCTGGTCTTGTACGTAATATTGCTCTTCCCGGACAGATCCGAGACCAGCACACGCCTGCGGTTCCCGATGTCTCCCGGATCCATGTGCTCATAGGCAACCGGGTTTTTCATGATGGCACTGACGTGGACACCCCCTTTATGGGCAAAAGCACTCTTCCCCACAAAGGGGCGCTGGTTCAGGGGCGGGATATTAGCAACTTCACTCACAAACCTGGAGAGTTCGGTGAGCTGCTTCACCTTTGCCTCCTCAAGACAGGAATATCCCATTTTCAGCTGGAGATTGCCGATGACCGAGATCAGATCGGCGTTTCCGCACCGTTCTCCATACCCGTTGACGGTCCCCTGAACCATGGACACCCCTGCCTGGACTGCCACCAGGGAATTTGCCAGGGCCAGCCCGCAATCGTCGTGTGCATGGATGCCCACCGGGCACGTCACCGCGGGCAGCACCTGCTTCAGGATATCCTGGACTTCATGCGGCATGGTGCCGCCGTTGGTGTCACAGAGAACAATGATGTCCGCCCCGGCCCGGTCGGCGGCAAGCACGGTTTCCATGGCATAGGTGGGCTTCTGCCTGTACCCGTCAAAGAAGTGTTCTGCGTCATAAATGACTTCCAGCCCCCTGCTTTTCAGATACGCCACACTCTCTGCAATCATGGCCAGGTTTTCCTCCAGGGACACCTCAAGAATTTCCCTTGCATGGAGGTCCCAGGATTTCCCGAACACGCACACCGTCCCGGTTTCGGTTCTCAGCAGTTCCTGGATATTTTCATCCTTTTCGGGGGTCGTCCCGGGTCTCCGGGTGCTTCCGAACGCGGTGAGTCGGGTATTCCTGAACCCGGTATGTTGGGCCAGTTCAAAAAACCTGGCATCCTTGGGGTTGGATCCCGGCCAGCCTCCTTCTACATACTGGATACCAAACGCGTCAAGCTTCTGCGCGATCCTGAGCTTGTCTTCGGCCGAGAGGGTCACCTGCTCACCCTGAGTGCCGTCCCGCAACGTGGTATCGTAAAGGATGATTTTTCTCTGCATATCTGATCTCCGTCTTGCTGTTTCCCCCAAAAAAAAACCGTTACCAGGTCTGGCCTGATAACGGATTTTAGAAAGCTTGCAACAAATCTTACGTCATTATCAGGCCAGGACGTTTCAGTCTCACGACGTCAAGAAGCAACAAGGATACAAGTATCCCTGCTGCGCTGATAATGACGATAATGTTGTTTACCATGTTTTTCATGATTTAAAAAAGGTTTCCTGCACGCTGTGTTGCACTACGATCTGCTAATAAAACCGCCCTGTCAAGCTTTTTTTTCGTGCGCCCCGTTGTTGTTCATTGAAGGCGAAGCGAACGAAGCAGAGGGAATGTGCCGTTTCCCTGCTTGCGGGTCGTCCTTTTGCCGCCGGTACCTGAAGCTGACGGGAAGTTAAAGAGCGGCATGCTGCCGGCTTTTCAGTTCTCCCCGGAACCGCTTGATCTCCCGCTTCAACCGCTCTTTTTCGTTGGGAGCCAGGGGGACATGCTCCACGAGCCCTTCATCCATTTCCAGGGTCTGCAGCAGCGCTTTCACCTGCTGCACCATATACGCGGCCCTGAGCGTTCCGTCGCCGGACCGGCAGTTATCCCGGTGACAGGAAACCACCAGTATCCCGTCAGCGCCTTCCCGCCTTGCCAGGGTCTCGAGGATATACTGGCTCCTGATGGTCCCGGCGCAGGGGACTTCGATCCAGTGAACATGACCGAATGCCTGGTCGCCCTCATCCAGATATTGACGCACAAGATCGGCGGACCTTTGACACACGAATCCGGTCACCCTCGGCAATGCGCCTGTTTCGTCAACGGTTCCCTCAGAAAACAACCGATCGAAAAAAACCGGCTTTTCAAAACCGGAGAGTTCGATAGCTTCGTTGGGGCAGAGACTGGTACAGATTCCGCACCGCTGGCACGCCAGGTGCAGGAAGTTCGGTTTGTCGGTAAAAAGGATGGCACCGTGCGGGCATACCCTGAAACAGGTCAGGCAGGTCGCGCAACGGTCCCGGTCATACGTGATCTGCTCAACCGGGACCACCTGATCCAGCCACGCGGAGAGACTGCACACCTCCTCCACCACGGACGGGATATTCTGCGATTTTTCCCATGTGCTCAGTCCGGCGACGCTTCCGCCCGCCACAAGCACGCCCCGGCGATTGGTGAGGCAGGGAATTCTCAGCAGGTTGTCTCCCTGGAGATATCCATTCTGATCCGTTTCCAGTCCGAGAATTTCCGCGATCTTCCCCAGCTCGGGGGCAGGGCGTTCCCTTTCTCCCACGACGAGCAGGTCTCCGGACACGCTCACAACATCATCCAGGACGATATCATCGAACCGGGCCTGTATCCCTTTCCGGCTCATTTCCAGGCTCAGAAAATCCGTCTTGGCCACGAAACACCCGCCGTCCCGTATTCTGCCGTAGAGCATTTCAAGGCCCGGTGACGCAACCTTCACCTGGCAGGTAAAAAGACAGCACGCGGTCTCTTGTCCCTCCTGCAGCTCCAGTATCAGGTTCAGCAGGCGCTCGCTCCCTGCCACGGTATTGACCCCGTCAAGCCGGTCAAGGAAAAGGACCCTCCGGTATTCGCCGGGGGACCCGGCATCCGCCAGTTGCGCTTTCACACGGCTCAGGGTCCGGACGCGGTCGTGCTCCGGCTCTCCAACGACATCGTACACCGGTTCCCGGATGGATTCGTAGGCAACCACGATGAAACCCGCCCGGCGTTCTTCTCTTGTATCGGCAACCTGGAAAAGCAGGGAAAAATCACCCACCTGCCCCTTCACGGAGACAAGGACGGCCCCCTGCACATACTCGGTTCCTGCGGGAATGTCCCCGGTTTCCATTTCCGGAGGCATGAGCAGGAGGACCGGGAATCCTCTCCGGAGCAACTCCTCACTCACCCGGCAGGCTGTTTCCCCGTTTCCCAGGACCGCCACCTTTTTCTCCGCGGGAAAAGCATTCATGGCCTCTCCTCCAGGTAGTCCATCAGGCGGCTCACCGTTGCCCGTGTATTGGCGACCGTATCAGGGATACTCATGGGCCCGGAGGCGCTTCCCGCCACAAAAACGCCGTCCCGGTCCGGTGAAACCAGGAATCCCTCGGGTCCCTGCCGGAGGTCCAGCCAGCCCGCAAACACATGCTGGTCCGGGACATGCCCCATGCCTACTGAAAGGACCATGACATCAAAGGTCAATTCTGCTATTTCCCCCTCGTCCTCTACCACGACGCCAACCCCGTCCTCGGCCGTGGTGAAAAAATCCCCGGGAATTTCCCGTATCCAGTAGACAGCGTCTCTGAATTCCCAGAACATCCTTTCAAAATCCCGGCCGAAGGTCTGCACATCCATATAAAAGAAAGTGATGCCGGTGGACGGGCTCCCTGCCCGTATCTGCCGGGCCATGCGAAGGGCATATCCACAGCATACCTGGGAGCAGTAGGGACGCCCCAGGGAAGGATTCCTGCTGCCCACACACTGGACGAACGCCATATCTTTCGCGGGCCTTCCATCGGAAGGACGAATCACATTCCCCGTCTCCCGTATCATCTGTTCGAGCTCAATGCCCGTGATGAGATTGGGGATTTCACGGTACCTGAAACTCGACTTTTCTCCCGGATCAAAGGGCTCAAAACCGTGACAGAGCATGAGGGCGGAAAATCGTGCCTGGGTCTCCTGCTCTCCTTTTTTCAACCGGGCAAGAATCCCTCCCGCCTCCCGCTGGATAGCCACTGGACTTGTTTGAAGGGATATCTCGATTTCCGGGGCTTCCCGAACTTCCCGCAGGGTATCCTGGACAAGGCAGGCCCCGCATTTCTGGCAGCGGCCGTTGACCGCCTTGCATGTGTAGGCAGCGGTCCGGCCCCCTAAGCTGTCCCCCTTCTCCACCACGAGGGAGGAAATGCCTCTCCTTCCAAGTTCCCGGGCCGCGGTGAGACCGGCTATGCCGGCGCCCACAATCAGGACTTTTCTGTTACTTTTCACCAGTAATCTCTTCTGTAAGGCCTTTTGTCTTCACTACATTCATATTGAGGCCCAGTTCCTTCCGGTCAAACCCCATGGCCAGCCCCAGGATCTGCGGGAGAAACAGGACCGGGATTCCATAGCTTACCTCGAACTGGTTTTCTATGCTCTTCTGATTATCATCATACATGACACTGCAGAAGGGACAGACCACGTTCATGACCTTTGCACCGGCATTTTTCACATGATCCAGTTTCCCTTTGGCCATCTTGAGGGCCGTCTCTTCATCGGCCACCAGAACCGCTCCACCGCAACAGTCTCTCTTGTGTGCATATTCAACAGACCGGGCACCAACTGCCGTTACCAGTGCTTCCAGGGAAGATGGATTTTCAGGGTCTTCCACCCCTTCGTAGATCTCGGACGGCTTCAGGTAGTGGCAGCCGTAATGAGTGGCCACAGGCAGGCCTTTGAGATCCACGGTCACCGCCTCCCTGATGCGGTCCAGCCCCACATCTTCCATGAGCACCCGGGCAAAATGCTTCACCTTCACATGGCCGCTGTAGGAAAGCCCCACTTTTCCGAGCTCCCTGTTCACTTCTTCAAAGAGTGCCCTGTCCCGCGCAAGCAGATGCGCCTCTTCCGCGAGCATGGATGTGCATGCACTGCACAAGGTGCAGATCGGGAGGCCCTGCGCCTCAGCCAGGGCCAGGTTTCGAGCCGCCAGCAGCCCCGCCTGCTTCATATCCGACGATTTGAGGGGAAAACCGCAACAGGAAAAATCGAAAATATCTACAAATTCGATGCCGAGCCGGTGGGCGACGGCCCGGGCGGACATTTCATAATTTCGTGATCTGGCGGGTATGGTACAGCCTAAGAAAAGGGCGTATTTCATTCTTTTTTTTCCAGGAGCTCTATGGCCCCCTCCACCTCCGCTGGCAAACTGGGGAGCCCGGCCTTTTTCCTCTTCTTTTCATCGAATTCATCCAGGGCGTAGAGTCTTCCCTGGCCCTTGATGAGATCTGCCTGCATGGAGACCCCGGAAGGGGCATGGCCTTCCCGGACCGCGAGATTTCTGAGGGCGATGATCATGTCCGTAATCCTGACTCCCTGGGGGCACCGCTCCTGGCAGGTATAACAGCTTGAACAGAGCCAGATTTCCTTCCCCTTCAGGATCTCATCCTTCATCCCCAGGTGAATCATCCGTATCAATTTCCTGGGATTATACGCCGGATTGACCCTCCTGACCGGGCAGCCCGCCGTGCAGGTACCGCACGCATAGCAGGACCTGATTCCCTCGGCGCCCGGTTCCCGTGCCACCATAGCCGAAAAACCGGACGTACATTTTTCCATTTGAAATTCAGGCACAGGACCCTCCCGAAGACAGGTGCAAAACCGCAGGCATTTTCATTTCCTGAGCCGGACCACACGGTCCGGGCATATCCTGATATAATCACATAACAGTTACATTGTAGCTTTTGAGGACTATACACACCCTGACAGGGCCTGTCAAGAATCTTTCCTTTGTGATAGTCCCCTGAAGGAGAGAACGCGTGATCCCTTGTTCATACACCATCGGCGCAGCTTGTCAACTCGAAAATAGTGCTTAACTTTCAAGTAAGGATTTCAGGGCGGTTGTTCAAGACGTACGGAGACATGAGGGCTCAACTCCGGGAATTGGACAAAAGAAAGGTTGTTTGTGTTGTGAACAATTGTCCGGGCCTTTTGCGGGAATCCGGAAATATTCACCTCGCACGAAACAAATCGGATTTCGGAAGGAGGGAGGTGGCATTATGGAAAAGACAACGAAAAAAGGAAAAAACAAGAAACGTGAGGATCGCAAGACGAATACCTGCTGCTGGTATGTCGCTGATCCATGCGGATGTTATACAGTTGACCCTTGCGGGTGTTATTACGTAGACCCTTGCGGCTGCTGAGCAAGGGTCCAAGGAGAAAGAGCCGGGCACGAGGACCGGCTCTTTTTCTTTTAGGATCCACATCTATGGGTTGTCCACGGAGAGGACGCACTCATTGAACAGGTTAATCGGGGGAACTCTTCTTCACCTGCTTGGAGAGCATATGCGTTGCGGTACCGAGAAAGATGCCGGCCGCTTCACCGACTGTTTCCGAAAAAGTGGGATGAGGATGGATCAGTAAGGACACATCCTCGGCCAGGGCACCCATTTCAACGGCAAGGACCCCTTCGGAAATCAGTGCCTCAGCGCTTCGCCCGCTAATGCCGACCCCCAGAATACGCCCGGTGCCCTTGTCGGTAATGATTTTCGTGAGGCCTTCGGGGACGTCCATGGTTGTGGCCCGACTCGAAAACCTCCAGGGGAAGCGTTCAATTTTTACCGGCCGATTCTCCCTCTGCGCCTGATCTTCGGTGAGACCACACCAGGCTATCTGGGGATCCGTGAAAACAACGGCAGGAATGGCCATTACATCGAAGGCCGACGGCTCGCCGGCAATCACTTCGGCGGCCACCTTCCCTTCACGAAATGCCTTGTGCGCGAGCATCTGACCACCTGCAACATCACCTATGGCAAAAATCCGTTCATCTGCGGTTCGCTGTTGTTCATCAACGAGCACAAAACCCCGGTCATTCACTTCCACGTTGGTGGTCTCCAGACCAATATCCTGACTGTTCGGGGTCCTTCCTATGGCGATCAACACACGGTCAAAGGCCTGTTCCCATTCTCCCTTGCTTCCTTTAAACCGGCCGGTTGCATTCTTTTCTCCCTCTTGCAGATCGAGAACTTCCGTATTGTAATGGATGGCATCGAACATCGCCTGTATCCGGCGGATGAGAGGAGACACGAGATCGGCATCTGCCCCCCGGAGGAGGCGCTCACTCCGCACAACAAGCGTAACCCGGCTTCCCAGGGAAGCGTAGAGCATTCCCAGTTCGAGTGCAATATACCCTCCGCCGAGGACCAGAAGCGACCCGGGAATGTCATCCAGTTCCAGTGCCCCTGCCGAATCCATGATGCGGCCCTTTCCGCTGTAGTTCACATTCGGAAAGACTGTCGGATATGAGCCTGTTGCGAGGATCGCATGGTGAAACCTGATGTGACTGACGTCGGCGTCTTGCAGCCGGACCCGGTCGGGTCCTTCAAAAACAGCTCTCCCGTGCAGGAGCTGGACGCCCCTTTTGCTGCTGAGGGTAACAAGTCCGTCGGCCAGGGAATCAACGACCTGATGTTTCCAGTTCCGGATTGCCTCCAGATCCACTTGCGGCTCACCAAAGGTGAGCCCCATTGAGCTTGCCCGTTTTGCATCGTGGATGAGTTCGGCAAGAAAAAGGAGCGTCTTTGAGGGGATACATCCCTGATACAGGCATTCGCCGCCGGGCCTGGCCCGCATATCAATCATCGTTACCTCGAGGCCAAGGTCCGCGGCCCGGAATGCCGCAGCATATCCCCCCGGTCCACCCCCGATGACCAGGACCTCGGTTTCCTGCGTCAATTCTCCCATAACCATAGCTGCCATGTCTCCATTTCGTTGATTGCGACGTTGCCGTTTCCCGGCACCCGAAAGGCGATCCGCACCTGAACCGGAGAAGCCCGGAGAGAGGATCATCCTGCTAAATCATATGCATCAGCAGTTCATCAGGATCTTCAAGCACGTTCATCATTACCCGCATGAACTCCATGGCATCAGCCCCGTCCAGCACCCGGTGATCGATGCAGAGCACAATCGGCATCATGAGCCGCGGCACGATTTCTTGTCCTCCGCCCTCTTTCTCTTTTACCACCGGCTTCAGCGTTGAAGAACCCATGCCGAGAATGGCCACCTGGGGATAGTTGATGATCGGGGCAAAAAATCCTCCCCCCATGGGACCGACATTCGTTATGGTAAAAGTTCCGCCCTGCATTTCCTCCACGGTGGCCTTTCGGGCCCGGGTTCGTTGAACCAGGTCATTGAGTTCAATCGCCAGGTCGGTGATGCTTTTTCGGTCCACATCACGGACCACCGGCACGATCAGCCCATCTTCCGTGTTGACGGCAACGCCAATATTGTAATAGTGCTTGATGATAATTTCTTCGGCTTGGGTGTCGAGCGTTGCATTGAATTTGGGATAGGTCTTCAAGGCAGTGGCAACGGCCTTCAGGGCAAATACCGTAATCGTCAATTTGCCGCCTTTCTCCGCTATTTCAGCCTTATGCCTCTGACGAAAAGATTCAAGTGCCGTCATGTCCACCATATTCTGGTTATGGACATGCGGGATTTGAGACCAGGCCAGTGACATCTGTTTTGCCGTGGCCCTCCGGATGGACCGCATTTGAATGCGATCCACCGGTCCCCACTTTGTAAAGTCAGGGAGCGGCAGAACGGCGGGAGCGCTTACTCCCGGGGCTCGCGCCTCCTCCTGAGGCCCCGCGGGGACAGCCGGCCCCGGTTTCCCTTTTTCCGCAAACGCCCGCACGTCGTCGGCCGTGACCAGGCCCGCCGGTCCCGTCGACGGTACCATCCGAAGATCGATGCCCAGCTCGCGGGCCAGGCGTCTTGTGGCGGGGGATGCCGGCACAGGTCCTGTTTCCCGCGTGCGCCCGGTTTCGGGAGCAGGACGTTCAGCGGGCACGGAAGGGACTTCCACGGGCTGGGTCGATGCAGGAGCAGCTTCCTTTGCCGGGGCCGCTTTTTCCGGTTCGGAGACGGCAGGCTCCTCGCCGTTTTCGAAAGCCATCAGGAGATCACCCACCTTCACGGTGTCACCGGGCTTCACCAGGATTTCCTGCACTACCCCCGAATACGGCGATGGAATCTCAACAGTGGCCTTATCTGTCTCCACTTCGAGAATCGGATCTTCCTCTTTGACTTCCTGTCCGACAGAGACCAGAACAGCTAAAACCTCCGCCTCGTGAATGCCTTCCCCTAAATCGGGCAGTTTGAAGTATCTGGCCATGTTTTTCCTCCGTGTTAACCCGCACTACGAAAGTCCGTGACAAATGCGGGCTAGGCGCTCAACATTTTTCTCGCTGCAGTTGCGATCCGCCGGACGCCCGGCAGATAGTCCTGTTCCCGGCTGAACAGGGGAATCGTTATATCAAATCCGGTGACGCGGGCTATGGGTGCTTCCAGGAAATAAAATGCCTTCTCCACCAGGCGGGATACGACCTCCGCCCCGGGACCGAAGCTGCGGGGCGCCTCATGGATCACCACTGCATGTCCGGTTTTGGTCACCGACTTCACAAACAGCGTGTCATCAAGGGGAGAGATCGTCAGCAGGTCGATGACCTCCGCCTCCACGCCGTCCTTTTCCTTCAGTTCCCGGGCCGCTTCGAGGGTTGGCCGCATCATTGCCCCGTAGGATATCATGGTCAGATCTTTTCCCTCTCTCACTATCCGGGATGTCCCAATCGCTATGGTTTCCTCTTCTTCGGGAACTTCTTCCCTGAAGGCCCGGTAAATCGCCTTCCCTTCAAAAAAAACAACGGGATCAGGATCGCGAATGGCAGCCACCAGAAGAGCCCTTGCATTCCGGGGACCGGAAGGAATGACCATTTTGAGTCCGGGAATATGTGCGTAAAAAACTTCGCGGCTCTCTGAATGGTGTTCCAGGGCACGCACCCCGCCCCCATACGGAGCTCTGAGCACCATCGGAACGGTAATCTGCCCCTGAGAGCGCAGTCGCAGACGAGCGGCGTGGCACTCGATCTGATGAAAATTCAGATAACTGAATCCGGAAAACTGGATCTCGCACACGGGCCGGAGACCGTACACCGCCATTCCAATGGACATGCCGACGATGCCGGATTCCGCAAGCGGGGTATCGAGGGACCGCTGATCACCGAATTGATCAAAAAGCCCTTCGGTCACTCGAAAAACACCTCCATTCAACCCCACATCCTCCCCCAGGACGATGACCCTGTCGTCCTTTTCCATTTCCTGGCGCAAGGCCAGGTTAAGCGCCTGAACCATCGTCATCTTAGCCATGGCTGTCCTCCTTGATCGCCGCCAGTTCCTGCATCAATTCTTCCCGCTGTTCCATGAGGACCGGGGAGAGCTGGGCGTAGGTGTGATCGAACATGTCCGCCGGATTTCCTCCTTCTTTTATCTGCTTCTCTGCCTTGTCCACTGCCGCTTGAATTTCAGCATCGATCTCTTCCTCCAATTCCTTGATCTTCTCCGCTGAAAGGATTCCTTTTCCTTTCAAGTAGGTTTGAAACCGGGGGATAGGGTCCCTCTTCTTCCATGCATCCACCTCTTCGTCCGTGCGATAGCGTTTGGGATCATCCGCCGTGGTGTGCATCATCATCCGGTAGGTAACGCACTCGATCAAGGTCGGGCCGCCCCCGGACCGTGCACGCTCTACGGCCTCGTGTGCTGCAGAGTACACTGCCAGCACATCATTCCCGTCTACCTGGATGCCGGGCATATCATAGGCGACTGCTTTTTGGGCCAGGGTCTTCGAGTGCGTCTGTTTTGCGCGCGGCACAGAGATCGCCCAATGATTATTCTGGCATACGAAGATGGCAGGGAGCTGAAACAGTGCCGCCAGATTCAGTCCTTCATGAAAATCACCTTCCGAGGTAGCGCCGTCTCCGAAAAAAGTCATGGCCACATCGTCTTTTTGACGGTACCTGATCGCCCAGGCCAGGCCCACCGCATGGACAACCTGGGAGGCCACCGGCACGGCAACCGGGAGGTTGTTGAGCTTCGCGGCGCTCTTTGCCCCTTCACTGAATCCCGCAAAGCTCAAGATAACGCTTTCCATCGTTCTCCCCCGCCAGAGCTCTGCGGCCGTCTCCCGAAAAGACGGGACAAACCAGTCCGAGGTCCTCAATGCGGCAACGGCCCCCAGTTGGGAGGCTTCCTGGCCCGTGATCGGCGCAAAGGTCCCGATGCGGCCCTGCCGTTGAAGGTTCAGCAAGCGATGGTCAAACTTCCGTCCGAGGAGCAGGCCACGATGAAGTTTGAGGAGGAGTTCCTCGGGCATCCGGGGTTCGAGCTTTTCGTCAAGCTTTCCCTTTTCGTCCAGTACGGAAAGGTATTCCACGTGGCACGGGATATTTATTTTTTTTCTCGGCATTTGACCCCCTTCAAAGTTGTGAGACCCATGGTTATCATTACGTTCCGCCCTGCTCCTTGTGCGCCACGGCAGTGTGCTCGAAGAGCAGGATTCCGCAGGCTCAGCCCGCTGTCCCCGCGACGCTCCACCGCCTCATCACAAAGGCCCCTGAAAAACGCAGGCAGTGGCAGGCGGCGGGCTTTCCATGATACGACCGATTTGAGTTTGTCGTGCGCATAGGTACAGACTGTATTCCGTCATGCCGGAACTTGAAGAAGAATCGGCAAGAACCCCGGCCAGGCATTAACTGCCGATCAGTGTTGCTCATGAAAGTCTTGGGAAAAGAAGATTGGAAAATAAGGCTGCAAACAGTCTCACGAAGGGCTGACTGAGGCACTCGCTCAATCTCCCTTTTTCGACATTCATAGATCAAAACGCTCTGGATGTCAACGCGGGAATCCCGAATCCACCATCAGATTTCATCTACTTTTATGAGGGAAAGTGGCCGGGAGAGAATTCTGATCACCAGCAAGGCAATACATTGCCACCGAGCAAGATTGGCGGCAATGTATCGAAAACGAGTTCCTTGAAAGCAGAGTCGCCCTCGGAGATTGTTGCCGTGTGGGAGAAGAGGGCATCCGAAACACAGAATACCTCAACATTTCACACACACCCCCTTCTCGCCAATTCAGATCGATTATGAAGATAACGCGTTTATCATTTCGTCCACCTGACTTACTGAGGCAACGGGATGTACCTTGAAAGAGACAAATGGAACAAATTGCTGCAGCGTATTCATAAGCTCCACTTCGGTTCCCTCAAAGATATCATATCCGCTCAGTTCACCGACAAAAGCGCCCCAATCCTTCACTTTGCCCTTTTCCAGGTCTTGCTTGACCATGCCCATTAATGCATTCCAACCAGTTCCTCGCTGTTTCGGATCAATCGGTACCTTTGCAGTGTCTATTTCCCAAAGCACTAGATACTTTCCCATAGTTTTTCCTCCTCATTGTCTCTATTATCCATTTACCTATTTAAGGAGACCCATTACATCCTTTTCCGTGTCCAGAATGGGAATCATTTCCATGTCCAACAGATCGTTCCATTTCATGGTCCATGAATAATCAGGCGTATCCGTATCGAAAATCAGATACCCGCCGCTTCCATCAAGGGCAGTCCACTCCCCGATAATTTTCACTCCCTCCGGGGCACCCGTTCCGATTTCGAGACGTCTCTTGATGATCTCTTCCCTTTTGCCCTCTTTAAAGGAATACATATTGAGAAACAACATGATAGACCTCCTCTCCGGCAAGACCTTGTCCCGACGCCTTCCCGGTCTCACTGCATCCCTCGACCAGCAATGGAACGCACCGGTACCCGTCATACCTTCAAATGTTTTGTGATTAATTCGATAAAACTCCCAAGCATCACTGTTCTTCAGTATCTTGAGGGAATCTGGGTGTGCATAGTTCAAACGCGTGAACGGCAGGGTTAAGAGGAAATCAGGAACGGGATCAGCGAAAAAAATCAGTCCGACTGCATGGAGACAGACGACAGAGTCACACCGATGAGAAAAGGAAATTGAGGTACCTGCGAATCAAGGCGAGCTTGGGCGTATGGGCTGCTTTCTAACGTTCATGAGGAATGACTCCCGGCAGGGCTGAGCACCTGTCAGGAGCGGGGTAGGCACATCTTGAGCGGTGTCGTTGTCACGGATAACCTCTCTGAGGGTATCGACACAAGGGCAATGGTATGTATTCTATTGCAGGAACATACCGCTCGTCAAGGGAAATCCCGGGAAACCGGATAAGCAACGTTTGTCCTCGGGCAAAAGAGAACGGTCCTCCATTTCCAAACAACGACGGCTGTGTTAGAATGGAAATTATTTTGAGATGCGGGGCTCCATCGCACCTCGCGACGGGGACAAGACAGACGGGAGAGCGGTATGGAAATGACGGGATCAGGTGAAGATATCCGCGAGAGAGAACCCCGGAACATCGACCGGATACTGGATGCCTTCAAGGCCCTCGAAAAAGAGGATTCCGGGATCGAGGACCTGTTTCAAGAGATTCGATCCTTTTACGAGGACTTCGGCGGCCGGGAAAAGGAGATGGTTTTCGGGGCCCTCCTGGAGAACATCGAGGTTCCCAAAGAGGACCTGACCGAGCTGATGCAGACCCTGCTGCAATGCGGAAAAGATGACCCTTTGCGCCACGGCCTGCTTGCGGAATTGAGACGCCGGATCTATTCTCCCAGGCTGAAGCTTTTCAGGAAAATTTCCCACTCCCCGGGCGGCCTGAAATTCCTGCTGGACTTCCGGGGCGACCTCCTGTCCGTACGCCGACGTTCCACCCTGGATCTCGAACCCCTGGATGCGGACATCGTGTTCCTCCTGGAGATGCTCTTCCAGGAGGGCTTCCTCTTCCTGGAGGAAATCACTCTCAATTCCTCCTACAACCAGATCGCGCTCATCAAGAACCGGGATATGGTTCACCCCATGGCGAGCATTGACGAAATGGGGCAGCGGCTGGGAAAGGACCGGCGCTGCTTTGTCATGTATCACCGTCTCCTGCCTTTCGAGCCCGTCATCTTTATTGAGGTGGCCCTGACGCAAGGGCTCGTCAGGAAGATGGCCGACATAGTGGGGCCCAGCGGCACGGAAGGACGCAGAGGCAGGATCGATACCGCCATATTCTACTCCATCAACAACACCCAGAACGGGCTGGCAGGGCTCGGCCTCGGCAAGATACTGATCGGAAAAGTGGTGGACTACCTGCGGGAGGAAGACGAAAGAATAAAAAACTTCGCAACACTGAGCCCCATGCCCGGCTTCTGGCGGCACTACCTGAAGCCGATTCTCGAAGGAAATGACGAGAACTTCAGCCTGAAACAGCAGGATGTTATCTCCTTTTTTCAGAAAAAGCCGGTGGAGAAAATCCTGGGACACGGACCCGGCGGCGGTCGTGACCGCAATGCCTTCAACGAGGTTCTGCTCGGCATCCTGTCAGCAGGAGAATGGGTGAAAGATGAAGAGCTCTGCTCCGACCTGCACGGCCCTATGGTGAAGATCGCCTACCACTATCTGGTAAGCGAAAAGAACCGGCGGGGAAAGCCGCTGGACCCGGTCACGAACTTCCATCTGGGAGTCGGGGCCACCGTCTCTGCCAAAAACGTCAATTTCCTGGCCAATCCCTCTCAGAAGGGATTGAGTGAGTCCTGTGGCATGATGGTCAACTATGTCTACTCTTCCAACTGGCTGAGCCAGATCCGCAGGTCCCTGCGCTGGTTTGACAGGCTGGAGGTCAAAGGCCTCTTCAGAGCCTCCCGTTGAAGCCCCTGGCGGATAACCGCAACCGGCGGTCTCTTGAAGGCCGCCATTCCTGCTCCCGTCTCCCCGGCGGCCTACTGCTCCTGAACTTCAATAAATTTTGTCTTCTTCATCTCGCGTGGAATCGTCTCGGCTGGAACCCATTCAAACTCCGGGGCGATCCTGACTTCCTGCCTGAAATAGGTCATCATTTTCTGTTCGAGTCCGGGCAGGTCTTTTTCCGCAAAACCGTGAGCATACTCGAGCCTGATTTTCAGGGGGGGCTTCACCACCGGTCCCGGTGCGTCCAGAAGAATTCGAAAAAGACCCGTAACGTGGGGGAAAAAGCTCAGGATTGCCGATTTGACGGCCTCCGGATAGACATTTACCCCTTTGACAATCAGCATATCATCCGCCCGTCCAACGATCTTGAAACGGATACCCGGCATGCCGCACGAGCAAGGCTGCGCGATAATCCGAAGCATATCACCCAGGGCATATCGCATAAACGGACCACCCTCCCAGTCAAGAAATGTAAACACCATCTCCCCTATCGCCCCGTCTTTCAGCTTGATGGGAGCCTTGGTGTCGGGATCGACGAGTTCCAGCAGACAGTGATCCTCAGAGACGAAGTGCATGCCGCTGAATTGTTCAGGCGGCTCATCACAGGAAATACCGTGAAAAGCATGTCCGCCCCCTGTGTGGTCAAACACCCTGGCCCCAAAGCCTCCCGCGAGAACCGTGCGCACCGCCGGATTCCCTCCTCCCGGCTCTCCGGCACAGAAAAACCACCTGAGTCCCAATTCGCAGGCAGGTTTGCCGGTCAGTTCAGGGCATTTCTCTATGAGATACTGGCCAAAGGAGGGTGTAGCGATGATAGCTGCCGGTGAGGTGAGTCTCACAAAATCAAGGACACGCTTGGTTCCTCCCGCAATGCCCACGGGTACGACACATGCACCCATGTGCATGATGCCCTGTGACAGGGGCAGTCCGCCGGTAAACATGCTGAGCGACAAGGCCTGCAGCATGACGTCACCGGGGCGGATGCCCGCCCTCCAGTACTTCCGCGCATGCATCTCATTGACAACATCCACATCGTGTTGCGTCAACGTATAGAGGGTAGGCACTCCGGTCGTGCCGGACGTGGAGTTGATGCGTACAATCTTCTCCCGTGGAGCACAGGCAAGGAGCTCGTAGGGATTGCCGTGTCTTTCAATAGATTCCTCCTGGGCCTCCCTGTGTTCATCTTTCGTCATGAGGGGAATCCGCGCAAAGTCCTCGAAACTCCGGATATCCTGCGGTTTTGCTCCCACCTGATCAAATTTCTTCTGATAAAAAGGTGAATTCTGATAATTGTATGTCACCTGCTTCTTGAGTTTCTCCAGTTGCAGGGCCCTTATCTCATCCCTGGAAAGTGTTTCGATGGCTTCATTCCAGAGTTTTCTTTCTTCATAGGCTACCATCTATCTCTCTCCTCAATATCAACGTGAATCTCCTCCCACAGAGCGGGAGGCGTCATGAAGCCCCAACGGCTGCCCCTTGCAAACCCCGGATCGGTAGAACCTGTCCGGGTCCTCCACCAGAGGCGGAGTGTTTAATGAATGCGGTCAATCATTCTCACATATCTCTAACAGGATATTTCCGGTGGTGGCAGGGTCAAAAAAAGCGACCTGGCCGTGACTCCCCTGCCGGGGAAAGCCTTCCATTACCTTGAGCCCCTTGTGCTGAAATTCCTCCAGGGCGTTCGTCATCTCTTTCACCTCGAAGGAGATATGATTTAACCCGCTTTTCCTTCCCATCACCCTCTCGCCGAGGCCCGGCTTTTCATGAAGATACTCGATACACTCGATATCGATGTTCCCTGCGTGCATGTGGCCCACCCTGAGCCCCGCATCAGGGATCTCTTTAATCTCCGCCGCACCGATATTAAACAGCTTCCGGAAGAGATCTATGCTTTCCTCCAGGTCTTCAACAATGATTCCTATATGATTTACCCGAGGCCGATTCATCCGTTTTCTCCTCTCAATTCTGCGGTGGCTTCCCGGTCTATGGTAAGGGTTTTCTCGTCGATGACTACTCCGTAGTCCTCTCTGGCACTCTTCAGGGAAACCAATTCGTTTTTTACGTCTTCAAGGACTTTGTCAGCCGGCCGGAGAAAGGGGTTGCCGTATCCTCCACCGCCCCCGGCCTTCTCATTGAAAATGGTGTGCGTTGGAATATTACGGACGATCTCTTTCGATTTGGGCACTCTCATGCTGCCATCGGGATATCTCAGTTCGATACGATTGGCTGCGCCCTTTTTGCCCCCGAAAAATCCAAACGCCCTTGCCTCCTCCTCGACCCCATCTCCAAATGCGATGCCCGTCACCTTTTCCCCATTAATAACAAATTCCGTTTCCACGCCCAACCCGCCTCGCCATCTCCCTGCTCCTGCCGAATCGGGCAGGTATTCATGTTTCAGAAGAAAGTGCGG
This sequence comes from uncultured Desulfobacteraceae bacterium, assembly GCA_964633015.1. GTDB lineage: Bacteria > Desulfobacterota > DSM-4660 > Desulfatiglandales > Desulfatiglandaceae > B46-G9. Next base: position 15,884 of record CAZWEV010000018.1, on the reverse strand, counting down.
ATCATGAATTTCGAACATCTCGTAATCCTGCGCAAGAATACCGCCCGCACAATTGATCAGTCCGATATGATCATACCCGTCCGCCATCCATGTTCCTCCTGACCCCCCTTTGAGGGCCAGAAAGAGGATATCTACATATGAACGTTTTTTCCTGGGGTCTTGACCGGTAATGGTAAATCCGAGAAAACGATTCCACCCGGCTGTTACTTTCCTGGGAAGCGCTTGCGACATAGCCGTGAAAATGGCATCTGCATTCGGACCCGTGATGCTGTTCCCAAAGGTTGTGGCCGCCGGGAAACACGCGTTCAAAAATGACCCCTCAGGATTCACGATATGAATAGGTTTCATGATACCGTCGTTGTGGGGAATATCCGGATTGATCAGCATCAGGAAGGTAAGGAGTACTGCTGAGGCCGTTGCTGCGTACGGAGCATTTACAAAACCCTCTGTCTGCGGGGAGGACCCGGTAAAATCAAAGGTTATTTCTTCCCCTTCCACGAGGACGTCCAGGTCAATTTTCATCCTGGATCCTTCATTGATCCCATCATAAAAGACAGAGCTTTCAGCGTGATAGGCCCCGTCTGGGATTGCATTGATCTCCCGTCTCACCATTTTTTCAGTCACGTCGAAGAGATACTGAACGTGGTCATCAAATTGTTCTTTTCCATATCTTTCAAGAAGCGATCTGACCGCCCGCTCTCCAACCACACAGCCTCCCATTTCCGCCCGTATGTCCTCCGCCACGATATCATAGCGGATATTGGCGAAGATCAAATCCCACACGTCTTTCCTCAGTTTCCCTCCTTCCACGATCTTGACGGGAGTAATCCGCAGGGCCTCCTGCCACACTTCCCTTGCTTCAGGGTTGTATCCTCCTGCCACGGCCCCACCGATATCCGCCTGATGCCCTTTGCACGCCGCCCACGCTACCAGATCACCTTCGTGGAAGATGGGCCTGAAAACGGCCACATCAGCATTCTGGTTACCCCCGCTGAATACATCATTGTGAAGGATGACGTCTCCGGGCTTCAGGTCATCCCCAAAATACCCGACGATATATTCACACACCGGTTGTATTGCAAAGGCCAGGACCGGGATATACTCAGTCTGCTCGAGCATCCTGCCCTTGCAATCGTACAGACCGGTTACAAAATCCCTCGCCTCATTAAGGATGGGTGACCGGGTTGTCCTGAGGAGCGTAAGACCCATCTCTTCAGTGATAGACTTGAACCTCCTCTGAAGAACCGAAGCGAGAATTTTGTCAATCTTTTTACTCATGGGCTGCCTCCCGGAAAATTACAACATTGTCAACAAATAACTCCCGTACGGGTCGCATGCAACCTGGTACTCAGGGGGGACAAAAATGGTCGTATTGACTTGCTCCAGGATTACAGGTCCTTTCAGTGTATTCCCATATCCCATACTATCCCCGTCATATACCCCCACGGATACGAAGTCACCTTCGGAGGGAATAAAAACAGGCCTCTTTCCCTTGAAACATCCGCTTGCATCTTTTGTCCGTCGGGTCTCTTGCTTCAGCGAGGGCTTCTCGGTGACACCCACCGCCGTCATCCGCACATTTACGAGCTCCACTGCTGTTTTTTCCTCTTTCAGAGAATAGCCGTACAGTCTGTCGTGCCGGGTATGAAAGGCCTCCTTCATCTCCTCTCCAAGGAATTCCCTGACGGCCTCCACGGTCACAGGGACGTTGACCTCGTGATATTGACCGAGGTACCTGAGATCCAGAGAATATTGAAATATTCTCCTGGCTGGTGGGATGCCTTCTGCAGCGAGCAGGGAAGCCCCTTCTTCTTCCATGGCATCGATGAGCGACCGAAAATGTGCCGTATTGATCGCGCGTTCTGAAAAAATGCAATGATACGTTCTCACAAAATCATGTTTCAAGTCAGAGAGCAACATGCCTGCCGCGCAGAAAATCGACGATTCCTTGGGAATGAGGATTCCCCTGATTTCCAGTTCCCGGGCAATCATGGCCGCATGTATCGGCCCGGCGCCGCCCGCGCACACCAGGAGAAATTCTCTCGGATCATACCCTTTCTGGACGGAAATTTCCCTGATGGCCGATGCCATATTGATGTTCATAATGTGGAACATGCCATAGGCGGCATCCACCAGGGACATGTTGAGAGGCCGCGCGATCTTCTCTTCAATGGCTTTTTCGGCCCCGGCATAGTCCAGTTTCATTTTTCCCCCAGCAAAATACTCGGCGTTGAGGTATCCCAGGATGAGATTCGCATCACTGCAGGTGGGTTCACTCCCGCCAAGGCCGTAGCAAACCGGGCCTGGCCGGGCACCTGCGCTCTTTGGTCCCATTTTGAGAAGCCCCCCTTCATCAAGCCACGCAATGCTGCCCCCGCCGGCACCAATCGTATTGATCTCCATCATGGGAAGCGCCAGGGCGTAACGGCCTACCCTGCCGCTTGTGCTGACGATTGGACTGGAGTCCTTCACTAGGGCGGCATCAAAGCTGGTTCCACCCATATCGATGGTGATGAAGCTCTTCTGTCCGTGAAGTGCGGTATACGCGATACCTGCGACCGGTGCCGCCGCCGGACCGGACAGAAGCGTACTGGCTCCCAGCTCCGCTACTGTTTCCGGTGAGGTAACCCCTCCATTTGACTGCATGATGAGAAGGATTCCCTGAAATCTTATTTCATTCAGGCGAGTTGTGAGCCGCAGGAGATATTTTTTCAGGATCGGGCCCACCGCCGAGTTGAGAACCGTTGTGCTCACCCGATCATAAAATCGCACCTGGGGCAGAATCTCGGAAGAAACAGAGAGATACGCCTGGGGGAGCAGTTCACGAACTCGCTCTGCGGCAAGAAATTCGTTCCTGTTATTCGCATAGGCATGCAGAAAACAGATCGCCACGGCCTCGATTCCGTTCTCTTGAAATCTCCGGACCCCTTCATCTACGTTTGGCAGGTTCAGTGCTTTGACGATCGTCCCGGCATAATCTACCCTTTCTTCCACGGGTATTCTCAAAAACCTCGGAACGATCGGGTGAGGGGGAAGGTACGTGTTATCATAGAGCACCTCCCTGATTCCCCTCCTCATCTGGAGAGCATCTCTGAAGCCCTGTGTGGTGAGAAGCCCCGTCTGGGCCACATTGCCTGTAAGGACAGCATTTGTGGTGACTGTCGTTCCATGGACAATGATCTCCACATGTTCCAAAAAATCAGACAGACCCAGCCCCCTTGCTTCCGCCATGTCGGAGAAGCCTTGAAAGACTGCGATAGAAGGGTCATCGGGAGACGAAAGCACCTTGAAAATCTCCGATTCCCCTGATTCATCCATCACAATGAAGTCGGTAAAAGTTCCTCCGACATCAACGCCGATTTTTAATTTCATGATACATTCCTTTTATTGAGCACAATCCATCATTTCATAAGTCCAGGCAGATAGAGGGCTATCTGCGGGAAGATCATAACTGTTATCATCACAAATGCGTCACAAAGCAGGAATGGGATTCCCGCTTTGTATATCTCGCCCATGGTCGTATCCGGAGGCGCTACCCCTTTCATCACAAAAAGCAGGAGGCCGAAAGGGGGTGTGGTGTTGGCCATTTCCATATTGATCAGCATGATCAGGGAAAACCACAGCACATCGAAATGCAGGGCGTGTATTATGGGCAGAAATATGGGGATAGCGATCATAACCATGGAAAGGTTATCCATAAAGCACCCCAGGAAAAGCAAGAGCACCTGCATGGAGATCAGGATCATGAATGGAGGAAGATCAAGATCCGTGACTATCCGGATAAGCCCTGCGCTCGCACCTGAGAACGCCATGATCTGGCTGAATGTCATGGACCCCACGATAATCATGAACATCATGGAAGTTATTCTTACCGTGCCGATAATTGATTTTTTCAGAATCGGCAGACTCAATTTTCCATATGCAGCAGCGAGAAAAATGATGCCTAAGGCCCCCATGGCCGCTGCCTCTGAAGGCGTCGCAACGCCAAGAAATATGAGGCCAATGACCAGGAATATGATGAGTCCCAGGGGGAACACATGGATAAGGCTTTCTTTCATTTTCGCTGAAAAAGGGACGTGCGGCATTTCGAAGGAAGGGGCGAGTTCAGGCTGTATCATGCATCTGATCACCACGTACCCTGCGTAGCAAAGGGCAATCAGGCATCCGGGAAGTACTCCCGCAATCAGAAGGCCACCGACTGAAATCTGATTGAGAGCTGCCAGGAGAATTGCAAGCGCACTCGGGGGAATCAGCATGGAGAGACCCCCGCTCCCCATAACAGGACCAATACTCATAGCCTTCTTATATCCTCTCTTTTCCATATCCGGCACGAGTATGGATCCCAGGACGGCAGTAGTTGCCAGCGTTGAACCGCTCATGGTGGAAAAGACAGCCCCCCCGATAACTGCGAGAAGACCCAGCCTGCCGGGGATCCTGCCGATCCAGTGATCCATGACATCGATCGCCTTGAATCCGAGTTGGGAGTGGAACATCACCTCTCCCATGAGCACAAAAAGAGGGACGGGAAGAAGGGAGAAGGAGGAGAGACTCTCCTCCATATTCAGGATCAATTGGATGATACCATGCTCACCCCCCAGGAACAGGGCGGCGCCCACGATATCTACAAGGAGAAAAGAGACGGCAACGGGCATTCCTGATAATATCAGGATGACCATAAGACCCAAGAGCAATGTTAAGGCCAGCCACCACTCCATGCATCCCCCTTTTGAAGACAAATCCTCGGTGGTTCAAAGGACCCGGCATGATGATCCTGCGGCCACCTGGTCCGATTGTGACCGCAGGACAGCTGTAGAATTATTCCTTTTCCTCAATGGTTCCGAGTGATCTGAAGTGTTGAAGGGCCTTCCTGCCAAACTGGACGGCAAAAAGCAGGCAGCCCAGTGGAATAGCCATAACCACAAGAAACTCCGGGATCTTGTAATATTCCAGTGTCGGCACTTTTCTCAGATAATAGTCAACCGTAATCCGAATTCCGTACCAGCACAGAACGGAAAGCACGAAAAATCCCAATATGGATGTTCCCAGGTTCAGCAATGACTGCGACTTCCTGTTCAGCCTGTTGAGGACGATATCAATCTTGATGTGGCTGTCCTCCCGCAACACATAGGCCGCGGCCAAAAAAGGCATGTAGAGGAGGATATATTCACTGAACTGAAGCACCCCTGCTATCGGCCTGTTGAAAAGATATCGCAATACAACATCCACACAGACCCCCACCAGGGAAAGCATCATAAGGATCCCGGCCAGCCAGGCAAATCCCTCAATAAGCTTGTCAAAGAAGCGCCCTGCCCACACGAAAAACGTCATAATTTCTTCAGACCCTGCTGCCTAGGGGGAAAGAAACTTTTGGAGTTTCGGCCCCAGGGTGGGATTCTGTTTAATGACTTCAGCCCAACCCGCTTCATAGGCTTGCTTTACGTACCATTTTGTGTCTTCAGGGGAAAACCTGTCCAATTCCATTCCCTTGCTTTGCATCTGCTGCAATTCTTTTTCAGAGATGTCCGCCATGATCTTGCTGTACTCTTTTTCATTTTCAATCATGCACTCGGTCATGAGTTTCTGAAGGTGGGAAGGGAGTTTTTGCCAGGTCTTCAGATTAATGAGTCCTTCAATGTTCATCTGGTAGATCCTGGGTTCCAGGATATACTTACACACCTCACACCATCCGGCCTGAACATTTCCCAAAACAGACCAGGCATATCCGTCAATAGTTCCTCTCTCCAGGGCAGTGTAGATATCAGAGCCGGGCAGGGTGACGGTGACGGCTCCGAGACTTTTGACAAAGGGCTCATACGTAGCGGAAACACGGATCTTTTGTCCCTTCAATTCCCGGGGCCTCTGAATCTTTTTGTTCGTAAAAACGTGGAACCAGACACCAAATTCCGCTCTTCCCAGGTAATGAATATTGTGTTTATTGAAGAGGCCGTCCCGAAACTCATAATACCCGTTTTCCCTCTCCTTGATCGGATCAAGCTGCGTCAGGTGGGTGTAGGCCGCCCCGGTCAGTTGCCTGCCATAGTATGATTCACAGCCGAAAATCATATCCACCACCCCGTTACGCAACGCCTCAAACTGCTTGAAACCCGGAATGGCCTCAGGACCTCCGGTATAGACGATTTCCAGTTCTCCCTTGGCTTTTGTATTCACGTCTTTGATGAACGCCATCCACGCCGTCATATTGGCGTCCCCTTTTGGCAAAAAGGTCACCATTTTGAGCTGGATAGGCGCTTTCGCAAAAACCGGTGTCACCATCATGCTCATGGCCAGCACTGCAACGAAAACAAACGCGATCTTTTTCATGGTTGCCTCCTATCGAATGAAGTGGTGTAAGAATATGGTTCGTCACCTCCTTTCTATCCTGTTTTTCGGGGCCTGCCAATCCAGGCCGGAGAATGATCTTTATCAGGACAGAGAGACAGCATACGCCGCATATCCTTCAAATGATCTTTCATTGCTTGTTTGGCTCCAGCCGCATCCCTTTTTTCCACCTTCTCTGCGATGCTCCTGTGTTGAGAAAGGATGCATTTTTTGTGGTCATCTTCCCATATGATGTCGTAGAAGAATTTGAAAAGAACGTCGATGAGGGCCGATTGAAAAACACTCAACAATGGATTATTGGCGGCAGCCGCCAGTGCCCGGTGGAAGCTCTCATCATTGCTCTTGAATTTCTTCTTTACACAAAAAAATATTAGTCAGATTTTTCGGGTGGCAGGCAATCGGAAAAGACGCAATAAGAAAGCATTTGGGCTAACCTTATACCAATTTTATAAAGGCTGTCAACCTGTTTCAAGGGTCCTGCGGACACCGGTTTCACAGATCATTTGAATTCGCCCGGCTTTGATGATAGATTGGTGTAACCGTCAATTGTCATTATGAACCATCCCGCCGAAAGCACCAGTGTTTTCCTCTGCTGTCATTCCGGAAAGCCCGCAGGGCTTATCCGGAATCCAGGTTCCCGGCCCCCGATCACTGTCGGAGACTGGCTTCCCGGGAGTGACAGCAGCGTTGCAGGCAACAGGGCATGTGCCCCGGTGCAGGGATAAACAGGAATATCACGGAGGTTCGTTAGAATGGAGAAGATAAACCTGGGATCGACTATTCCCGCATACCCCATGCCCGTTTCCCTCGTGGGCGCCCACGTGGACGGCAAACCGAATTTTCTGGCCGTCGCATGGTTCACCATGGCCGGCTCCAGACCGCCGAGGATCGCTATCGCCCTCGGGAAAGGCCATTACACCAACCCTGGGATCAGGGAGAATAAGACCTTCAGCGTCTGCCTGCCTTCCGAGGAATTGATCGAGGTAACCGATTACTGTGGAATTGTATCGGGGAAGAAAACAGATAAATCCGAGATCTTCGATCTTTTCTATGGGGACCTGAAAACAGCCCCGATGATCAAAGACTGTCCCCTGAACATGGAATGCAGGGTGTTGGAAATCGTGGAGAGCAGTCTGAACGAGATCTTCATCGGCGAAATCATGGGAACCTACACGGAACAGCGATTTCTGACTGACGGCAAGTTGGATTTCAGGAAAATGAAGCCCCTGATCCTGTCACAGCCGGACTCCTCCTACTGGAGCCTCGGGGAACCGGTCGCCAAGGCATGGAGCATCGGCAAAAAATACAAGGCCGAACACCAGGAAAAGCCTTAAAAGGAACCGGGCGCGGCTAATGCTTGAAGGCCCGCTGGCCCGTGAATACCATGGTGACCTGTGGATCGGCCTCGTTGCAGGCCTGGATGGCCTCGAAATCCCTCAGGGACCCGCCCGGCTGCACCACGGCCCGGATACCCTCGTGAATGGCCACATCCACCCCGTCCCGGAACGGGAAAAAGGCGTCGGAAACCATTGTCGCTCCCGCCAGGCCGCCATGCGCTTCTTTCGTATCCCGGTCAATTTCCTGGAGGAGCGAGCGGTCTTTTTCGCCTTTTCCGACCTGCAGTTCCAGTTCTTTATACGGCAGCCCGTGCTTCCTGAAACAAAGGGCGTCCGCGTACTTGGTGTACGCCTTGAAGATGGCGATTTCCGCCACACCCACCCGGTCCTGCTCGCCGGTGCCGATCCCCACGGTCACCCCGTCCTTGACATAGATGACCGAATTGGATGTGACGCCCTGCTCCACCTGCCATCCGAAGAGCATGTCCGCGTATTCTTCCTTTGTCGGTGTCCGTTCAATGGTGTAGGTCGTGCCCCTGTATGTACAGGAGGCCGGGGTGAAATCATCGGCTGATGTGATGGCATTCAGGGGCGACTGCTGGACAATAATCCCGCCGTCTATCAGTGACTTGAAATCCACGAAACGCTCTGAACAGTATCCGGAAAGACGGTCCATGCGCGCGACGCGGATGATGCGCAGGTTGGCCCGTGCGGCGAGCCGTTCAACGGTTCCCTCCTCGAAATCCGGGGCCGCTACCACTTCGAGATAGTTCTCGGTGATCATCTCCGCGGTGGGAAGATCCACCGGCCTGCTGAACAGTGCGCATCCGCCGAAGGCGGCAATGCGATCCGCCATGTTGGCGCGATCATAGGCATCAGAAAGGGTGGTCCCGTAGGCCACCCCGCAGGGATTGTTGTGCTTCACGATGACGCAGGCGGGCCCTGCGGTGAGGTACTTCATGATGTTGAGGGCGTTGTCCACGTCCGTGAGGTTGATCTTGCCCGGGTGCTTTCCGCTCTGGATCATGTCTTCTTCAGTGATGGCCGAAACCAGGCCGGCCCCCGGTCCGATGAAACGGCAATCTCCCAGCACCAGGTTCCCGTTCACCAGTTCATAAAGGGCGGCCTCCTGCCCGGGGTTTTCCCCGTAGCGGAGTCCTTTCTCGATGATGTCCCCGGTCTTTTCATCCCTGATCTTCCAGGTGCGTTTTCGATAGACCAGGACCTGGTCGCCGAAATGAACACTCATCTCAGTGGGAAAATGATCGTCCATCACGGTTCGATAGGCTTTCTTGAGGTCTTCGCTCATGGGGTCTCTCCGTTCTTCGCTTGTTGTCCGTTATTTGCTGCTTCGTGTGGGTTTTCCGGTGCTTTTCAAACCGGCCAACGGGCCGCCGGGCACGACGGGTGAACGCGTTTTATGCCTTGTGCTTCTCCACGTAGGCGTAAGCGCTGTGATTGTGGATGGACTCGAAATTTTCCGACTCAACCGCAAACCACGTGATATTGGAATCACCGTTCAGTTTCAGGGCAATGTCCCGAACGATATCTTCCACGAACTTCGGGTTGTTGTACGCCTTCTCCGTGACATATTTTTCGTCTTCCCGCTTCAGGACGGAGAACACGTCGGTTGAGGCTGATTCCTCCACAAGTCTGATCAGGTCTTCTATCCAGACGAATTTATTGAAACGCACCTGGAGGCGCACTTCACCCCGCTGGTTGTGGGCGCCGTAGTCGCTGATCTCCTTGGAACAGGGACACAGGGTGGAGATGGGAACCCGGATAATGACGATCAGATCTTTTCCGTGGTTCAGGGAGCCCCTGAAGGTGCACTGATACTCCATGAGCCCTTCGGCCCCGCTCACCGGGGCGGCCTTGTTTATAAAATAAGGAAAGGTGATTTCCATGTGGGCGCTCTCGGCGTTGAGCCGACTTTTCACCTCTTCCAGGATCTCGGAAAAATTCTGGAGTGAAATACGCCGGCTGTGCTCGTTCAGGACCTCCACAAAGCGGCTCATATGGGTGCCCTTGTAATAACGGGGCAGGTTGACGTACATGTTTATCTTGGCAACGGTCTGCTGCTGCCCCATGTCCTTATCCAGCACCGTAATGGGGTATCTGATTCCCTTCACGCCCACCTGGTCAATGTCTATATTTCTGGTATCTTCGTGGTTTTGTATATCTTTCATTCCCTGTGCCTTTGTCATATTTTTGATGTCTGAGTATGAAATAATGAAAGATCAAAAGTCAATAGAAAGCTGGGAAAATTTCGAGGCAGCAGGAGCGCAGGGCACCCGTGATGCCGGGCAGAATTGTCTTGATTTCGCCTTGGAGTATCAGGTACATTAAAATTCCAACAATGAGTCCGGGGCGTGGCGCAGTCTGGTAGCTCATCCCGCCCTTGGGCGGGAGTGTCGGAGGAACGGAGAACGAGCCCTCCTCCTTTCTTGCTGGTTCACAATACTTGGTTTCAGCATCGGGGCGTGGCGCAGTCTGGTAGCGCACCTGCTTTGGGAGCAGGGTGTCGGAGGTTCAAATCCTCTCGCCCCGACCAGCGGAATTACCCTACCGCAAGCTGCAGGAAACCCCTTATCAATGAAAACCCCGTTTCAACATTCCTACTGGGTGGTCCCCGGCAAGTTCCTGGCGGGCTGTTATCCCGGTTCCGAGGATCCGGCCGAGACTGAGAATCGTTGCAAGGCCTTGCTTGATCAGGGTCTTCGCACCTTTATCGATCTCATGGAACCATGGGAAATGGACGGGAGCGAAATGCCCTTCATTCCCTACGCCCCGGCGCTGAAGGCCGTGGCCGACAGCATGGGGATCGAAACGGTCTTTTACCGGTACGGCATCAAGGAGTTCGAAGTGCCTGAAGAGGAGTTGATGATCCGCATCCTGGACACCATCGACACGTCCATGGACGAAAATCGACCTGTCTACCTCCACTGCCGGGGCGGGATCGGCCGTACGGGCACGGCGGTGGGCTGCTATCTGGCGAGGCACGGGTACGCCGCGGGAGAAGACGCCCTCGCCATGATTCACGAGCTGCGGCGGTTCACTCCTTTTTCTTTTGTCCGATCGCCTGAAAGCTCCGGGCAGCGGGAAATGGTGAAATCCTGGAGCACAGGCAGGTAAGCGGGGTGCAGAAAGCTGACGGCTGCCGGTTCAAGAGCGCTCTTTGGCGCCGTTGCCGGCCAGGAATCGTTCCAGAGTCTCATAAGGTTGAGCCCCAACCACCCGCTGATCTTCCAGCACAAAGCTCGGAACGGCGGTAATGCCCATCCGGTGCGAGCGGGACCAGTCCGCGTCCACGGCCTCGCTGAAGCGTCTCTCGCGCACCACCTTTTCCGCTTCTTCCCCCGGCAAACCTGCCGATACCGCCAGTTGAACCAGTACGGGAAGTTCCGCGATGTTCTTTCCATCGACAAAATAGGCACGAAATGCGAGATGGTGGAATTCTTCCCCCTTTCCCCGGGACTCCGCCCACTTTCCCAGCTCCTGGGCCAGGCGGCTGTTGTAGGTCATCTTGCGGTCGGTATACGGCAGCCCCTCCTTCCGGGCTACTGATTTCAGCCGTGCCGCCGCTTCCGACAGGTCGAAGGACAGGCCCCGGAACAGATCCTCCAGAGACCTCCCCTCCATCGGTGTTTCAGGGTGAAGCGGAAAAGCCGTCCACCGTATTTCCACGTCAAACTTACGCCTCAGTCGTTCGATACGCCCGGTAACGAAATAGCACCAGGGTCAGATATAGTCGGAAAACACTTCCAGGATGGTACTCATACTGCTATCTCCTCGTATAATTTACCGGAACCCCATGGAGTTCCATAATAACATCAGGAACACAAAGCCTTCAGATAAACTACCGGAATCACTCTATGCGGTCAAGGCTGTAGACAACTCTCTGATTCACCATACCGCGCGTTGCGGGAAGCCCCGGGAGCCTTTTACTTTCCTTCCTCAGGGTTTCCGGCCCAACTTTCAAGGGAAGGGATACCCGCCCGCCCCCCGAGCTTGAGGGCCACCCTGGAAGCTGCCCAGGCCGCAAAATCAAGGGACTGCTCCGGCTGCCAGCTCTGGAGCAGGCCGTAGATGAAACCGGCGTGAAACACGTCGCCGCATCCGGTGGTGTCAACCGCATTGACTGGATACGCAGGGCGCTCGATGAGCTTTCCTTCCGCCAGTCCCACGTATCCCCTCGGCCCGAGCGTGACACCCACCACCCGCGGGCCGAGGTCGGCCAGGCGATGACAGGCCTCCACCGGTCCTTCCCGACCGACGAGGGCCGCCGCAAAGGTCTCGGAGGCCAGGAAATAGTCGCTCAGCCGCGCCAGGTCGAGCATGCCGTCCCGGAGGGACCCGGCGTCCACCACAACCGGCACCTTTGCTTGTCGGGCCGCTTCCGCCGCCGCAAGGGAAACCTCCGTGAAGAGGCCGTCCGTGTGAAACACCCGTGCCCCGCGCAGGGAGTCGTAATCGATCTCTCCCGGTCCCGGAGGATCACCCGTCGGCCTGCTCCAGAAAATCGTCCGCCTTCCTTTTTCTTTCGGCTCCGCAACAATAAAGCCGAACTGCGATTGGGCTCCTTTCCTGACAAGAAGACCGCGGGTGTCAATCCCTTCCGCTTCGAGGGAATCCCTGACCATGCCCCCGAACAGATCATCTCCGATCACACCGGTAAAGGAGCACGAGACGCCCCACCTGGAAAGAGCAACCAGGGCCGTCGCCACCGGGCCGCCGCCCTGGATAACCGTCTCCGAACACTCGCATTTGACGTCCGCAGGAGGATAGGCATCTACTTTTCCCAGGCAGTCAAGCGAGCATTGTCCCAAACCGAAAACATCTGAAAACCGAGCCATGTTGAAGATCTGTTCCTTTCTTCAGATTCCCCTGTGCCGCGTCATCCCCTCCCAAGCGAAAAGGAGGGTAAATCGCCCGGCCGTCATCGATGCGGAGTTCTCCCCGGGGGAACAAAGAGCAGCCTCATCCTCGAAAACCACAGGGAAGGATGCCGGAGCCTCCGCAAGGCCTTCCGTGTGCCGGCAAGCCTCATTTCGTCCAGCTGGTTTTCCCCGTATGTCTCTTCATTGAAGGCGTCAATGATCACCGTAAACTCCGGTTCAAGCCGGGGGAGCGCCGTTGTCATTCGCCCGCCGTACTCCGTCGGTGTCTCCTGGGGAAGGCGGGTCAGGCCGGTCCTTCTTCCCCACTTCTGCAGGGCAATGTAGAGTTCCGCCGCGCTTCTTCGAGGCCGAAAGAACAGGGCCGTTGCCTTCACCATCAAAACAAAGACGCTTAATTTCCTTCTGAGCCAGGTCAGCAGCGGATCCGGGGTCCACTTTTCTCTTCGACCGGTCGCGGTTCTCGACAGAAGCCATCTGCAAAGGTACCAGAGACACAACATGAGAACCGTTACGGCTGCAAGGACAAGAAGGACGCCAATCACCCAAACGGCGGCCTCGGCAATCCGCCATGCCCAGCCGCTGCCTTGTGCCGCATCAGGCGTTTCAAGAGTAATGGTGTGACCGCCTCCGCCGCTTTCCGTACGGAGATTCCGCGGCTGAAACATGAACCGGAGGATTCCCATGAGCACCGGCCCAAGGGGTGCGGAAACGATCTTCAGGCCCGCATAGCCTATTTCGGCCGCCCTGGTAAGCTGGGGAAGGAAGAAGAGGGCCAGCCCTGTCCCGAAGACAAGTACCACGAAGGAAAACCCCATAACGGCGCCCATCACCGGGGAACCGGAGGCGAATGATCGCTCTCCGACACCGTTGTTCCGGGCAAGCCCGATCCCCAAAAGACTGAAGAGGAAAAAGGGAATCACCAGGCGCCGGACCACCGGGCCGCCCATGACAACACCTCCCTTCGCCTCAATCACAAAATGAACGAGAAAGAGGGCAAAAAAAGAGGCTATTCCGAGATCGAAACGGGTGCAGACGGTCATGTGATCCGTCGGCTTCGTACCCACATGCGCACCCCGCACATAGATGAAAACCGCGCAAAAGAGGACGAAAAGGATGGAAAGCCACCCGACAAAACCGGGACTGCTTGCAAACAGGGTCTTCAACCACCCGAGCCTGAAAAATGGAGAGGGCTGGGAGAAGAAATGATGCAGTGCGCCAAGTGCGCCAAGGAGCACGCCGCCGGCACGGATCGCAAGCACCGTGAGGACCCGCCACCCCCGGCCTTTCGAAACCACGGTCAGCAGCGTCCCGAGAAAAAACAGGAACACCGCCCCGGGGAGCGGGAACGACTGCTTGAGGAGCGCACTCGCCAGGAAGGTGCCCCATGCGGAGATCCAGCAAAGCTCCATGCACCCGCTCAGCAGCAACAGCAAGCCCTGTCTTCGCCTGTTCATGATGCCCTGCCGCCCCCCAGTTCCGTCTGCTCCGGAGCGAGTTGCTCGAGCAAGCCGTCATTTCCCTCTCCCGGTGCGGTCGCGGCATCCCTGCTCACAAGGTGCAGGACCGGCATCCTTCTTCTCCTGAAGAATTCAAGCAGTACCGGGCTTGCCGCGTCATGGTCACGGGTAAAATAGATACAGCCGGTGCCCCAGGTGATCCTGAGGCCCCGCTCGATGGTTTCGGTCAAGTCCCGCACCGGGTTGTTCCGGATCCTCGCGAGGGTTTCAAGAATCGCCGTGGTTTGTCCTGCACTTCTCCCCACGGGGAGAACGGGCGATCCTTCTCCCTCCAACTGCGCGTCCGTCACCAAACCCTCTGCGCACCCCTTCCCCTCCAAGTGAACCGCGAGGGATGCAGCAGTCTCAATGGCTTCTTCAAACGCTTCGCCGGCCTCCCCCTCCTGGAAGCCCTTCACTTGAAACACGAAAAGGACCTTCTCCTGCTCTGAGGGCTGGAAGAGCTTTTCCTGGAGAAGGCTGCGGTGCGCGCTCGCCTTCCAGTGGATGTACCGGGCCGGCCGCGATGGCTGGTATTCCCTGGTTCCGAGCAGATAGACCGGGTCCTGGAGAGGGCTCTTTTCCCCTGCCGTCCCGAATATGTCGCTGCGGGGAAGAGAGATGTCCTTGAGCGCATGGATTCTTGGATATACGATGATCTCGATGTTTTCTGGTCGTCCGATTTCTCTCGGGAAAAATCCCAGAAGGTCGGAGACCTTGACGGAGACAGCGCCGAGGGAATACACCCCCCTTTTTCCCGCCGTGAGTTCCCACCTGAAAGACGCCCGCTCGTTCCACAGGAGCCCGATCTCGCGGGACAGCGGTTCATCCTTTCCCAGAAAAAGCCCGATGCCTTTATTCCCAATCGTTACGCGGAGCAGCACGGGCAGGAACTTGGCATTGACCGCCTCCACCCTGAGCAGGAGTGTTTCCCCGGGGAACGCACGCGACGTATCCAGACCCGAAACGCAGCTCAAGGCCCTGCGGCTGAAACGACTCCAGAGCCTGGCCCCGCTCGTCACGGCCAGAACCAGTATGGCCAGAAGGGCAAGGGCATGCTGACCGTTCAGCAGCGCGATAAAAAGGGCGGCTGCAACCATGATCCGCATCAGCGGCACCAGGAAGATGGTGGGCTCTCTGGTTTCCTGAAAGTCCTGGTACATTTCTTTACACTTCAGGGGACGGCACGGGGATCCGGTCAATCAGCTCCTGCAGAAAAACCTCCGGCGTCAGGCCCTTCAATCGTTCCTTGTCCTTCAGGATCACCCGATGCGCCAGCGCTGCCGGGGCAAGATGCTTGATGTCGTCGGGAAGCACATAGGTCCTTCCACGCAAGGCCGCCAGGGCCTGCCCGGCCCTCATGAGACCGAGGGAACCTCTGGGGCTTGCACCGAAGCGGACCTTCTCATGGGAGCGGGTAGCGCCTGCAATTGAGGAGATGTACTGCCTCACCGGAGTTGAGACTCGTATGGCTTTTCTCGCCTCCTGGAGCTGGACGATCTGGTCGGGCTTGGCCACCGGCTTCAACGCAAGGAGGGGATCGTCTTTCTGGAAACGCTCCATGATGGTCATTTCTTCATCCCCTTCCGGATATCCAAGATGAACCCGCAGGAGAAATCTATCCAGCTGGGCCTCGGGAAGGGGGAAGGTCCCTTCGAGCTCTATGGGATTCTGGGTCGCAATAACGAAAAAAGGTCTTGGAAGCGGGTATGTTTGACCGTCAACCGTCACCTGCCTCTCCTCCATGCTTTCCAGGAGGCTCGACTGGGTGCGGGGGATCGTCCGGTTTATCTCGTCGGCCAGGAGCACAT
>CAZWEV010000017.1:0-64753 GCA_964633015.1 uncultured Desulfobacteraceae bacterium | reverse complement strand
TGAACGAAAACGTCCTGACCCTGCCGGAATTTTATGATCATGTCTATACACTCGAGCAGGTCATTGATGTTGACTATTATCTCCCCGGGTGTCCGCCGCCGCCGGATTTAGTTCGGAACGCGATAAATGCGGTGATCTCAGGAGACCTTCCGCCGAAAGGCTCAACGCTCGCCCAGCGGACCGCCCTGTGTGACACTTGCCCCAGAAACAAGACCAAGCCGGAGAGAATTGAAATCACAGCAGTGAGAAGAATTCACGAGGTTGAAGCTGATCCGGAGACCTGCTTTCTCGCCCAGGGAATCATTTGCATGGGATTTGCCACCAGGGGCGGCTGTGGAGAGACCTGTATTGGGGTGAACACCCCGTGCAGGGGCTGCTTCGGACCTGTCCCCGGAGTGGACGATGCAGGAGCGAAAGCGCTGTCCGCCTTGAGCTGTCTGGTCAAGGCAGGACAATACGGCGAGCCCAGAAAGCTCATGGAGTCCATTGATGATCCTGCAGGATATGTCTATCGTTTTTCACAACCCAGCTCGATTCTCGGAAGGAAACGGAGGGAGAGACATGTCTAAGAAAATCACGATAAATCCCATCACGAGACTTGAGGGCCACGGGAAGATCGAAATTTTTCTCGACGACGACGGCAAGGTGGAAGATGCCTTCTGGCAGGTCGTTGAGCTGAGAGGATTTGAGAGGTTCTGCGTGGGAAGACCCGCAGAGGAAATGACCAGAATTGCTCCGAACATATGCGGCGTCTGCCCGTCGGCACATCACATGGCCGCTACGAAAGCCCTTGACGCCCTGTACGGGGTGGATCCTACGCCTACGGCGCGACTCATACGGCAGCTCGAGTACAACGCATTTGTGATCGAAGATCATTATATCCACTTCTTTTTCCTGGCCGCGCCCGATTTCGTTGTCGGGCCCGATGCTCCTCCCGCGGCAAGAAACATCCTCGGCCTGATTGACAAGGTCGGAACAGAAACCGGGCTGAAGGTCATAGAGGTTCGGAAAAGGAACAGGGAAATCATAAAATACATCTTCGGCAAGGCCCCGCACCCGGAAGGTGGGCTGCCGGGAGGGGTCCCGAGGAGGATCACCGAGGACGCCAGAAAATGGATCAAAGAGACGGCGGATTTTACGGTTGCATTCGCCCGGTTTGCTTTGCAGCTTTTTAAAGACACCGTTCTCGGGAACAAGAAGTATCTCGAGATGGTGCAGAGTGAATCCTACAAGCTGAAAACCTATTATATGGGACTCGTCGATGAAAACAAGAAGGTCACCTTTTACGACGGCAGGGTCAGGGTCACGGATCCCCAGGGCGGTGAGTTTGCCTTGTTTGACCCGCAGGACTACATTGAACATATTGGGGAATGGGTGGAACCCTGGACCTATGTAAAATTGACACATCTGAGAAAAATAGGGTGGAAGGGGTTGTCTGCAGGAGACGAAACTTCCCTGTACCGGGTGGGCCCCCTGGCGCGGCTCAACGTTGCGGAGGGAATGTCAACGCCGCTGGCGCAAAAAGAGTATGAGGAAATGTTCGACACCCTGGGCGGCAGGCCTGCCCACAATACTCTGGCCATGAACTGGGCCAGGCTCATTTGCGCCCTCCAGGCAGCAGAGCACAATCAACTCATTGCAGATGATCCCTCTCTGACGAGCAGGGATATCAGGAATATGGATCTCAGATTGCGAAGAGAAGGAGTGGGCTGTGTCGAGGCGCCCCGCGGGACCCTTTTTCATCACTACAAGACGGACCGAAACGGCATATTGACCATGGTCAATCTGATCGTTGCAACACAGCACAATGCGGCGCCCATCTGCCTGTCGGTGAAGCAGGCCGCCCAGGAATTTGTCAGGGGAGCGGATGTAAAAGAAGGCCTGCTCAACAGGGTGGAGATGGCCTTCAGGGCCTATGACCCCTGCCTTGCCTGCGCCACCCATGCCTTGCCCGGAACCTTCCCCTTTGCGGTGCACATCAGGGATAAGAACGGGAGGATACTGAATAGACTGGCGCGCCGGGAGATCACCGCATGAAGGTATTGATCCTCGGGATGGGCAATCCGATCCTCTCGGACGACGGGGTGGGATTGTTTATTGCACGGAAGCTCCGGGAGGAAGTCCTGCCGGGCGTGGACATTCGCACCACTGCCCTGGCAGGACCGGCCATACTCGATCTGATCAATGGATATGATCACATATTCCTGATCGATGCCAGCATAACAGGGAAAACCGGTTCAGGGGTCGTTACAAGATTCAACCATGAAGCAGACGGGCTCCTGCACCTTTTCTCATCCCACGGGCTGAACTTCTTTGAACTCCTGCAACTCGGGAAAGCGCTTGGCTATGAAATGCCCGAAGTGGGCGGGGTTTACGGCATAGAAATCGGTGACGAGGTCTGCTTCGGCTTGCAATTGTCACCGCAACTGCGGGAAAAATCGCAATGTATCGTGCGCGAAATTGCGGAAGATATCAGGGCCCATCTGCCCGCATGAAAAAGATGCGCCATCCGTACCCTGAACAGTATGAAATGAAAATAACCACCAGGGGGGGGATCAGGATCTTTGTCAGACCTATCAAACCTGAAGATGCGCCGCTCCTGGTGGAACTGTTCAACAGCCTTTCACACCGAAGCATCTATTACCGGTTTTTCGGCCCCATGAAAAACCTTCCGCCCGCAATGCTCGCCAAACTGACACAGATAGACCGCGAGTATGATATGGCCCTGGTCGCGCTTCGCATGAACGGCAACCGCCAGACCGCAAAGATACTCGGGGTATCCCGGCTGTTCCGTGGCCAGCGGCCCGGCAAGACCGCTGAATTTGCCATTGCCGTCGGAGATGCCTGGCAGGGAAAAGGAATCGGGGCCGTGCTGATGGAGAAGCTTATGAGCATTGCCCGTGAGCGTGGGGTAAACCGCCTGTGGGGTATGGTGCTGGCTGAAAACACCCAGATGCTCACCCTGGGGCAAAAGCTCGGGTTTTCCGTTTCCAGGGATTTCCGCTCCAATCAGTACAGATTGGAAATAGACCCGCAGGCAATGCCGACTGATCCATAGTGTTTTTAAACGGTCCGCCGGTTCCCTGATGATGAAAGATCAATCGAGAGCCGTACTCCCCCGGTACAGGGTAACACCATGGGGAACCTTGTCCAGGGTGAAGCCATACGGTTTTGTAAGCATGGGGTCATCATAAACGGTCCGAAGCAGATCATCTCGGACACTCGGATGGGCAATCCTCGCAATGGCCAGTGCCTTGTTTCCAACGCTTTGGCCCCTCAGGTCGGCAATTCCGTATTCCGTGACAATCACAACACCGTCATAGGCTGATGCCGTAAGGCTAACTCCCGCCGGATGCCGTTCCACGATCTTTGATCCATTATTCTTTGTGATGCTTTTCATGGCGATGATAGGCGTTCCGATCCCGGGATCATTGATGGCGCGAATAAAATCCGGCTGCCCGCCGACGCCGCTGTAATATCTCCTGGGGTCAATAAAATCCGCCCAGACATTTCCCAAGAGGTCCACGCCGATGGCGCTGTTCACGGAAATGAACGGGGCGTTTTTCCGGATCGTCTCAGATCCATTCGTATAGGAGGCAGGTCGCATCTGGACGGATGCACGCATATGGACAAAATCGTACAGTTCCCGGGAACCCATGATCAAGCTTGTTGTGCTGTAGCCCATATTCGCGCGCTTCTTGTGATTCGTTATAATCCCCAGTTTCTGCAGGAGCATCAGGCCGTCCCCGTAGAGCTCCGTCTGAGCACCCAGGTTGCGATAATCCGCGTTCTTAATCATGCCCACCACCGCGTCGGGGATCTTTCCGATGCCCACCTGCAGTGTTATGCCGTCGCGGATGAAATACTCCGCTATCAATTCCCCTATTCTCTTCTCAGCAGGGATCAGATTCTCAAAATCGGGCGCATCGAAAGTGAAGACGGGCGAGACTTCCTCCTGGATCAGGTAGTCGATGGAGGATGCGTCAACCACGCTTTGGCCCAGCGTAAAAGGCATGGAAGAATCCAGCTCCGCAATAACGATTTCAGCATGATCAATGGCCGTGTGGAGGGCCTCTACCGATAAGCCGAGGCTGTATTCTCCGGTGTGCGGGCTCTGGGATACCTTCATGATCACCACATCCGGTTCATATTTCATTCCCCGGCCGATCAATGTATCCAGGTTGGCAAGGGTACAGGGAAGGTAATAGGCACGGCCCTCATTGGCGGCTTTCCGCACGGTCTCACCCGAGAATATGGAATAGGCCATGATCTTGTCCTGGAGACCGGGCTTAACATAGGGAACCGGTCCCTGGAGAAGGAGATGAACCATCTTGACAAAAGGCAGTTTCTGGTTTTCATTCTCGACGGCCTCCGTCAGGGCTTCGAGACAGGCTGTGGGGGTAGCTGCATTGGACCCAACATAACACGTGACGGTATCTCTTCCTTTGAACCCGTGAGCCAGAATCTCCCCGATTTCATGCCGCCTAATCTCCTTTGGTTCAGATCTCATTGTATCGCTCCTGGCGCCTGTGGATTTTATCTTCTCTTATTTCTCTTTTCATGAAGCCTGATTCTTACGCCTTTGAACATATCGCCGGTTTTCAGAACCGTATTTCGGCCCATAAAATAATAAGGCCTCCATTCCTCAATTACAAGTTCATCATTTTCTGACCAGCCTATTCCCATGTAGCCTTCAGGAAGCTCATACGCTGAGAGGTCCTCTCTTTCACGGCCCACATGTCCGCAGGGAAGAACAGCCCAATATATTCTGGTGTAGCCTAATCCGGCTATATGGAATTTATAGATCAGCAATGTATATTTCCCGGTATTCGATTTCTTTTCCTCGATCAAAAGAAAGGTCTTCTCAGATCCATATGCGCTAAAATTCCAACTGATCACGGAAAGAAGTCCCATCATCCCGATAAGAATAAGACAAACAATACTTCGTGCCGCCAGGGTCCTTCGATTTTTTAACAAACCCCTCGGCCTTTGCTTGCCATGCATTATTGATTCGGTGTTCCACATTTCGCGATATGCCTGCCTGTTTCCGCTCGATGGACCATCCCGCCGCAAGCAGCGGGATATCCCTCTGCTGTCATTCCGGAAAGCCCACAGGGCGTATCCGGAATCAAAAAAGGTATATATTACTCTACCTTAATAACCCGGTTTTATCAAGTGCGACAACGGGGCAGTTATGGAAGCGGCGCACTGCGCAATCCCAATCTTTCACCCTTGTTTTGCAAACGCTCCCTCTCAACTCGCTCACGCATAAACCTGCGCACGGTCCATCTCTTCACGCAGAGCTGGAGACATCATTAAGCCCCCCAGGGAGGCTCAGGCTTCCACCTCACCATCAGCTTCAGATACCGGTTGTCAAAAGACGCACTGTAAGCAGGGGAACGGAACATTCCCTTTGCTTCGTTCGCTTCGCCGTCCATGGCTCCGCTCACTGCGGATGTCGGCTCTTTCCCGCCCATGGCGGGACTCCAGGGCCGACATGCGCCGCTCCGGGAACATCCCGTTCCCCTGCTCTCCGAACACAACGGCTTTTGTTTGCTTCTCGTCGGTAAAACCTAGGCGGGTGCTCCACCCGAAGTGGAGGGTTTCATCAAAACGACATTTGGGCAGGTACTGTTTCTTTACATCCTGTAAAAAAAACGGACATGTGCCCCTGGAACACACCGGCGCCGCCCTTGCAAATTCGGTCGAATACTGGTTGTTATTTCGCAAAGTTAAAACCCTATCCCCCTCCATGCAATGAATGGCATGCGCCTTGCGTTAAGGAAGAGAAGAATATTGTTTTTGTTTCGGGATGGATCTTGACGCAACAGCGCTCGCAAGGATGCTCCAAAGGCGGAAAACCGGGGTTTCAAGAAGACGGAACAAGCCCCCATTGAAAAGGAGGTCTGAAGCAATGGATGCAAAAGAGAGTCGTGTTGAATCGGTCTATACGGAAAAAAGGATCTTTCAGCCGCCGAAAGAGTTCGTGGAAAAAGCCCTCGTGAAAAGCATGGAGGAGTACCGCCAGGCCTATAAGCAATCAATCGAGGACCCCCAGGGCTTCTGGGGCGAGATGGCAAATACCTACCTGAACTGGTTTAAGAAATGGGACGGAGCAGTTGAGGAGTACAGTTTTACGGGTGATATCTTCCTGCGCTACTTTGTCGGCGGAAAGCTCAATGCTTCTTACAACTGCCTTGACCGCCATCTGGAAACATGGAGAAAAAATAAGGCAGCCCTTATCTGGCAAGGAGAGCCAGCCGGGGAATCGAAGGCCTACACCTATCAGGAGCTTCACCGAGAAGTATGTAAGTTCGCAAATGTCCTCAAAAAGCTTGGGGTGAGAAAAGGGGACCGGGTCTGCATTTATCTCCCCATGATTCCGGAACTCCCCATCGCCATGCTGGCCTGCGCGAGAATCGGCGCTATTCACAGTGTCGTATTCGGAGGGTTCAGCCCGGATGCCCTGAAAGACAGGGTCCTGGACTGTCGGGCGAATACTCTCATTACCTGCAACTATGGATATCGGTCGGGGCGGATTCTGGAGAGTAAGAAAAATGCGGACGCAGCCTTGCAGTCATGCCCTGATGTGAAGACGTGTATTGTGGTCAGCAGAATGGATCGAGAAACCGACATGGAAGAAGGCCGGGACTACTGGTGGCATGAATTCATGAAAGACGCCTCTCCGCACTGCGACCCCGAACCGATGGATTCAGAAGATCCTCTGTTCGTATTGTATACCAGCGGCAGCACGGGAAAGCCGAAGGGAGTCCTGCATACCACGGCAGGATATCTCCTTTACACTGCGGTAACCATGAAATACTGCTTTGATTACCGGGACGAGGATGTCTGGTGGTGCACAGCCGACATTGGCTGGGTCACCGGTCACAGCTATATTGTCTACGGGCCTCTGGCGTTAGGCGCCACATCACTCATGTTTGAAGGCGTTCCCAATTATCCGGAGCCCGACCGCTTCTGGGAAGTGGTGGAAAAATACGGTGTTACCATTTTTTACACGGCGCCGACAGCTATTCGGGCCATCATGAGAAACGGCAATGAATGGCCCGAGAGGAGGGATCTGAGCAGCCTGAGACTCCTTGGAACCGTAGGGGAACCGATCAACCCCGAGGCCTGGATGTGGTATTACACGGTGATTGGAAAGGAGCGGTGTCCCATTGTAGATACCTGGTGGCAGACGGAAACCGGCGGTTTCCTGCTCACTCCCATTCCCGGGGCCATGCCCATGAAACCGGGATCGGCCGCCCTTCCCTTTTTCGGCATCGATCCCGTGGTGGTCCGGGAAGACGGGACAGAGGCAGAGGTAAACGAAGGGGGGTATTTATGTATCAGAAAGCCCTGGCCCGGTTTTATGCGGACCGTGTACGGGGACCCGGACCGAATGAAGGCACAGTACTTTGTCCAGTATCCGGGTCTCTATTTCACAGGCGACGGGGCCAGAAAGGACGAAGACGGGTATTATTTCCTGATGGGACGGGTTGACGATGTTCTCAATGTCTCAGGACACCGTCTGGGAACAGCGGAAGTGGAAAGCGCCCTGGTTGCCCATGAAACGGTAGCCGAGGCGGCGGTAGTGGGTTTCCCCCACGAAGTGAAGGGCCAGGGGATCTATGCCTTTGTGACCCTGAAAAAGGATTTCGAACCTTCGGATGAGCTCAGGAAGGAACTCATCCAGCATGTCCGAAAGGAAATCGGGCCCATCGCATCTCCCGACAAGCTCCATTTTGCCAATGCCCTGCCCAAGACGCGGAGCGGAAAAATTATGCGGAGGATCCTGAGGAAAATCGCTGAAGGCCAGATTGACCAGCTTGGCGATATATCCACCCTGGATGATTCGGGTGTGGTGAAAAAACTGGTGGCAGACAGGCTGTAATCAGTCGAGTGATGTTCCCGAAACCCGGGAGCATTTCGTCTTCGTTTTCCCCATGCGCCTTGTTGAAATTGCTCTTCTCAAAGGGGAATGAAGTCCTGCGGCAACCCGCTGTCGCAGGAGATACAGGAGGGATGAGATATGACCCAGGCGAAATCAGGGAATCCGGCGGTGGTGGGTCTTGGTGGATTTGGAATGACGACGTTGATTCTGCAATGTCATAATCTGGGCTGGTGTGGCGTGGGGCCGGTTTTGTGGATCGGGCTGGCATTCGGGGGTACTGCACAACTCATAGCCGGAATGCTGGAGTTCAGGACAGGAAATAATTTCGGTTTCTGCGCCTTCTCCGGCTACGGAGCCTTCTGGATTGCTCTCTGCTTTTATGTCATATTCGGCATGAATACACAATTGATTCAAACCTATCCTTTTCTCCAGGTCACCGCCAAAGATCTGGGATTTTTCCTGCTCATGTGGACTTTTTTTACCGGCATCCTGTTCGTGGCATCCTTGAAGCATCATACCGGTCTTATCATGATTTTCCTGACGTTGTTCCTTGGTTTTCTGGGATTGACGATAAAAGAATTGTCGGGAAATCAGGCGATAGGCACATTCGCATACTGGATCCTGATCCTGTGCGCGTTTTCGGCCTGGTATAACATGGCCCATATATTGTTCGCAGACGTGAATATCCGTCTGCCGGTTGGGGGACCTTGGATTAAATAGAAATATATTCAGCCACCGAAAGCAGACGTTCGGACAATCGCAAATGAACGGGGTGAAGGAGAAGCCCTTTTCCTTCAGCTCCCGGTCTCCGGGGCAGGATGACGACGTATCCACAAAAGAGTCCTGTCCCTTCAGCATTCCAGTCCTCGGGAAAAGATCCCCCAGGGCATGAAAAAATAGTGAAAGAACTCTTGCGCATTGAATAAATGATGAACCGGGCGATGAAGATCCTTTTTGTGGACGATGAGAAACCGTTCAGGGACGGGTGTCAACGGCTCCTGACGAGCAGGGGATTCCATGTGGTCACCGCTGAAAACGGTCTGGCGGCACTTGCAATCCTGAAACAGGAACAACCGGATTTGATGCTTCTGGACGTAAAAATGCCGGTTATGGGGGGTGACGAGATCCAGGAATGGGTCAGCACCCATTATCCGGACCTGCCGATTATAATCATCACCGGCCATGGGACCGTTCATACGGCGGTGGACTGTTTGAAAAGGGGAGCCGACGACTTCATTGCTAAACCATTTGAGATAGAGCAGTTGATCCGGACAATTGACCGGGTTGCGGAAAAGAGAAGGCTCCAGCAGAAGGAAAGCGAGTCCAAAAGGGAAATGGTGCGGACACTGCTTGATTTCAATACCGAAAGGAAGCGTCTGAAGACCATTATCAACTGCCTGGCGAATGGCATCATGGTGACAAATCGAAACCTGGAGGTGATCCTCCATAACCCCGCTCTCATGCGCATGATGGAAATATCGGAAGACATGCCGTGTCCCGTCCCCGCTCCCAGGATTGTACATAGTGAGCTCCTGCTCAAGACGATCGAAGAAGTTGTGAACGGAGCATGTCCGGAAGACCGGATCATTTCTCAGGAAATCCGAGCCGGAAAGAATACCCTGCGGGCCATTACCTCCCCGACCTTAGGACCGGACAGGAATGTGTTCTGGACTGTGGACGGCGCCGTAACGGTGCTCGAAGACATTACGCCGTTCAAAGAGCTTGATCAAATGAAGTCGGATTTTGTCAATATGGTGGCGCACGAGCTTCGCAGCCCCATCGTCTCTATCAGGCAGTTGCTCAGCGTCCTCCTGGAGGGTCTGGCGGGACAGCTTCACGAAAAACAAAGGGAGTTTCTGAACAGAGGGACAAAAAAAGCGGACGCCCTTCTGGAACTGATTAATGATCTGCTCGATGTGGCCAAGATTGAGGCGGGAAGATATGTGCAGGAGCAGGTGCCTACAGATATCGGTAAAATCATTGAAGAGACGGTTGCCCTGATGGAACCGAGGGCAATAAAACAGGGTATCCGCCTCTCCTGCACCTTTCAGAATCTGAAACCGGTCCAGGCTGATCCAAAAAACATGCAGGAAATCTTTAATAATCTTATCAGCAATGCCATCAACTATTCTCCTCAAGGAGGCACGGTCACCATAGCCGCTCGCAGGCGGGGCGGGTACATGGAGATAACCGTGGAGGACACGGGGGTGGGTATCCCTGCAGAAGAACTTCCCAAGATCTTTGACAAATTTTATCGGGTGAAGCATCCGAAAACCCGTGCGGTCACCGGGACAGGACTGGGTCTTGCCATTGTGAAGGGGGTCGTTGAGGCCCATCACGGGACCATTGAGGTGGAGAGCGTCCTGGATAAGGGGACAACCTTTCGGATTCTTCTCCCGGTCATACCGTAGTGCACCGGCATCAGAACTAAAGCAGCACTATATCCCATGGAGGGGAAAGATTTCCTTCTGGATATAGGCCACCACCCTTCGGGCTTCCTCAAAGGCCTTTCTCTTAATTTCCCCCTGGCTGTGAAAAGGATGATCATAAAGACTGCCCACCTCCATTTCCGGCCCGAACATCATTCCCCCCACAAGCCCGGCGAACTCGTCCGTAGGCTCTACGTGGTTCAGTATGGACCAGGCCAGGGTCCAGCATCGGGCGGTTCGGTAAAGGTCATACCCTCCTCCTCCAAGGGCGAGGATCTTGGGGCAAGAGTCCCTGAGCCTTCGCACGGCCCTCTGATAGCTGTTGTTGGTGAGCTTCAGGTGGGTGAGGGGATCGGAGATCAAGGTATCGGCTCCCACTTGAGCCACAATGAGATCAGGGGCAAACGCCTTGATCAGCGGAACGGCCACTTCATTCAGGACAAATTCATACACCTCGTCATCGGTCCCGGGTTCCAAAGGAATATTGACAGTGAACCCCTTCCCTTCTCCTTTTCCGATTTCGGTCTCGTACCCCGACCAGGGATAAAGGGTCCTTCCTGTCTCGTGAAGGGAAATAAAAAGAACCCTTGGATCTTCATAAAAGGCGTGTTGAACCCCGTTTCCATGGTGGGCATCGAGATCGACATACGCGATCTTACATCCAGGCAACCTCCGGAGGACGCCCATAATGGAAACAGCAATGTCATTGATATAACAAAAACCCTCGGCATGGCCCGGCATAGCGTGATGAAAGCCGCCCAGAGGGTTGAATGCAGCGACGGCTTCGCCGTTGATCAGATGCTGCATGCCCGTATTTGTCCCCCCTGCTGCACTCACAGACCATTCGTAGATCCCGGAAAGGATTGGGTTATCAGGGGTTCCCAGGCCGCGATCGAGAGCCTCAAGACTTACGTTTCCCCTGGCCGCTTCTTCCAGGATGGCAAGGTACGCGGGTTCGTGAAAGAGTGGCAGGAGTGGGAGCACATCAGCGGCCTCGGGTTTGACGATTCTCATCCAGGGCTGATTCATGACCCCGTAGCGCGCACACAGTTCATAGGTTTTAGCAGCCCTCTCGGGCTTGAAGGGGTGATCGGGACCAAAATCAAACCAGCCCATCTCGTCTGAATAGACAAAAAGTGTTCTCTCCCTTTGAACACCTGCCTGTCCCGGGGCTCTCATCCGATTACATCCCAATTCATTGGACTGATGTCCATTTGGACGGTCTCTTGCTTATGTTGAAACCTTAGCAAAACGCAAGAATTCGGGTCAAGGGAAAAGACCCGGCATGAGGACACGGCTGCCACCAGAATTGCTCCTTTCTTTTGACATCCCTCCAGCAATGGTATAATAATGAGCCGGATTGGAGATTCCGCCCCATGTCCTGGATTCGTAGAATCAGCCGCCTTTCCAGCTTGGAAAAAGAGGGTTTTTGCCGGATCCTCATCCCCCCCCAACTCTATCATCGTTTCTCCATAAGCCCCCTCTCCCTGCGCGATGGAAAGGGAAACAAGGTTGTGCGTTTTTTCTGTCCGCCGGGAGACAGGACCTGTCTTGCGGAAATCAAACTTGCGGGTACGGAGGACCCTCTCTATTCCATCCAGCTCACGGACTCAAATGATTTCACCCAGGTTGACTGGGATTTCCTGATTGTCAACGATCCCTCTTCCCCCAGGTTCAACACGGATACAGACCAGGAAGGAACGGATACGCTGTTCGGGTGGGCCTCCAGGAACCTTGCCGAAGAGGAAAAGGCCCTGGATGCAGGCCTGTTCCCCGGGCAGGTGAGGAAAGGCATGCGGATGACAGAGGAGACAATCAGGGTGCTGGAGTGCTTCTGCCGGATGTTTGACATCAAGAGCATACGGCTGGAGGCCCTTTTCTACCATAACGCAATCACCTATGAGAGACACGGTTTCAGCTACTTCAGTGGCTATGCACAAATGAAAAGGATACACGAACTATTCCAGCCGGGAGGTCAGTTATGCAGCAAGCTGGACGGGAGCACCCCATTCCGGAGGCCCGAGTTCGCTCAGACCGTACGGGGCCGAAGCTGGGCTGTCCATGACGGCATTCTTGCGGAAATCGAAGATGCATTGTTTGATGAAGGCTGGTCCTCGCCCATCATGTACCGAATGGTGGGGAAACCAAGGAATATGATTACCTTCCCGGATCCTGCATATTAGGCCGCCCTCTCCCTTTCCCCCTGGAAAGTATTCGGAAATTCGGCTTTACATCCAAAAAGAGTCTGTGTTTTAATACCCGTATACGGCAATAACCATTGCAGCCTTATTCCATGCCCGTGTGCTTCTCAGGGCATCACGCAATAACGGCAGGCGGGAAGAAACATTGCCGAGATCTGTAACAACGCTCAATGCAGGTGCATGGGTATGTTCCTTCCTCTCTTTCGCAATTGGAAAATCCGCTCAAAGCTCATCAGCGTGACCCTCTTTGTGGTCATGGTCCCCCTTCTGTGTGTGTCTTTTCTCTCAATGAACCGTTTTGGCGGCGCCATTAAAACCGCATGCGACCAGGACCTGGAGCATCTTGTTATGAACGTCTACGGCATGTGCAAAATACAGCAGGACATGCTTCAATCGAAGATGACTTCCGATCTGAACGTTGCCAGGGAACTCCTCTACCACTATGGCACCCATATCCAGATCGTCCCGGGGGTGGAATGCCGGTTCAATGCGGTGAATCAGCTCGATAAGAAGAAGACATATCCGGTCACGGTGCCCCTCTGGAAAATCGGAGATGTCTCCTTGACCAGGGACAATCGCTTCGTGGATAAGGTCCAGAAAGTAGTCGGTGGAACCTGCACTGTTTTTCAGAGAATCCAGGGGAACCGCCTCCTGCGGATCGCCACCAACGTGAAAGGGAAAGATCGGAAAAGGGCCGTGGGAACCTTTATCCCCCCGGACAGTCCTGTGGTACGGGCGGTTCTGGCCGGCCGCCCTTACAGGGGACGGGCCTATGGGGTCGACGGCTGGTACATCGCAGCCTACGAACCTATCAAGGCCCAGGATGGTAGTGTCATCGGGGCACTGTATGTGGGGGTCAAGGAGCAGAGCGCCCGTTTTTTTCGGGGAGAAATAAAGAACATCAGGGTGGGAAATACCGGCTATGTGTACATCATAGACGGCAAGGGCACGCTGAAAATCCATCCGGCCAAGGAAGAGGAAAACATCATTGATGCAAGAGATTCAGCCGGCTTCAAATATATCCGTGCCTTGATTAAAGATGCCCTCGCCCTCGGAGACGGCAAAGTGGGAACCATCCGGTACCCATGGTACAACCCGGAACTGGGAGAAACAGCGCCCAGGCAGAAGATCAACATGTACACCTACTTCAAACCCTGGGACTGGATTATTGTGGCGGGCACCTACGAGGAGGAAATATATCAGCCTCTGTTCAAGACCGAGCGATTTATCCTCGTCACCGTGGTCATCGGTCTGGCGTTGGCCTTTTTTCTTACCGTCACGCTCTCGAAGGTGCTTACAAAACCCATCCGGGATCTCACAGAGGTCACCGCCCGAATGGCCGATGGGGACCTTTCCGAAAGGGTCCTGGTGAGCAGTGCCGACGAGATCGGAGTGCTGGGGGAGTCTTTTAACCGCATGATAGGCCAGATCCAGGACTACACCTCTGACTTGGAAAAGATGGTGGAGGTCAGGACAGAGGAGCTGAATCGTTCAAAAGAGAAATATCGCGATATTTCCCGGTTCCTGAACAGCGTTCTTGACAGTGCCACCGAATATGCAATTGTAGCCCTGGACGTTTACGGAAACATCACGGAATTTAATAAGGGAGCGGAAAGACTTTTCGGATGGAAAAAGGAAGAGGTTGTAGGGAAACAGAATATCGGCATTACCATACTCCCTGAAGACCGCAAACGCGGCATTCAGAAGGAGATGGCCCAAAGGACGAGAACCGAGGGTGTCTGTGAACTGGAGATGGACCGCGTTAAGAAGGGCGGCGAACCGTTCCCCGCCCATGCCACCGTAACGGCCATTAAGGATCCTTCGGGAAAGCCTACGGGCTACGTGGAAATCATCAGGGATTTCACCCGGAGAAGAGTCCTTGAAAGACAACTGCGAGAAACAAAGGGGTTTCTCGAAAACATCATGGAAAGCTCCGTTGACGGAATTGTGACCACCGATCTCAAGGGAAAAATTACCTATCTGAATCGAGCCATGGCGGAAATTCTTCATTACGAGAAAGAGACACTCCTGGGAGAACATATCTCCCATCTGTATGTCAGAGGTATCGAGGAAGCCAGAGACATCATGCGGTTGCTCCGGGAGTCGAAGACGGCAAAAAACCACGAAATCGAGGTAAAAACAAAGGATGAGCAATCCCTGGCAATCCTGACCTCCATTTTCCTGCTCCAAGATGAAGAACGCAAGGTTATCGGAACCGCGGGCATCTTCAAGGACATTACGGAGCAGAAACGTTTGGCGACTGAACTCAAGGTAACACAGGCCCGTCTCGTCGAGTCTTCCAAAATGCGGGCACTCGGGGAGCTCGTGGCCGGCGTAGCCCATGAACTGAACAATCCCCTCATGGCCTCACAAACCATTCTTCACGTGATTTTCAATAACCTCCAAAAGGACTGCCCGCAGGATTGCCCGGAAAGGAATCGCCTGGAACTCATCCGCAAGTGCAACGAACGAATAGGAAAAATCGTTGACCATCTCAGAGAGTTTTCCAGGCAGACAAAGCCTGATTTTGTGGAGATCGACATCAACCAGCCCGCCGCCAACGCACTGATGATCACAGAACAACAGCTTCTCGATCACAACATCTCGGTCGTAAAGAGCTTGTCTGAGGGCCTGCCGTCAGTCCTGGGCAATTCCGGCCAGCTGGAGCAGGTTTTTCTCAACCTCATTTCCAATGCCAAGGACGCAATGGAGGACTCAACAGGTCCAAGGAAACTAACCATTTCTTCCAGTCTCGCTGAGGATGAGGACTTTCCTTCCGTGGTGGTCTCGGTTCAGGATACGGGCCTCGGAATCGAACAGGAAAACCTTGATAAAATATTTGAACCCTTTTTTACCACGAAGCCGGTGGGAAAAGGCACGGGCCTCGGTCTTTCCCTCTGTTTCGGCATCATTGAGGCCCACGGTGGAAGGCTTGAAATCAAGAGCCAGCTTCATAAGGGGACAGAGGTAAGAGTTTTTCTTCCAGTCAGAAAATCGGGAAAGGAGAAGTAATATGCCAAAACGCATTCTGGTGGTAGACGATGATGAACTGGTCCGCATAGCTCTCAATGAGCTGCTCAGGCCGGAGGGCTATGAGGTCCATACTGTCTCTGGAGGCAGCGAGGCCCTCGAAAAACTGGATCAGGATGACTACGACCTCTTGATGCTCGATATCATCATGCCTGAAATGGATGGCTTTGAACTGTGCAAGAGGATCCGGGAAAAGGAACGCTATGCGGAAACACCGGTCGTATTTCTGACCGCCAAGAGCAGAGAGGAGGACAGAATTCGAGGGCTCGAGGTGGGGGCCAATCTGTTTCTTTCAAAGCCCATCTCTCCGAACAAACTGATCGAGATCGTATCTGATGCCATGGGGTGAGAGATACGCTATGAAGGTTTGATTCCGAGTGCGTCCAGTAACCTGTCGAAAGCACCACCACGGTCCAGGAGCTCCGTAAAGCGGTGGACCTTGGTTTCGTCCCCGTGAGAGAGGGCAGGTGTGTGTTGTTCAATGCGCTCCATGACCCAGAAAGCGTCCCGTTTCACCACCATAAGGGGGATATGAGCCTGTCTGGCCGCCTCCAAAAGCCGAGGAACCGGACTGCGGCCGCCTGTCAGGATAATCCCTGCAATGGGCCGCTGGGCCGGAGGAACTGCACCTTCTGTTTCAGAAACAGAGGGTCTCAAGAGAATAACTTTGCCATAGACCCTCCTGAGGAGCAGAAGATCCCCGTCGAGATCGGTCGATCCAACGGTCATCCCTCCAACGGGCTGTTCTAGGTCATCCAGCCCGCAGAGAAACTCGCCGCCAAGCACTTCCCGTATCTCCCCAAGGCTCCGAAAAGAAAGAAGCGGGTCTTCCCGAAGCGGGATGATTATGGGAATTCCCTTTTGTGAAAGAGAGGGAATCATTTGGTCCCTGATTATCTCGAGGTCTTCCTCAGGGACCCGGTTCAGGATGACTCCCGCCATTCTTCCCTTGAACAAAGAACTGACTGACAGAATGGAATAGACGGATTCCGTGGTCTTCACAAATCGGTTCACCAGGAGCAGCTCGGCGTCCAGCGCGGTGCAAAGCAAAAAGTCGGAGACAGCGTGGGAGACATCGTCAAAAAAGACGTGCCTGGAGCCCATGACAATGAGCATATCCTTGCCTCTTGAAAGCTCCTGAGCGATGGACTTGATCTGCTTGAGGATACCTTCGGCCTTCTCGTGCCTCCATTCCTTTTCCCATACCAGATATGGACAGATCCGGTCGAAGGGTTCTTGAAGATGCAGGGCTTCTTTAAACAGGAGGGCATCCTTGTCCGTCCATATTCCCCCTACGTTAACAGGATAAGTTCCGAAGGGCTTCATGAACCCGACCCTAAGCCCTCTCTCCGCAAGCCTTCGAGCCATGGCCCAAGTCAGGAGACTGTGGCCCGCACCATCTCCCGTGGTGCCTATGAAGAGGAAAGACATATCTCTACCGACCCCCCGTTGCTCTGACGCCGCGCATTGCCCCTCTGCTCTGGTATCATACCGCCCTCGCCGTAAAACATCAAAGACAATTTTCTGCTGAAAGGCCTGATAAATCTTGGTTCATCCGTTTAAAGCGTACTTCTGGCGAATATGAGCCGAAGAAAAATGGCCATATCCTGTATGCATGTTCATCAGCCTTTGAGCATCAACGTACTCATCATCCAGATGAACCTAAATTTTTTACTCAAGGACTGTAGTGAAGGCTGCCGTCAATTTGAACCCGGGCAGGCGCTGTTTCTTTACATCCTGTAAAAAAACCGGACATGTTCCGCTGGAACACACCGGCCGCGCCCTTGCGAATTTGGTCGAATACTGATTGTTATTTCAGCAAGTTGAAATCCCCTGCCGCCCGCTTCAGCGAATGGCATACGCTTTGCCTTAAAGGGATAACGAAATGGGGTCTCTTTTTTTTGAAGACGTCAAGAACAATGGAATCGCAAAAGCCCGATTTCGCCGTATTGATTCATTCCCGTGGAAACTGGGCATTACATTCTGCCATCCCGTTTCCGCGGGAGTGACGGGTGGGGAGACTCTTTGCGAGGTCATCAAGAATTGAGCATGTGGACTTGAGGAGGATGCAGATGAAACATATCGAGAAGATCCTGGTCGCCATCGATCTATCCGACTATTCGGAAGAAACACTTGCATACGCATGTGCCCTTGCCGAAGATTTGAAAGCCGATCTGGTCATCGCCAATGTCATCAACCAGAGAGACATTGACGCGTACGTACGGATAGCGCAAATGAACAGTGCGTATACCGCGAATGATTTTATCAAGATGAAAAAGGAACAGCGTTTTAAGCGAATGCAGGAATTACTGAACACGTGTCATTGCCCTGATATACCGATCAAAGTTGTCTATCGTACCGGCGTTCCGTTCCTTGAACTGATTTACGCCGTCAAGGAAGAAGGTGCGGATCTCCTGGTCATGGGCGCCAAGGGCCGAAGCAATCTCAAAGGCGTTGTGTTGGGTTCAACCGCTGAAAAGGCATTTCGCAGGTCCCCCGTTCCCGTGCTCAGCGTACGGAACGAAACGGAGGCAGAGGAAATCGAGGAAGACGCATGATCACCGCCCGATGGAAGGAACGGGAGGTTCATCATGACGGCGTCTTTAAAACGGATCTGAGCGCAGAAGGAAAATTGAAAAACAGGGGGATACCGCCATGTTAGTGAAAAGCTGGATGAACAAAAATGTCGTTACCATTCAGGTGGATGACTCCATGAAAAGTGCCATCACCCTAATGAAGGATAACGGATTGCAGATGCTTCCCGTCATGAAAGGAAACAAGATTGTGGGAATCATCACAGACCGCGATCTCAAAAGAGCATCCGCTTCCGATGCCACGACATTGGAAATGCATGAACTGATTTATCTTCTCTCAGAAATCAAGACCGAGAATATCATGACCAAAAAGCCGATTACGGTGCCCCTGGATTTCACTGTAGAAGAAGCAGCTGAAATTCTCCTGCACAACAACATCTCCGGCGCTCCGGTCGTTGATCATGATGGCAACGTTGTGGGGACCATCACCAAGTCGGAACTGTTCAAGGTACTGATAGCGCTGACCGGAATAGAGAAAAGGGGTATAGAATTTGCCTTTCAGCTGGAAGACCGTCCGGGCTCAATAAAAGA
This sequence comes from uncultured Desulfobacteraceae bacterium, assembly GCA_964633015.1. Taxonomy (GTDB): domain Bacteria; phylum Desulfobacterota; class DSM-4660; order Desulfatiglandales; family Desulfatiglandaceae; genus B46-G9. Next base: position 46,077 of record CAZWEV010000017.1, on the reverse strand, counting down.
AGTATGTGATATCATGCGGAAATACGGCGGCCGCATGGCGAGCATTCTCACCGCTTACGAGGGAGCGCCGGAAGGATACCGAAACGTCTACATACGCATGTACCATGTGAACCGGCCAAAATTGCCCCAGCTCAAGCGAGACCTCGCAGAAGCCGCCACTATCCTCTACATGGTCGACCATCGTGAAAACAGACGGGAAATCTACTGAAGCCGGATACTCGGAAAGCTGTCGGAGGAAAGCCTATGCCTGACCGGACAAAACGCAAAATACTGGTGGCCTTGGACGGGTCTGAAGATGCCTTTGAGGTGGTAAAATACATAAGCCATTTCCGGCCTTTTCAGAAAATCCGGGTTGTTCTCTTCTCCGTTTTCGACCCTATGCCCGAGGTCTACTGGGATATCGAAAAAGTCCCCGATTACTCCAAAAAAATGAGGCGAATTCAGGAATGGCAAGAGCTTCACGAGAAGCCTTTCAGGGAATGTATAGCGAAAGCGAGTATGAAGCTTCTGGAGTCCGGGTTTTCACAAGACGCGATCATTATAAAAGCTCAAGAACGGAAAGTGGGGATCGCCAGGGATATCTTTCGGGAAGCGCAAAAGGGCTATTGGGCTGTATTGTTCGGCAGAAAAGGGGCAGGCGGAATCGAAGAACTGCCGCTGGGTGGTGTTGCGATTAAGCTTCTGCAGGTTCTTGATTTTGTCCCGCTTTGTGTTGTCGGGAAATGCCTGGCCACGAAAAAGATACTGGTACCTGTGGACGGTTCGGATTCTGCCATGCGCGCAGTGGATTATGTGGGTGAAACACTGGCAGGCTTCGGCGGCGACGTGACTCTGCTCCATGTGATCAGGGGCGAGGAAAACGATTTTATAAGACTTGCCCAAGAGAAAATCGCACCTGTTTTTGCGACCGCCAGAGAGCGCTTGGCAGCCTGGGGATTCGAGGAACACCGGGTGAAGACCAGAATCATTACCGGTGCAGCGAGCAGAGCCAGATCCATAGTGCAGGAAGCGAAAGAAGGGAGCTATGGCACTATCGTGGTAGGCAGGAGGGGTTTTTCCCAGGCACCTGAATTCATTTTTGGCCGCGTCAGTCATAAAGTCATTCAGCTGGCCAGAAAACACGTGATCTGGGTAGTGAATTGACTCCTGATGCAGAACCGGATGATCAGATCATGACCATGAAACATCCTTATACGATTCTCATAGCGGATCGAAACCCCCATGTGAGGGCCTTTTTGAAACGGGAAATGTCTAAAGAAGGATACCGGGTTCAGATGGCCGGAAACAGTCGTGAGGTATTGAAACAGGTGTTCGGGCGTGAGCCCCTGCACCTCCTCATCATCGATCCCGACCTGCCCGATGCAGATGAACTGGATATCCTGACAAAAATGGAGGACCGGGTACCGGCATTGCCGGTTATCATCCACGCTTTCAGTGCTGACTATAACGAAGATTTTCCGACATTGGAAACAACGATCTTTGTGGAAAAAAGAGGAACGAGCATCGAAAGGCTCAAAAATGTGGCCCGTGGGATGCTGCAGGAGGCCGATACAGAAGGGAAACGTGAATGAGAGCGGAGAAAGAAACTCACGGCCATTATTACCATTCCCTGACCAGAAAGATGGTCCTGATCATAAGCCTCGTCTCCCTGACCCCCCTGTTCCTGGTGAGCGCGATCATTCTCTATCAGTTCCGTGTCTCCTACCAGGAAAAAGTCTATGACCACCTGGGAGAACTGGTCCAGAAACACACGCAGAATATTGACAGCTTTCTGAAAGAGAAACTGGCGGATATCCGGTTCCTGGCTGAAACCTTCGGATTTGAAGAGCTGGGCAATGAATCATTCCTCAGGGACAGATTGGAAACCCTGCAGAGAGACTACGGCCCTGTCTTTGTGGATCTGGGAGTCGTGAATGCCCAGGGCCTGCAGATCGCCTATGCAGGGCCTTTCAAGCTCGAAAAGGCCCTCTATTATGATGCGGCGTGGTTCAAAAAGGCCATGAAAACGCGCTTCTTCATCAGCGATGTCTTCCTGGGCCTGCGCGGACTTCCCCATTTCATAGTGGCCATACGGGATAATTGCAGGGGAGAACACTGGATCTTGCGCGCCACCATTGATTTCGTGGCTTTCAATAATCTCGTGGAAAACATCCAGGTTGGCAGAACAGGTTTTGCCTGTATCTTTAATGGTGAAGGAGAGCCGCAGACAAAAGCGCTTCTGGACACCATGCCCCAAAAAAGGACCTACCTGCGCTTTCTGAAACGAGACCAAGACAAAAAAAACGCCATCAATGTGGTTGAGGCCAAAGATGATTCCGGAAAGGAAAAAATCTACGTATCCACCTTCTTGAAGGACGGAGACTGGATGATGCTGTTTCAGCAGGATTCCTCCGATGCGTTTTCAGATCTCAGGAAGGCCATACAGGTAACTGTCGTCATTCTCCTGCTTGGTGCTCTCGGAATCGTGACAACGGCGCTTGTCCTTTCAAAGCGGATGGTCAGCCGGATTGCCAGGGCAGATCAGGACAAGGAACGGATGAACGATCAGGTTATTCAGACCGGCAAGCTTGCCACCGTGGGTGAACTGGCGGCGGGCATTGCGCACGAAATCAATAACCCCGTGGCCATAATGGTGGAAGAAGCCGGCTGGATAGGAGATTTGCTGGAAGAGGAGGAATTCAGGAGGAGTGAAAACCTGCAAGAATTTGAACGGGCCCTGAAACAAATCAAAACCCAGGGGCAACGCTGCAAGCAAATAACTCACAAGCTTCTGAGTTTTGCGAGAAAAACAGACCCAAGAACCCAGGACATCCAAATCAACGATCTCATTTCGGAACTGGTGGAGCTTTCGGCACAGCGGGCGAAATATGCAAAGGTGGTTATAAGGACACGCCTCAAACAAGGCCTTCCCTGCCTGCAGGCGTCTCCATCGGAATTGCAGCAGGTTCTGCTCAATCTGATCAATAACGCACTGGATGCCATGGAAAAAACCGGCGGGGTTCTGCATCTGGGCACCCGATTGGAAGGGGCTCATTTCATCATCGAAGTCTCTGACAGCGGGCCGGGAATCCCCGAGGCAAATATCGATAAGATATTTGACCCCTTTTTTACCACCAAACCTGTTGGGAAAGGGACAGGGCTGGGGCTGTCCATCTGTTACGGCATCATCAAGAAGATGGGCGGAGAAATTGAGGTGAAAAGCACCGTCGGAGAGGGCACCACGTTCTTCATACGGCTCCCCGCCAGGGGCAAGCCTGGCGGTTCGGCAAAACGTCCCGGGAAAAATGATGCATACCAAGCCTGTTCAGGGGCCGAATCATGACCAATAGAAAAAAATATCTGACCGAAACCATAAGGCTGCTCCTTGTGGATGATGAGAAAGGTTTCGTGGACATCATTTCCAAAAGGATGTCTAAAAGAAACATTCAGGTGACAAGTGCCTTGAGCGGCACCCAGGGCATCCAGGCGCTCCGTGGTCAGGATTTTCATGTGGCTGTTCTCGACCTCAAAATGGAAGATATGGATGGCCTTGAGGTTTTGAAAATATTCAAGAAAATGGTTCCTGACATGCCCGTTATCATGTTAACCGGTCACGGTTCCGAACAGGCCGCAAGGGAAGGCATGCAATTCGGTGCCTTTGACTACCTCACAAAGCCGTGTGAACTTGATGATCTGATTCTCAAGATTCATGAGGCGGTCAGCACCGGGAGGTGATGGATATGAATACATTCAAAGTCCTTTTCGTAGATGATGAAATTGATTTCCTGGAGACATTGATGAAGCGAATGAAAAAGCGGGGCGTGGATCTCGACGGAGTAGGGAGCGGGGAAGAAGCGCTGAAATTTCTTGATGAGCAACCGGTGGACGTGGTGCTCCTGGACGTGAAGATGCCCGGGATGGACGGCATTCAAACCCTGCGGGAAATAAAGAAAAGATTTCCCCTGGTTGAAGTCGTTATGCTTACCGGTCATGCGAATGTGGAAGCAGCCATAGAAGGCATGGAGATGGGCGCTTTTGATTACCTCATGAAACCCATGGCCATCGACGAGTTGCTTTTTAAACTCCAGGACGCACATCAGAGAAAATCCCTGCACGAACGGAAAATAAGAAAGAAGGAGGAGATCCAGTGAAAAAGGGGACACATTTTTTCCATATGTTGATGGCGGCATCCGCCGCACAGGCCAGGTGGGAATACGAAACATCCATGAACATCCTGAGGAGCAGGAAAAGGCTCCTGATCCTGGGGCTGCTGTTCTTGCCCTGTGTGCTCTTTGCCGTGGCCATGGCATCTGACCAGTTACCCACGGTTCTTGGCGGTCATAAGGCCTACAGCCCGGCCTACTCTACCACAGGATTGCTGTGGATCTCGACAGTCATAGGCCTGATGGCAGGTCTCATCACCGGGTGCATCGGGGCTGGAGGAGGCTTTATCATTACCCCCGCCCTCATGAGCGTCGGCGTCAAAGGCATCCTCTCAGTAGGGACGGACCTCTTCCATATCTTTGCCAAGGCAATTATGGGCACCACCATACACAAAAAGCTGGGGAATGTGTCCGTGGGACTGGCCGTCGCATTTCTTGTGGGCTCCATCGCAGGGGTGAGCTGCGGGGGAGTGCTCAACCGGGCCATCTACGAGATCAGTCCCGTATTCAGCGATTTTTTCATCACGCTCATTTACGTGTTCCTGCTGGGCTTCCTGGGAATTTATGCACTGCTGGACTTTCTGCGGAACCGGAAGGCCGGCACCGTAGTAGGAGCCCATACGGGTGAAAGCCCCAAGGGTGTGGAGGCTGCAAGCGGAAAGAAAGGTCTCCCTGCCAAATTGCAGTCAGTCAATATCCCGCCCTCTATCCGGTTCGATCTGGATCTTGTGCCCGGGGGCAAGAGGATCTCCGCCTGGTTTGTTGCAGTCTGCGGCTTTTCGGTGGGAATGGTGGCCGCCATCATGGGTGTCGGAGGAGGATTCCTCACCTTTCCCATGTTCGTCTACGTCCTCGGCGTATCATCCTTCACCACGGTTGGTACGGATATCTTTCAGATCATTTTTACAGCGGGATATGCATCCATAGGGCAATATGCCGTCTATGGGTTCATTTTCTACTCCCTTGCCATGGGCCTGCTCGTAGGTTCCCTTATCGGCATCCAGATGGGGGCCCTTGTCACCAAAGTGGTTAAAGGCATATATATCCGCGGCTTCTATGCCACGGCGATCCTGGCCGGTTTTCTGAACAGGCTCTTCGCCCTTCCCGGGAAACTGAAGGAAATGAACATCATCAACATCTCAAGCCCCTTCGCGAAGGTTCTGGATCAAATCGGGATAGGCGTCTTTTTCGTGGTTATCGGCATCTTCGCCGTCTGGGTTATTTCCACGTTCTTCAAAAGCATGCGACGGCTCAGGGAGGTATAAACCATGTTGATCCGAAGCGGAAAATACTTTACCATAGGACTGGGTATGTTCGTGATATTCGGTATCGTTCTGACACTCATGTCGCTTCCCATTTTCGAGGGCAAGAACAGCTTTGAGTCGGCGGACAATCTTTTCAACTCCATTGCCAAAGGATCAAGCTACAGGATTCCTCAACTTGAAAAACAAGCGGAGCATTTTGACGGCACACGCATAGACTGCACCATAGGATCCGGAGATCTTTTCAGGCTGGATCTGACGGAACGGCTGATCGTCTCGGCAGGAGCGGAAATCTCGCCGCAGGAAGGCAGGTTTCTGATAAAGGGAGATCTGGGCAGGATCGCTGCAGCAGCGCTGAAGGATGCGGAAATCATGTATTTTGACAGGGAAAAGGAGATTTCTGCAAAATACGGACACTCCGGCAAAGAGGTCCTGTTTTCCTGGTGGAACATCCTGAAACAGATAAAAGAGGCCCTGAAACGACAAAAAAAGGTGGATCAGGCCACTTTTCTGGATGAAGTGATAAAAAAAGGCATAGAGGTGGGATACAATTTTTATGGGATTGCACCTGAAAGGGTGTCCTCCAAGACAGCCACCCTCGCCTTTTCTCTCATATTCTATGTCTGTTACACTGTCTGGTGGGGGTTTTCCATATTTTACCTTTTCGAGGGGTTCGGCCTCGCAATGGAAGCAGGCAAGAAGGAAGAGATGTAGCGGGGAATCTGAATCCGCAAAGGTCGATGAAAATCGGGAACTGGATAAAGAGGCGTTTTCGGAGGGACCTCCCCGGGGACAGGCTGTCCGCGGGTGAGATTGAATCCCTCCGAACAGCCTTCAAGACCCGTTATCACAGCTTCAAACTTCTCCTGAATGCCAACAACAAGGCCTTGGAGGCCATGACCCAGCTTGAAGAGGCGTTGCGGGGATCTTCGCCGTTTGGGATGACCTTTGTCAGGGCCCGAATCACCGCGCTCTCCACCAATGTCTTCCAGATGATCAAGCACCTGAACGAACTTGCCCCGAACAAACACGAGGCGCTCTTTGAGCGTTTCAGGCATATCCGGGGAAAAATCAGCCCATGCATGGAGGAAAAAGAGGCTGTCAAAGCTGACCCGCTTGTGATCTCTCTCCGGAATTGCAGAAGAGACATGGCCGATAAAGTCGGGGCCAAGGCCGCAAACCTGGGAGAAGTGGGCAGAGCGCTCCATCTGCCCATCCCGAATGGATTTGTCATCACTGCCGCGGCCTACCAGCGGTTTATGGCCCACGATGACCTGAAATCGGAAATCCAGAGGCGTATTCAGGCCGCAGGCGCGGAGAGTATGGAGCAACTCTACGCCCTCAGTGCGTCCATTCAGCAATTCATTATCCGTGCATCCATCCCATCGGACCTGAAAAAGGAAATCCAGAACCATTACGACCTTCTCGAGCACGAAGAGGTTGAAGGGATTCGCGTTGCCATGCGGAGCAGCGCCCTGGGCGAAGATACGGAGGGTCTCTCCTTTGCGGGGCAGTATCGCTCGGAGCTCAATGTCAGCGCTGAGAATGTCTTCGAGGCCTACAAGGAAATCGTGGCCAGCAAGTACAGCCTCCAGGCCATGGCATATCGGTTCAACCGTGGAATACGCGAGGAAGACATAGCAATGTGTGTCGCCTGCGTGGCAATGGTGGATGCAGCAGCGGGCGGTGTGATGTATTCCGGTAATCCGGGAGACAGAGAGGATGATTCCATCATAATCAATTCCGTGTGGGGGCTCCCGAAAGCAGTGGTTGACGGGACCATGCCCGCAGATCTTTTTGTCATTTCGCGAGATGCGCCCGTGAAAATCCTGCAAAAGAATATTGCCCGAAAAACGCGGAAATTTATCTGCGATCCCGCGGAAGGTATCAGCCGGATGGACACCGCTGAAGAGGAAGCAGCGGCAGCCTCTCTGAACGATGACCAGGCCGTGGAACTCGCCCGCATTGCCCTGCGCGTGGAGGCACACTTCGGAACACCCCAGGATATGGAATGGGCGGTTGATCAGGAAGGCTCTGTCGTCCTGCTCCAATGCAGGCCGCTGCACCGGGTGGAAACGGCAAAGATACGCGTGAAACAGGAAAAGACAGCATCTCTTCCCGTGCTCGTGAAAGGCGGGGTTACCGCCAGTCCGGGTGTGGCGGCCGGCCCGGTTTACAGAGTAAGCAGCAACATGGATGCGCTCCAGTTTCCTGACCGCGCAGTCCTGGTTGCGGCCCAGGCCCTGCCCCGCTGGGCGCCCCTCCTGCATCGTGCCGCGGCGATTGTCACAGAGCAGGGAGGGCTCACCGGCCATCTCGCCACGGTGGCGAGGGAGTTCGCGATCCCTGCCCTTTTTGGAATGAAGGACGCCACGGCGATCCTTTCAAACGGACAAATAACAACCGTGGATGCAGATAACCAGGTTGTATACCGGGGAGAAATCCATGCTCTGGCGGAAACCAGAAAAGCCCCGATAAACGTCATGAAGGGCAGCCCGGTCTACAACTCCCTCAAGGGAGCGGCACGGCATATCATCCCCTTGAACCTCCTTGACCCTGATGCCCCGGAATTCAATCCCGGGCACTGTGAGACATTTCACGATATTACCCGGTATTGTCACGAAAAGGCCGTTGTTGAGATGTTTCGCTTCGGGAAAGACCATCACTTCCCGGAACGATCAAGCAAACAGCTTTACTGTGATGTTCCCATGCAGTTCTGGGTCATCAATCTCGACGACGGGTTCAAAGAAGAGGTTAACGACCGGTGGATCCCGATAGAGAACATCTGCTCTATTCCCATGCTCTCCATCTGGCAGGGCATGACCGCCATTCCCTGGGAAGGCCCGCCGGCAGTAGATTCCCGGGGGTTCATGTCCGTGCTCTTCGAGGCTACCGCAAATCCGGCGCTGGACCCTGCATCAGGGACTTCATACGGCATGCGGAATTACTTCATGATTTCAAGGAATTTCTGTAGCCTTCAATCCAGGTTCGGCTTCCATTTCTCCACGGCGGAAGCCCTTGTGGGAGAGAGGGCCGTAGAGAATTATATCAGCTTTCAGTTCAAGGGCGGCGCCGCGAACCTCGAGAGGAGAATCTTCAGGGCGCAATTTCTGGGAAAGATCCTGGAGCAATATAATTTCAGGACCGAAATCAGGCAGGATGCCGCGTTTGCCAGGGTGGAGGGGTATGAACAACCCTTCATGGAGGAACGCCTCCGTATCCTTGGGTACCTCATCATTCATACCCGGCAACTGGACATGATCATGTCAAATGAAGCCGCCATGCATCACCAGCGACAAAGAATCCTGAAAGACCTTCGCCAGATCATTGTTCCCCACTAATCCTACCTTTACAACCTGTAAAAAACTCTGACATCCTCCTCTCTCCACCGGCCGGAACGGGAACGGCAGGAGAGGGATAATTAGCTTTTATTTCAACTAGTTATAATGCTTTTTTTCCGTTGTTTTCCCTGGCATGATCCTTGCCAATATTGGAGTACAGATAGTTTCTCTCCGCTGTCTATTCTCAAAATCCGTCACTGTGCAGGATCCCTGTGATGAACCAAGGGAAAACCTGTTGCAGCAGCGAACAATCCGGTGTCGCGAGTGCGGACCACGCTGGATCTGATTGAAGGAGGAATCTATGACACATCATGCAATTGGTGAGACCGGATCCCATTCGAGCAGCATCTGGGCCAGCAAACCTGGATTCAAGCCCCTCCTGCTATTGATCGCCGGGCTCTTTTTTGTTGGACTCGCTGTCACTCCACCTCCACAGAGTATAGTACGCATGGTAAGCCGAGACCATCCTCCCGGGTACAAACTTGCACCAAAAAGCAGCACCATAACAGAGACCGTTAACAAGATACTTCGTCCGAACGGCGCCTCGCCGCTTACACACAAACAGGTCGCCCAGACTGCAAAAATGATGGTCGGCATCCTGATTGTGGCGGCATTCCTGTGGGGGACAGAGGCTCTCTCCCTTGGAGGCACGGATATTCTGGTCGGCGTGTTGATGTATCTCTTCTGCATTCTTCCCATCGACCAAATTGCCAAGGCCTATATGAAAGATGCCGTTTTTTTCATTTTCGGCATCCTGGCGGTGGCGGTCGGCGTTGCCAAAACAGGGCTTGACAAACGTATCGGTCTGATACTCTTGAGCCGGATCAAAAACGCAAAGGCATTTGCCTTTGTGTTTCTGCCCACCCTTGCCGTGTGTGCCAGTTTTCTCTCGGAGCATGCCCTGGTTGCGCTCCTGATTCCGGTCCTCATGGGCGTTTATAAGGTCAGTTGCAAAATGCACGGGGTGGAAAAGGACAGGGCCCTGGCCGTCTTTCTTTTGCTGGGCGTGTGCTTTGCCGCGAATCACGGCGGGCCGGGATCCCCGGCAGCAGGCGGTCGGAATGCCATCATGGTCGGGTACCTCATGGAATACGGCTTGCCCATTTCTTTCACTGAGTGGATGAAATTCGGCATGCCCTTTGTTCCCGTAATGGCCGTGGTCATCGGGGCCTACATGTATATCCGATGCAAGCCCCGATTCATGGTGACAGACGTTAACCCGAGCAGGGTCGTCAGGGCGGAGGTGGCCAGGATGCCCCGATTCGGAGGAAAAGAGGCGGCCATGGGGGTAATCCTGGTCCTGCTGGTTGCCGGCTGGATTGTGCTGGGAAAGACATACGGGCTGGGGGGCATAACACTCTTTGCCGTACTGGGCATGTTCCTGTGCCGTATCGTGGACTGGGACGATATCCAGAGCGGCGTGGCCTTTGACGTGGTGGGTCTTTATGCGGCCGCATGCGCCATGGGTGTCGGGCTCAAATTTACCGGCGGCGCACTCTGGCTGGCCAACACCTTCGTGGCACTGTTACCGGATTTTATGGCCCGCGGTGATTTTCTCATCATAGGCGTGAGCATCATGACAGGAACCATGACCAACTTCATGAGTGACGGGGCAACGGTTGCGGCGCTGGGACCCATTGTTCTGCCGATGGCCTCTTTGGCCCAAACGCACATTTGGAAAGTGGCACTCGCCTGTGCATTTTCTTCATCCTTTGCCAATTTCCTGGTGGTGGGCACTCCGAATAATGCCATCGCATTCGGGATGGGCAGAGACCCCGAAACCGGTGAAAAGCTGTTGAGCGTCTTCGATTTTGTAAAATACGGGCTCCCGGTTACCATCCTGGCCTGGCTGGTTCTCTGGTTCTGGGCGGTTTTTGGCTACTGGCAGGTCCTGATCTGGCCAGTGCTTCGTTGATGGGGAACTACTCGTAAGAAACATGAAAACTTCACTGTACAAAGGACTTCAAAGAAAGATCATACTCATCACGCTGGTGGTCTCCCTGGCCCCTCTTCTGGTTCTGGGAGCAGCCATCTACTATCAATTTGCACACATGTATGGGGATAAGATCACCCAGCAGATAACATACCGGGCAAGGGGTCTGTCGGAAACCGTTGAACTGTTCTTGAAGGAAAGGACCGCTATCCTGTGTTCGATGGCCGATACGCATCATTTTAACGAAATGATTGATGAGGCGAACCTTTCCAGAATATTCGAGGTGATGAATTCCAGGGCCGGCGCCTTTGTTGACCTGGGCGTCATTGGCAGCAACGGCCAGCAGCCGGCATATGTCGGGCCCTATGACCTCAAGGGACTGAATTATTACCAGCAGCCCTGGTTTGGAGAAGTCATGTTGAAGGGGGTATACGTCAGCGATGTCTATACGGGGTATCGCAAATTGCCCCATTTCATCATAGCTGTTCGCCGCCATGAAAAGGAACGCACCTGGATTCTGAGGGCTACCATTGATTCAGGAATCTTCGGCGGGATCCTGAAGTCGGCACAGGTGGGGAAAACAGGGGATGCCTTTATCATAAACAAGGAAGCTGTCTATCAGACATATCCGAGGTTTGAAAAAAAGATACTGACAAAATCCGATCTGGAAACAAGTTGGTTCGGGGGGCGCACGACGGTCTTGAAAAGGAAAAGCAGGAAAGGAAACCAAATACTTTACGCGGGAACCTGGTTAAACGACGGGAAGTGGCTCATGGTGGTCACACAAGGTGTTTCCGACGAGATGACCGGGCTCTTCGCAACAAGGAATATGACCATTGCAATCATTCTTTCGGGAATTCTGGCTATTATCCTGATGACCGTATTTACCACACGCATGGTGATCGGCCGCCTCAGGGAAGCCGATCTCAAGACCAGCGAGATGAACGCTCAGCTCATGCAGTCGGATAAGCTGGCGGCATTGGGTAAGATGGCCGCAGGGATCGCCCACGAGATCAACAATCCCCTGCAGGTGATCGTCCAGAAGACCGGATGGATGCAGGACCTTCTTGACGAAGAGGAACTGAAGGAAAGCGAAAACATCGCAGAATTCAGGAAGGCTATCGATAAAATAGAGGAACATGTGGAGCGGGCCAGAAAGGTCGTGCACGGGATGCTGGGCTATGCGCGCAAAATGGAGCCGCACCTGGAAGACGTGGACGTGAACGCAGTCATAACCCAGACAATCGATCTCCTTGGGAATTACGCCAGGATCAATAATATAGCCATCAAACCGCAGCTTTCTCCGGACCTGCCGATTATTGCCGCGGACGGCGCGCAATTGCAGCAGGTGTTCATGAATCTCATAGCAAACGCCATAGATGCCATAGGCCACGACGGACGCATCGATGTGGAAAGCCGCAAAACCGATTCGCAACTCCACATCAGGGTGGCAGACAACGGTCCGGGAATCTCCCAGGAAAAGCAGAAAAAGATTTTTGATCCCTTTTTCACAACCAAGGAGACGGGGAGGGGGACGGGTCTCGGTCTGTGGATCAGTTACAATATTATAGAAAAGATGGGCGGGACCATGAGCATGAAGAGTCAGCCGGGACAAGGCGCTGAGTTTACCGTCCAGATCCCGATCGTGATCCCGGTGAAGAAATAAAGCGGAGAGATGTAACCGATCAGATGGAAACGAATGCAAGGAGGACGCCATGGACGAAACCATGCACTATTTCAGGGTCCTGGTCGTGGACGACGAGGAAGATTTTCTGGAAACCGTGGTGAAGCGCCTCGGCAAAAGGGGAATTGATACCGAAGGATCAACCAGCGGCGAAAAAGCCCTGGAACTGATGAAAGCGAAACGCTTTGACGTGGTCCTGCTGGATATCAAGATGCCGGGGGGGATGGACGGAATAGAGGCCCTGCGGGAAATGAAAAGGATCGCACCCCTTACCGAGGTCATATTGCTGACGGGCCATGCCTCGGTGGAAAGCAGCATCGAGGGCATGAAACTGGGAGCATTCGACTACCTGCTGAAACCCATCAAGCTGGAAGATCTCATCACAAAACTGGCCCAGGCCTTTGAGAAAAAGGAGGGCCAGGATCAGAAAATACGAAGCGCAAAAATCAAGGAATTGATGAGATTCCCCGGAAGGGTTTTCCAGCAGGAAAAAGACGAGGAAACGTAAGCTCGACAATAACAGGTCTCCAGGCGAAAAGGATGGATGTGATCCATGGAGCGAAATCACTATGCTGCAATGAAAAGGATTATCCTGGTCAGCATGATAGGGCTTCCCCTGGGCTTGCTGATCATTATCCTGTGTATCGGCTACTATTTTTTCACCGCCTCCTTAGAGACCGGAACTACCTCAAGCATCGTGCGCATTGTCGAGGATCATCGGGACATGATCGACACATTCTTGAGGGAGCGGAAAAACGATCTTGCATTCATTCTCAACGCATACCCGTTCGAAGACCTTTCCGATGCTGAAAAACTCCAGAGTGTCTTTGAGCGCCTACAGAAAAAATCAAGCACCTTCGTCGATCTGGGGGTTTTCAGTGAGACGGGCGTCCATGTGGCCTACTACGGCCCGTACAAGCTTGCAGGCAGGATGTACGGGAAGACCAAATGGTTCCAGGAAGTCATGAAAAACGGGTATTACATCAGTGACATCTTTCTGGGCTACCGCCATCTGCCCCATTTCATCATTGCGATAGCCAGGGAAGAGGGGGGCAGGAAATGGGTTCTCCGCGCTACCATTGACACGCACAAGTTCAATGATCTCGTTGAAAAGGTACGCATCGGCAAGAGCGGGGAAGCTTACCTTCTGAATGCGCAGGGCATCTTTCAGACCGAACGCCGCTCCGGGGGAAACCTGATGGCAAAAGACCCGGAGAGTCTTCAGTTTCCAGCGTCGCATACCAACACCAGAACATTCGTAAAGGAAGATTCGAGAGGAGACAAGTATCTGTATGCAACCATGTGGCTGACAGAACAAAATTGGCTTCTGGTCGTCAGACAGGAAAAATCAGACGCCTATAAGGCCCTCCACACCGCTTCATACCTGGTCGTTTTGGTGAGTCTTCTCGGAGGCACGGCCATAATTCTTGCCGCTTTTTTTCTTACCGGGCGAATCGTCAGCCGGATGATCCACATGGATGCGGAAAAAAAGAACCTGGGTGATCAGCTCATCAGGGCGAGTCGCCTTGCCGAACTCGGCGAAATGGCTGCGGGCTTTGCCCATGAAATCAATAATCCCCTCCAGGTCATGCGGTCCGAGCAAGCACTCATAGAAACCATTCTTTCGGACCTGAAAGAGTCCGGGGAACTGAAACAATCAAAAGATCTGGAGGAGCTTGAAGAATCTCTCGGCCAGATACGCCTGCAAATAGACCGCTGCGCCCAGATCACGCAGGCGATCCTCAAGTTCGGGAGAAAGAGCGAACCCGTCTCTGAGAACATAGACCTGCGGAACTATGTCCCCCAGATTGTGAGTATGATTTCGAAAAAGGCGAGTGTGCACGGTATCGGGATGACCCAGGATATCTCTGAAGATACTCCCGCAGTGAACGCCGACCCCGGACAATTGCAGCAGGTTCTCATCAATCTCTTGAACAATGCCTTTGATGCCATCGTTGCACGACACGGTTTCCAAGGGGGGGAATTGACAATCGGGGCATCCCCGAAAGGCACCACGAAGGTAGCCATATGGGTGAAAGACAATGGTAACGGAATCAGCACCGAAAACCTCAAGAAGATCTTCAGCCCTTTTTTCACCACCAAGCCGGTGGGTAAGGGAACAGGATTGGGGCTTTCCGTGTGTTACGGAATTATAGACAGCATGGGAGGGACCATGGAGGTCAGCAGTGAAAAGAGCGTTGGCACTACTTTTACAATAACCCTGCCGGCGGCAGGCTCCTAATAACGAGCAGGCCGCATCAGTCAACGCAAATCAATTGAAGACCGCAGATGCTTGGTCAACGCGACATGGAGGCAAAAAATGAAGGAAATGAAGATACTGCTGGTGGACGATGAGGAACGGTTCTTATCCACCACCCAAAAACTGCTTTCCAGGAAAGGGTACGATGCACTGACGGCCGCAAGCGGCGGAGAGGCACTGGACCTGCTACGAGCACACAACATCCACGTGGTCATCCTGGATGTCAAGATGCCGGGGATGGACGGCATTGCCACTCTGAAACAAATAAAGCGGCAATACCCCATGATCGAGGTGATCATGCTCACCGGTCATGCCACCGCCGAGTCTGCCGTGGAAGGACTCAAATCCGGGGCCACAGACTACCTGATGAAACCGACCGATATCGAGGAGCTCCTCCAGAAGGCGGAAGAGGCATTTGAAAGACGCCGGAGCCTGGAAGAAAAGATCCGTGTGGCGCAGATGCGTTCATTATCCGGATCACCACGGGACATTATCAGAGAAACGGAAAAGTCTTGACCGGCCGGCCGTGCAGGAACTTCCTCAGGGCCGGCCCCGGGCGTACCCAGAAAGGAGGCCAGGAATGCCGGAAAAGATACGGGTGCTCATGGTTGATGACGAACAACAGTTCCGCATCACGACATCCAGGATACTCTCCAGAAGAGGATATGAAACCACTGTGGCCGGGAGCGGCGAGGAGGCCATCGAAATCCTGAAAAAGTCCCCCCAGGATGTGGTGATCCTGGATATCAAGATGCCGGGCATGGACGGCCACCAGACCCTCGCGGAGATCAAGAACCTGAGCCCGGACGTGAAAGTCATCATGCTCACCGGACACGGCGGCATTGAATCCGCCAGGGAGTCATTGAAATACGGGGCCTTTGATTACCTCAGCAAGCCCTGCGAGATAGATGTCCTGGCTTCCAGAATCAAAGACGCCTATCTGGCACGCCATGGAGAAGAAAAAGCGGAGAAAAACGCCGGAGACATCATGATTCCCATCGAGGATTACACCACTATTGCGTCCGAGAGTACCGTCAAGGAGGGAATCGATAGACTGAAGGCCTCTTTCAGGAGCCAGATTTCCACAAGCCGCATCATGGAGACGGGACACCGCTCCATCCTGGTATTCGACAAGGCGGGAGAGTTGGTGGGGATCCTGAGCATCCGCGATTTGATTGCAGGGATCCGGCCGGAGTATCTCTCGGCGCCGAAACCATCCATGGCCGACAGCATGGTGTACTCGTCCATGTTCTGGACAGGGCTTTTTACCAGCCAGGCAAAGAAACTGGCCAAAAAGAAAATAGGTGAAATGATGTCCGAAGCCCCACCGGAAGTGGAGGAAGATACCAATTTGATGGAACTGGCTGATCGCATGTACCGGGAAGGCATCAGGCGAATGGCTGTTACCCGGAAGGGCAAAGTGGTGGGAGTGGTTCGAGAGCAGGAGATATTTTTCGAGATGGACAGAATCATCTCCGGTATATGAGCAGTGATCCGGATTCCCGGCTGAACTTTGGAACGCGACGCCGAGTGCACTGAGGAAAGGAAGGCGGAGAATGGCGAAACCAAAAAAAAAGGCGACCGGCTATGACAAGTATGTGGATTGGAGACTCTTCAGCATACCGGTGGCCCTGTTTTTCATTATCCTTGCATTGCCCACACCGTACGGGATGAAGGATGTGGGAACCGAATACAACGTGGGTCCAAGCGCTGTGATCAACTTTATCACCACGGAGCTTTTTGATCGGAAAAGCGTGGATGTCCCGCAATGGCAGCTCCTTGCGGCACAAATGATGGAAAAAAATATGAGGATGGGGGCGCTTTCAAAAGACCGGTTCATGAAACGCAACCTCAAATGGTGTGAGAAATACCTGATACAGGCAGACCCTGTAAATTTCAGCAAGGCACATACCTATATAAAGGATAACGTTTCTGCAGAGCAATTTGAAAATGTCATGACCAAGGCCCTGCAACTCAGAAAAGACGGGCTCAAATATGAGAACCTGTCCACCAAGGAAAAGGAGGCGGCAGACAGGGGAGCCTGGCACATAAAGGTCGCGATCGCAATGATGGCCTTTGTGGTCATCTGTTTCCTGACGGAATGCATTCCCCTGCCGGGCGTTGCCTTCTGCATCGGCCTCATACTCGTTTTTACCGGTGTCGTGAGTAGGACGCAGGTGGCCATGTTATACTGGTCCGATGCCTGCTGGTTTATTATGGGCAGTCTCATGTTTGCGGCCGCCTTTGTAAAAACAGGGGTTGACAAGCGCGTGTGCCTGATGATGTTCAAGAAGCTGGCCGTACCCAGTGCCAGATGGATAACCCTTATCTTTTTCCTTATCATCACACCCCTCGCAGCATTTATCTCCGATCATGCCCTTGCCGCCATGTTCCTCCCCATCGGAATGCTGCTTTACCAGAACAGTCTTTCCGAAGAAATACCCGAAGATCCGGAGCTGGCCAAGATGCTGATGATCGGGATTTCCATGGCCTGCAACATCGGAGGCCCGGGGGCCCCGTCAGGCGGAGCGAGAAACGTCATCATGATGACCTATCTCAATGATATGTTTGGATTTGACATAGGATACTTTCAGTGGGTCACCTACTGCTTTCCGTTTCTTTTTATCATGATTCCAGTCACCTGGCTGTTGCTGAACTGGAGATTCAAGCCCAAAATAACGTCCCTTGCTCCCGCCATGAAGAACCTGGAAGCGGAGATAGGCAGGATGGGCAGATGGAACAGCAAGCAGATATGGGCGCTCGTCATCTTCTTCATCATGGTCTACGGATGGTTCACGGAAAAGCTCTTTTTTAATCTTGGCATTTACCCCGTGCGCCTCGGGATCGGAGTGATAGCCGTTGCAGGCGCCGTAGCCTATATCCTTGCCGGTGTGGTCAACTGGAGAGACTACCAGGAGCGGGTGGACTGGGGCGTTGTCTGGCTGTATGCGGGGGCGATCATTTTCGGCAGAGCACTGGACGAGACCGGAGCAGCCTACTGGCTCGCAAGATCGGTCATTGACTTCCTGGCACCCCTTGGAATGTCTTCCGGTCTTCCTCTCATGGTCACTGCAAACGGGCTGACGGCCTGCCTGACAAATCTCATGGCGGACGGCCCGGCGGCTGCGGCAGTGGGCCCCATTACCCTCAACATGGCAGGCCTTGTTCATCCGGGCACAACGTATCTGCCGTTTATGGCCATGTCTACGGCTATAGCGTCTTCCTTTGCCTACATTATGGTCATCGGGACGCCGCCGAACGCAATTGTGTACGCCAGCGGATATCTGGAGCCGAAGGATTTCCTCAGGATCGGTATACCCGTGTGGTTCATGGCTAATGTGGTCATCGTGCTGCTTACCGCAGTGTATTGGGTCTTCAGAGGATTCGGAGGACTCCCCGGTTTTTAGCCCGCATTTCTCACGGGCAATCTATTACGGCGGCGGATAGCTCCTGCCTCCTGCGTTGCGCTCGAAAAATAACCTCGACGTACCAGTAATAAGTACGCCTTCATCCATTTTCCTTCGCGCGCTCCCGATAGCGGGATTTCGCAAGCTCAACTTGCTGTGCACGGGGTTCTCCACCACCTCATTACGAAAGTCCGGGAGAAATACGGGCCAAACAAGATGCACGAACTTCCCCCTCGCCTTGAAAAGGTCGAGGGAAATCAAGGAGAGTATTCATGGAACCAGGACATACCCTGTATGAGAGGAAAAACACCATGCCCAAAAAGACACTGGTGCACGAAAAGGGAATCACCTATTTCAATAAAAAGACGGAGCGCACCTTCTTCTTTGTTCTAACGATCCTCATGCTCCTCTGGGGGATTCTTACAAAGCTCGGGATCCTGTAGCGTTTACGGAAACATGATGACACAGTTCACTGAGACGGCAGATGCAGGCAGGTTCAGTCTTCGCTTCTATGTTCACGCATTAACCGGAATGCTGGGATCACCCGGGCGGTTTTTCAAGGAACTCCCTGACAGGATCGGGTACGGACAGCCTTTCGGCTTTCTTCTCATATCAAGCATATTTCTCACAGGAGCGAGCCTCACCCACATCCACGAAAAACACTTTCTCATGGCCGGCATAGTATTCATCAACGCCATAGGAATGGTGGTGATTAGCGCGGGCATCACCTTTGTCGTAATACCCATGGTTGTCCGAAAACGCCTCCCGTTTTCCAGTATCTTTGCCGTATATGCCTTTTCTTCAGGAGTAACCATGCTGGTATCGTGGATACCCCTTTTCATATGGTTCACAGAGCTCTGGAAATGGGTGCTTGTTTTGATCGGAATGGTGAGAGGCTGTCAACTGACCTGGAAACAGGCTCTTCTGGTTACAGGAATTTCCCTATTGGTCATTGTCCTGTTTTTCTGGTCTGTTACGCCGGTCATCTTTTACTTGAAGGGCCTTGGTGGACCGCCCGCCCCGGTATAATCCAGGGCGGGCATATTTTCAAGGGTGGGATATGACAGGGAAGCCGAAGATGTCATGTGGTTATTCAGAATACGGCATTACGCCAATTTTCTTCATGATTTCTCTGCCCGGGCCCGACACGAGGTCATCAATAAACTCTTTCACCGCTCCGGTGGGTTTTCCCTTGGTGACAAAAGAAAAAACCTGATAGTACGGGTACCCCATATCCAGAGGAGACCGGCCGTCAACCTTGACTACCTTTACCTTCTGTCTGGCTGCAGCTCCTTCCGCTACAAAAGATATGGCCGATGGAAACTGTTCAACCAACTGGATGACCCTGCCGGACAGACGGCTCATCAGATCAAATTTCATTTTTTTCCGGTGCATCACATTCCTGCTGAAGTTCTTGTACGATGCCGTATAGGTGGCCGGCACGACGACAAGGATCGGCTCATCGGCGCCACCAATTTCTTTCCAGTTGGTTATTTCGCCGGCAAAAATATCCTGCAGCACATCCTCGGCAATATCAGTCATGGGATTCTGTTTGTTTACAACAACGGCAACAGGGTCCTTCGAAAAAAGAGTTTCATGGTAGCCGTACACTTTATGCCGCTCATAGAGCCTTCGGGCAGAGGACGCGACATCGCTGTTTCCATGCATAAGCCAATTCACCGCTGTAGGTGACGAACAGACGTGCACCTCCACCATTTTCCCGGTCCGCTGGGTAAAAGCATCGATCCGCGCCTTTTCAAACGCCTCATAGATCTGGGACGAGCATGAATATTTGATAACATCCTGGGCGCCTACGTTGCGGACAGAGGAAACTGCAAGAGCAGCTACCCCCACCACGCAGATAATAGACATAATAAGTATATTTTTTCTCATTTCTTCTCCTCCTCTTTTCTTTACTGCATCAATAAAAATGTTTACCCTCCTGAACAGAAGACTATAAAAAGAGCCACCTCCTTTCCTCAAGCCACGTTCTCAACGTATCTGTCATGGGAATCAATCCGTGGATCAATACTGTCCTGAGCATTTCCCGTCTCTCATGGTCCCATGTCGCTTCCCAAGACCGTCTGCTGCTGTGATATCAATCCTTGAGCAGTTACTACCCAGTAGATCAAGAATTGTGCCAGAGCGACGGGATACGGAATTTGAGGGCAACGTTTTGAAAATAAAAGATTTTCAGGAGAAGAAAAATCCTACTGTAAAGGCCGTTGAACAAATCTCCTGTCCGTTTTCTTTACAGGTTGTAAAAGGTTCAAATTCCCCATCAGGACTGATGCGGAGGGGTGTGCGGTTCGAGAGGCGGTCTTTCGCCCACGATGATGAGGCTCAGATGCCGGGCATTCTCCCACCTCTGAACACGACGGTGATGTGGGCTACGGGACAGGAAGGGGCATCTCCAAGCCAAAGCGGATCCATTTGAAGCGTTTCTGAACCTCCTCGGATATATGGGCGCCTATCCTTGCCATGAAGAGATTTTCAGGCCGCAGCATGACATTGGGTTCGTTGGTCTGGTACATCCGGAACCCTTCCCGGCTGAATATGTGTATGAGCATGTTTCGATATCCCATGGCAGTAGTCCCCTTGCCATCAATATCCCATGTCCAGGAAAATCCAACCATATAGAAGATGCGTTCCTCCTTTAACGGATGATCCACCAGCAGTCTGAGAATATGTCCGGACAATCCCAGGGAGCGCCAGGACCCACTCACCTCCAAGGCTGACACTTCCATCACCAACCGCTCTCCCACCTGGTTCCAGCGCTCTTCAAGTGATGGATATTGCAGAATCCCCATACCTATAATCTCACGGTCAGGCCCGATTGCCAGCGTTACATTGGCATCGGGATCCGATGCGGCCTTTATGAGGATTTCCTTGTCCCGGATAAGGGGTCGGTACCGGGCGTACTTGGGCATACTTTCGTTGAATGAAAGGCGGGCAATTTCTTCAGCGGACAAGAATGCGCGAACGAACACCATCTTCCCCTGAATGGAAAGTTCCTGCATTCTTCGGTTCCGGTCCGGCATTTCCATCAGGGTTCTCAGAAATCCCCCCACTCCTCATGGAGGTCCCGTATCATGATCTGGCAGTCGTGATATCTCCCCTCTTGATCGCAGACATAGTCCGTTATCACACATTCTCTGGAAAAATGCAGTTTCCGCACGGCCTCAATGGCAAGATCCTCGAATCCCACTACGAAATCCGCCCGCATTTTCCGGAGTCCCAGATCCATGGCTCTTTTGATGAGATCAAATACCATCCAGGTTCCCAGTCTTTTGTTTCTGAAGGGTTCGCCGACCATGATCCTCAGTATTCCCAAATGTTTTCTCCCACCGCCGGTTCGCCACAGGAGACTCGCGTGCGCTACGATTTCTTCCCCATGCACAGCGACGATGCAAAAAGCCTTGCCACTTTCCTGGTTATCGATCCATTGCTGAATCACTGCTGTTTCGCACGGGTCCTCTTTCAGAAACCACCGGTCTTGCACGGAGAGCCGCCGGTAAAAAGAGAGGAGTTTCTCAGTGTCCGACCGATCCACGGGCCGCAACACGATTTCCTTCCCATCGGTCAATACCACTTCTTTGGGATATCTTTGGTGCATCATGGCTCATCCTTTCTCATAATCCTTCGTTGATCCGGCTCTTGTTCATTTATTTAAACAAAATTTCCAGGACTTTACAAGCGTCTTCACTTTCCGTTCGCCAAGGCCAGGGAAAATGAAAGGCAGACATTTGCCCGCATACCTGGACTGTGCTATCATGCGCATCATCTGATCTACACGCAAAAGCCGCCCTGCCGAGTTTTCGGAATAAACGCACTAAAAATTGGTGCGTCCGAGGAGAAAGAACATATGAAAAAGATAAATCTGACAGTCCCCGTCTTAATGGTGACCCTGCTTTTTGCCTCCATGGTCTTCGCCGCGAAAGACCCGCTCCAGGTAACCATATACAATGACAACCGTGCTCTGGTGAACGAACGACGGGTGATCCCGCTCAGGAGAGGCCTGAATGAAATAGGCCTCACCGACGTGTCCGCCCGGATTGATCCGACCAGCGTCCTTGTCGCCTTCCTGACTGACCCGAAAGGTACGCGGGTGCTCGAACAAAACTTCGAATACGATCTTGTGAGCACGAACAGACTCCTGGAAAAATACCTGGATCGGCAGATCAAGGCGGTTACCGGTGATGGTGCAACGTACAAGGGACGGCTGGTAGGGACTGCCGGTGGCGTCATTATCCAGAATTCGACCGGGGGGATCACGGTGCTCAAAACGGACCACCTCCGGGAAATCACCTTCCCTTCCTTGCCGAACGGGCTGATAACAAGGCCGACCTTGCGGTGGCTGATAGATGCGGCCGTGGGCGGAAAACACCAGACCGAACTTGCCTACATCACCGGAGGGCTGGGCTGGCATGCCGACTATGTCCTCTCCCTTTCGAAAAATAATACAACTGCGGACCTGGACGGCTGGGTCACGCTGGATAACCGGGCCGGCATACCATTTAAAGATGCCCACACGAAACTGGTGGCCGGTTCCCTCCATCGTGCCCCGTCTCCCCCAGGGCTCATGCTGGGGCAGGCTCTTCGCAAAGAAACAGCAGCTGCAAAGGGACCCGAGGTCCGGCAGCGTGCGCTGTTTGAGTATCATCTGTACGATATCAAGCGTCCGCTCACGATCCAGAATAACCAGACCAAGCAGATTCAATTCATTGCCTGTCACCAGGTTCCCGTAAAAAAACGATTTGTCCTGGACAGCAGGCGCAGCTATTCCTGGAATCCTGACAACCGGCAGGAGGGGAAGGCCGACATACAGGTTCGCTTCACCAATGACCGGGAATCAGGCATGGGCATTCCATTGCCTGCAGGGATCTGCCGCCTTTACAAGTCTGATACAGATGATTCAAAACAGCTCATCGGCGAGGACAGGATAGAGCATACTCCGAGGGATGAAAACGTCATTCTCACCGCAGGAAAGGCCTTCGACTTGGTCGCGGAACGGGTGAAGACCTCGCAGGAAGTTCTGGGGAAACGCTCCCGAAAGGAGAGCTGGCGGATTGCAGTCAAGAACCACAAACGGGAAAAGGTACTGGTGCATGTTCTGGAGAAACTGAACCGGGGGGGCGAATCGGAAATCGTGAGCGAGAGCCAGCACCATACCCGAAAAACCGCGAACACCATCGAATACCTCGTGAAGGTCCCTGCAGAAGGGAGGAAAGAAATCACGTACACGGTCGTCTATCGCTGGTAGAGAGACTCTCTCCTCTTCACATTTCCTCGATCGGCCCCAAGGTCGGACAAATATGCAATTGACTCGAAAGGACCAGGAAATCGAAGCGGGAAGATACCAAAGGTGCGTTTACGAGTAGATTTTCTGCACCGTGTCCACAAACCAGGGAGGTCTCCGGAGAAGGACATACAGAAGAATCAGGCCCACAATAGGAATGGGGATCACCACATCCACAACGCAAAGGAATATGAGGGCTCCGAGACATTTTGTCTTCAGGGTCATGGAACGTCTCCTTATTTCAGCATCATATTGACCGCTTCTATCCGCTCCAATACCGGGGGATGCGAATAATTCAGGAACACATAAAACGGGTGGGGCAGAAGGTTGGACAGGTTGTGTGCAGACAGTTTTTTCAATGCGCTCGCGAACGATCGTGGGTCCCCCGTGGTTTCAACCGCAAAACGATCCGCATCTCTTTCATGTTTTCTTGACCATGCGTTCATGCATATCCCTGTCAACAGATCCAAGGGGGAATACAGAACCGCAAAAAAAACCAGGCCCCCATAGACAGATTTCCGGCTTATGAAAAAGGCATCAAAGAGACCCTGATACGAAATGAAGAAAGAGAGAAGGAACAACAGAAGACCGGTCTGGAGAATTCCCACGAGAATCGTCTGGAGCACATGTTTCTTCTTGTAATGTCCCATTTCATGGGCAAGGACCCCCACCAGTTCGGGAACCGAATGCTGCTTTATCAGGGTATCAAACAAGACGATACGCCGGTGTTTTCCGAACCCCGTGAAAAAGGCATTGGACTTTCTGGAGCGTTTTGAACCATCCATCACATAGATATTCTCCAGGGGAAACCCAATGGAGCGGGCATAAGAAAGGATCGCCGACCGGAGTTCCCCCGGTTCGAGCGGGGTGAATTTGTTGAAAAGGGGCATGATCCAGGTGGGGCCGACAAAATGGACCGCCAGCATAAAGAGCGTGACCGCGGCCCAGCAATACATCCATGCAGCCGTCCCGGCATACTGAAAAAAGACCAGGATAGCTGCAACAAGCGGTACACCGAGGACGATCCCCAACAATGTTCCTTTCATCATATCCAGGAAGAACACCCGCCAGGTAGTCCTGTTGAACCCGAACTTTTCCTCAATAACAAACGTCCCATACATTCTGAAAGGCAAGGAAAGCAATCCCTTGGATGCTGCAAGGACAGCGATGAACAGCAGCCCCGTCAGGACCGGTCCCAGATGGAAAAAACGTACCCATCGGTCAAGAAACGGGAACCCCTTTCCAAACCAGAAGAGCAGGAAGACAAACAGGCTGAACCCGGATGAAATCCAACCGAACCCGGTATTTGTACGCAAGTACTCTTGCGATTTCCGGTAGCGCTCTTCATTATAGATTCCCTTGAAAGGGGCAGGGAGTTCGTTATGAAGCACCCTCAGGTTGAGGATATCCGCGGAGATATGCAGGGAAAACTCCCCGATAAGAGCCACCAGAATAATGACCGCGATGAAATCAGGCATGTGCTGTTCGCTCTCCTTCAAATATTTTACTATGACCTGCGTTCACCAGGCAAGCACAACCATGGAAAAAAGCGAAGAGGCGGGACCTGGCATCTATCTTGCAGCATTTCAGGAAACGGCTTTTGTACACCCCATGCCATCAAGGAGAAAGGAAAATCAGGGTGATGGAGACAACTTCCGTCGAGCTCCTGGAACAATTGGAATCGGGTAGAGGCATTCCTGTTCTCTCTCCGGTCGCAATTAAATTGGTGGAACTGGCATCGGATGATACTTCATCGGCCCAGGACCTCGTCAACCTTATTGAAAAGGACCCTCCTCTGGTGTCGCGCCTTCTCAAACTGGCGAACAGTGCTTTCTACCACGCTCCATTGCCCATCTCCACTCCCTCCCAGGCGGTCATCAGGCTCGGTTTTGATCGCCTCAGGGTCATGGCCCTCTCCATTTCCCTGCGGGACACCTTTCCAATGGGCAAAATCGGCCCGCTGGATTACGAAAAATTCTGGAGGACATCGCTCTACCGTGCCTTCATATGCAAATCCCTTGCAGCATCACTGGAATGCGCCCATACCGGAGAGGCATTCGTCGCAGGACTCCTCATGGAAATCGGCATGCTTCTTTTCTTTGAAATATTCATCAAGGGGAAAGAAGAAAAGGTAACCCTGGACCTGGAACCTCTCCCCGACCTCCTCGCCTGGGAGCGGGAACAGTTTGGGGTGGACCACCGGCAGATAGGGCGGGCAACCCTTACCTACTGGAAATTTCCTTCCTCCATCATCAAATGCCAGGAACCGCCGACCGCTGAAGCCGGGAAGGAACCTGTCACCAGCCTTGAAAAAATCTGCGAATTTGCCGCGGTCTGTGCGCACACACTCTTTCAGCAATCTTCCGGGTTTCCTGTCATTTATCAACGGGCCGCGGGGGAATTGGGCCTGGGACAGGAAGTTGTGAACGAAATACTGCTGCAGACATTCAAACAGGTGGACGAGGTAGCCGTACAATTCCATCTGGAGTCGAAAAAAGAGAGAGACCTGCTCCTGCTCATGGAAAAAGCAAACAGGACCTTGAGCCGGATTTCTCAACGAATCTCTTCAGACTCCCTGCCCGGTGCCCATTTTCCATCCCTTGCCTCTGTTCCCCGGGAGAACCGCGCCATACAGTATACCCTCCAGGCCATTGCCCACGAGATTCGAAATCCGCTGACGGCCGTGGGGGGCTTTGCCCGGAAACTGGCTGAGACCCTTGACCCCGGTTCAGAAGGAGGAAAATACGCGCACCTTATCCTAAATGAAGCGGAGCGGCTCGAAAAGGTGCTCGCCGAAGTCACAACCGCCGCCAATACCCGGGACTCGTAGCCGCCGGTTTTCACCGACGACCTCCTTGCCGGCAACCCCGAAAATCACATACACGTTTATCCTGATAGGGGGCGTTATCACCCCATTTCGGTGACCATCACGATGATGATCCCGAACCAAATGGGATCATAGCCGAGGCCCGTTACCACGGGATAGAAAATGGGAACGGTCGGGCTGGATCTTGGATGGTGGACCGCTGGATAGAGTCGAAAATAAGCGTCTAAGGCTTGACAACAGTCACTCTTGGCATGATAATAATTAAATATCAATGAGATACCTTGGCCAGAGTCGAACTTGAAGACCAAAAAATCTCTTGACAACAAGGTCCACAACAGGATAGAAAAAAGTTAACATGTTAAATATTAATACGCTAATGTATCATTTCTCAAAGTTCGTAGTTTCACCATAAAAAAGGTGGAATTACGGGAAGCCGACCAGTCTGGTTGTTTATAGTCTCAAAGCGGCAACCTCAAGAATTTCCCAGGAGGTATCGTCCAATGAGCAGAGAACAACAATCGCTACAGTTTCTTTGTACAAGAGCCTCTTGCATGAAGGCATCAAAAAACATGACAAGATATTTCTCCTTGGCAGGAGTTCGATCCACTTCCAATGGCTGGAGATCTACTTCGGGGTGTTGAAGAAGGGGACCTGAGCGTCCCCCTCAACTTCCGGTTCAATGACGACGATCTTCGATATTTGCGAATTCCTCTTCCATCTCTTTAGGAGATATCCATGGCACCTGAAGAACTGATAAAGGTTCCCATCGAACCGTCCCTTCGACTCATTTACACATCCAATGTTAAAGTGGGCCAGCCCATGGTTGTCGGAGACACTCCGTACGGAGAAAGAAGGATCATCCCCATCAAAGGAGGATCATTTGCAGGCTCCAGACTCTCAGGCAAGGTTTTGCCCGGTGGAGCGGACTGGCAGGTCATCCGGACGGACGGCATCGCGGAATTGGAGGCGAGGTACACCCTTGAGACGGATGACGGCGCATTGATCTATGTCCTGAACCGAGGGATTCGGAGTGGTTCCAAGGAGGCCATGGGACGGCTGGCCAGGGGGGAAAAGGTGCATCCAAGCGAGTATTATTTCAGAACCACACCTGTTTTCGAAACAGGCGCACCGAAATATCAATGGCTGCACAGGATAGTCGCCGTGGCCACGGGTGAACGGCTCCCGGACGAAGTCATCATAACCGTGTACGAGGTTACCTGAGGGAATTTCTCCGGAACCCACTCGGCAGGGCCGTTTTTCGGCGCTTCTGACCGGGGCGCCCTGCTCCAGCCCAAGAAAGGAGTTTACCAGAGATGAAGGTGTCCTTTTTTGCGAAAGCGACTACCGGACTTGGCAATGTGTTCAACATGATAGCCTCTGCCGCGCTTGTGGCCATGATGCTGTTGACCTGCGCCGATGTCTTCATGAGATATGTCTTCAGCAAGCCGATTCTCGGAACGTATGACCTTGTCAGCCTCATGGGGGCCGTCGTGGCCTCCTTTGCCATGCCTTATACGATGCTGAAAAAAGGGCATGTGGCCGTTGAAATCCTGATCCAGTGCTTGTCAAAGCGCAAACAACTGATCATCGAGACCTTGACCCATCTCCTTGGCCTTGCGCTGTTTGTCGTACTCATCTGGCAGGCCATTCTTCTCGCCAGGGATATGAAGGCGGCAGGCGAGGTCACACCGACCTTGTTCCTTCCCTTTTATCCCATCGTCTACTGCATGGCGATTTGTTTTTTCGGCCTCTGTCTTGCCATTTTGGCTAATCTATTGGAAATCTGGACAAAGAGAGAAAAATGATAGATCCAATACACGTAGGAATTATAGGCGTTGTCCTTCTCGTAGCCCTTCTTTTTTCAAAGTTTCCGGTCGCCTTCTGCATGGCCCTCGTAGGTCTGCTGGGCTTTGGGTATCTGGTTTCCCCCGCGGCGGCACTCAATATCATCATCAAAGATTTCTATACCGTGTTCAGTTCCTACGGCCTGACCGTCGTTCCCCTCTTCGTCTTCATGGGTCAGATCCTTTTCCACACCGGAATCAGTCGCAAACTGTATGATGCCGCTTTTGTCTGGTTCGGACATTACAAGGGCGGCCTTGCCATGGCAACGGTAGGTGCCTGCGCCTGTTTTTCCGCCATCAGCGGTTCCACGAATGCCACGGCTGCGACCATGGCCTCCGTGGCCTTGCCGGAGATGAAGCGACTCAAATATCGCGACGACCTAGCGACAGGGACGGTGGCTGCCGGGGGCAGCCTGGGGATTCTCATTCCACCGAGTGTGATCTTTATCGTCTACGGCATTATGACCGAGCAGTCTATAGGAAAGCTCTTTATGGCAGGGATCCTTCCAGGCATTCTTCTTTCCATGCTCTTCATTCTCACCATTTACACTTGGGTTTCCCTCAAACCAGATATAGCCCCACGTGTGGAAAATCAGGGTCTCAAAAAGAAAATCAAAGCGCTTGCCGGTCTGATCGAGGTGTTGCTTCTGTTCATTTTGGTAATGGGTGGACTTTTTATCGGTATTTTCACGCCAACTGAAGCGGGTGCCATAGGAGCCTTAGGCGGGCTCCTTATCCCACTGGTAACCGGCCAGCTTTCATGGGGAGGATTCGTGGATGCCCTCTATTCTTCGACGCGAACCACCTGTATGATTCTCATGATCGTGGCAGGCGCAACGGTCTTCGGCCACTTCCTGGCAGTCAGCACCATTCCCAACACCTTGTCCGGGTGGGTCGTGGGCCTCCCCCTGCCCCACTGGGGCATCATGCTCGTCATCATGTTCTTTTTTCTTATAGGGGGCTTTTTCATGGATGCACTGGGGATGATCCTTTTGACCATCCCCATCTTTTACCCAGTCGCCATCGCCATTGGTTATGACCCCATATGGTTCGGCGTGGTGATTGTCCTCGTGACCGAACTGGGCGTGATCACGCCACCCGTCGGAATCAATGTTTATGTGGTCAATGGCATCGCAAGGGATGTACCGCTGGAGGTCATTTTCAAAGGGACCTTCCCCTTTGTCCTGACTCTGGTAACGTATCTTGTGATCATGGTCATTTTTCCCCAGATAGCCCTGTTTCTTCCGAGTTTTGTGGCCCATTGACACTATGCATGCGTCCGGCAATACAGGGGGGTAATAGGCATCTTCAAAACAAAATGGTCTTCACACCGGGTGCAAGACGGTGAGTATTACAGGCAATACAACCATCAAACAACGAAGGAGGCAGCGAAATGAAAAGAGGTTTTATTGTGGCAGGTTTGGTTTTGTTGGGATCATTCTTTGTTTTTGCAGCGATATCTGTCCCAACGGTCGAGGCGGCAAAGTACAACTTCACCTACAGCACCTTTTTCCCTCCAACCCACATCCAAACAAAGGTCCCCGAGGCCTGGGCAAAGGAGATTGAAAAACGTTCCAACGGGCAGATCAAGATTCAGATATTTACGGGAGGGTCTCTGACGCCGGCCCCGCAGATCTACGATGGCGTTGTGAAAGGGATCTCGGATTTCGGTCTGTCGGTCTTGGCCTATTCTGCGGGCCGATTCCCTGTCCTGTCGGCAGTTGATAATCCTTTAGGGTACACCAACGCCTTTGTAGCCACAAAGGTCATCAACGAGCTGAACAAGAAATTTCATCCCAAAGAGGTAAGCGACGTACATATCTGTTATCTCTTCGCCCATGGCCCCGGACTGCTCCACACGGCAAGAAAACCCGTCCACACGCTGGCGGATGTAAAAGGGCTGAAGATCCGATCAACCGGAACCAGTCAGCGGATCGTCAGGGCAATGGATGCCGTCCCCGTGGCTATGTCCCAAGGCGAAACCTATGACGCCCTCAAGAAAAACATCGTGGACGGCACACTGGTTCCCATGGAGGCGCTGGAGGGGTTCAAGCAGGCCGAGGTCCTCAAATACACCACCCTTACCTATAGCTGTGCCTACACCCAGGGGTTCTTTGTGGCCATGAACCTCAAGAAATGGAACAGCCTGCCCCCGGACCTTCAAAAGATCATCACCGAGGTAAGCAAGAAATACGAAGACATCACGGCAAAGGCGTGGGAGGACAGCGACGTATCGGGACGCAAGTTCGCCGCGAAGCTGGGCCATGAGTTCATCACGCTCACGGATGCCCAGTCCGCAGCATTCAAAAAAGCCATGAAGCCGGTCTTTGCCGAGTATATCAAGGGAGCCGACGAAAAGGGCGTTGACGGAGAGGCAGTATTCAAGGCGGTACAGGAGATGGTTGAAAAATACAGCAAGGAATATAAATAGTAATTTGTGCGCTATTGTCACGGGCCCGGGATCCTGAAATTCCTCGACGCCGGGGGAATGATAGCGTAAGACGTTGAACTCTTTTTGTATCCCCATCATACAGTTCCCGGACGTACCATTCATTCCCTCCGTCCTCAATAAGATGGAGGGAATGAACGACTATGGTGAAACGGAGCAAAGTCACTCAAACCTCAGAATCTTTTTCGCTGGTTGTCAGCCGAGGTCTCGGATCTGCAGGTCAGTACAGGGATCAGGAAGGAAACACCATGTCTGTTGGAGAGATACTCAGACGTAACGCCCTCAACTTTCCGGACAAGACGGCACTGGTTTTTGAAGATCGGCGGATTGCCTACGGCGAATTGAATACCACAGTCAACCGGGTCGCCTACCATCTGCTGAGAAAGGGACTTCAAAAGGGCGATCGACTGGCCACATTGCTGCACAACGGCGTGGAGTTCATTGAGCTCTATTTCGCCTGTGCCAAATCCGGCCTCGTTCTTGTCCCGCTGAACAACCTCCTGAAGGCGAGGGAACTGGTCCCGATCCTGGCATATATCAAGCCACGGGCCCTTGTCTTTGATCACGATTTCGTCGAATTGACCAAAGAGATGCTTCCAAAGCTGCCGTTCATCCAATTCCCCATCTGTCTCGAAGAGGACCCGGCAGGCTTTCAGCCCTATAATGCTTTCAGGGAAGGGGAAAGCGACCAGGAACCCGATGTCGTCTTGTCCGACGACGATCTCGTGAGCATTTTCCTGACCTCAGGGACCACCGGTCGTCCCAAGGGGGTCATGCGGACGCATCGTCATGACTGGATCAATATGATAAGCTGTGCCTTGGAAATGGGGGTCCGACATGACGATCTGGCCTTATTGCTCTTTCCCTTTTACCATGTCACGTTCGTAGACAATATGCGTCACCTGTTGATGGCCAACACCGTGGCTATCCTCAGAGAGGGAAAGTTCGATCCCCACCACGTCCTGAGGATTCTGTCCCGGGAAGCGATCACCATGTGCCAGATGGTGCCCACCATGATCAATGCCCTCCTGCAGGTTGAGGACCTGGAGGCTTACGATCTGAGCCGATTTCGGTTGCTGATCTATGCCGCGTCTCCCATGCCGGTGGAACTGCTGAAGAAGGCCATGAAGCGGCTCAACTGCCGGTTCGTGCAGATGTACGGGCAGACTGAAACCGGACCAGCTACCACGGCTCTGCAGCCGGAAGACCATCTTTTGGAGGGTTCGGAGGACCAGATGGCCCGGCTCGCATCGGCCGGCCGGGCCATCTTGGATTATGAGATCCGAATCGTTGACGAGGAAGGTCGGGATGTGCCCATGGGAGAGGTGGGGGAAATTGCCGTTCGCAGCGAGGCCATGACCAAAGGCTACTGGGATTTGCCCGAGGAGACCGCCCGGACCATTCGGGACGGGTGGCTCTATACGGGAGATTTCGGCAGGATGGATGCAGAGCGTTATGTTTTTATCGTGGATCGCAAAAACGATATGATAATCAGTGGCGGGAAGAATATCTACCCCCGGGAAGTCGAAGAGGTTATCTACAAGCACGATGCGGTCCTGGAGACCGCAGTCATCGGTGTCCCGGACGAGTACTGGGGCGAATCTGTCAAGGCGCTGGTTGTCTTGAAGCCCGGAAAAGAGGCAAATGAAGAGGAGATCATCGCCCTCTGCAAGGACAATCTTGCCAGCTACAAAAAGCCCAAGTCGGTCGAATTCCGATCCCGGCTTCCGAAAAGTCCTACCGGGAAGGTGCTCAAACGGACCATTCGGGAGGGATATTGGAAGGGTATGAAACGAAATGTTTAGAATGTCCTGTACAACGTACCGAATTGAACCAGCTTAAACAGGATTATCCGTGAATTACCGAAGCGATCTGAGCGAAGACGAAAAAATCCTCATGGCCATCGTCCGGGCTGCAGAGTCCTTTAAGCGGATTGCCTCGTCCCTCTTCGCGAAATACGACCTCTCCTTTCCCCAATACAATATCCTGCGTGTGCTGGATGCCACCGAAAACGGACAAACGCGGATTACGGAGGTGAGCCGGATCATGCTGGTCTCGGGCGCCAATATGACCGGTCTGGCCAAACGCCTTGAGAAGAACGGCTTTATCCTGCGCAAATCGGATCCCAGAGATGAGCGCGTCACCCTCCTTCAAATCGCATCTAAAGGAAAAACCGTGTTGGCGAAAATTGAAGCTTCGCGGGACGAATTGATCGAGAATTTGCTCCAGGGCTTTTCCGCAGAGGAAAAGAAGACCATCTACGGCATGGCCAGAAGGCTGCTCCGGAACACCCGCCGGCTGGCCTGAATAGCGTAGGCGGATCTTGTGACCGAGTATATTGGCACCTATGAAAAGAAAGTTGCTTTCTTGCGGCAGCCGGATTATCAAAAAAAATATCCGGCAGCTGGCCCATGTTTTCTCAAACCACAAGCCGGTCATGCCAGATTATGAAAAGATACCTACCGCCCGGATAAGTGTTTGCCTAATCGTTTACCGAGAGCTATCAGGGTAAGGGACGGGGGCAACCCCCAGGTTTCAGGGATCACCGAGCAGTCGCAGACAAACAGATTATCGATTCCGGTCTTCAGATTTGCATCAACCGCATGAGATATCTTCACTGTGCCGCCGGGATGGACAGCTAGGTACCAGGTCCTGTATATATGTCGTGCACCGGCGTTGCGCAAGATCTTACGCGCTTTTTCATAACCACTCATCAGTCTCTTTCCCTCAGTACCAGTGAGACGCTTGCGGACACCGCCCCTCTGTGTAACGTGCCCTCCCAGTTCGTCCCTTGCTTTGATCATAATCGGCAATGACCGGCTGTGAGCAGGCAAACGATCAAACCGGAGCACCTGGGCAGTGAATACCCAGTAAAGCCATTCCGGCAAAACCAGATCCGTTATCATGTATCCATCTTCATGGACGGTGCATCCGGCAGCCATTGGGAACTCTTTTCCGCCCTTCAGATCTTCCACTTCTCCTATGGCGAGAATCAATGGGTCAAAAAAGAAGTCAGAACCAACGTCGCGAAACCCACTTTGGCGTAATATCAAAGGTGTTCCAATGCCGCCTGCAGCCAATACAATAGTCTTTGCGAAGGCCTGATGTCGCGCGCCTCGATGGATGAATTCCACGCCGGAGGCAATGCGATTTTGTTGAAGCACTCGCGTAACTTTCGCATCTGCCAAGAGGACCGCACCATTTGCGCAGGCATCTTCAACATACATTCGCGATGACCATTTAGCACCCTATGGACAACCCATTACGCATTTGTCACAATTGGGTCGACATTTGCTCTGATACACAATCTTCGGTATCTTATTCCATGCATAACCCAAGTCCTTGGCACTATCCATGATCCTTCCGGCTGCCGGTCCAATCAAATCATCTGAGAGGGGTGCAACAGGGAGTTCCTGTTTTGCCTCATCGACTTCCGGACGCAAATCAATGCCGTACGTTTGGAACATCTCATATGGCGGATCAAAGGCACAGGCATAATAGAATACTGAACTGGCTCCTACAGTTGTGCCGTGCATAAGACCAACCATCTGCTGAGTAAAATGCAGGTTCTTACCCGGCAGCGTTGCCATGGAAACGGCCTGGGTTGCGGTGCCTTTGATGGGTTCTCCGCAACCCTTCTCCAAGATGAGGGTCTTCCACTCCCGCTTGCTCAATTCATTCGCCACGCTACCCCCACCGGGACCGGAACCGACAATGATGACGTCAAATTGATCGTTCTTGAAAATGTTCATTCGGCACCCCGATTCTACGATTTAAGACACTCTCCTGGACCCACGCCCGACCCAGAACAGCGCCGTGGGAATTCTCCTTCCCTGCACTATAATATCATACATCAATGCAAATCCAAAAGCACCCTCTGGCACACTCAGGTCGACCCGCTTGCTGCTGTACCACCCTTCAGACGGTGAAAGCCTTCTATGTCCCGTCTTCTCTCCTTCCTGCCACATCCTGGAAAACTTCCAGAGAAGCCAGGGCTGAATCAAAATCCTTCATGAGGCAGAATAGAACTCTTCGTCTCCGAAACTTATGTTCCCTCTTCTGTCACAATCACCGGTTGAGGAAAGAGGGAATACGGGGAGAATGGGTCACCTGTGTTTCTGTTTTTGGAGACAGGTGCATTGATACCTGTCGACCGCCGGGAGGAAGGGTTTAGGCGAGCTTATTGAGGGGGTCAGGCTCAG
This sequence comes from uncultured Desulfobacteraceae bacterium, assembly GCA_964633015.1. GTDB lineage: Bacteria > Desulfobacterota > DSM-4660 > Desulfatiglandales > Desulfatiglandaceae > B46-G9. The sequence goes on along the minus strand of CAZWEV010000017.1, from coordinate 11,427 downwards.
GTGTGCTTTCGGTTATGACGATTCCGACAAAAAAGCTCGGACTGACCCCAATATATAGCGTTTTTTGTTTGACAAACCACAATTTATTTGATATAAACACTAAAAATAAAAAACCCGGCCGTCGCAGCGACCAGGTTCATTCCATTCAAGAACACCGAGATAAAGAAGAAGACAGCCGTCGTCGAGACCATCAGGTAATACACAGGCAGGTCTTGATGGCATGGAACCGTTAACCTCTAACCGCCCTGCCTGCCGCCCGCGGGCAGGGCACATTTTTTCCTACCGGGCTTCTTATATCAAATTCCATCCCCGGAAACCATGCCAATTTCAGTGGGGGTTCTTCTGAACCTGTCTTCTTTCTCTCTCGGAAACGGACCACTCAAAAAGAGCGAAAATCTATACAGCTGTTGCTGGTGCGCCCAGGGTGATTCGAACACCCGACCTACGGATTCGTAGTCCGTCACTCTATCCAGCTGAGCTATGGGCGCACGGTTCTTTTTCTAGCAGAAATTGTGCGTGATGACAAGATGTGTTTTTCAGCTATTTCTTTTCCATTCGACGGGCCACTCGTTTCTGCAGCAATCCGGTCGTAACCAGGAAAAGCACCGCGAGAAGCAAGAGCAGTGTGGAGATAGCAGGCAGCATGGGCTCTATCTCGTAGCGAATCACGTCCCACATCTTCTTGGGCAGAGTGACCGCCGTGGACCCACAGATGAAAAGGGCGATGACCACCTCGTCAAAGGCGATCATGAAGGCGAAGAGTGCGCCGGTCATAACACCCGGGCGGATAATGGGCACGGTGATTTTCATGAATGTCTGAAACCGGTTCGCACCCAGGTTGAGGGCCGCATATTCCAGAGAACGATCAAATCCCCTGAGGGTAGCGGAGATGGGCAGGACTGAGAAGGGTAATGTCAGAGGGGTGTAGGCAATTACCAGGCCCAGTTTTGTGCCGATCAGTCCCAGTTTTGCGAGAAAAACATAATAGGCCAGTCCCAGGACGATCAGGGGGACAATCATCGGCGAAAGTATAAATCCCGTAATAAACCCCTTTGCCCTGAACTTGCCCCAGACAAGGGCTATGGAAGCCAGGAGCCCCAGAGCAGTAGAACAGACCGCGGTCAACGCTGATACCTGCAAAGAATTCAAGACTGCGCTCTGCCAGGCCGGGTGGCTGAAAAACTTGCGATACTGGTCAAGGCAGAACTTTGTAGGCGGAAATTCTATGATTTCCGCCGATCCAAAGGACATGGGTACCAGAAGCAGGACCGGCACAATAAGAAAAAACACGGCAGAACCCGATACAACCCACAGGGGCCAGCCGATGTGCAGGGGATCATGCCAGTGCGTCCGTTTCGCGGGCTTTCCGCTCATTATGTTCGTACCCCGCCCCAGAGCCGTTCAGCCCCCAGGAAACGATTGTATATGAAAAAGATGACCAGCGTCACCACCAGCAGAATGGTGGACATGGCCGAGGCAAAAGGCCAGTTAAGGAGATCCACCACCTGGATCTGGATCAGGTTAGACAGCATCTGTTCCTTGCGCCCCCCGAGAAGGGCCGGCGTGATGAAAAACCCCAGGGCCATGATAAAGACCAGCAAGGCGCCGGCCCCGATGCCGGGAAGGGACAGGGGAAACGTAACCCGCCAGAACGTCTGCCACCGGCTGGCGCCCAGGTTCTGGGCCGCCTTTTCCAGGTTCAGGTCCATCCCCATCATAACGCTGTAGATGGGGAACGCGATATACGGCACGAAGATGTGGGTCATACCGACGATCACACCCAGCTTGTTGTGCAGCAGTTTTAGGGGATGATTGATGATGCCGAAGTGCTCCAGTATGCTGTTGATCACGCCATTTCGCTGGAGCACCAATATCCAGGAGTAGTTCCGGACCAGGAGACTGATCATGAACGAGAGGACGATGGCCAGGAGAAAGATATTGCGGACCCCGGGACGTGCGCGCCTCAGGACGTAGGCCAGGATATAGCCGATCACCAAGGCCGTGAAGGTAGTCAGGACACTCAGCTCAATGGTTATCCACATGACCCGTATATACAAGGGACTTGAAAAAAAATAGGCATAGTGTTTGAGGGTGAAATGCGGATCAAAGAGGCTCTTTACTAATATTCTCGATATGGGGTAGGCAAACAGCAGGATCAGGGCAACAAGGGCGGGCGATACCAGGAGAAAATGCCTGAAGCCCGCCTTTTGCCACAACCTTGCCCTGTTTGAAGAAAAGGATCTGCTTTTCATATCACCGCTGATCTCTGTCATCGGCCTGGAATGCCGGAAGAGAAACCGCCCTCATCCTTCCGGCATTCCACCCGGATCAGGAGATCATCCATGTTTTCCATCGCTCCGTCAGTGGAGCTAGTTTCGGACCCCAGTAATCCGCATCCATCTGGAACTGCTTTTTCAGGTTTTCCGGGTAGGAGGGAAGCTCCTTCGCCCGTTCCGGCGTGATGTATTTGAACGCATCCTTGTTTGTGGGACCGTACGCAATGTACTTCTGCATCTGTTCACCCTGCCGTTTTGCTGACAAGGCAAAATCGATAAATTTCATGGCAAGGTCTTTGTTGGGATCGCCCTTGGGGACGCACCACCAGTCAAGGTCGAGACAACCGCCCTGCCACACGATCTCCAGGGGCACCCCTTTTTTCTGCGCCACGTTGACCCTCCCGTTCCAGGCAGAGGAATACACCGCTTCCGCACTGGTGAGCAACTGGATCTGCTGGGCGCCGTTCTTCCACCAGACCGTGATGCTGTCCTTGATCTGATCAAGCTTCTTGAATGCCCGGTCCACATCCAGCGGGTAGAGCTTATCCATGGGCACCCCGTCGGCAATCAGTGCGAATTCGAGATTGAACGGGGCCTGATCCTGAAGCGCCCGCGGCCCGGGAAAACCTTTCACGTTCCAGAAGTCCGCCCAGTTCCCGGCTGCCTTCTTGCCGGCAAGCGCCTCCTTGTTATAGGCAAGGGAGGTGGTCCAGAAAATATTCCCCACCGCGCATTTCCGGATCGCCTTTTTGTCGATTTCTGAAAGGTCCACTACACTGGTATCGATCGGTTCCAGCAGGTTCTCAAGTTCCCCCCGGGCCACATGCCGTGTCTCAAGGTCCACCACATCCCACTCATATTGCTTGTTATCCACCTGGGCCTTGATTTTGGCGATGTCCCCCCCTGACGCCTCGACGATTTTCACCCCGAATTTATCGGCAAATGGCTGGAAAAACGCCTTTCGCTGGGATTCCTGGTACGAACCACCGTAGGAACAGACCCGCAAGGTCTTCCCTTTGGCCATGGTGGTATGCACAAATGGACCTATGGAGGCCGCCACCAACGCTCCGCCGGTGGCTGCTCCTGTGGATACGAGGAATTCACGCCTGGTCATACCCTTCTTTTTTTCCATTTTCCGCCTCCTTCGTTCTAATGGTTTATGCCAAAGGGATCTACTTCAGAGGTAGACCGTGGGACACCTGCCACCCCGCAACGACCTTGTCGCCCTTCTTGTATCTGGCAGTCGTTCCGGCGCTCTGGACCTTGACCTTCAGGGTCAGGCCGCCCTCCAGAACAACCCTGTACACATTTGCCTCCCCCACATAAATGACCTCCTCGATCCGGCCGGGGAAGTGATTCACAATTTCCTCCGGAAGCCGCGCTTGCTCGGGGAATATGTGTATTTTCTCGGGACGCACTGCCACGGTTGCGTCTTCCCCCGGTCCGAGACCGGGAAGCTTTTCAACCCATACCATGAGTCCCTGTTTTGCCGCCACACACACCCCCTCCGTTTTGATTTCGGCAACTTCCCCTTCCAGGAAATTGGATTCCCCGATAAAGTCAGCCACAAAAAGGTTTGCAGGCGCCTCGTAGAGAGTTACCGGGTCGTCCAGTTGGACGATCCGGCCGTTATTCATAATGGCGATCCGATCGGACATGGTCAGGGCTTCTTCCTGGTCATGTGTTACGTAGATCACGGTGATATGCAGAGACTCCTGGAGATGCTTTATCTCCAGCTTCATGTGATCCCGGAGTTTCTTGTCAAGGGCCCCGAGCGGCTCATCCATGAGAAGGATATCGGGCCGGAAGACCAGTGCACGGGCCAAGGCGATCCGCTGCTGCTGTCCCCCGCTCAACTGGTTGGGATAGCGTTTTTCGAAGCCCGGAAGCTCCACCAGATCCAGAACCTCTCCGGTCCGTTCACGAATCTCCTGAAGAGGCACCTTCCGCATCCTGAGGGGAAAAGCGATGTTGTCGAAGACCGTCATGTGGGGAAAGAGGGCGTAGTTCTGGAAAACCATACCAATCCCGCGATTGTTCGGGGGAACGCTGGTAATGTCCCTGTCTTTGAGGAGGATCTGTCCGGAGCTGGGGATCTCAAACCCTGCAATCATGTTCAGGGTCGTGGTCTTCCCGGAACCGCTGGGACCCAGGAGGGTCAGAAACTCTCCCTGCTGGACGTCCAGTGATATCTTGTCCACGGCCCTCACATCACCGAATGTCTTTGTTATGTCGTGTAATGAAAGCTGGGAAGTCACGGGATTGCCTCTCACCAACAGCTGACCATTTGTGCCGCAGTGTACAGCATTTCAGTGGAAAAAGGCGATACATGAGAACAGGCCGACGAAAACTGTCTGTGAAGGATAGTATCTGGCACCGGCCTTGTCAATACCTTAGTCCATCGATTCATACATACGCCAACGTATTTGAACACCGCCAAAAATGCGGCCTTCCGGGAAGGCAGGGGAACGGAATGTTCCGGAGGCGGCGTCATGTCGGCCCTGGAGCAGTACAGCGGAAGGGCTGACATCCGCAGTGAGCGGAGCCATGGACGGCGAAGCGAACGGAGCAGAGGGAATATGCCGGTTCCCTGCTCACAACGTGTCAATCTGTTCGTGTAATTGTGAATCAAAGCACTTAGCATGCCCCAAGCTGGGCGAGCAGTCTCTGGATGACGGCACTGGTGGAAAAACCCTTGACGGTGGGAATCCGTTTTACGTCACCGCCTGCCTGTTTCACCACATCCGCACCGACAATCTCCTCTTCCGACCAATCCGCCCCTTTTACAAGGACATCAGGCGTCAGTTCCCGGATTACCCGCAGCGGGGTTTCTTCATCGAAAATGACGACCGCGTCCACGAAGCCGAAGGCCGCAAGGAGTTCGGCCCTGGCGTTTTCAGGGAAAACGGGTCTGCCAGATCCCTTTAAAACCCGCACAGAACGATCGCTGTTCACCGCCACAACAAGGTAGTCACCCAGGAGGCGCGCCTCGGAGAGGTACCGGGCATGTCCGGGGTGCAAGATGTCAAAGCAGCCGTTGGTGAAAACGATTCTCTTGCCGCCGGCCCTGAGTTCCGCGCATGCACGCTTCAATGCTTCCAGGGATTTGATTTTCTTCAGGTAGTGCTCCATGCGTCACCACCTCCATGCCCGTCGTCAAATGACTGGTTATCAGTGAGAGATCCACGCTCCCGTTTACGGGTTTGCCGTTCTCGCAATGACGAGCGCAAAAACCCGTTCTGCTTTTGCTTTTGACAGCACGCGCGCGCACTCGTTCAGGGTGGTGCCGGTGGTAGCCACGTCATCCACCAGAAGCACTGTTTCGCCCGATATCCGCTCCGGCGTCTTGAGATCAAATGCCCGCTGCACATTCTTCCGTCTTTCCTTCTTTCCGAGCCCTGTCTGCGGAATGGTGAATTTTACCCTCCTGAGGGACAAAAAGTCCATCCCTGTTCCCAATGCCCGGGCAACATAGCCGGCAAGCAGTTTGCTCTGGTTAAAACCCCGCTCCCTGAGTCTCCTGGGATGGAGCGGTACGGGCATCACCAGCGTCGCCTTTTCAGCCGGAGCCCATGTCCGGGCAAAGGACGCCAGAAGCGGACCCAGGAAAGAGACAAGGCCGCTTCTTCCCCCATACTTGAAGAGATGGATGACGGTCTTCAGGGAACCTTCATAAAGATAGGGCGCCCCCAATGCGTGAAAAAAGGGGGGCTCCCGGAGACAGGTTTCGCATATGTGAACGCCGCCGGATTTGGACTCGAAAGACAGCCCGCAGACAGTACAATACGGCGCGTTCAGGGGATGAAAATCCATCCGGCAGGAAGGACACACGTCGGGATGGAAATTGTTGTCTTCAGGAGCATGCTGTCCGATGAATGATCCACAGACCGGGCATCTTGGGGGAAAGATGAGATCAATGAGCCTGTTTGCCGGACTCATTTGTCTGCTTCCCCGACAAAATCCTCAAAGGAGGCGGCAGGATTAATCCCGGGACACGCACCCTTTGCCAGTTCCCAGGCCTCCCTGTCGCGGACAAGCGCAGGATAGTAAGGCCACAGGCTGCACCGCTGCGGTTTCACTGCGTGGATGCCGCATTTTTTCTCCTGGTCATAGAAAATGCAGTAATTGTCCTTTCCGACCTTGAGATACATCCGCCCGTGCCTGGTTTCACAGTATTCCCGCGAAAACGTCTTTACCGGGATACCGAGAAAACCGGCGATTTTTTTCTTCTCATCACCGACGAGGAAGATACCACCCTCACCGTAACAGCAGGCCCCGCACATACGGCATTCAAAGGCTTTCATACCAGATTCCAAGAAGTGTTCGTTGACGGTTGCAGGTTGTTCGTGGAAAGTCTTGTTGGGATTACCCTACCAGTTTCTTCAGATCCCAGTCAACCTGCAGTTTCAATCGCCTGTTTTCCCGCTTTCCCCGGTAGATGATATAGCCGTTTTCCTGCCCGAAGAGGAAAAGATCTCTCGTCACCGCAACATCCTGCTTACAATAATCAGTCAGCTTTTCCATCTCTCCCTGCCGAAACCATTCGACGGCCTGGAGCCCGTCCGCGGTTTTCCCTCGTTCCAGGGTTTCCTGTGCCAGATGATCCAGGCTCAGGCGAAAACCGAGCTTGTGATGGACGTCTTCGAGCATGTCAAACGTTCTGAAGATATTCATATCTTTCGCCGTGTAGGCGGACAGGACCTTGTAGTCGAACCCCTTTATGTTAAAACCCACAATCAGATCCGCCAGCTCAAGGAAATCGAAAAGACTGTCAATATCACTCTCGCTGAACACATGGTACTGCTTGTCAAGGCTGTCATATACCACCACGACCGACACCCGCATCAGATATGCCCGGTTCCAGCCCCCCACGTCCTTGGCCGTCTTCTGGGTTTCCAGGTCCAGGCTCATGATCCGGGGTCCTCGCTGCTCAGGAGAGAGTCGAGGGGCAATCTCCAGCGCTGCATCCTCCTCAACCTGCGACGTAATTTCACTGATGGGGATATGCCCCAGCAGGCATTCGAGAAGTCGCACGGCCGCTTCCTTATCCAGGGGTTTATTCCCTGAACCGCATTTCGGGGAATGGATGCAGGAGGGACATCCTTCTTCGCACCCACAGGTTTTCACAAGGTCAAGGGTCTTTTCCAGCAACTCCGTAATCACCTCGTATCCTCGTTTCGCAAGCCCGACGCCACCCGCGTGCCCGTCATAGATGAAGATGGCGCCCTTTCCAACCTGGGGATGATGTGGATAGCAGATTCCCCCGATGTCGTTCCGGTCGCAGAGCGCGAACAGGGGGAAAATCCCTATGGCGGCATGTTCAATGGCATGTATCCCCCCCATGAAATTGAGCCCCTTTCTCTCAACGAATTGCCTGAAGGCGTCATCGATCTCGATCCAGAAACCCATTGTTTCAAAGGTCTGGGAGGGCAGGTCAAGCGGAAAAGTCCCCATGAGCTCCTGCCCGGGAATAGCCCTCTTTTCATACCCCGTTACCTGCTCCGTGACTTTGAGCCGTCCTTCCCGGATCACGAACTGTCCTTTGGGCATGCTCCGTATCACCTCAATAATTTCGGTTTCTTTTTCGGACTGCACCCGGGTGAAGTATTTCAAATCCGTTTCATGAACCACGATATCCTTCTTGTCTATGAGCAGGCGGTCAACCACGTACTGCTTCGCCCGATGGAGATAGACAGCCCCCGGGTGACATTCCTTGATTGCCCGAATACCGTCCACGGTGCCTACGGCCTGTCCCGTTGCCTTTTCAAAAATCGTGTAGCTTGGTCCCGCCGACCGGATGTCCACGTGCAGTTGAGGATTCCTCCTGCTGCAGTACCATGCCGGCTCCCCCTCCGCAGTCCTGTTCAAGCGGCCTTCCTTTTCCAAGGCTTCCAGATGGTCGGTAAGACCGTTGGGCCAGAAGGTCTTATCCTCCGTGGTGAGGGGGCTTTCGGCTGCCGCACAGGGGAGGTGAGCCCTCGTGACAAAAGGGTTATCCGGATCCAGGATCGCCGCCTCAAAAGAGCGGCTGAAAAAATCATCCGGATTTTTCATGAAATACTGGTCCAGGGCGTCAGGCTTGGCCAGAAGCACCACCAGAGATTCTCTCCCCGAACGCCCGACCCTCCCGCCTCTCTGCCAGGCGTTGATCATGGTGCCAGGGTAGCCTACCAGAAGACATATATCCAGGTACCCGATGTCGATTCCCATTTCGAGGGCACTGGTGGAAACCACTCCCAGGAGGCGGCCGGCCGCGAGCCTTCTCTCTATCTCACGTCTCTCCTGCGGCAGAAAACCTGCACGGTAGGAACTCACCTTTTGCCGGAGTGCAGGCGCGAGACGCGAGACCCAGACATGGATCAGTTCCGTCACATGCCGTGACTGGGTAAACGCAATGGTCCTGAACTCATGACGCATACACGTCAGGAAGAGTCTGGCCGAAAGAAAATTGGCGCTTGTCACGGGATTCATAAAGAGAAAATGCTGACCGGCCCTCGGGGAACCACTCGACTGAACCACGTGCAACGATTCTCCAATGAGGTTGCTGCCGAAGATTCCCGGGTTGCTTACCGTTGCGGAAGAAAGAATAAACTGCGGCCTTGATCCGTAGAAAGCGCACAGGCGCTTCAACCTGCGAAGAACCTGATTCAGGTGAGACCCGAAAATACCCCGGTACGTGTGTATTTCATCCAGGACCACGAAGGTCAGATTTTTTAAAAAGGGTTCCCATGACTGATGGTGGGCCAAAATGCTTCGATGCAGCATGTCGGGGTTGCTGAACAGGATCTGTGGAGGATGCATCCTCATTTTCTTTCTCACCGAGGGCGATGTATCCCCATCGTATATACCGGCTGTCATCCCGCCCTCCCCCTCCACGGCCCCGAGCCATTGCCGGAGTACTTTGAACTGATCCTGCTCCAGGGCCTTCAGCGGGAACAGGTACAGTGCTTTTGCATCAGGATTGGAAAGAATCTCCTCGATCACCGCGATGTTGTAAACGAGGCTTTTTCCGCTGGCTGTCGGAGTAGCTATGAGAACATGTTCCCCCTGGCGCAGATGCTCCAACGCCTCCACCTGATGGATATAAAGTTTTTCCAGTCCCAGCCGATATAATAAACGAGATATGTCCGGCAAAAAGGAGGGAGGAGATCCGAACCGGGCCTCACTGGCGGAGAGGAAGTGCTGGTACGCGATGCAATCAGCGAATTCCTTGTCCGTTCGAATTTCCTCTATGAGTTGAGAGATATCCACGTGTGAGATCACCTTCTGCAATGGTTTCCGATGCAACAGGTTTTCTTGTGTACCACAGTCCTGCAAAAATTTCAGTGTCTTTTCCCGGAAGGATATCAAAGGATACTCAGGACTGCGGGAAAAAAAGAGGTGACGCGGCCTTAGGAAGCTGGTAAAAAGGGAGAAATTTCAGGCGAGAGGCACCGAAATGAACGAAAAACAACCACTGCCCCCAAATGTACACCTTTCATTCAGAAAAGGGGATCTGATCGTGAAGGAAGGGGATTATGGCATTTCCATTTACCGGATACTCAAGGGCAAGGTGGGAATAACCATAGAGTCCGGTGACAAGGAAGTCCGTCTTGCCACACTTGGTCATGGCGAAATTATCGGAGAAATGACGTTTCTGAACAGGGACGTTGAGCCGCGGTCCGCATCAGCCCGCGCCCTTGAAGAAACCCAGGTGGAAGTCTGGCACCCTTCCCGTCTTGCCCGGGAATATGAGGAAACAGCGCCCATTGTCAGGTACATTTCGGACCAGATCCTGGGACGGTTGATCCGGATGAATAGGTTTATCGCTCAACTGGGAACAAAAGGGTTCAAGAAGCAGGTCCAACCGGAAACGATGGCGTCTCAGCGTTCTTATTACCGGAAGGACTTGAATAGATCATGCGAATACCGCCCCTTGGACATTCGAAAGGCTGCATGGCTGAAAGGAACCATAAGGAATATCAGTCTAAGCGGCCTGGGGCTTGATGTAAGTACAAGAAACAGTGTGAATTTTTCTCATGAACTGGGGAAGGTATTCCGCGTAAGAACGACCCTCCCAAACGGGAAGGAATTGGAAGTGGATGCCAGAATAGTGACGGCCAGGAAAGCCGGGATACCAGGCCGCCTCGATATCGGTCTGGCCATTGTAAACATTACGGAAGAAGCGAGAAAGACCCTGGGGTTCTTTCTTATGCCTTGAGAGGAGTCACAAATGGCGGTTGACCCGATAGTACATGGATATGTTGTAAAAGAAGAACAGTATCCTGACAAGGCGGTTATCATTGAAGAGGGGAGTAAAGGAGATTGGGCCTATGTGGTTCTCCAGGGAAAAGTCAGGGTGACCAAGAAAGGGGCGAGAGGGACGCTGACCATCGACACCCTGAAGGAAGGGGCCATTTTTGGAGAAATGGCCATGCTCCACAAAGGCGGAGCAACGCGGACGGCCTCCGTGACCGCCGACGGGCCTGTTCAGGTGGGAGTCCTTGACAGGGACCGTCTGTTCGATGCCTACGCCAATGTTTCCCCACGGATAAAATCCCTTATGGAGACGATGATTGACCGTCTTGAAGGCACAACCAATGCCATAACCGGATTGCTTGGCAGGCAGCCATGAGACCAACTGTATCCATCTACCCTTCCAGCATTCTCCGTTTTGTTTCGAGTTCATTCTGACATTGCTCCCATTCCAGAAGCAGGCCGTCGAGGGTACCCTTCAGCGCATGATATTCCTTCATGAGAGGGACTGTTCTCTCCGTATCCTTCAAGGTCCGGGGGTCTGCAAGCATCTTTTCCAGGTCTTCCTGTTTCCCCTCAAGGAGGGTTATCTCCTCTTCAATATCCTCCAGTCGTTTCAGAATCGGATTGAGTGTCTCACTCACCAGGCGACGTCTTTCAGCCTCCTGCCGGCGTTGTGCTTTCCGATCGTACTCCTTCATCTGCGGCTGCGAGACATCCTCTGTTTTCCCGGATGGTCCTTCCTGATCCCGGGAAGCACCATCTTTTTCCACGCGTGCAAGGTGATCATAGTACTCATACAGGTTTCCCGGGTATTCCTCGACACTGCCACCTCGAATATCCCATATTTTGGTGGCAAGGCGGTTCACAAAGGCCTGGTTATGGGAAACAAACAGCAAGGTCCCTTCATATTCTT
>CAZWEV010000016.1:23667-65051 GCA_964633015.1 uncultured Desulfobacteraceae bacterium | reverse complement strand
TCGTTGAAAAGGATGTAGTCGACGAAATCATTTTCAGGACGCCCAATCCCAGGAATCGCCTTATGCTTGAGCTCATGGCACGTGCGTGCATGAGGGTTGGCGAGGTTCTGAAACTCCGACCCAGGGATATCGAAAACCGGAAAGCAATAATCAGGGATCCCAAGAGCGGAAAAGAGGCGGAAGTTGCCTTCCTGCCGCAGAAGGTCGCGGACCGACTCAAGAAATATATTGCTGATAAAGGGATCAGACCCGAAGACAGCATTTTTCCGATAACCTACGCTGCCGCCAGGATTATTGTCAAGAAGGCCGGTGAAATGGTAGATATCCACCTCCGACCTCATGATTTGCGTAGACACGCCGCCACATATGCCAGTCGATCCGGAACGCCTCTCGAAATCGTTTCCAAGGTCCTATTACGGCATTCAAACCTGTCAACCACCCAAAGGTATTTGGGAAAAATCAGCGATGTAGAAGCAATGCGGTGGATCGACAATCTACACGGATAACGTAACCGAAAACCGGGCTGGAGTCTTGACAGTTTCGGCCCGGGTAAGGAGCAGCGGACTGAAAAGCAGAACAGGCACAGTAAGGAGCCGAAAGCAGTCCGACATTCTACCGCGTCAGGTGCAATGAATTATCCGATTCTATTTCACAGACTCCGTGCTTTTTTCTCAGTGTGAATGAGCAGGTAGGCCGTCATGTTCATGTTCGGTAACGCGGTGATAGTCTTCTCCTGATGCATTGGCCGGATCAACATGGATGGTAGCGTTGGAGAGGTATCGCAATTCGTGCAAAAGATGGTGTCGTGCCTCTTTTGCGATTTCATGGCCGTTTTCAACAGAAAGCTCAGGACCGACCGCAACATTCAGCTCCGCATGAAGCCGATGCCCCAACCATCTTACCCGCACTTCAGAGACCCCCTCCACTCCCGGCGTATGGTTTACTGTGTGCCTGATTTCATCGACAATCTCCGGGTCCACCCCGTCAAGCATGCGAGTAAAGATGGATTTGCCCGATTCCCATACGATGCGGAGAATTGCTGCGGTAATGAGCAGGCCGACGATAGGGTCAGCAAGTGGATAGCCCAGCCCGACGCCCACCGCACCAAAAAGCACGGCCAGACTCGTGAGGCCGTCCACTCGTGCGTGATGCCCATCAGCGACGAGAGCAGCGCTGCCGATTTCATTGCCGACCTTGATGCGGAATTGAGCTACCCCCTCGTTGCCGAGGAAGCCCACAATCGATGCAATTATCACCGCCCACAGATGCGTTACCGTCTGCGGGTGAAAGAGACGATCAATGGATTCGTATCCGGCAACAATGGCACTGATCAGTATTGTGAGCACGATTGCCAGGCCTGCAAGGTCTTCTACCCGTCCGTAACCGTAAGTAAATCGCCTGCTCGGTTTCCTGCGAGCGAGTTTGAATGCGATCCACAGCGGGATGGCGGTGGCGGCGTCGCCGATATTATGAATCGTATCTGCGAGGAGCGCCACGCTTCCGGAAAACATCACGATGATAATCTGAAATATGGCAGTAGCGAACAGACCGGCGAATGACCACTTAATGGCCCATATTCCCCTTTCCGTGGTTATGATGGACGGGTCAATGGCACCGTGTGTGTGGCCTTGTGCTGTCTGGGCGTTGCTATGCTCATGGTGATGGTGGTCTTGATGGATGGTTCGACGGTCCGTCATGTCTCGGTGTCTTCTTTCTTTCCTTATATCTTAATAGATATAGGCCTACTATGCGTATACTTCTTTTCAACCATATTTCCGTAATCTTTTTGTCATGCAAATGTCAAGGATGTCCAAAAAGCTCTCAGTCCAGATACGCATCGTAGTCGTTGCTTCTCAGTGGAACCGGAAACGATAGGTTACCAGTAGCATCTTTGACATTGGAGACTCAAAGACAAAAGCAGGGCCGTAATGACCCTGCTTTTCATGGGTTTTTCAGATCAAACACTATTTCGTTGGTATCTCCCTCTATCTGACTGGCAGGCGAAATCCTGAACTTCTCTCATTTGCAATGAGTTATCAAATTAGACGTGTGCACTCCCAACAGAACAAGTAACGTCCTCTAAGGAGCGAGGTAGGCACAATTTCAGGATTTCCTCCATGAGAGATCTCGTTATCGGACCTTTCTCATTCCGGATACACTTCTCATGCACGGTATTTCCTGAGCTAACCAACCTGTTCCAATTGAGATTATTTGAAATATTTTTCCAGAAAACTCCTGGCTTGCTCGATCGAGTCTTTCGCAGCCTCCGGATTATAGAGAAGCCGATGGCCCTCTTTGTATTCATCAATCCCCTCAAGATCAAAACCTTTGTAGGCCTGAGAATAGATTTTCAATTTCACTTCGTGGTCCGTTGTCCCTGACGGCATCCGCGACTGACACATTGACCCTGGACACCAGTCGTCAAGTTCCCCAATCAGTATCAGGAGCGGCGTATCAAGTCCCTGTAGGGATTGATTACAATAAGGATGGAAAATGCTATTGCTGACCGAAATTTATTCCCTCTGTTTTTGATATAGGTCGTTTCATCAATCGCATGTAGGATCGTCCAACCCCCATGAGACCACCCCATCAAGGCGATCTGATCAGGGTTCACAAAGGGGGGTCCGGCGAGGTAGGTTTTCGCATCGTGAGCATCCTGTGCGCGCACCTGAGGGGGAATAAGTGAGATGCGATCATTAGCGTATATATCTGATTCACCACGCGGACCGAAACTATCAACCATTAACGATGCATACCCCCAACTCACAAGTCTTTTCGCCCAAGGATCAAGATACTTTTTAAATCCTTCAAGACCAACACAGCCATGTAGCATGACAACGGCTGGGAATGGCCCTTTGCCTTGTGGCTTTTCCAGAATTCCCCGTAACGTAATAACTACATCTTTCCACTTGCTATTTCCCTTAAAGGTCACCCATTCACCAGCGTTGGCAATCGACGCCGTCAGGAAGAATACGGCCAAGAAACTGATCACTATTTTACGTTTCATAGGTCCCCCTCTCCTTCATGCTTGAAGAAAATTAATAGTGACCCAAGGTTAGAACAGATCATTGGGATCTATGGCTTCTCGTCCAAGCCTCCAGTGGGTTTGGCTTTTTCATGACGGAATTGAAGATCTCCAGATAGAGCGGAAACCGCCTATCAGGAGCAGATGTCACATTTTGAGAGGTCTTTCCACAAGGCACCTCCATGAAAGAGGTTGAAGATAAGAAAGCCTATCCTTTACTCTTATGGGAGGAAATAAAGTTAAACTACTTTAATTCATACTCACCTTCCCATTCATACGTAACTCCTGCTCTCGTTATCTTCCCTTCAAATGTCCCACCGCCTGTTATTCCTTTGAGTTTCCCTGTTCCACCCGTGTACCACCACTTCCCCCCAAAAGTCCTCTTCGGGGGGCTACCTTGCTCCATGATCGTCTTCGTCATCCCCTCAATGGCCATAAATGTTTTGCCCCCCCCAGGATGAGTTGACACACGGTACCCTCTCATGGTTCCTGCCCCCTCCCTGTTGTCTGCGGCAACTACCTCATTAACCTGGACGTCGTTGAAAAGGGGGTCGGCGCTGCTGTCTAGCTCAAGGTAGTTTGACAGGGTGAGAAAGTGGCTTCGATTGTCTCCGGGGTATATCCTGGTCTCCGATACGATGGCAGTGACTTTTCCGGTTCCTGAGATTTTCTTCCCTCCAGCATAAGCCTCTGGACAATAGAACACTGATACCGGGAGCCAGGCTGCTATAACGACCAAAAAAACGAAAGTAACGAGTGATGCCACAATTATTCTTTTCATAACTACCTCCTTTCCTTAAATTGCGGATTCATTCCAATGGCTGGAATTCTCTGCAGATCAAAAGTTATTTCCTTGACCATAGAATTCTGCAGTGGTGACCAAAACTCAGATAAAAAGGATAAGTTCTCGTTGATACGCTTCGTGTCCCGACGGCACGGGGCAAAGAGAAATTGAGAACGGAGTAGAAAAGAAAGCCTGTTCGACTGGGCACAGAGAAGTGATAAGATCAAATCCAAGAAAAGAGGAAAACTGAGTGGAGCACAAATGAATGCGAGCTTGGAAATCCCCACCGCTTTACGGAGTTATGAGAAGCGGCTCCTAACAGGAATTCAAGCCTGTCAGGAGCAAAGCTGAGGCATTTTAAGCCGTCTTTCCATGAAGCACCTCCTCATTGGAGGTGGACGGTGAGATCGAAACAAAGTATCTCATCACTGATAGTAAAAGTCAATCAAGGAACATTCTTTCTTTCCGTCCCATTGCAACTGCCATCACAATAGTTGAAAATCGTCTACTTGAACTGTAGCCAAATAATAGGCTCCATTCTCGGCACAGGGAAATTTCAAGGATTCTTATGGTATCCTCAAGAAAATCGGCCGCAAGATCCTCAACTTTCAATAATAATTTCTCGAATTGCGGTGGAGTTCAGGGTGCGTATCGAATCGTTACTTCCTACGCGCCCTCGAAACAATAGGTTACCAGTTGAAAGCATAATCTGATCAGCGAATAAGAAAGGCAGGACCATCCAGGCCCTGCCTTCGAAATTTTCCATTTTTCGTCGTGCGGTTCCCTATCCGGCAAATGCAAAGTCGGCCCAGGTCCCACAACGATTCTTGTATTCGAAATTCTTTCCATGATCTTTGTATGTCCAGAAGGATGTATGGCAATGCTTCAGGTTTTTCAGAAAAGGCATCGGGACGTTTTCAAGGCGTATGGGCCCACCGTCCAATCCCTTCATAAGATGCTGTTTCATTTCCCCAAAGGGCATTTTGACATGAAGCTCCCCATTTGTTTCTTCTGTGTCGATCTTCACATACTTGACCCCCAATATTTTTTTCATAAGCAGGGCGCCCACGTTCGTAGTAACCAACGTATCAAGGACTTTCCGCTGCTCCTCTGTGGCATTGTCACTCACGTATATCCCACCCTCTGATCCATTCTTCATGAAGTCTTCAAACTTGGGATAAAGGATATCGCCATTATAGATAGCCGTAATGCCAGAGAGATCAACATCATTAACTTTTCCCTCTTTTATCCGAAAAACCATGTAGTACCTGCAGCCACCCTCAACATCCCTCCCAAAATAGTAGGGACAGTGTCCTTCAGCAGCACAGGCCTCATTATAGGTTCCCTTTACCTGCCAGCCAGGTTTTAGTTCTTCCATAGCATAACCTCCTTTCCCGGATGCAGAAAATATCATTTGCGAAAAGCTGATAAATCATACTTTATCAGGTGATTTCTTGACGAGCGGGGCGTTTATTCTTCACTCAAATTTTTTGGGTTTTATTATTGCTCATCATTGTTAACCTCCTAATAGAACACCACGTTCCATTAGGAGGCCGGCGGGCACATTTTTGGACGTATCATCATGCGACAACCCCTAAATGGAGGTTAAAAGCTGGTAGGAGCAATACATCGCCTATGAAATGATAAAAAGCATATGTAGTCAAGAAAAATTGACTTTCTAAATTGCTCCAGCATGGCGATTTCTGAATTACGAAGGACAAGGCAAGACCTCAAGATCTTGTGATGGACTCTTCAGGTCAAAAAGCGGGTGTTTCTTGCATTGTTCTTAAATCCCGACAAATTCAAGAATTCTGCTGATATCTTCGCACTCGTGCAAGAACGATGGTCTTGACTATACCAGAAAATTAGACTTAACTTCAAGATATTGCGGCTTGGGAGAGCACGCTGGGATTCGAGATATCTTGCGACGACATGCACATTTCCTTTGCTCCTGCGATATTGGATAATTATCTTATCCCAAATTGTTTGAAACCGTGGCCTATAGCGGATAGAGCGCATCGAAAGCGAACCGATCCCAGGAACAAAAGAGAGACTTTCATTTCAGATTTGAGCTCATTCTGAATCATCGTTAAACGATTTCCCGGGCAGCCGCAATTAGGGTACGTCCATAGTGGCATTGGTTCCTGTTTTTCGTTCCGGTGGCGTTTTCTGCTTTAAGTGGTTGAGGACGCCAGTCACATTACCAGCACTTAGGACGCGAAGCCTGTGCCCCCAGACTTTGACCGGAAGAACACTCTGGCACACTTCGATTAGTTAGACCGCTGGTTACACTCACCCATTCCTTTCCCCGTAGAACCCCTTAAAATCGGTGACGGAGGGATAACAGGTCGAAATTCCTGGCATGCAGGAACGCGCTGTTTTTAAAAGAATTATCAGAATTCTGCCAAGGCCGGTGCCTTCATGCCGGGTAGCCGGTAATTTCGCGAATGCGCTGATAGAGCGGTTTGAGCTTCTTATACATCTTCCGGTAGACATCCCGGTACAGTGCCTCGCAGATTTTCCGGGCCTCCGGGTCCGGTTCAAAAAGAGCGCTCGTACGGGTCATGGCCTTCACGGCTGAATCAAAATCAGGGTGCAGTCCCAAGCCGACGGCAAGATCAATGGCGGACCCAAGACCCGAGGTCTCGTAAATGTGGGGGCGCAACGTTGGCAAACCGAAGATGTCAGCCGTTGCCTGCATGGCCGCCCTGCTCCGGCTCCCTCCCCCTGAAACCCTGAGCTCGGTGATGGGAACCCCTGTTTTTTTCTCTATGCGTTCTTTTCCTTCCCGCAGGGCATAGGCAATTCCTTCCAGTATGGAACGGTACAGATGACCGCGCGTGTGAACATCCCCGAACCCGATAACCGCTCCTTTGGCCTCAGGTCCCGGAAGTTTCAACCCAGGCGACCAGTACGGCTGCAGTATCAAGCCCATGGCTCCTGGAGGGACGCCCTCCACCAGACGGTCAAAGAGTTCCTCCGCTTCAACGCCTCTGATCGTCGCCTCTTCTATCTCCGGGTGACCGAATTCTTCCTTGAACCACCGTACCATCCAGTATCCGCGAAAAATCTGCACTTCCATTGTGTGATAGTCGGGAACAGCAGAGGGGTAGGCAGGCAGCAGTGGAATGGCTTCCACATATTTCCGGTGGGTAACATTGATGGTGGCCGTAGTTCCATAACTCAGACATCCAATTGACGGACTGAGGCTGCCGGATCCGATGACCTCGCACGCCTTGTCCGCAGCCGCAGCGATCAGAGGAAGGCCGGCAGGGATGCCTGTTTCATCTTCTGCCCGGGACGTAATGATTCCTAGCTCTTGCGCAGGAGAAACCAGCTCCGGGAGCAGGGTTCGTTCCATGGGCAATGCACGCCATTTCCAGTCCCAGTCAGGAGCCCAGCGCAGGTGCTTGTAATCAAACGGCAGGTATCCGACACAGCATCCCCTGGAGTCTATGAATTTCCCGACCAGGCGATAGGTGAGATAGCCGGACAGGAGAACATACTTGTGCGTTTTTCTCCAAATTTCCGGCTCATTGACGCGGATCCAGTTTGCCTCTGCCTCAGCCTGGAAATACTGAACGGTCTTTTCGAGACCGAGAACCTTGAAAACAAACCCCCACAATCCCCTCAAGGGAGGCAGCCCGTGAGTCTTCCGTTGATCAAGCCAGAGGATGGCCGGCCGGAGCGGTTTCCCCTCCTTGTCCACATTGATGACTGTTGCCCGCTGCGTGGTGAGCGAAACCCCGGCAATCCTTTGCCGGTCCACACTATTTTCCCGCCACAGCCTCTGACAGGCCTGACAAAGGGCCTGCCAGAACACCTCAGGATCCTGTTCCGCCCAGCCGGGCTGCCTCGAAAAATAGGGGCTGAACGTTATCTGTGCATGTGCTGCCAGGTGACCTTCCGGGTCAAAGACGAGGGCCTTGACACTCTGGGTGCCGTTGTCGATTGCCAATAAGAGGTCCTTATCTGGCATGGATCGGCCTCTCCGCCTTGATCGGAACTGGAGCAGCATGCATTTCCGGGGGAAATTGATGCCTTGGAATAGTACGATACACGCCTTCATATCACTTCACCATACGAATATCAAGAAAAGCCACATACTGCGCTCTTTTCAGAATGTTTTTGACTATTGCGATGATCTCTCTTATATTTATTGAAAAAGCGAATGGCTATTGTGCAGCGGTCAATTCCCGTATCCCCATTCAGGAACCTTCTGCTGATATGGAAAAAGACAATTACGGTTCCAGGTTTTTTATTCTCCTGCTCCTCCTGTCTCTGGTGCTTCTTCTGAAGCTTTTTTGGACGTATATTTCGGCCATTGTCCTTGCCCTTCTTCTGGCCAGTGTGTTCTCCCCGCTGTATCATTGGTCGATGCGGATATTCAAAGGAAATAGAAGTGTTGCATCCCTCTTGATGACTTCCCTCATCGTGCTGATCCTCATTCTCCCCGTGGGTGGCTTCATCGGAAGCCTCTCAAACGAAGCCTTTGATTTTTATCAGAGGACCAAGAGCTCCGTCTCCATACAGAAGATACAGGAAAGCATCAATAGTAATTCCCTGTGGGCCGAGCAGGTACGGAAGTGGGGAAAAATGACTGGCGTTGAGTTTAGCAAGGAAACCATTCAAACGGCGTCCGCTTCTGTGGGGAAAAAAGTCGGACTGTTCCTCTACAATCAGATAAGCTCCGTGGCATCCAACCTTATCAATTTTCTGATCCATTTTTTCCTCATGGTGCTGACCATCTATTACGTTTTCAAGGATGGAGCGCTGCTGAAGGATTATCTTATCAGGCTTCTCCCCTTCCCCAGAGAACAGCTCGAGAAGGTTATGGGAAAATTTCACGAAATGGGAAAGGCCATCTTTGTGGGAAACGGATTGTCCGGGGTGATTCAGGGCGTGCTGGGGGGGGTCGGTTTTTATATTTTCGGATTGGAATCTCCTCTTCTCTGGGGCACCGTCATAGCGTTCATGGCATTCCTGCCGATCATCGGCGCTTCCATTGTCTTCGTCCCGGCTGCCATTATCCTTTTTCTGCACGGGAAATCAGGTATCGCCATCGGATTCCTGGTCTACAACCTCGTGTATAGCTCTGTTATTGAATATATTATCAAACCCCGGGTCATCGGCAAGGAAATGCAAATGAATTCGCTTCTGGTATTCATCGGCATTATCGGCGGCATCAAACTTTTTGGCATTTTAGGCATTATTTATGGTCCGCTCATCATCACCATATTTATCACCATGGCGGAAATATTTCGTTTAGAATATAAGGAAATCAGCTAATCACCGGAGGAGGAAGAATGGATCCTGAAAAGATTTTGAAAGGAAAACGAGTACTCATCGTGGACGATGAAGAAGATATCCTCGAGTTCCTCACAGAAATCCTGGATATGTGCAAGGTTGACAGGGCTTCTACCTTTGAAGCGGCCCGGGACCTGCTCCAGGAAAATTATTACCATATTGCCGTCCTCGATATTATGGGTGTCAGGGGGTACGACCTCCTGGAGATCGCCAGGGAACGAGGTATACCTGCCTTGATGCTTACCGCCCACGCGGTATCCAAGGAAAACCTCAAGAAATCTTTTGAGAAAGGCGCAGCATATTATGTTCCCAAAGACGAAATCAGTAAAATCGATATCTTTGTTGCGGATGTGCTGGAAGCCATAGATAACAAAAAGAATGTCTGGGTAAAATGGTACGATCGTCTGAGCGGTTTCTGTGACAAAAGGTTCGGCCCCAATTGGAAGGATGATGATCCTGAATTCTGGGACTCCCTGATCAAATATTAACGGAACCGGAAAAGTCCGTCCAAGTTGCCCTGAAAGGAGGAAGCAAATGAGAAAAGCGGGTGTAGGTATTACCATAACACAGCATATCCTGAATCAACAACGTCAAAACCCGGAAGCAACAGGGGCCTTTACTACCCTGCTGAGCGAACTCATTGTTGCCGCCAAGGTCATCTCCAGGGAGGTAAACAAGGCCGGGCTGGTGGATATATTGGGGAGCACCGGCAAGATTAATGTCCAGAATGAACAGGTCCAGAAGCTTGATGTGTTTGCCAACGGTATCATTGTAGAACGCATGCAGCATATCGGTGAACTCTGCTGCATGGGTTCAGAGGAAGTCGCGGATCTTATTGAAATTCCGCCCGAGTATCCCAAAGGGAACTATATCCTTGTCTTTGACCCCCTGGACGGCTCTTCCAATATCGACGTAGACGTGAGTATCGGAACCATTTTCGGAATATACCGGAGAAAGAATATAGATTCGGATACCGACGTATTGCTGGATGAAGTGCTGCAGCCGGGGATGAAACAGGTGGCGGCCGGGTACTTCATCTACGGCTCCAGCACTATCATGATGTATACAACCGGAAATGGAACAGGCGTCCACGGGTTTACCCTGTATCCCAGTGTGGGAGAATTCCTCCTGTCCCATGAGAATATCAGGATTCCGGAACGGGGGAAAATCTACAGTGTAAATGAGGGAAATTACCAGTACTGGGATGAAAAGACTCGATCCATGGTGGGTTATTTCAAGAGTTCAGACAATGCATTGGGCCGTCCCTACACTTCCCGATATGTGGGAAGCCTGGTGGCGGACTTCCATCGGAATCTCCTGAAAGGGGGAATCTTCATGTACCCGGCCGACCTGAAGGATCCGAAAAAGCCCACCGGCAAGCTCCGGCTTATGGTGGAAGCCAATCCCCTCGCCATGGTGGTCACCGAAGCAGGAGGATATGCCAGCAGCGGAAAGGGCCCCATCCTGGAGATAGAACCTACCGAACTGCACCAGCGGGTCCCCCTTTACATAGGGAGCAAGAAAGACGTTGAAACCGCTGAGTCCTTTATCAGCGGAACAAGATAGGACAACTGGAGGGCTTTCGATCCTTTAACATCTGGATAAAAGTTTCAATCCTGAGACTTGTGCGGCTGTCCAGGGAACCGGGCCGGTCTCCCTCCAGCGTCAGGATGGGGACCCGGAGGTTTTTTCTCAGAAGGATATCGTAGATCTGCCGGTAGCAGAATGTCTGAGTGTAGTGTATCAGCCCGTCAAGATGCCGTGCATTGACTGCCTTCCTGATGTCCCGTACGCGACCTTCGACAGCATAGGGATAGGTGTAGGCCAGGTATTGATCCATGATATCGTGTTTTTCATTCGGCATACTGAACTGCCGCTGGACCTCGTTATACACGACCCTCGCACCAAGGGATTCAATGAGCTCGTAAAATCGCGAAAAAACAGGAGGGACCCCAAGGTATCCCAGCCGGATTTCTTCCCGGAACGGTTCTCTTTCCCGGGCTGCACGGATGAACCTGTCAAGCTCCCTTTGAAATCTTTCGGGATCGCCGCCAAAATCAGAACTGCTGACAAGAAATTGATGATTTTCAAGTCCTGAAACGCGATTTTCGCGATGCGTCAGTTCATCCAGCCTTCTGAGTCGGCCGCGAACCTCGTCCAGCCTTGTCTTTGTCCTGGAGATCGCTTCCCACGATGTTCCAAGCCTTTGGCGCAGCAGGTCAATCTGGGCATAGAGCTCCGCTCGGTCTCCGTCAAGAGGAAACGCGAATGGAATCACCTCAACCCCTTTTGAAGCCAGTACTTCGCCCAGGGCAACGGTGTTGCTGCAATCCCCCCCGGTGACCGCGATGACCTGTTTGAATCCCCGTTCCAACGTCACGGAATAAATGCCTTTAATCCATGCACAGATATTATGGGCAAAGCCATCCTGTTCGGCGCGGACTACCAATTGTTCCGGATCGGATGCAGTGATGAAGAGATTGTTGAGATCGACGGCTGTATGGCCCGACGCGAAGACAATTTCCACGGGGATGGTGGCGGTGATCCCGATCACCGGGTTATGCCTCTACAAAATGGAAATTGAATGCAGGGAGTTCCAGGCAGGTCAGTTTGTTCCCATAGACGGCTCCGGTATCCAGGCCGATCTTGTTCTCAAGAACAAGGGGTTCAGAGAAAGGGGTATGACCGAAAATGACTCTCTTGCCGAAATCGTCGGATGAAAAAATGAAAGAATCACGAATCCAGATCAAGTCCTCAAAATTCTGCTCAGAGAGTGGAACACCGGGCCTGAATCCTGCGTGCACCACGTAATAGTCTTCAAGCTCGAGATACGTATCCAGGGAGGTGTAGAAATCCATGTGGGAAGCCGGGACCAGATGGTTGTCCGGAGCCTCCCGGCCTGCATCATAGCTTTCGAGCGTCCGGTACCCGCCGTTCATGAGGAAAAGCTTCTTTTCTTTCCCATTCAGATAGTCCAGGAAAGCGGCCTCGTGATTTCCAATGAGACATTCAATGTGGGACGACATTTTTTCCAGTTCCAGAATATAACCGACAACCCCTTTTGAATCTTCACCGCGGTCAATATAATCTCCCAGAAAAATCAGGCGGTCTTTGTTCGGTTCCCACTGGATCTTGTCCAGCATGCGCTTCAGCATGTCCAGACAACCATGAATATCTCCTATGATAAAAATCCTATTTTCCGTCATTTACATACCGAAAAAAACACGAACCTGATGTCTCTGATCAAGCCGCACCAACCCGCTCTTTTTTGCAGCATTGAGTGCGTCTCGGAACTCCCGGGACTTCAGCCTGCGGTTGATCAGCGAGTCCTTATCAGCAGTTCCGCAGGGCCGATACTGGTCCATGATATTGGTGTAGGTATCGGGCGAAATCTCCTTCGCCAGAAATGCGACTATTTCTTCCGTACCGGCCACACCGTTCGGCATGACCAGATGCCGTACCAGCAGGCCCCTGATCGCCACACCCTTTTCATCTATCATCAGGTCACCCACCTGCCGGTGCATCTCCCGAATGGCCGTTCTCGCCGTCTCCGGATAATCAGGGGCGGCGCAAAATCTCTTTGCCCATTCTGCATCCCAGAATTTAAAATCAGGCATGTAGATATCAATAATGCCGTCCAGGAGTTCCAGGGTTTCGATGCGGTCATATCCGCTCGAATTGTAAACAACCGGAATACTGAGTCCCGCTTCTACGGCCGGCAAAAGGGCCTCAAGGATCTGGGGCACCATATGGGACGGTGTTACAAAATTAATGTTGTGACACCCTCGTTCAGCCAGTTGAAGCATCATGCTTGATGCCTGTTCCGGTTCAACTTCCCACCCCTCAGCAAAATGGCTGATATCATAATTCTGGCAGAATTGACACAGCAAATTGCAGTGGCTCAAGAATATGGTTCCCGATCCGTACCTTCCCACGAGCGGGGTTTCTTCGCCGAAATGGGCATTGTAACTCGCGATTTTGATCTTTCTCCCTGCTCCGCAAAATCCTGTTTCTCCTGCGAGCCGGTTAACCCCGCAGTCCCGGGGACAGAGATTACAGTGCTCCAGTTGCTCCAGTGCTTTTTCAACCCGTTCCTGGAGTCTCCCGTCCCGGTGAAGAGCAAGGTAGGATGGCTTCATGACCGAAGGACCTGACAGTCGCAAAAAAATCCCCCTGAAAGGTCTAAGGACCTTCGAGGGGAAAAAATGAATCAGTCTCGAGCTGAACCGAAAATCCGCAGCAGCATGAGAAAGAGGTTAATGAAGTCAAGATAGAGGGAGAGCGCACCGAGAATAGCCCCCTTCCTCGCGACAGCCCCGTCCAGCCCTTCCGGCTGGGTGAGCGCCATGTTTTTCAATTTTTGGGTATCATAGGCGGTCAGTCCAACAAAAACAATGACCCCTATATAGCTGATGATGAGACTCATACCGCTGCTTTTCAGGAACATGTTTACCACGGAGGCGATGATGATCCCGATGAGTCCCATGAACAGAAAACTTCCCCACGAGGTCAGGTCTTTCTTTGTTGACCACCCGTAGATACTGCATCCAATGAAGGTTGCGGCGCAAATGAAAAAGGTGCCGGCAATGGAAGTCCGCGTATAAGCAAGAAAGACGAAGGAAAGAGTGAGGCCGTTCAGGCCCGAATAGAGCACAAAAAGAAACGTTGCGGTCCCGGCGCTCATCCTGTTAATCATCCCGCTGATGGCAAAGACAAGGCCCAGTTCAGCAAGAATCAATACGAAAAAGATCATTCGACTGCTGAAGATGAGGCGGATCATTGTGTCGCTGCTGGAAACATAAAAGGCCACAAAGGCGGTCAGCCCAAGACCGATCCCCATCCAGTTATAGACACTCCTCACAAAATTATTGACCAGAACTTCGGTCCGGGGTCTCGTAGACGTCAATTGCTGCATTTTTGCTTTCCTCCTTCAGTATACCACAATATTCTTAAAAGATATTATAACCTCATTAATGGAAACTGCAACCTCAATTGCTTTTTTTTGATTGCCCCTTCTTTTTTGCATTGCTATTTTTTGGCAGAAAAGGATAAATCCTCCAATCATGAATAAGGATCCTGAAAAACTTTTCGTCGCCATGGTGGGTCTCCCCGCAAGGGGAAAATCGACTATCGCCGTCAAGCTCAAGGAAAATCTCCGCAAGGATGCCATTAAGACACGCATCTTCAATAACGGCCAGCTGAGACGCCGCCTCATGCGGAAAAACACCTCATATCCCGAATTCTACAACCCGAACAACCGGGAAGGTGTGGAACTCAGGGAAAAAATTGCCCGTATCAATATTGAAAGAGCCAAAAGTTATCTTGAAAGAGAAGGAAATATCGCCATCCTGGACGCAACCAATGTGAGCTTCAACCGGCGAAACATGATTATGGATCTGGCGAATAAATATCCTTTGCTTTTCATTGAGTGCATAAACAACGATGAGCAAATCCTGGAAGCGAGCATTAGGAGAAAAATCATTCTTCCTGAGTTTCAGCACCTCAGCGAAGAATCAGCAATGCACAGTTTTAAACAGCGCATCAGTTATTACAAGAGTATTTACAACCGCTTGGGCAGGGAAAAGAATTTTGTCCGCCTCGATTCCCTCAACAACAAGATCCTGAAAGAGGAGATACATGATTCCCTTCCTTATTATGACCGCATACGGGATTTCCTTGTGACGGACAGCGTCAGTAACTTCTTTCTGATCCGACATGGGGAAACATATTTCAATCTCGAAAACCGTATCGGAGGCGATTCTCCGTTGACGGAAAAGGGAAAATCACAGGCCAGCGCCCTTGCCCGATACTTCCAAAAAAAATCTATTCCGGTCATCTTTACGAGTGAAAAAATAAGGACCGTTGAAACCGCTGAACCGATCAAGGAACTCCAGGAGCACTGCTCTATTATCCCGCTGAGTGAATTCAACGAAATTGACAGCGGGGTCTGTGAAGCAATGAGCTACGAGGAAATAAAAAAGAGGATGCCGAGTATCTACGCGTCACGGAAACTGGACAAATACAATTACGTGTACCCGGGAGGTGAGGGATACGTCACCATGCAGGGAAGGATCGATCGGGGCATAAAGAAGGCCCTTTACCTGAGTGGAAATGCCGCGAACATCATGATCGTGGGTCATCGAGCGGTCAACCGCATGATCCTCTCCCATTTCCTCTACCGCCGCAAAGAGGATGTCCCCTATATCTACATTCCCCAGGACAAGTTCTATCACATCATCGCCACCCAGGACAAGAAGCTCTTCCAGTTGAAACGATTTGAACCCCTTTCCAAGGCCTGAGCCTTTGCTCTCCGTTTTGGTGTTCAGGGCAGCACTCAAGATCTTCACGGTTGTTGGGATCCAAGCATGAACAAGGATTGCCGACACTATAGACACCCATATCTCCAATATGGTATAGACGTTGCATTTGCATTCGTGTGCCTGTTGCAGTTGAAATCGATCGGATCATGTTGCGGTACAGTTAGAAAGGAGCGGACGTTCATGCCTGAATTCTTTATGACCCTTTTTCCCCAGGTTCTGAATACACTTGAAGCCACAAAAGTACCGGTTGAAATGAGTGCAAACCTTGCTGAGGCAGCGATCGAATGTTGTTCCTTGGCCTTTGATCTCACCAGAAATTCCTTTCAACTGGGTTGCACACTTATGAAAAAGGTCCTGCCACTGGTTGTTCCCCAGTTCAACCGGTCGAAGAGCCAACTTTTTGACATGTACCCTGAAGGGGCAAACAGCCTCTTGTCTTTGGCCCAGGAAAGTATACAGGGCGGCCTTGAACGCTTCCATCAAAGAAGACAGGGGGAATTGGAGTTCATCAGACTCTTCACCGAGCAGCCCCCTATACAGGACTGGAGTGTTGAATATAATGATACCAGCGTACTCCTGGATCTGCCGGGTCTCAGGCTTATAGACATCTCATTGAATATTAAACACAAGATCCGGAACTACGGGGTGATCTTTGCTCCACGTGCTGGACATCACTCCAATATCGCAGAGCGGGTGGCCCTATTTATGAGAGATCATGGCATCACTCGCATGGCCATTGTGGAACAGAAATGTGCCGATGATATCCCCTTGTACGTCAACGGCAAGAGACACTATGAAAATTTTGATGGACAGGTGGATCAATACACGCGGGTATTGGAACATCTCAGACACCGCACAGGCTATCCTTCCCACTTGGTAGCCGTCTGCCAGCCGGGACCCCTCCTCGCCACCGCCTTAATACTGAATCCTCATCTTGCCAGAACATTCGGATCGGCGGGATCACCCATGCACACTGAGGGAGAAAAGGGATTCTTGACGGATTTTGCCCGTATGGTAGGAGAAGACTATATCGATAGGCTCATCAGTTTTTTCGGCCACACCGTGCCTGAAGGGCATGAAGGTGAAGGAAGAGAGAGCTATGACGGCAGGCTTCAGGTGCTCGGCTTCTATGTTTTGGGGATGGATCAACATATGAAAAACATGCAGGCCCTTCTGTCCGACTTAATGCACGGAAATGGAGAGAGCGCTCAGCGCCAGGAAGCATTCTATCAATGGTACAATTTTGTGCAGCACAGCCCTTCCGGTTTTATCCGAGATACCTATAAGAAGATCTTCATTCGAAATGATCTTACCAGGGGCGAGTTGATGATCGGTGGGAAAAAAGTCAGCATCAAAGACTATCCAAGCAATGTCCCCCTATGGGCACTAGGTGGTACGAGAGATGAAATCACGCCACCACTTCAGGCAACCGGTCATATGGACTTAATTAAATCTATTCCGCCGGAAGATAAAATCACTCTCTTGTGTGATGCAGGCCACATGGGCCTTTTTCGATCTTCCAAAATCTTGAAGGACTATTACGGCAGGATCGTGAATTTCCTCCTTGCCCACAGTGACAGGGCAAAGGAATGAGGTTCAAGACGCCTTTTCCTTTTTTTTCTCCTGTGCCTCTGACGCATCCGACTTACCAAAAAATGTTTGAAAAGGCGTAATGCCTGTCATCATTTTTTGGGTCATACCGGAAACATCCATGCCCAGATCGAGCCATCTCTTAAACTGTTCATCAACGGTGCTTTTATAGGTAAGGTAGCCATTAATGGTTTGTTCGAGATACTTTTCAAAAAACTCTTCAAGAACATTCTGCCCGTACTGAATGAACAGATGCAGGAGAGGCACCGGTAGCAAGACATTCTTTTTTTTGGCCTCTTCAAGTATAATCTGGGTAAGAATAAAAGCGGTCACGTCCTCCGCGGTTTTTGCGTCAACAATCTCCACCTGTCGTCCTTGGCGGATCACATCCGCCACTTGATCAAGGGTTACATAGCTACTCTTTTCAGTGTCATACAGCCGCCTGTTGGCATATTTCTTGAGAAAGACTTTTTCTTCCATTTCTAGGATCTCCGCCCAGTCGTTTATGTTATGTTGCACAATTGACAAAGATTATGAAATCTTTCTTTATCATTGCAATAATAATAAATCAATAGAAAAATAAGCACTTAGACAAAAAGATCAAGGACAATAGCTATTATTGATTTGCGAAATGGTATGTTGCGATGCATCATTTTTTCCTTGACAACCTTATAAAAAGCTTTATGATGGTATCATTGTTCATCAAAGGAAGGGAAGATTTTCCAACCAAAACAACGGGGGCGTAGAGCATGGAGACTGAAAAATTGGCAGAGCAGATAATCGACTTTAACAGGACCACATTTGACACGAGCTTCAATGCGATGGCCATGCTGCAAGAGCAAACAGAAAAGATGCTCAGCACATCTTTGGAACAGACGTTTTGGGTTCCTAATGAAGGAAGAAGAATGATAGATGAATGGCTGGAAGCGTATAAAAGGGGCCGTGATGATTTCAAAAAGGCCGTGGAGGAGAACTTTCAGAAGATAGATTTTGGGGGTGACGAGGCCAAAGGGATGGAGGAAAAAATGACCCAGCTGCACGAGGATATTAATGTCATGGGGTCAAGGCTTGCTGCCCTGGAAAAGCGGGACTGGCCGCAGGAGGTGGTAAATACCCTCTTGAAAAAAAAGACCTTGACAGCCAAAGAAGATCTTACACCCCTGAAGAACACCCTCAATGATATAAAAAAAGGAATGCCGTCTGCCTCTGAACTCGGAAAGATCAGAAAGTCCGTAGACCAGACCGAAGCAAAGTTGAATGAAATAGCCGAAGAGATGGCCGAAATCAAGAAGCTTCTGCTGGATATTGGGCCAAATGTGAAATCCGTGCCAGAGACATCTGAAAAGATGGTGAAAAAAGCCGGGCCGCGGGACTCCAGTAAAACCGCTTGATAAACAGGTTTTATGCAGGGCTTGAAGATGCGCAGGAGAGTATGGATGCACCCTGGAGGCAGCCTCCGGGGATATGACAAAAACACTTTAGATTTAATACACTTAGGAGGATGAGAAATGGAACAAACAACGATTATGAAACAGATGATGAACTACAACAAAACGGCATTTGACAATGCCTATAATGCCGTCACAATGCTGCAGGATCAGGCGGAAAAGATGATGAATGTGTCCATGGAGCAGGCAACATGGATCCCTGAAGAGGGGAAACAGTTCGCGGATGAGTGGGCTAAGACATGCAGACAGGGCTGGAAAGATTTTAAGAATGCGGTTGACGCGAATTTCAAAAAAGCCGAGGATTTTTTTACTGAACCTGAGAAGGCCAAAAAGGCTGAAACTAAAAAATAGGTTTTGAAGCATATTAAGGAATATGGGCACTGCCAAGGATAAGGTTGCCCCAAACACAAACAGGAGGGAACAACAATGGTGGATCAGAAAGCAATTTTCAAGCAAATGGTGGATTTTAACAAGGCGGCCTTCGACAACACCTTTAGCGCCATGGCCACAGTGCAGGACCAGACCGAAAAAATGGCCAAAACGGTCCTGGAACAGGCCACCTGGCTTCCAGAGGAAGGCAAAAAGGTCATTAATGAGTGGGTTCAAGCCTACAAGAAAGGGCGTGAAGATTACAAAAACCTCATTGATGAGAACTTCAAGAGAGTGGAAGACTTCTTTGCCGCATCCAAGTAAGATCTGATAGAGAAGCACCCTTCAAAGAGGACGGCATATGGGTAATAGAAGAAAAACAAAAGTCGACCAGCCCATGAACATTCTTGACCCGCTTATCCATTCTCTTTTGAGGTTTTCCGAGCTCAGTCTCAATGCCATCGGGGCGGTCGGTAAAGGATTTCAGTCAACACAGACATACTGGACCGGCGTTTTCAAGTACCTGAATGAATTTATGCTCCCTTACTGGACCGCCCTGAATGCCTTTACCGCTACGGAACAAGAGAAACTCCTTCGATATCCACCATGGGAAAGCATAAGGGACTATATAGAACTCCTGCAATTTAACCTGCAGGTTGCCGAAAAAGGTTCTACCAGCAGCCTGAATGCCATGCGGGATTACCACCTGAGTGAGATAACCAGTACCTTTCTGGCATGGCTCTCTTCCGTTTCCAGCGGGGATGCCGATGCTGTCACCCAGTATACCGAGAGACATGCAAAATTGCTGGAAAGCGTTGTGTATGCCTACCCAAAGGCCATTTTGGACATTAAGCCGGAATATGGATTCCATTTCGAGAACGGGGGATACGAAAAGGCAGCAGAGACGAAGCGCTTCATGCTCTATCAAGTATTTCCAACTGACAAAGGGGTAACGGTCAGAAAAGAAGGGAAACCCATTATTATTATTCCGCCCTATGTCCTAGGTGCCAACATCCTCGCCTTCCTCCCAAATGAACAGAAGAGCTATGTGCATGCCTTTGCAAACCAAGGGATTCCCACATACATCAGAATCATGAAGGATATAAAGACAACCCCTGCTGTCCAGATCATGACGGGAGAGGATGATGCTATTGACACCCGGTCCTTCTGTGAAAAGGTGAAGGAAAGACATGGCCGGGACGTTACCCTGAACGGGTTTTGCCAGGGAGGATTCATTGCCGTGGTGGATCTCCTTACCGGTGAACTGGATGGCCTCGTGGATGCTCTCATAACCTGTGTGGCACCAATGGACGGTACCAGGAGTAAAGCCCTGGTGGAGTATCTCGAACATCTTCCTTCCAGATTTCGAGATCTGGGCTATGCTGAGAAGGTATTGCCTAATGGGAATAAGATTGTCGACGGCAAGGTGATGAGCTGGGTATATAAGCTCAAGAGCATGGAAAAAGAAGCCCCTATTTTCAGTTTCTACCGGGATCTCATGATGTTTGACCGACACGACAACCGGGACCTGAACATCAGCAAGACTGCAGCCGCTCTCAACCACTGGTTGATCTATGACAGGGCCGATCTTCCCGTGGCCATAACAAAAATGAGCTTTGATTCCTATACGGTGCCCGTTGATAAAAATGGCACACTCCCATTCAGACTCTTCGGCAGGGAGCTGAACTTCATGCGGCTCAAGGAAAAAGGCATACAGGTTCTTATCTGCTATGCTGAAAGGGACGACCTGGTGGACAAAGAATCAGCCCTTGCACCCCTGGACTTTATTAATGCCGAGGTAACTGTCTTTCCGAAAGGCCATGGGGCCATAGCCACTTCATGGTCATTTCCCAATTCAGAATGCGCGTTGGACACCTGTTTTGGAAATGGCAACTACCGGGGCCCGGTTCGGTACCAATTGGATCTTGATAAAACATAACTGCGCAGGTTAATCAGGCGGTTCCGATTCAAGAATAAAACGAGGATACCACCATGGATAGGAATTTTCTGGAATTCTGGGGGAATTTTCTCATCAATGCTGCCAAGAGTCAGGACCGGTTGGAAGACATGGCAAAATGGATGGCCCAGGGATTCAAGGGCTTCGAGGAGCTTTCCGGCATGTTTCGGAAGTTCTACGGATTAGACGGCGTGGATGAAAACACCACGCAATATGTAAAACAATGGCAAGAAGCAGCAGTGCAGTTTCAAGAATCCTTTAAGGATTACCTGGGTCTGATGGGAGTGGTTTCCAAAGAAGACCACCTCTCTCTGGTGAAGAAATATGAAGACCTCAAGGCCCGGTTTGGTGATCAGGAAGAGACCATAAAACACCTCAGGATGCTCCTGGACCAGAGAGGGTCCAGCGACGAGACCGTGAGCCGGATCTTCCAGGATCTCATGAGCAAACAGGCGGATGACTTCCAGAATCTGATGAAAAAACTGCAGAAATTCACCGCGAATGAGTCCCCGTCGAATGAAGACTAGCGGCTGAGGCTTCTCCTATTTTGGGGCTTTCGGCGGGCTCACCAAGGCCTCACCATTCAGGACCGTCGTCCCGTCCTGATTCACGCATGCTGTTCGCAGAACAACCCTGTTCTTTTCCGATACGACTTCTTTCACTTCTACCTGTGCAGTAATAGTATCCCCCATATGGACCGGGGCAAGGAAATTCAGCTCCTGTTTGACGTAGATGGTGCCGGGCCCCGGGAGCTTATTCCCTATCACTGTTGAGATAAAGCCCGCCAGCAGCATGCCGTGTGCGATCCTGGTCTTGAAAAATGTCTCCCGGGCATATTCCTCATTGATGTGCGCGGGATTCAAATCGCCGGTCACGCCCGCAAAAAGGTACACATCAGATTCTGAGACGGTCTTTGCAAACTCGGCGCCATCCCCCACGGTGAGTTGATCAATGGTCTTTCCTATCATAGCCAGCTCCTTTCTTTAGAGACCCATCAGAACCAGGACCGGTAACTATATACATCCTCTTTCATATCCTTCATATCCTGCTGTAATGTCAGATACATGGCTGCATTCTGGATAGCCAGTCCCCCTTGATGGGCAAGGGCGGAGACAAGCCTGATATCGTCTTCGCTGAATTCGTGTTCCGCACCGCTGTAGATCCTCAGTACACCGATCACTTCGTCTTTTGCCTTTATGGGCACGCAGAGCAGGGATACTATGCCCTCTTCTTTCACTTCCCTTTTATACTGGATCCGCGTATCCGTGGCGGCATTGTGCACCACGACGGATTTTCCCTCAAGTGCCTGGGCGATACTCTTCTGGGCGGAAATGGGCCCTTTATTCAGAAACTTTTCACTGAGCCCATAACTTGCCACCGGCTTCAAAGTCTTTTTCTCTTCGTCGAGCAGACGAACAGCCGCACCTTTCACGCCAAGCTCCCGAGCAACGTCGGCCGACAGAACGTTCAGAATTTCCCGTATGTCAAGGGTGGAATTGATGCTGGCAGACAGATTATGGAACAGGGCTGTGTTTCTCCGTATCTGCTCGATCAGCCGCGTATTTTCAATGGCCATGCCCCCTTGTTCAGCCAACGCAGTAAGGAATTCTATTTCGTTTTCCGTAAACGATCTCCGTTTTGCCGTATAAAGAGTAAGAACTCCTATCACCTTGCCTTTCACGCTTACGGGAACAGCAAGGATAGAGGCAATCCCCTCCTTTTTTTTCGCCTCATGGTTTTCTGATCTGGGATCTTTGGTTGCATCGGAAATGGCCAGAAACCCCTCTTTCATGACATCAGACACGTTTTCTCTGGCGGACTTCCATTTCGCGTGCAGGTACCCCTCGGACAGACCCTTCTGCGCAACCGGAATCGAGATGTCTTTTTCCTTATCATAGAGAAAGAGGCAGGCGGCCTTTCCTCTCATCGTATCGATCGCACTTTGCACTATGAGTGCAAGGAGTTCATCTCGATCCAAAGTCGTTCCAAACGCCCTACTCACCTTGCAAATGGTCCTGAAATAATCACTCTTTGTTGCCATCTCACATCTCCTGGTTTGCGTTTATGATATTTTCAATCTGTTTGATGGTGTCTTTCTTTTTCGGGGCTTTGGTCTCTTTTTCTCTATCATCCCTTTCTTTTAACCACTCGGCAATCTTGGGCGCGAATTCCCTCTGACACTTGGAACTGACATAGATGCCGATGTGGCCTGTGTCCAGGCACACATCTTCGGTATCCTTGCTCCCCACTTTGCCGGTGAGGAGTTCACATGCACCCGGGGGGACAAGGTGATCATATTTGCCATAAAAATTAAGCAGGGGCATGGTGATCTTTTTGAGGTCCACCCTTTTCCCCCCCACGTTCATTCTGCTCTGGATGAGGAGGTTCTCGTGATAGCAATCCTTGACGAACTGACGGAATGTCTCGCCGGGAACATCCGGACTGTCAAAGATCCATTTTTCCATACGAACAAAATTTTCAACAAAGGTCTTATTGTCCATATTCTGAAAAAATCCCACATACTTGTCAATCATCAGCCGAGCGGGATTCAGGAGCAGAAAACCGAAATTCATCAGATCTCCAGGCATATTGCCAAAGGCGTCAATCATTCGGTTCACATCAATATCTTTCATCCAGATATGTAACAGTCCCTGATCCGTATCAAAATTGGTTGGCGTCACGGTGGTAACCAGATTCTTTAGCTTCTCCGGATGGAGAGCAGCGTAAATGACGGAAAAAGTCCCTCCCATGCAGATTCCCATGAGGTTTATCTTGGAGAGATTGTGGCGTCTGCGTATGAACTCAACAATATTGTCCATATACCCATTCACATGGTCGTCTATGGTGAGGAATTTATCCTTCCGGGTCGGATAGCCCCAGTCGACCATGTAAACATCGATGCCTTCTTTCAAAAAGTTCTGCACCACACTTCTGCCGGGTTGCAGATCAAGCATGGTTTCTCTGTTAATCAGGGCGTAAACAACCATAAGCGGCGTTTTCATTTTCACGTCAGTAACAGGCCGGTAGTGCTTCAGTTTGACCCGGTCTTCCTGATACACAACGTCATAGGGAGTGGTGGCAATCCCGGTATCCAGTTGGCTCAAGAGGACTTCCGATGCCTCCCTGGCCCGTTTTGTGCTCTTCTCCGCATCCTCTGCCAGGTTCGACAAGATCAGGTCCAGAGGAATTTTGGGTTGGCCCATATTATTACCTCCTCTCCACGTTACTCGGTCGCATGCGTCTTCTCAAGCATCTTGATACGTTTTTTCAATTGATAGATCTCGCCGTAGAGATCATCCATATCCTTATTCGTGGGCACCGGAAGGGTTTGCAGCAGGTCCTGAAAGATCTCTTGTCTTTTCAGCAGAAAATCTTCCATAGTAGCAAGAGTTTTCCCCAATACCTTTGTATATTCAGGAGATTTGAAAAGGGTCATATAGTGCCCTTCCAATACCTTGATCCACATCTTATAATATTCGTCTGGATCTTGGAGTATGTCGCCCTCTTCGGCCATTGAGCCCACCTTTTCCTCCATCACTTTCATGGATTTCTCCATTGGCAGGTAGAGCAAATGGAGGAATTCGGCTATGGAGCCCTGGAAAATGGTATATCTGTCCATGACCAGGCTCATCCGTTCCTGGTAAAATCTTGTCAATCCCAAGTGGGGAATATGCAGGAATTTTCTGAATTCCTGCTCGTAGAGATCGGTCCACGCGCGGAAGACATCCTTATCGAGATCATCAAACCTATAGGCCTCCGTCTGCTTCCCCAGCCTTCCCGCCGTTTCTATCCATTGCTGTTGAAAGTGAGCATAGGTGTCCCATGCAGTTTGAGCCATCCTGTTTAGAATTTGCGGGAAGATATTCATCCCTTTGAAAATGGAATCTGCGGTCTCGGGCTCACCTGCCGCTGAAGACAGGGAACCAAGCATCTTCAAGGCTGATTCCAACGTCTCTTGAGCACGGCTCTTCTGCATGTCCGACTCCGGGGTTTCCTTCTTTCCGGAGGCAGGAGATGCGGCCAACATCTTTGCCATCGACGTCCAAAGCTCAGCTGTCGATTTCATCCAGTTCTCGAACAATGGCTCGGCCCCTGTGTTTTTCCCTTGATCCTCACCCATCTTCAACCCTCCCGTTTCCTCAACGGTCTGCATACGGCACAGAGTTTTAGTTATTTTATCATGTTCTTATTTGTTCGTCCAAATATTTCCCCCAGCCGGTGGGGCACCGCCTTTGTTAAAAAAACAAATGCGGTATTTTCTCTTGACACATGAAGAAATTGCGGCTAGAAGAAAAGCCATGATTACAAACATTGAAATAGATTGTGTTGTTTCTCTGTGCAACTGGTGGTGGCTCACCTCCGAGGAGAGATGAGCCCATTGCAATAGACTAGCATAACTTTCGAAACCGTGGGGTCATCTCTCGAGGGACTCCACGGTTTTTTTTGGTATGCCGATTGAGAGGCCGTGGGGTTTCAAAACACCCCACGGCCTTTTTTATTCACTGTATCTTTCACAATACGGAGGAAATCAAACATGATCAAACAGGCAATCGCAAGAGCAGTAAAGCAGGAGAACCTCGAAGAAAAAGAAATGGAAACGGTCATGGAGGAAATCATGACCGGACAGGCAACATCCGCCCAGATCGCTTCATTTGTCACGGCGCTCAGGATAAAGGGGGAGACCGTGGATGAAATTACCGGGGCCGCAAGGGTCATGCGAACAAAAGCCAAGAAGGTGTGCGTCAACAACCACCTCGTGAACCTTGACCGTGATGAGATCAATGTGGATGATGAGACCATCCTAGACACCTGCGGGACAGGGGGCGACGGCACGAATACCTTCAATGTATCCACCACCACTGCCTTCGTTGCGGCGGGAGCCGGAGTAAAGGTTGCCAAACACGGGAACAGGGCTGTGTCAAGCCGCTGTGGAAGCGCGGACGTCCTGGAAAACCTGGGCGTCAAACTGGATATCAACGATACGAGCGTAGAAAGATGCATCCGGGAGATAGGGATAGGATTTCTTTATGCACCGCGATTTCATGGGGCCATGAAATACATGGCAACAGTCAGGCGGGAAATCGGGTTCAGGACCATTTTCAACCTGCTGGGCCCCCTGACCAATCCTGCCGGGGCCACGGTCCAGGTGCTGGGCGTATATTCGCCGGATCTCACCGCCACCATGGCGGAGGTGCTCGGGAGGCTGGGGACCAGGCAAGCGTTTGTGGTCTGCGGAACGGGCACCTATGATGAGATCAGTATCTGCGGTCCGACTACTGTCTCCCACGTGAAAGACGCTCATGTAAAGACATATGAGATGACCCCGGAAGAATTCGGATTTCAACGTGCCGCTCCCGAGGCCATCAGAGGAGGAAACGCCCGGGAGAATGCCCGGATTGTCCGGCAAATACTGGCCGGCGAAAAGGGACCCAGACGGGATATGGTCCTGCTGAATGCTGCCGCGGCGTTTGTGGCTGCAGATCTTGTAAAGGATTTTGGAGACGGTATTGCAAAGGCAGGCGATTCCATTGATTCAGGCAGGGCAAGGGAAAAACTGGAATCCCTGGTACGCCTGACCCGGGAAAGCGGCAGTTTTGTCCGCGAGGACCTGATGACTATTCCTGATGCATCCCTGGATGAGATGTATTGAGGACTTTCGGGCTTTCTTCTTTTTCGGTCCCGGGGGAAAAGAGGTCCAACCAAGGATTCCCGTAAAAGAGGTTGAACATGAGTTCTTCGGTGCTGTCCCGGATATCCTTATAGAGATTCAGGATTGCTTCTATGGACGCCGAGACACTTCGTTCCATCGTCAAGAACGGGTTGTCCGGGGATACCGGTCTTCGATTTTCCTTTACTATCGGAGCCAGTGTCTTAAAAGGCTGGAGCAAGGGATTGCGATCGGAAAAGAAATAGGTCCTCACGCGCAGGGGATGGATCTGTCTGAGGATCTCAGCGGAAAATTCCGTGGTCCACAGTCTCACCCAGGGACTGACAAAGAGGTGATAAAGATTGTCATTCATCTCCGAAATGGCTGCAACGCGGTTGAAATCCACATCCTCTTCCCGGATAACATTCACATCATCGTTCAGGGCCATAATGGCCTTGAAATCCCGTTCTTCAAAACGGACATGGTAATCGGTAAATCCTTGTTTTGCATCTCCGGCATCGATAATCATTTCGTAGAGGCCCGGCGCCAGCGACTCGACCGTATTAATGCTCTTGATGATCTCCTTATGCTCCTTTTTTGCTATCTTTCCGCCTACGAAAATACCCAGATGCCCGATGTGCGGGTGCAAAAGGCCTACGATGACTTTTCCCAGATGCTTTATTTCCCCCTCAGAGCCATAGGTCTTCATGATCCAGTCAAAGGCCTGCTGAGGAGGCGTGATATTGTCTCCCTCGGAGGCAAACAAAAGAATCGGTGCCTCAATATCTTTTAAGTGGAGCTTCTTCTTGTCACGCAAAGACATCTGCCCTTTTTCCAGACGGTCGCCTACAAAGAGATTCTCCACGATGGTGTGCAGTTCTTCTTTGGTGAGGAAGGAAAAAGCGTTCCACCATTTTTCAAAGCTGAGAAATCTTTCCTCTTCGGTATCTATTCCGGCGTAGAGGTTGTACTGCTTCGTCCACAAGGTGTTTGCCGGATTGAGATTCTCAAAATTGGCCTCCAGCCAGGCACCGTCGAATTTCCCGTTGCCCAGATCGGAAAGCAGAGATGATGTCCAGACCCCTCCGAGCAGCCCCCCTGCATACCGCATCGGATTTTTCCCATGCACGCCGGACCAGTAGGAGAGTGGGGCGCCATTGAGCACTATTGGACCGGTCAGATCAGGCCGGTCCGCAGCAAGAAGTGCGACCGCCCAGCCTGCCTGGCAATTGCCGATAACAGCCGGTTTCGGCGAATCGGGGTGCCGTTCTGCAACACGCTCGATAAATCGTACCTCTGCTTCTTCCACGTCGGCGAGGGTCTGGCCGGGCATGGGATCCGGGTAAAAAAGGATGAAATAGACAGGATGGCCCTGGGCCAATGCATCGCCTATTTCGGAATCCTGTTTGGACCCACCGATACCGGGACCGTTTCCGGCCCTGGGGTCTATGACAACGATAGGCCGTTTCGTCTCTTCAACGCGATCTCCTTCCCTCGGGATAATGCGGGACAGTGCATAATTCGCGGGCCTGTCAAAGGTCCTGGCATCGAGAATGACCTCGTAGTCGAACACAAGAACCGGCGGCACTCCCTTTTCTACCGTTTCAAAATAGGTGTTCCCCCGCTTTCGAAGAGTATCCGTAAAGAGGATGGCGCGCTGCACCGCATCCAAGCCGTATTCCATGGCCTGGTTTATCCAACCGGCCTCCTGAAAAGCATGTGAAGAACCCATATTCCACTCCTGTCGATTATATTTGCCCTTACCTGCTGCCCCGAATATCCTCGCTGAAAATCATATCACGCTTCCGGCGAAGTCAAGCCTGGATTTAACCCTTGGCGATGACTGACCAAGGCCGCTACAGCACAGGATACCAGCCGGGCGAGCGGGGGATCGGACCGCGAAGTGAGAATGATTGGCACTTTTGACGCGGCGACGAAACCGGCGAGCCGGGCCCCGGCCAGGTACTCAAGGTCCTTGCTCAGGATGTTGCCGGAAACCAGATCCGGTACCAGAAGGATGTCCACGTCTCCGGCAACCTCGCTTCTGATCCCCTTTATCCTTGCCGATTCGGCCGAAATGGCGTTATCAAAGGCGAGCGGTCCGTCCGCGAGGGCACCCGTGATCTGGCCACGGTCCACCATTTTGGCCAGGCAGGCCGCATCAATGGTCGAGGAGATAGCAGGGTTGACGACCTCCACTGCCGACAGGGCTGCCACTTTGGGTTTTTCAACTCCCAACAAATGTGCCAACTCTACAGCATTGCGCACAATGTCGGCTTTCGCGAGGAGGTCCGGACTGATGTTAATGGCGGCATCAGTAATGTAAAGAAGCTTGGGATAGGTCTTGATGTCCGCCAGAAATACATGAGAAAGGCGCTTTTCCCCCTGCAGATGATGGCTGAGAATGGGGTGGAGAAACTTCGCCGTATGGATGTGACCTTTCATCAGGGCCTTAACCTTGCCATCGGTAATCAACTCCACCCCCTTTTCCGCTGCTTTTTCTTCGGTGGGCGCATGTATGATGGAAAAATCAGCATGGGGGGACACTCTTTCAAGGAGATTTCGGATGAGCTCTTCGTGTCCAATCAGAAAGGGTTCAATGAAACCCGCTTCCGCTGCTTCACAAGCCCCCTCCAGTACGTGCTGTTCGTCTGCGTCCACAACCGCAACCGGCAGGGTCGACAGGCCATGGGCGGCAGCCAGTAATTCGTCGAAATTGCGAAATTCAATATTCATGGCTTTTCACCTTCTCTTCGCGAAAAAAGCAGTCTTTGGGTATGCCGGGCAATCATCAGGTCCTCATTGGTGGGAATCACCCGTACGATGCAAGGGCTGTCGTTCCCGGAGATAACCGCCGCATCTCCTTCATTCCGGTGGGGGTCCAGTCGAATGCCCAGATGGCCGAGGCCGCTGCAAATCATCCATCGGACCGGAGCGGCCCGCTCTCCGATGCCGCCTGTGAAAACCAGCGTATCCAAACCGCCAAGTACCGCGGCGAGCGCCCCGACGAACTTACGGGCCGTGTAGCAGAACGACTCCACGGCCTGGGCCGCATGGGCCTCTGAACTCCGTTGATCAAGCAGCGTTTTCATGTCTGAGCTTATTCCGGATACCCCGGCAAGTCCTGCATGTTCATTCAAAAGGGTTTCGAGATTGGAGGCGTCGTACCCCTTCTCATACATGAGATAGAGCAGAACTCCCGGATCGAGATCGCCGCTTCTCGTCCCCATCATCAACCCTCCCGTCGCAGAAAAACCCATAGTCATGTCGCAGGGTCTTCCGTCCTGCAAGGCCGCCATGCTCGCTCCGTTTCCCAAGTGGGCGATAATCATTCGTCCACGCACGGCCTCGCCGAGGCTGGCAACGATATACTCATAGGAGAGGCCGTGAAACCCGTACCGTCGTATGCCTTCATGCCAAAAAGTGCGGGGGAGAGGCAAACGTTGGGCTACTTCCGGAATACTGCGGTGGAAGGCCGTATCAAAGCAAGCCACCTGCTGCAACTCTGGGTAGAGAGAACTCACCGCATCAATAGCACGAATCTCGTTTGGCAAGTGCAGCGGCGCGAGAGGGATGAGGCCGCGTAAAACAGTAAGCAGTTTCGGCGTTACCATCTCAGGGGCGGCATGGTTCGGACCACCGTGGACCAGACGGTGCCCCACTCCATCGGGAACTGGAAAATGCTGATCCTCTGCGGCAGTCAACACGACCTTGATTGCTGCATCGTGGTTTCGGAAATCCTCATATTTTTCAGCGAGTGATATACCGTTGCCGTCTTTCAGCCAGAACCGTCCTCCGGGCACGCCAATGCGCTGAACCGCTCCTTCGGCAATGAGCTTCTCCGGGTAACCCATATGGTACAGGGCAAACTTAATTGAAGATGAACCACTGTTGATACAAAGAACGTGTCGCTCCATAGATAATCACACTATCCTAATTTTGTTCTCCGGCGCACCTCTCTGAGGATGGAACAGGACCCGTGCCTGCCGATCTCGTTTTTGACTCTAAGTTAAAATATGTTAGTCGAAAAACATTGCTCGAATCTTTCAGGAAAATTACAATTGTGCAAGACTCTCCTTTTTTCGAACAATGATCTTTCAA
This sequence comes from uncultured Desulfobacteraceae bacterium, assembly GCA_964633015.1. Classification (GTDB taxonomy): domain Bacteria; phylum Desulfobacterota; class DSM-4660; order Desulfatiglandales; family Desulfatiglandaceae; genus B46-G9. Next base: position 34,503 of record CAZWEV010000016.1, on the reverse strand, counting down.
GTGCCATTTTCGGCCTGCAGGTAGCGCAAGGCGGTCAGTGCATAGATTTTTGCCATATCGATCAACTGGTCCAAATCCACCCATTCATCTACCTGGTGGGGCAGCTCTCTGTCTCCCGCTCCCATCGTAACAATGGGGATTCCTTTCCGTGACCAGAGAAATGTGCCGTCTGTCGCCCCAGGGACACCGCCCAATACCGGTTCTCTCTTCCAAATTTTGCGAGTTGCCCAAGCTGCTGATTTCACAATGGGCTCTTTCCAATCCGTATGGGTGCAGGGTCGATCGGTCAGAAAGGCTACTTCCACTTTCATGGCCCGGGACCGTTTGAGGTTCAGGGATGCATCATAGGATTCATAATGCCCGGAGACTTCCTGCTCCACCCATCGCGCCAGGTCGATCATTTTCTTTCGAACATCCTCATGGCTCTGGCCGGCAACGGTTCGAACATCCACCAGGATCTCCGCTTTCCCCGGCATCACATTGAGCTGCGGTGCCCCGGATGCCGGGACACGGATGACCGTTGGGGTAAAACTCGGCCACCCGAGAAGGCGATTACGGCCAAAGATCTTGACGGAGTCCGATTCAAGGCGATGGAGCCCATCCACGACCCTCGCCACGGCCCAGGCGGTGTTCAGGCCGGAAAGAGGCATGGCGCCGTGGCTCATTCTTCCGACGACGGTGTATCGCGCGCGAATGGCCCCTTTTTGCGAAATGCAGACCATGCCGTCCTGAGGCTCGCAGATGACTGCAGCGGTCACCGCATCTGCATGCCCCTGGTCGATAAAGTGGCGAACTCCCAACATCTGGTCTTCTTCATCGCACAGCACGCCACCCACGATCGCGCCCGACAGGGGAATCTCCGAACGCTTCAATGCCTTCATGGCGATGAGCATGGCAGCCAGATTGCCTTTGGTGTCGTTTGTTCCCCGGCCATACATCCGGCGCCCGACGATCTGTGCACTAAAGGGATCGTATTTCCAGTCTGAAGGGTCGCCATGGGTGACCACATCAGTGTGGCCTTCGAACATCAGCAGGCGGTCTTCGGTCCCAAAACGCCAGCGGATAATCACATTCGGTCTGCCGGGTATGACCTCTTCGAAAAGGACTTGAAATCCCTCCTCATCTGCCCACCGGGCTACCTTCTCAGCCACCAGTTGCTCGCTGGTGCCCGTCTCCGGGTCCCACACCGAGTTTATCCGGACCAAGTCGCCGGCAAGCCGGACGAGCTCATCGGAATCCACCGCCTCCAGGAGCTCACGCACGATGCCAGGTGAAATCATTTTTTCCTCCCTCAAGCGGATCAAAAAAACAGCGAGCTACCGCCTTTTGAAACAATAGGCTGTTGTCCTTTGAGTAAAACAGCCGTTTTTCCGACTTTGACTATGGCCGAACCTCTTTGATCAGCTTCTTTTTACCGTTCTCGATCGAGAAAATGAAGGTCGGTTTGTTGGTTGGAACCCAGTCCTTCATATCCCAGTTGAGCAAGGTTGTTTTTCCCGAACCGTTCGGGCCGATGATCCCGTGGATCTGGCCCTCAGCAACCGCTATATCAATCTCGTTCAGCGCACGTATAGCGCCGAAATATTTAAAACCGGACACACGAAGCATCAGCCTGTTCATAACGCCTTCAGAGCGGCTTCTGGGGAACCCGATGCGCCCAAAGGGTATTGGAAGTCGGATGGGAGGAATTCCGGCTTGGCGATTTCATTGCATGGCGCCGTCCACCGGATTTCGCTCGGTGAGATCGGAGAACGCAATCATGCCGTTCAGACTGCTGGCCGAAAGAATACCATGGATAATGGCTCTGGCCATGCAGTCTGCCGCGGCATGACCCAGTTCGTTGATTGCCTGAGCCTGTGCAGGAATGAAGAACCCCGGCTGGCTGGGCAAGTCCCGCTTGCCTGTGCTCAGGCAAAAGATAGTATCTCCGTCGAACATGGTGTGAGCAGGCCGAATGGCCCGGGCGAGACCGTCATGGGCCATCTGGGCCACCTTTCGTGCCTGGACCTTGGACAAGGCCGCATCGGTTGCAACCAGCCCAATGACGGTATTTTGAACCGGTTTTTTTTCGGGAGGTTGCGGAAGTATTACCGAGCGCTTCCCCTGTTCGGCAAATTCTCCGTCCAGCTCCAGTCGGATTTCCCAGGGTTGGCCCGTGACAGGGTCGATGACCGTGCCCAGAGAATTGACCGCCACGAGTGCTCCCAGCCTGATACCCGATGCCATCACCAGACTGGCGGTTCCCAGGCCCCCCTTTATAGCTCCGGACAGGGCACCGGTTCCGGCTCCCACACAGCCTTGTTCCGGGGCGTCGCTCGATGCGGCGACACACGCCTTTTCACCCCAATCTGCGGAAATCCCCGGTATGAACCTATTTCCTCTCCCCAAATCATAGAGAACCGCTGCCGGTACAATGGGAGCTACATGGGAGTCGTTCAGGGGAAAGCCGAACCCTTTCCCGGAGAGCCAGCGTACCACACCGTCCGACGCCGCCAGGCCATAGACTGAACCCCCGGAGAGCACGACGGCTTGCACTTTTTCCACCAGGTTTCCCGGTTGCAGCAGGTCCGTTTCCCGGGTACCGGGAGCGGACCCCCGAACGTCCACACCGGCGACGGCTCCTTCGGAGCAGATGACGACGGTCACCCCACACACCGCTTCCAGGTCGGTAAAATTTCCGACCATAAGTCCCTCTACATCGGTTATGGCATTATGGGTACCGGTCTGCATCCTTGCATAAACCCAGCGGACTTTGAGATGACCTCTTTATATATCTTTTCTTCTTTTGGTTTTCAAGGAGAATTCCAGGAATCTCCGGTCTGGAAATCCCACATGATTTTGCATCGTGCCGTCACAAACCACAGGTTGAATTCGGCGAACGGCTTTGTGCGGATAGGACGGTTTTTGACACAAAGGGCGTATCGTTTTCTGCTGAGGGAAATGTGATATGGGGGTGGTGCGCCTGGCAGGATTCGAACCTGCGGCCTGCGGATTAGAAGTCCGCTGCTCTATCCAGCTGAGCTACAGGCGCTTCTGCACTGGGAACGCCGGACGGGTTTTAATCTACCCTATTTCGAAGGAATTTTCATCAAGAATTGACGGGATCAAAAAAATCCTACCCATGGGCATGCACTTTCTTCGGAGAAGAAAGTGCACTTGATATGGAATGCCCGTTTTTTCCGCCGTTCAACAACTGTTGCAACACTGCGTTGGTGCTGCTTTCCAGTTGCTCCATGATTTCGAAAAGTGTTCTCAGATGAACGAGGCTTTTTCTTGATTTTTCCTGAAACGGCAGGGCAAGGGATGGATCACTGAGAATGTTTATTACACGGTCCAGGTGTTCAAAATCCACCTGATCCATATTCTGGTAAATCAATTCAACCCATTCCTTCTTGAGCAGATCCGGCATGAAATCACAGGAAGCAAGCAGATCAGGGTCTTTTCCATGATGAAGAGATTTCTTCAATTTTCCAAGGGCTTCGTTCACCTGTACAGCTATTTCCGCGCCGTCGGACAAGTTCTCAAGCAACTGGGACCATCTCTTTTCAATCTGCATATCGACCCAGGACTCTCCATGTTTGGGCGGAAGAGAAAAAGTCAGGAATTTTTTCTGTACATCCATCAATTCCCACATGGGTTCCTCTGTGATTTCAGTTAGTTTCTGCAGGATGCTGTCCAGTTGAAGAATCGCCTCTTCCTTTTCGTTTTTCCGATTGGTCCGCTGATAAAGAAGATTTTCCCATTGCGCGCGCAGAGACCCCAATTCCAGTTTAATCAGGGAAAAAATAAGACCCGATTTTGTGATGGCGTTTCGGAGTGAATCTGCAAGAATGTTGCAGGAATCAAGTTTGTCTTGCGCGAGCTGCTTCATGGCTTCAATGGATTCTTCGCGCAACTGGTAAGAAAGCAATTCGGTACCGAAGGCCCTTGACAGTCTTTTAATCAAAAGGGTTTCGGGGCTTCCGATCTTGATGGTATAGGGCCTGAAATGAATTTTGATGACGGCCGCCACCACGTACTCGCTGCCCTCCCACAATGTCTGCCGTTGGTAATTCCTGGGGTAATCCAAGTGATCATCATTATTGCTGTAGAGATCTTTCTTCCGGATAAGGACGGGCTCCATGTGATGAAAATCTTCCAGGACACCATCGGTCTGCAGCCTTACTGATCTCCCGTCCGTTTTCGGATCTTCCGATGTCCAGCTCTTCTGTCGTTCAACACACCAAGCCATAGCCTCCAGCGGCCTGTCCGGCTGATCCCTGTAGTCGAACCATGTTTTGCCGGGGGGATTATAGTCCGAACGTTCAGGCAAGCCCCATGAGATCACTTGCTTTTCTTCGTCAATAATTCCCGATGTGACCCGTTTTGCGGTAATAGCGGGGGGAGGGCCAACCTGATATACTGTGCCCTTGAAAGCATTAGGAAGGCAGAACAGTATGGTCTCAATAATTTCCTTGCAAGCCTTTTCAAGGGCCTGCTTTTTAATCCTTATAGTCAATGCTCTTTTCTCAATTCACCGCAGTCAAAGCATTATTTTTTCCAATCTGCTCAAACCTATACTTTTTTTTTGAATTGTCAACAAAAATAGCGTGCCCCAAATCCACTGTCTACATTCCGCGATAGTAATCTTGTGGGTAGACTTGGCGAAAGCCCTGATCGTCAGCAAGGTATGAGATGCAAGTCGAAGATCCCGTCCCCGGCGGGAGCGCCGCATCGCAGATCCCGTGTTGTGTGCGGGAGGAGCGACCGAAGGCTACGCGGCTTGAGCTCCACGAAATCCCGTCTTGGCGGGAAGATGACACCCTGATGGTGGATCAGGGCGTGCTTTCATGGGAGGTCGGATGTTGACTTGACAATCCGGAATGCTGATGACACATTGACAGAAAATGACAGAGGAGCCGAAAGATGCTTGAAAAGGGTATTCACCTCGAGGAAACCCCCATCGTCAAAGAACCCGTTCTCATTGCGGGATTTGACGGTTGGGGAAACGCCATGGATGTTTCAAAGGGAATGGCGTCATACCTGGTCCGCAAACTGAAAGGAGAATCCTTTGCAACGCTGAATGCCGATTTGTTTTATCGATACGATGAAAATCGTCCTGTCGTCCTCATTGAAGAGGGAGTTCTGAAGGATATTGCCCCTCCGGGCGGAACGTTCTACGCCGCCCACTCCAGTCCCCGGGAAGTGGATATTATTATCCTCAAGGCCCAGGAACCGAACTTGCGATGGAACTATTTTGGAGAACAACTCCTCAGCCTGTTCCAGGAACTTGGGGTGCGAACCATTATCACGCTCGGAAGCATGTATGATAATGTCCTCCACTCTGACACTATTATTTCCGGTATCGCATCTGATGCTGCTCTTACCACACGGCTTCGGGATATGGAGGTGCTCCCGATCAATTATCAGGGACCCAGTGCTGTGCATTCCACAATACAGGCCGCTGCTGAAAGGCGGGGAATTCCGTGCATGAGCCTATGGTGTCACTGCCCATATTACCTCCAGGGAGCCACCCATTTCGGCCTCCTGTCGCACCTGGGAACCCTGGTCTCCACTCTGGCCGGCTTTGACCTGGACACGGACGAATTGGATGTAAGCTGGAAAGAGTTGAACAGGCAAATCCAGACGCTGGTGGAAAAAAACCCGGAGCTTCAGGGAATGATCGCCGAACTCAGGAAGGCAAAGGTGCGCGGCTCATGGGCAGTAATGAAAGACAATGACACCAAAGATTCTAAAATTATTCAGTTAAAGGATTTCTTAAAACCAAAACCATAGAGTTCAATTTTTCGTCTTCAACGCCTTGATTTCCTCTACCAATTCTGAGACGATTTCACCTGCACTCCCCTGAAGAAAAACATCCGTGACAGTGGAGGTGAGGTGGGTTTCTTCCTTGTTTATCTCAATAATCTTCGCTCTGTTCTGCTTGGCCACGGCGGGGATGGTGTTGGCCGGAGAAACGGCGGCAGACGTCCCAATCACCAGGACAGCCTCGGCAGAAGAGGCCAGTTGGAAGGAACGATGCAAGGCCTCAGGAGGAATGTCCTCCCCAAAGAAGATGACATCCGGTTTCAGTATATTTCCGCATTCACACCTTGGGAGATGCTCGCCTGCCATTTCAGCGGCCTTGTACTGCTTTCCACACCTGATACACGAGAGCGTCGCAGAGTTCCCATGATATTCTATAACGTTTTGAGCGCCACCCGCCTGATGAAGGTTGTCAACGTTCTGGGTAATGATATGGTGAAGGCAATGCAGTTTTTCAAGTTCTCCCAAACCGATATGCGCTCTGTTCGGTTTTGCCCTGAAAATAATGTCTTCCATTTCCCGAAGCATTTCCCATACTTTTTCAGGATTGGCGCGGAAGGCTTCGATAGTGGCGTATTCAGCAGGATTGAATTTTTCCCATAATCCCCCGGCACTCCTGAAATCCGGAATACCGGATTCCACTGAAACCCCTGCGCCCGTCAGAGCGATCGTCATGCTCGAATGAAGAAGAATATTCGCAGCATTTCCCAGCATCTCGCGCATAGGCAGGTCTCCATGACTCTTTTTCGATTTTTTCAAAGCGCTTCAAAGAGAATTTTGCTCTTGCTGTTGTCGTAAACCTTGAGCTTTCCTCTTATGATTTTCTGTTCTCCAAAAATATTCACCAGCTTTGCCTCGTCACCGTCAAACTCGACCAGGTCGACATTTTCGAGAAGCTTTTTTTCCTCTCCGTTCTCCAAGATGAACGCATGTGCTTCACACATCTGTTTCCCTCCTCACTCCTGAAATCATGATTCTTTGACAGATCCCAATGCGGCAAGGGCCTTCCGAAGCGACTCTGTGCCCTTTGCCGTGAAGGTGATCATATTTCTCATATGTTCAGCGCTTTCTTTCATCCCCGCCGATTCAAGCTGTTCGGCAAATAACTGATACTCTTCTTCATGATGATCATTGTGTGATATCCAGCTTTCCAATCGAATCCCTGCCTTTTCCTCGAAGTCCATTCTTTTCTTCCTCCTGACAAACCCGCCATATGCCAATGCCGGTCCAGAAAATTCCCACTGCAATCCTCCACTTGTGCCCGTTCACAGACAGGTATTGAGCACATAGGGGTTTCAGTTTCCGTATATCACGTTAAGGAATGGACTCCCTCCTGTCAACGAATTTTCTCTAATTGCGGGCACCCATGGGCCATTCCCCTCATGCCATGAATCTTCTGTACCAACTCTCGAAATATACCGGTGCCGCTTTTCATAAAGCGTTGACTATTTATTATCTTCGCGTTACTATCCCGCACAATGTTGATAAAGTTGCCTCGATCTCTTCTTGAAACCCACTATTCATATGGAGGTCCATCATGTCCGATCAGCAGGAAGTACTGAAAAACAAGAAAATATTGATTGTCGACGATGAGCCCGATATCCTCGAAACTCTCGAAGAAATTCTGGACATGTGCCTTATCGACTCCGCCCCGAACTATGAGACGGCGAAGAAATTCTTGGAAAAAAACACGTATGATATAGCCATCTTGGACATCATGGGAGTGCGTGGGTATGATCTGCTGGAGCTGGCGACCAGCAAACGGATCCCTTCGCTGATGCTCACCGCTCATGCATTGAGCCCAGACAATCTTATCAAGTCGATCAAGAAAGGCGCAAAATCCTACATTCCGAAAGACAAAATCGCAGATATCATTACCTATCTTTCCGATATTATTGAAGAAGTTGAAAATGAAACCAGAGAGCCCAAATGGTTCGGGAGACTGAGACCGTTCTTTGATAAGAAATTCGGTCCCGACTGGAGAGAGAAAGACCGTGCATTCTGGGATGAATTTGACAAAAGCTTCAGGGTTTCCAAAGACGAACTGGGGAAAATCCTGTAGATTGAACCTACAACAATGATCAGGTCCCCGGGAGAGGTATCTTGACGATGAACTCTGCGCCCCGCCCTTCATCGCTTGAAAGGATCATCTCTCCTCCCATATCTTCCAGCAGTACCATCACACCAGCCAGCCCCAGCCCATGCCCGCGTACCGGGCATGTCTCGGTTGGATCCATTTGAAAATAGCAGTCGAATATCTTTTTGTGATACTTGGCGGGAATGCCTTCCCCATCATCCCTGATACAAACGAGGAGAAATCCCTGTTCCTTATACGCCTTCAACGCAACCTCCCTCTTCCGGAATTTCAGGGCGTTGCTTAAAAGATTCCTCAGGATTTGCTTTATCTTGCCCTCATCCAGCGGGAGTTGTTCGCTCCACAGCCTGTCATCGATCTCAAGAGTGAGCCCTTCCTTCACGAGAGTCTCTTTGAGCCGGTCAAGGGAGTGGCATGCCTTTATTCTTTCCGAAACTACGGAATCATTCAGATCGAATAATTCAACAAGTGCCTCCCCGAAACAACTCGATAACCGGACCGCAGACAGATTCATAATGCCTTTTTCCGATCTGCCCAGCTCAAGGGCATCTGCCACCAGATTTTGGGTTACCTTGGTATTCCTGAGTGCCCTTTGCAGAACCTTTGCCTGCTTCTCCGTAACATGGCCGTATTTTTCCTGGCGGTTCAACAAGGATGTTATGCCGGCCTCAATGACTGCGAGAGGGACTTTGAGATCATGGATGAGGAGGTCGATTCTGATCCGGTTTTGACCAGGTGCTTCTTTTTTCTCCGATGTAGGAATGTCACTCGGTTTTCCAGCAGGGGAATTGGTCCCTGCAAATGGCGCATCATATCCATTTATGAAGACCGAATGAAGTTTTTCAAGAATTTTTTTCATAACATCTCTCTGAAACCGCGAGTGTTTTCCATTTACAAGATGGTGTTCTTGTCTGTTGAGATCCTGGTTCAACGCGTGAAAACGATACCCACATAACCCACAAAGCTGCTGTCCGGTCGCACATCATAGCTCGTGGCGTATTTCAGGATTTTTCCATGCTGTGCGCCCAGTTGACGGGCAGCAGAAATGGCGGCTGCAGCCGCCCCTGAGCAACATGCATTTGCGTTCCCGAGGGCTTCTCCTATTACCTCTTCCTCGTTCATCTCCAGCATCAGGTCTACGACCCTGCGGTCATTGACCGTCTTCACCCACTCCAGAGCCTCCTCTCCGGTTCCTTTTGGCACAAATCCATAATTATAGCCATAGTGGGTCAGGTCGGTTGAACCAAGGACAAGTGCATTGCGTCCTTTTTCACTGCATATCTCCCCTGCCCTTCTTCCAATTTCCAGAGAGGCGGGAGCAGGCGGGAGTCCGAGGGGCACAATCTTTGCGTCCGGCAAAAAATATTTGATGAAAGGAAGCTGCAATTCAATAGTGTTGTCCTGATCATGTCTCCTCGCCGTCTCAACGACGAATGAAAAATCGGCCATGAGGGCAACTGCAACTTCAGAATCTATCTCCACCGGTCCGAACGGTGTTTCCCACGCGCCCTCCGCCATAATATACCGTTGACTTCCCGGATGCAGATGTCTTCCAAAAACAAGGCAGGTGTTGCACGACTCGTGTGTACCAAGACATTGTATCACATTGCAGGCAATGGTACCGGAGAACATCCAGCCCGCATGGGGCACTATGCCCCCGACAATATCTCTCCCCGATGCGGGACAGGGGGAGGACTCTTTTTCAAATATCTCAACGGATCTCCGACATTCCTCTTCTTTTCTCGGATACCAGGATCCGGAAAAGTCCGCCGATCTCAGTTCCATGAATCCCACCTCCTTCAAAAAGGATTCCTGACTCTTTATTTTGAAAGAACTCTCCTTTTTTTTCAAGCGGAATCTTCGCAGGTTTTCAGGTTCACGGCCCTCCTTCCATGATTACCGAAACTGACTCATGTTTCTTGGCGCTTGCCGTGACCTTAATTTGCTGCTAGGCTATTGAAAAGTTCTGAAGGAAATGTGAAGGAAACACTCTGTGCCGACGAATATCACTGAATGGATTGTCAGAATACCTGTTCTCCTTTTTGCGATCACCATACATGAATATGGTCATGGGAAGGCCGCGCTTTCCCTCGGAGACCCCACAGCCAGGGATCAGGGGAGGCTGACCCTGAATCCTCTCAGCCACCTCGATCCGCTTGGCGCTGTCTGTCTTTTTCTCTTCAATTTCGGATGGGCCAAACCGGTACCGGTTGACCCGGGGTATTTTCAGAACCCGAGGAAGGACATCGTTCTCATGTCCATGAGCGGACCGGTCGCCAATCTTTCCGCAGCATTCATCGCCGGCATTTTTATCCGTCATTTTCTCCTGCCTTTTGAAATATACCAGAAAATACTGATCTACCTCGTCCTCATGAACGTGGGTCTGGGGCTCTTCAATCTTATCCCCATCCCCCCACTGGACGGATCACACATTCTGGAAAATATTCTTCCGGCCTCCATTTCATCCTTTTACCGGCGGTTCAGGCGTTACGGAGCCTTTTTTCTTATTGCCGTTGTACTGCTCGATAACTTCGCTCATACGGGAATCCTGAACCGTGTTCTTGTATACCCCATGCTCGCACTTTCCCACCTCTTTGCGGGAGACAACCTGTACCGCATGCTGCGTCTTCTGTGAATCCTTTCCCTCAGCACGCCTTCCAAACCCCCGATCGGGGGGACCTATCCGGGTCCCCCTCCGAGGTGAAGGGTTTCATCAAAACCAACCCGCGCGCTCACTTGGCCTGAAGGCATCAAGAAAAAGGGCCGTTTACTCCCAAATCCACCATTGAAATTCCGCAGTGGTAATCTTGTGGGTTGATTTCGCGAAAGCCCTGATCGTCAGCAAGGTGTGAGATGCAAGTCGAAGATCCCGTCCCCGGCGGGAGCGACCGAAGGCTACGCGGCTTGAGCCCTGCAAAATCCCGTCTTGGCGGGAA
>CAZWEV010000016.1:0-23567 GCA_964633015.1 uncultured Desulfobacteraceae bacterium | reverse complement strand
GGAGCGACCGAAGGCTACGCGGCTTGAGCCCTGCAAAATCCCGTCTTGGCGGGAAGATGATATCTTGATGGTGAATCAGGGTTACTGGTTCCCGACATAGAGAGGTCTGAAAGAGGATTCGTCCTTTTTCAGATATGCATCAATGATCTGCAGCATCTTTTCCCTGTCCCGGGGCATCCTCCCATGGATATCCACATAATTGGTATAATGGTCGCTTACAATTTCGGATGTCGCTTCCAGATGTTCAATAAGGGCTTTTGTCTCCAGCAACACGTCATGAGGCGAAAGCACCTGAAATCTTCTTTTTCGAATCTGATGCAAGAGTAATGTATTGATTTTTGGAAGAAAAGTTCGCAGCCGGATGAAGTCGGGATTTATCCTGTTCAAGGCTGCGGCGCTGTGAAGTGCGTGTTCGAGGGTTCTGTCCCGGCCCCCGATTCCCAGTATCACGTATGCACTGAGTTCAATCCCGGCCTCCCGAACCCATATACCCGCCTGGATCTGGGTGGCCGCATCAGCACCTTTTTTGATCCTGAGAAGGACCTGGTCATCTCCGCTTTCAAATCCCACGTGGATCCGGGTCAAACCGCTTTCCCGAAGCACGCGCAGTTCATCGGGGCCTTTCTGAAAAATATATTTTGACGAACCGTAAACAGTAATTCTCTCCAATCCGGGAAAGCAGGCCCTTGCGTAGGTGCATATTTCAGCAAGTTGATCCGTGGGCATGACAATCGTATTACCTGCCGGGAAAAAAAGGCTCCTTATCCGAGAACCGTAAACCTGTTTCGCCTCATCCAGGTCCTTCCTTATCTCCTGCACCGGCCGTATTCTAAAGGGGGGACCTTTCTTGTATACCATGCAGAAAGTACATTTATTATGGGGGCATCCAATGGTGGCTTGAATCAGCAGACTGTCCGCCTCGCTGGGCGGCCTGTAAATGGGACCTTCGTAATGCATAATGAATTTTACCAAATTTTTGAGCAGGTTTGCACCAAGATTTTTTTTCGAAAGCGCGAAAAAAGGTTCTCACTTGGATAGGTTTATCTATCCATGTCCTTCGCCGGAGGTAACGGGTTTCATCAAAACTGGATCTAAGGCGGGGCGGAGAGAAGGTGCTGCAAGGCTGAAATTGGTACTGCCTGGTGCCCATCACAAACGGATGTCGGGCACGAGTAAGTCTCCAAATCGAAAAATCGATGGAAGCTACTAACTCAGCAGTATCTCTTTGATTGCCTTTCTCAGGGCATTAATCCGGTACGGTTTCTGAATGAACCCGTTACAGCCGAGATTGAGGATCTCCTGAGCTTTTCCATTAAGGCTGTATCCGCTTGAAAGCAATACTCGAACATCTGGATTTAATTCTTTTAATATATTAAATATTTCATCTCCACTCATTCCCGGCAAAACCATATCGAGAAGCACAAGATCGATTTCGTCTTTGTTGTTTTCATAGATCTTGACGGCCGATTTTCCATCGTTCGCCAGCAATACGGCATAACCCAGCGTCTCGAGCAATTCCCGGGCAACACTCGCGACGGCCTCTTCGTCGTCTACGAGTAGAATAGTTCCGACCCCCTCGGCATCGCTGTCAATCACTTGTTTTTCGTATGCGACGTTTCGGGAAGAGGCGGGAAAGTATAATTTAAACGTGCTTCCCTTTCCCTTTTTTGTCTCCACGTCAATATATCCTCCGTGACCTTTCATGATACCGTATACGGAAGCCAGGCCCAACCCTGTTCCATGCCCCATTTCTTTGGTCGTGAAAAACGGGTCAAAAATTTTCTCCACAATTTCCGGGCCCATACCCACCCCGGTATCCCGGACCGAGAGCAGAACATATGTGGACGGTTTGACCTTGTAGACCTTTCCTTGCATCTCGTCATAACTGACATTGCGCGTTTCCATATAAAGATCACCCCCACCCGGCATTGCCTGCCATGCGTTTACGCAAAGATTCAAGAGGACTTGTTCAATCTGGGTACTGTCTGCATCAATACCGTAGAGATCTTCATTCAGCTTTATGTGAAGCGTTATTTCTTTCTTGGTTCTTCCGAAGGTATCCGCAGTCTCTCTCACGATGTCGTTGAGGTTAAGAGGCTTGATCTCGTATCTGCCCTGCCGAGCATAGCCAAGAAGCTGCCCGGTGAGTTTGCTTCCTCTCTGCACCTGCTCCTCAATATTCTTGAGCTTCTCATAAAAGGAATGATCTTCTTCAATCTGCATGAGCATAAGGGATGCATTTCCCTGTATTCCCATGAGCAGGTTGTTGAAATCATGTGCAATGCCGCCCGCGAGGGTGCCGATTGCTTCCATCTTCTGGGCCTGCTGGAGCTGGGCCTCCAGTTTTTTCCTTTCGGTCATATCACGGATAATGACGAGCGTGCCGGCTGGATTTCCCTGATAATCATTATATCGTGACGCACTGATGCTGACATCCACACTGCCTCCATCCTTTGTGAGGCGTGTCGTCTCATAGTTTCGACAAGGGCTTCCATGCCTGACGAGGGAGTTGACGATTTTCATGGTCTCGGTCTTTTCGCTGTCGGGAACAAAGGGGATTTTTTTGAAAAGCAATTCCTTTTCACTCCAGCCGAATATTTCCGTAAATGTCGGGCTAACATACTGGGCCTTGCCAGTGAGATCATAGATGATGATTGCATCTGCTGATGATTCTATGAGGGAACGATAGAGTTGTTCCTCCATCTTGCACTTCTCATAGAGAAGCTTGAACTTTTTTTCGCTTTCAAGGAGTCTTTTTCTTGCTTCCTCCTGGGCGGTGATATCTTCGTACGTGAGGGAATGTTTCTGCTCTGCAATCGATACGTTCCGGAACCGTATCGTCTTCCGGCAGCCGTCCTTGCATGTCACCTGAAAGACTCGATCAACAATACCTCCGTTCAATTGCAGGTTGCTGCAATCCCCGGCCCAGGTATCCATCACCTGCTTCCGATAAAGGGGATCAGGATAGGCAACCTCAAACCAGGTCTTCTTATCGGGCACATCTTCTATCGTATAGCCGAATATTTTGGTGAATTGAGGATTGATGTAGTCAAAACTACTTTCCATATGACTTATTGTCAGTCCGAACGGTGCGTTTTCAGCCAACCTTCTGAATCTTGCTTCACTCTCACGCAGCGCTTTCTCTGCCGTATCACGTTCGTTTTCAACGGCAAGCGTCTGTCGGATATTATAAAAGCATAACAGGCTGATGAAAGCGAAAATACTCAGGAAGAGGAAATATGTTTTCCTCGTCATCTCCGCAACCTTCGCCGAAACATCCTCCATGTACATTCCCGTACCGACAATCCATCCCCAAGGCTCAAACCGCCTGATATGAGAGAGTTTCGGAACAATTTTATCAGGATCATCCTGCCATTGCCACAGGTACTCCACATACCCCTGACCAGATGTCTTCGCAACGTCCAAGAACGCTCGCATGAAATATTTTCCATTGGGATCTCTCAGTGCCCGTATGTCCTTCCCCTCAAGATCTTTCCGGTAGGGATGCATGACCATTCGTCCGTGCATATCGTTGATCCAGAAGTAAGACTTTAAATTGGGACCGTAACGCATTGTTTCTATCTCGCGGATGGCCTTTGCCTGCGCTTCATTTCGGGTCAGCAAACGGTATTTCGCCTGCAGTTCAAGATCCTCCATGATATCCCAGCATAACTGGGTCATCTGAGCGAGCATGTCTCGGCGGTCATCGAGAATGTGCGCCTTAAAGGAAGGGATGAAAAAGAACCATATGGCTATACCGAACAAAAAAAGGCTCAACAGAGGAGGCGTTACTGCCCGAAGAAAATCCCCGCGTTTTGTATGTGATACATCTTTTTTTCTTGCGCTTGAAGTCATGTTCTCTCCGTATCTTCCGCCATGGCTGTGACTCTCGGCTGGAGAAAAGCCAAACATTTTTTCTGAACAGCAAAATCTGTGCCATTCCAAGTACTTTCCCAAGATGATCAGATTATTCATCTTCTGTCGCTGACAACTTACCTGCGAGGAGTTGGAGGATATCCGATTATGTCATATTTTTGACATATCCACCTGTTCTTTACCCGTTGCCATCCGCAAAAAAACCCGCGTCACTCTGGTCCCGAACAGAGCCCTGCGCTCCTGAATCCGGCAATACGGTTATTTCTCAGCGCATAATAAAAATCCGAAACAGGGAAAAACGTCCTTGACAAATCCTATTAGATTTCTATAAATGGCGATACGTTCCAGATTTCACAAGACATCCGGAGCCGCCTGATATTTTTTTCAATGCCTCCGAATTTGTTCGGTGGAATATCTTCCTCTTAAGAATCATCTTGGTGATTGTATGAAAAGATTGAAAGGAATCTCATTCCCCTCTGAATACGGCCGTTTCGAAAATCCCGAAATTGAAGATCTCCCTTTGCCGGAGCGTGTTGTCGTGCCGCTTGTGTCCAGATTCGGAGAGATGACTCCCCTTGTTTCGCCCGGGGCTCATGTCCTGGCAGGTCAGATAGTGGCCAAAGGGACTGAAAAATGGTTTCCCCCTCTTGTGGCTTCAGTCACAGGTCGCGTTTCTTCCATTACACCATGGCCAACGGGCACCGGAGATGAAGGTCCGGGCCTGATCATAGAACCCCGGGAAAAAGACACCCCTCCTAGGAGGGATGACCTTCCCCAGAAAAATCTGCACGAGACCATGCGCTGGATACAGGCCGGAGATATCAGGGAGGTTGATCCTTCTCCGCTGCCCCTCGCTCTGCGGCTAAGGAAACCGGAGCTGGTCCCATCCGCATTTATTCCTTCTCTTCCGGAGCTCGAAACTTCCATTCATTCTCTTATCATAAACGGCATCGACCGCCAGCCGGGCATATGGCTCCGAAAGGCACTGATAAAACTCTTCAGTACCGAACTCATTGAAAGTATTCCCATCCTCAGGGAAGCAACAGGAGCAACCAAAGTATTTTTCGCTGTCTCAAAGGGATACGCTCTGGAAGATGAATTTGCCCGGGCTCTTCGGGAAAGCGGGGTTGTTGTTGTGTTTTGCCCGAACACGTATCCAATAGCCCTTGAACCTCTCCTGGTTCCCTTCCTGACCGGCCAGGAACTTCCGGTGAATTCGGGAGGGTCCAGACAATTCGGCACCGTCCTCTTGGATGTGGTAACCGCACTGAAAGTCAGGGCCGCGGCGTACGGTGAAACCCCCTCTCTGGACACCGTCGTTCAGTTCACCTCGCCATCGTCAGGGCTTGACACGTTGATCCGTGTCAGAGAAGGAACTCTGATCGAAGATATTCTCAAGCACTTCTCTCTTTCTGAAAAGGGGCTGGCCAAGGTCCTGCACAACGGACCTTTCCTCGGGACGGCCTTGCACCGCCTTGATGTTCCGGTAACCCAGGAAACCGATTCGATTATCCTGCAGACTGAAAAAGAAATAACCCGCTATTCAAATGAACCCTGTATGAATTGCGGATATTGTGTCCGTCACTGTCCCATGAAACTCCTTCCGAACGAACTCAGCAAGAATTGCGAATACGGAAGATTCGATGCGGCCGAAAGAATGGATCTTTTTTCCTGTATTGAATGTGGTATCTGCGCGTATGTCTGCCCGGTCAACCGTCCCATGGTGCAACTCATTCGTTTCGGCAAACAGGAGATTGAAGCCGTGAGGAAAGAAGCATGAAAAAACCGGAGTTCTATGTTTCCATGTCCCCTCATCTCCATTCCGGGGACTCTCTGAAAAAGATGCATTTTGAGACGATCCTTGCGCTTTTTCCCGCTATTTTCGCAGGGTGGTTGTTTTATGGGGGGTCCGCCCTGCTGATTATCGCCCTGAGTGCGGTAACGGCAGTCCTCACCGAGTTTTTGTGGCAGAAGGCGATCGGCAGGGAAATCAGGATAGGCGACGGGAGCGCACTCATAACAGGCATCCTGCTGGGCCTCATACTTACCTCTGAGAACCCTTGGTGGATACCGGTGTTAGGGGCGTTTGTCGCCATTGTTGTGGGCAAGCAGTTATTCGGCGGCCTCGGGAGCCATCCGTTTAATTCCGCTGTCGTCGGATGGGCTTTTTTACAACTATCCTATAAAGGAATCCTCACCAATTTTCCCCTCCCGGACCCGAAGTTTCTGCTGCAGCCGGGTGAATTTCTCTCGGATCCTGCCCTCATCACCTTGAAAGACAGTGGTGTAGAAGAAATAGTTGATCTTCCCTGGAAGGATCTCTTTCTGGGGAATGTTCCCGCAGAAATCGGCACTGCCTGCGTTCTGGCTATCCTGCTCGGCGGCGCTTACCTCCTGTACCGAAGGAGAATAACCTGGCACATTCCGTTCTCTTTCATCGCCTCCGCATGGGTCTTTGCTCTGATTTTCCAGCAGATCGATCCTGAAACTTATGCGTCACCCACCTTTCACATCCTCTCCGGGTGGATGCTTCTCGGGGCTTTTTTCCTTGCACCTGAAAAAGGAACCTGCCCCGTGACCGCGCCTGGGATGATCCTGTATGGAATCGGTTGCGGAGTTATTACCATGATCATCAGATTGTGGGGAAGCTATGTGGAAGGGGTCCCGTTCGCCATTCTCTTGATGAATGCGGCAACACCATTGCTTGATCGTATCAAACCTAGAACTGTCGGGAGGATCAAAGAAATTGCGTGACTTAATCAAGATGGTCGTGGTCCTGACTGTCATATGCGGCGTCTCCGGCCTCGTGCTGTCCTACACGAATACGGCCACGAAGACCCCGCGCGAATACCAACTCTTGAAATATGTCCAGGAGCCTTCCATAAAAGCGGTCTTGGGCGTTTACGATAATGATCCTGTCAAGGACAGAATTGTCATCACGGTCGGAAAGGATCAAAAAGGAAAGCCGGTGGAAAAGAATATTTTTCCCGCCAAGAAAGGGGGAAAAATAACCGGTCTTGCGTACAGCTCTGTCGCGACCGGGTACCATGGTCCCATTGACGTGATGGTCGGACTCGATCTCAGCGGAAAGCTGACCGGTATCAGCATTATGAGCAACACGGAAACGCCAGGCTTGGGAGCAAGGATTGTGGAGCCTGCCTTTACCAAGCAGTTCAAGGGATTCACGCTTACCAACAACCTGAATCTCACGAGCAAAGGCGGCAAGATCGATTCAGTGAGCGGGGCGACGCACTCCAGCGAGGGAGTTGTTGAAGCCGTTCGAAAGGCGCTCGAGTTATTTCCCGAGGTCAAGAAGGAGGTTGGTTGATGGCCGTTATGAAGGAGTTTACCAAGGGACTCTGGAAAGAAATCCCGCCGTTTCGGTTGGTTCTCGGACTCTGCCCGACCCTCGCGGTCACCACTGCCGGGAAAAATGGACTCGGCATGGGGCTGGCAACCACCTTTGTCCTCGTATGCTCGAACATCCTTATATCTCTCTTACGAAAGACCATACCCAGCAAGGTCAGGATTGCCGCATATATCGTGGTTATTGCCTCCTTTGTGGTTATTGTGGAACTGGTCATGCAGGCCTATTTCTATCCACTGTATAAGATTCTTGGAATATTTATCCCGCTCATCGTGGTCAATTGTATTATTCTTGGACGCGCGGAGGCTTTCGCTTCCAAGAACAGCGTTCTGCCTTCAATTGCCGACGGCCTCGGCATGGGTTTCGGTTTTACCATATCACTGACTGTGCTGGGTTCTATCCGCGAGATCATCGGAAACGGAACTCTCTTCGGTGCATCCGTCATGTGGTCATCATTCGAACCGTTCGGCATCATGCTGAAGCCTCCAGGAGCCTTCTTGTGCCTGGGGCTTATACTCGGGTTTATGAATTTTATCAGTTCCAGGCAAAAAGGACATTGAGATTTCAATGAAAAGAAGGAATTAAGCCATGACTGATTACCTGCTCTTGATTGTCAGCGCCATATTCGTGAACAATATCATCCTGGCGCGATACCTGGGAAATTGCCCCTTCCTGGGCTGTTCAACGCGGATCGATACCGCCATCGGCATGGCCATGGCGGTAGTTTTTGTTGTTGTGATGGCCAGCGGCGCCACCTGGATCGTTGAGACATATATCCTCGTTCCTTACGACCTTCAATACCTTGAAACCATCGCCTTCATTCTGGTCATCGCCGCCCTCGTACAGCTTGTCGAGATGTTTTTGCAGAAGTCCGTTCCCGCACTCTACCAGGCACTGGGGATCTATCTGCCTTTGATCACCACCAACTGTGCCGTGCTGGGCATCGCGATCATTGCCGTGCAGGACGAATATGATTTTGTGAAAACGCTCGTGTTTGCCTTTGCCTCAAGCGTGGGATACGGCATGGCGCTTATTGTTCTCACGGGAATCCGGGAACGCCTGGCAGTCGCCCCCATTCCGGTCCACCTTCGTGGCACCTCTATCGGGCTCGTGACGGTGGGACTCCTGGCTCTTGCATTCCTCGGCTTTGTCGGTCTGGTGCAGTAACGGGAAAACGACGTCCGGAACAATCAGGATCATCACTTGTGTAGACGAATACATGCTACAAAAATAATGGAGACGAAAAAATGCTCGCAGCCCTACTGGCTATCGGAGGAATTGGATTGGTGGCGGGGGTCGGCCTCGCCATTGCCTCTAAAGTATTTTACGTATATATAGACCCGAAGATACTCGAGATCGAAGAAGCCCTTCCCGGCGCCAACTGCGGCGGATGCGGATATCCAGGCTGCAGCGGATCGGCTCAGGCAATTGCCACAGGCAAGGCCCCTCCCAACGTATGTGTGGCGTGCGGTCCAGAAGTGCATGCGCACATCGCGGCACTCATGGGAATGGAAATCCACGAACGGGAACCGGATATCGCCAAACCGGGATGTACCTACGGGCTGGAAAAAGCAGACCTGAAATACATTTATGACGGGTATCAGGACTGCCGGGCCGCCATGCTGCTGAACGGCGGGTCGAAGGTCTGCCCCATCGGATGCATAGGGCTCGGCACGTGCGTGCGGGCCTGTCCGTTCGGCGCCCTGTCCATGGGTCCGGATCATCTTCCCGTGGTGGACAAGGACCTGTGCACGGGGTGCGGAACCTGCGAACGGGTCTGCCCCAGGCACATCATTACCCTTACGTCAAATACGCGCCGTATTCAGCGGGAGTATACCACTGATCAATGCACCGCGCCCTGCCAGCGCAACTGCCCCGCGGGAATCGATATCCCCGCATATATCAAGGAAATCTCCAACGGCAACTATCTTGAGGCGGTAAGAATTATTAAGGAGACGAACCCCTTCCCGAGCGTCTGCGGGCGGATATGTGTTGAACCGTGCCAGGAGGCGTGCAGACGGAACCTGGTGGATGAACCGGTGGGCATAAACAGCCTGAAACGCTTTGCAACGGATCAGGAAATGGCATCAGGCCGGCACGTCCAGGTCCCCAGAGCACCGGAAACCCAGTGCCGTGCCGCCGTTATCGGAGGAGGCGCAGAAGGCCTGACCGCCGCATACGCCCTGAACCGCCTGGGGCATGACGTCACGCTCTACGAGGCACAAGATCACCTGGGGGGCATTCTTCACCTGGGACTCCCCGAATCCAGGCTCCCGAGGAACGTGCTTGAGTGGGATATTGCGGGCATTCTTGAGGCGGGAGTTGAGGCACAGACAGGCAAGAAACTGGGAAAAGATATAACCGTACAATCGCTCCTGGAGCAGGGCTTCAGGGCCGTATTCGTTGCAACCGGCGGATGGGACTCCTTTGTCCGGGAAAAGCAGCGGGATGAGGATCTGAACCCGCTTCCGGGCGTCAGGATCCTGGTTGACTTCCTTCTTGATTATCGACGCGGGAAAAAACCTCAACCCGGGAAAAACATCATGATCCTGGACGGGGGAAAAGCAGCTCTGCAAGCCGCGGAGATCTGCATGAATGAGGGAGCAAAAACAGTGTACCTGGTTCTGCGGAGCTCTGAATGGGATAGTTCCTACCCGGAAGATGTGATCAAAAGCGCCCGAGACAAAGGCATTCAATTCCTGTTTCAAAGCACCGTCATGAAGATGATGGGTGCGGGAAATAACTTGGAACGGGTTGCCGTCACCCGCCTCGACCAGGAAGAAGAATCACCGCAAGAGATCCCCGTTGATCTCCTGCTGACCGGTGCGGGCAGGTTTCCTGAACTCATTTACATCTCTCAGGCCCCTGAAAACGAGGAACAGGAAGAAGCACCGCAAGCACTCCTCAGCTGGGAAACCCTCACCCCGTATCCGGGGCCCTTTGCCACGGAAGATACGGGTATCTTTCGTCCGGGAGAGGCCATGGCCGACTACAGGGCTGTGGTTGAGGCGATCGGATCAGGGAGAAGAGCTGCCAATTCAGTGCATAGGTTTCTCACCGGGGAGCCGGTGGAAGCCCCGGAAAACCTGATTCGAAAGTTCACCGAGGTGTTGAACCTTAAGGCGCTGGAACCGATAAAACGGTTTCCACGGCAGAAGATGCAGGAGATACCTGCATCTGAAAGGATCAATGATCCTTCTCGTGAAGTTATTCTTGGTCTGACCGAGGAACAGGCGTTGAATGAATCTCGGAGATGTCTCCAGTGCGGGTTGATCTGCTATCGTCGGGTTGAGGGGGTCCGGTACGAATAATGCGGGTCATCCGTGGGCGATACTCCATCTTTTTCTTCGCGCCACGGTTCACCCACTTCAGGAGAAAATAGGTGCCCACGAGGCCGACTCCTCCCCCAATGATGGACCCGGTGATGGGTTCTACCTGAAAAAAAGATCCCCAGGCATCTCCCATGGTGGCCCCGAGGATTAACGCGACAACAGGAAGAAAATAGACCACAAGAGAAAGCTTTACCAGGGAATGGGAAGGCAGGCTGATCTCGACACGATCTCCTACCGTGGCATGCAGATCATTTGAGATCACGATGTGCATGTTCTTCTCATCCGCCACCTCGCAGGCGCCCTGAGACTCACAGTGGGCGCACGCCGCGCTCCTCCTGAACAGGACGGTGGCCTTATCCCTGAAAACGTTCTCAATTATACCCTCTTCGGTTACCATGCTCTTCCTTCCGATCAATGCTTCGGTGAGGCTTTTATCAGGTTCAATGCTTTTGATTACCCCGGCAGCCCGTGTCCCTCTCAACCACGCCCGGTTATCTTGCCGTAACCCTGGAGGTGTGCAACCGGATGCGCCTCATGAGCGGGCGGGGAAAAGGGGAATGATTTCTGCTGTACCGTTTCTCTTTTGATTTTTTATCCTACACCATAACCGGAAGCGATGGAAGACGAAAAAAATATCTTTTCATGCAAGGTTCCGAAAAGGGAAATCGAGTGGCGCGTACATCGGGTGCAACAGGAAATGTTGGCCCGCGGCGTGGACGCACTCCTTGTGATCCAAAGAATAGATGTCCTCTACTTCTCGGGAACCGCACAAAATGGATGCGTTTTTATCCCGGCCGAAGGTGCGCCCCTGCTGCTCGTGAAGAAATTTTATCCCAGGGCCCTGGCGGAATCACCTCTGGACCGCATTATTCAGATACAATCCATCAAGGAAATCCCTGGACTGATCACTGATTACCGGGGAAAAGTCCCGGACCGGATTGGTTTCGAGTGGGACGTTATGCCGGTACGGGATTTCCGGTTTTACGAACGGCTCTTCCCGAGTGCGAAATGCCTGGACGGTTCCCCTGCAATCCATGCGGTCCGCTCCATAAAATCACCCTGGGAACTGGCCCAGATGGAAAATGCGGCTGAAAACTCTTCCCGGGTCTTTGATTTCATCGGCAAACACATGCGTGCTGGGGACACGGATGTGGAGATCTCTTCCCGAGCCGAATTGTTTGCAAGGTCCATTGGGCACGGGGCGGGCCTGCGCATACGAGATTACCAGAAAAGCGGGCTTCTCCTTTCCCACGTTTCCGCGGCGGGGATGGAAACGGGAAAAGGGATCGACTTCCCATCCCTGCGGGAGGGCAACTGTCTGGTCATCGAGCCGAGAAAAAGAATGAACCGGGAAGATCCTGTCACCCTGGAATCGAGGTTTTTTCTGAACGGCTACCATGTGAATGAGGCAAGAATCTTCTCAATCGGCCCCCCGGATCCGCCTTTTGAAGACAAAGCAGAGGACCTCATGGCGCTGCAACAGGAAATCCTTGCCGAGATCAAGCCCGGGGTACGTGCGGGCCAGCTATTCAATATCTCCCGGGAAAAAGCCGTTGCCCTGGGCATCGGTCCGAATAATCAGCCGCAGGGAACGAACCCCAGCTGGATGATCGGAAACGGCATCGGCCTGGAGCTTCTTGAACCTCCCCTTATTGCGGACGGGAGCCGACAGGTCCTCAAGCCGGGCATGGTCCTTTCCCTCTTTTCGGAAAAATCTCTCAAAGATCACTATTGCCTGCGCATCAAGGATGTCGTTCTTGTCACGGAAACCGGCAGTCGGACCATTACCCGCCTCTCTCCCCAGACCTTTATCGTACAGTGAGAGATCTGAGGCGCTCTTTTCCCCAGCGTCTCGACGGATGCAGGAGTCTCTCTCTTTCATCCCTTGTCAAAAGGCGCATGGATGAAACAGGAGGTGGAGAAGGGACAAACAGGGAAAGATCCCGGCTTTTTTTCTTTGCAGGACCAAGGCCGACGGCAACGGCGTTTTTGTGGCACGAATCGCATTGACGGCCGACCGGAGCGATGGTATGGGGCACATACGGGGCCCATGCCCATCCCCTCCCGCTCCCATCCCCCCTTTCAGGAACCACACTGTCCAGAGCGGTATTTCCCAGACGGTCAATGTAACTGATGAAATACTGGTGAAGCGGCCGAAAAACAGTATATCGCTTCTCCTGGTCAACGCCCAGGGAGAACAATTCCCAGCGTCTGAATCGCCACCCCTGTGACCATATGCCCTGCTTTGTCTCTCCGGTAATCAGATCCCTTGAAAAGACAGGGGTGTCTGGGGGAGCTTTCATGGATGCCGTCAGTATCCGCTCAAGGGAGGGGTCACCCTGGGCGGTCAGACCATACCACTTGTACCCCTGCGATGCATCTTCACGGACCACGCTCAGACCGAAATCCTGGAACGCCCACTGCGCATGGCACGCGCTGCATCGCACCTGCTCGTGTTCAGGGATGCCGTGCGCAACCGGCTTTTTTGAAAAAAGCGGTATCCTGTGTCTTTTTCCGTCGGCTGAACGCAGGACAGCCCTGTCGGAGCGCGGCCGTTTTCCTCCAAACCCTCCGTGACATGCGCTGCAGGTGCGCATGGGTGCTTCCAGCTCGTAGCTGTAAATCTTCCTGTCTCCCATGACATCTTCCGCCTGATGGCAATCAATGCACCAGAGTCCCTTTTCAGCGTGGACATCCCTTGCCAGGTGGTGATAATGCATCCCATATATTCGTGAGGCAGGTTTCCCGTCAACAACGGGCGAGTCATACGTGGAGCTGTAATCGTGCTCAAAAAGCCCTGCATAGTCCGCCCCTGCATAGTTATGATTATGACAATGGAGACACTGGGTGTTGGTGATGCGGGTGGTAAACGAATGAGTAACCGGGTATCCCCCTTTGTCTTTTGGCATGGCGCGGTCCTCTCCGCGGTACCGGCCGTCGTCAGCATACGGCACATGGCACGCGGCACAGCCCCCGGCCCGGTAAAGACCTCTTTCATGGTCCCCTTCCCCATGGATATGACACCGAAGGCATCGACGTCTCAGGAAATCGTCCACGAGCAGGGCGGGTCTGTCCGGGTAGGTATCCTTGTCCGGTACCGGCAACGGCTGCAACCCCTCTCCCAGCCCGAAAATGGCCGGGGCCGCGCTCTTCTGTGCCCCCCACAGGTATCGGGTCTGGTTGATCATGCCGGCGAGCGTTGAATGAAGAGATGAGGAAACCCTTTCAATTTCCTTTTCGTGGCAGCTTCCGCAGAAGGTCCTGGCCTCGGAAGGCATTGACGGATTCCTGATGATGACGGCATGTGTTTTGAGCCCGGTATCCTGCCTGTCTTCGGGCTTTACGTGGCAGGACGCACAGGAAAGCGTGGCATGATTCCTGCTGATGGTTTGGATGCCTTTGTGACACTCGAGACAATTGCTGAAGTCGCTGCGTCCCTGCGGCACATCTCCATACGCCATGGAAGACATGGGAAAAAGGAGAAGTATCAGGAGGATATACGGGATATTTTTCGTCATTTTCTGCACGGGAGATCCGGTCGATTCCTGAACATCTGCAGGCTGCGGGTAAAATTCCGAAATATGATGTCATCGTAGCGGTTATGACAGCCGAGACAGGCATCAACAGAGAGAATATGCCCTATTTCCTGCCGGTTGAACGGTCGCGTTCCGTTTACGGGAAACTTTTCATCGTTTTTCCGGGTCCGGGCTGCCGGCCCGTCCAAAGGAAAAGAAATATCAAGGCCGGAGGATGCTGAATCATACGTGGGCCTGAATGCCCAGGTGCCGTTTTTCATCCACAGAATTCCTTCTCCCAGACCCAGAGTCTTGGGATCGCCATGGCAATCCCTGCATGTTCTTGATTCAAGCGAGGTGGTGTGAGGATCGAAACCCGAAACCGTGAAGATCTTCCGGGACCCCTTTTCTTCCGGATCATGCGGTGTGATCGCCCGGGGCAGAAACACCTGGCACGGAGAGATAGGGAAAATCCCGGAACCATTGCGGACACCAAGGGCCGGTTTGAGAAACCTGATAAAGGATCGGGCTTCCCGCCACATTCCTTTCCGGGGCTTTCCGGTGAGCCAGTCTTTTTGAGATCCTTCAGGGTCGTACGTGATATGGCACCCGTAACACTGGGGTACCCACTGGCTGTGACAGGACTGGCAGGAGAGGCGCTCGTGCCCGGGGAAAGAGTGATAGGCATTTTTTCCGGAAACAATATGCAGATCCATGGGCTTGCCGTCTTTCTTGCGAAAGAACGCGGGTTTTCCCTTCACCCGCTGCAGGTTGTAAAGCGGAGTGCCCTTCCTGGTGAAGCCCATGAGGGTTTCCGCTGAATGGGGAACATGGCCATTTGCCGACAACAGGATGGATGCCGTGGATTCCGGACCGGTGTCCTTCCGGAAGGCTGGATCATGGCAGGCTTGGCAGGTTATGTCCAGCTGGTGATACATCTCTTCATATTCATTCCCGTCCCCCATGACACCGGTACTCGTATGGCAGTCAATACAGGACATGCCTCCTCTTTCGAAATGTACGTCCGCACCCACATGGAGGAAAAAACGCCGCCCAGACAGACGCCTGGCATTGAGCCCTGCCCCTTCATACGGGGTTCCGTAGCCTGCCGACTCATAGCGACCCATATAGGAAAGGCCTATTCGTGCGGATCTGTTGTGGCACTTCAGACAATTGGCAGAGGGAATATGGACGGTAATATCGGGATGGATCCCGCTGTTTCCCGGTGCTGATTTTGCCGAGTCGGAATCAGGAACATGACAGTCGCTGCAGCCGCCGCCACGCAGTCCGATCTCACCTGCATGATCTCCACGTTTTTTCCAGAGATGGCATCCTCCGCACATCTTCCGGTAATGATCGATGGCCGCGTTGGTTGGCGGAGAGGGACCGAGAAGTTCCGCTACACTTGTATTTGAAGTGTTCAATCCGACCCAGTGCGTTTGAATCGACCGCAGTATCCCGCGGTTTGTCGCCATGACACTGCGTTTCACCCGTGAAACGATTCCCGGGTGACATGAGGGTTTCCCACAGGTCTTCTCCGCCACGCGCAAGTCGGCCGGGTTCCTGACCATGCCCACATGGGCTCTCCGCTCATCCAGAGAATAGCGATTTCCCAGATGGCAGGTGGCACAACCAAAGGCCGCGACAGCATGAGATCTGCCGGGATCATTTGAAACATGATGACAGGACATGCACCGGTCAGGAAATTCAAGGCCTGGGTCTTTGTGACGAGATCCTCTCACTATGAGCAGGAGAGAGAGTCCGATGAAGATGATAACAGGGACAAGTGATTTCATTCATTTTCACGTGCAAGAAATTTCTTGTGCGGCAAAAATGAAGAAAAGATAACTGGTTATGAAAGAATATGAAGAATGTCCTTGAGCTCTTGCTCCACATGGGAGAGTACGGATTGTATGGAATGGGCCGACATTCTCTTCTGCTTCAGCCGTCTTTTTGCACCTTCGATCGTCATCTTTTCTTCATATAGGAGCCGCTTGATCTCCATGATGGTCTCAAGCTCTTTTCGCTGGTACGTACGCTGGTTGGAATCGGCTCTCCGGGGTTTGATTTCCGGAAATTCCGTCTCCCAGTACCTCAATACATACGGTTCAACCCCGATAATCCGGCTCACTTCTCCAATGCGGAAGAAACGTTTATCGTCGGGTATCCAGTTCACTCACTAGCCCTCCCGGAGTCTTCCTCCCGTATCACGACGAATTCGCGCAATAATTGCCTCATGCAATTCATTTACGGTGGTTCCGTCAAGCGTCCCCTCGGTGGAGCGATAACAGACTCTGAATCCCAGGGCCTTTTCGTTCCGATCCATGTTTTTCCCTTCGTAGGAATCAAAAATCTGCACCGATTCCACCAGGTTCTTCCCCTCTTCCCGGATGAGCCGCAGTATGCTGCCGCTTTCCTCCTTGCGACTGACAATCATAGATATATCCCTGTATACGGCAGGGTATCTGGCAAAGGGCTGAAACCTCTTTGCCCTGGGCAGAACGCCCAGGAGCGCCTGGATGTCAAGGTCAAACAAAAAGGCTTCCTCGTCTTCCAGGTCGAAGGCCTTCATGACCACCGGGGAGACCTGTCCAACGTTGCCAAGGAGAACATCGGACGCAAAGACCGCGGAAGAGAAACCAGGATCATAGGGTGGGGATTGGGCACCTCTTTGAAAAGAAGGGTTCCTCACACCCACATTTTCCAGCAGGCCTTCGAGGGCACCTTTGGCGTCAAAGTAATCCACCTCCCGCTCAGCACAGTACCATGCCTTCGCTCTGTAAGGTCCGGTCATGATACCGGCAAGCCAAATCCTTTCATGGGGTTGGATTCCTTCCCCCCGGTTGAAGAATATTTTTCCCCACTCGAAAAGCTTCAACGTTCGTTCCCCATGTGAAATATTCATTTTCAAGGTGGTCAGAAGCCCGGGCACAAGAGACGTCCGCAGGACCGATTGATCGTTTGTCAAGGGATTCATGATCCTTACGACCTGGTCCTCATGATATCCTCCCGGTGATCCCGCGGCTTGAAGCGCCTCAGGGGAAACAAAGCTGTAAGTAATGACCTCCGTAAATCCAAAAGAACTCGCGAGGGATCTCATGCGGTCACGCAGCAGCAGCGCGGGCGCATCCTTCTCATCACTCAGCCGCACTGCGGGAGACGAAACGGGAATGCTGTCATATCCATGCAGCCGCGCAACCTCTTCGATCAGATCAACTTCCCGCCGGATATCAAGGCGGAATGACTGGGGAACAACCCGGATTTTCCCGTCCTCGTCCTCCTTTACCGCCATATCCAGAGACTGAAAATACCGGATCATGGTCTCCCTGGAGAGGTCGATTCCGAGCAGTGCGTTTGCCTTTTCCGGTCGGAAAGGTATTTCGGGCGCCGTATAAGGCCGCGGATAATTATCCAGGATCCCTGATGCAAGCGTCCCGCCTCCCAATTGCTGCATGAGGCTGAGGCTCCTCTTGAGAGCCCAGGGGACCCTCTCGATATCGATGCCTCTTTCGAATCTGTAGGACGCCTCTGTTGAAAGACCCAGTCGCCTTGCACTGCGGCGAATGGTGACGGCATCGAAAAAAGCGCTTTCCACCAGCACATTGGTGGTTCCCTCGAAAATTTCGGAATTCAGACCTCCCATGATTCCTGCGAGACCCACAAATCGTTTCCCGTCGCAGATCATCAGGGTTTCCCCATTGAGCTCCCGGGTCTGCCCGTCAAGCGTCGTGAACCGGTCGCCGTCGGACGCCTTTCTGACTACGATGCGGTTTTCCTGGAGCCGGTTGTAGTCAAAGGCATGGAGAGGCTGTCCCATTTCCAGCATTACATAGTTCGAGACATCAACGATATTGTTGATGCTCCTCACCCCCGACTGGAAAAGCCGATATCTCATCCAGAATGGCGAAGGACGGAGCTCTATGCCCTGAAGGAGCCCTGCCGTGTACCGGGGGCACCCGTCCGGATCTTCGATGGTCACACTTGTCAGGGTTTCTGTCGGCGGGCCATCCTCGTTCACCGCTATGGCCGGCAATTTGAGTTGCGATCCGGTGATTGCCGCAATTTCTCTTGCGATCCCGATGACGCAGGCGCAGTCAGCCCGGTTGGGAGTAATTCCGATATCGAGGACCCAGTCCGGAAGAGATAAGACGGCGGCTACCTCTCTTCCAGCGGAGACCTCCCCCGGCAGCACCATGATTCCCGTGTGGTCGTCGGTCAGCCCCATTTCATCTTCGGCCAGGAGCATCCCCCGTGAAGCCTGTCCCCGGATCGCGCTTTCTTTGACGGTTGTTCCTATGGGAAGGCGTGCACCGGGCAATGCGAGCGGCGCCATGTCTCCCACCCGCAGATTCTGAGCGCCGCATACCACCTGCGATGTCTCAGAGCCCGTGTCCACGTGACAGAGGAACAGACGATCGGCATCGGGGTGAGGTTCTACCCGAACGATTCTCGCGGCTACAACATGCCCCAATCCATCCGCAACCGGCTCAAGGCCCTCAACTTCCAGCCCCGCCATGGTCAAAGCATCGCACAGAGCTGCGGGAGCGAGGTCTATGTCCACATACTCCTTCAACCAGTTCAGGCTAACTCTCATCGTCACTTCTCATGAAATGGAATGGTTAAAACTGCCGGAGAAACCGCATGTCATTTCTGAAAAAAAGCTGGATATCATCAATTCCGTATTTGAGCATGGCAATTCTTTCCATCCCCACCCCGAAAGCGAATCCCGAATATATCTCAGGATCATAGTCCACAAAACCGTACACCTCGGGATCCACCATGCCGGAGCCGAGGATCTCCAGCCAGCCCGTTTGCCCGCAGGTCCGGCATCCTTTTCCTCCACAAATCACGCATGCGATGTCGACCTCTGCGCTGGGCTCCGTAAAAGGAAAAAAACTGGGCCTGAAACGCAGTGCTGTCTTTTTGCCAAACATCTCCCGGACAAAGGCGGTCAAAGTGCCTTTCAACTGACCGAACGTCACGTCTTTATCCACCAGTAGTCCCTCTACCTGGTGAAACATGGGCGTATGCGACACGTCGGAATCCCTTCGATACACCTTCCCCGGCGCAATGACACTGACCGGAGGCTTTTGGGACTCCATAACACGGACCTGCATAGGCGATGTGTGAGTCCTGAGCACCACGTTTTCTGAGATGTAGAATGTATCCTGCATGTCCCGCGCAGGATGATCTTTGGGAATATTGAGGGCCTCAAAATTGTAGTAATCAAGCTCCACATTCGGACCCTTCACGATCCGAAATCCCATTTTTTCGAAAATGTGGCAGACTTCCTCGATTGTCTGGGTGACGGGATGCAAGTGCCCGTACACAGGCTGCCTTCCCGGAAGGGTTACGTCAAACGAATCTCCTTCTCCGAAAGAAGCCCTGCTCATATTCTCCAACACCTCTTGGAACTGACCGGTGAGCCTCTGCTTAATTTCATTGGCCAGTTTTCCTATGGCGGGTCTCTCGCCGGGATCCAGATCGCGAAGCCCCTTCATAATAGAGGTCAGCAGTCCCTTTTTCCCGAGATAGGATACTCTGAATTGTTCAAGGGATTCTTTGCCGTGAATCTTTTCGAGTTCGGCAATTGCCTTTTTTTCTATCTGGAGGAGTTTCTCTCTCATGCTGATTCCGCCACTTCTCTCAAGGCCTTCCACGCCATCGGGGGACTGTGAGGAGGGAACCTTCAGGAGTGAACAATACTGGCGAGTTCGGAAAAGGCGGATGGATCCCTCACGGCAAGGTCAGCCAGAACCTTCCGATCCAATTCAACCCCGGCCTTTCGAAGGCCGTCCATCAATCTGCTGTATGAAAGACCGTTTTCACGGGCAGCAGCATTAATGCGGACGATCCACAGTCGGCGGAAATCTCTCTTTCTGTTCCTTCGATCCCGGTAGGCGTACATTCCCGCCCTGTCCACCGCAATACTGGCGGTTCTGAACACCTTGCTGTGGCCACCCCTATACCCTTTTGCGGCCTTCAAAATCTTATTTCGCCTTCTTCTGGCCTTGAAGCCTCTTTTTACTCTCGGCATTTTCTTCTCTCCACCTCAGAATGCAGTGCTCATACCGCTTGGAATTCAGCGGTACGGCATGAGCTTGGAAACCTGTTTGAGATTGGTGCTGTGTACCAACCCTGATTTTCTCAGATTTCGTTTTCTCTTGGTACTCTTTTTTGTCAGTATGTGACTCGAGTATGCCTTATTCCGTACAACTTTGCCGGAACCCGTTATCTTGAACCGTTTGGCAGCGCCTCGGTTGGTCTTCATCTTCGGCATGAATACTTCCTCCCTTCCTCATCCGGTTGAACCGGAAACAAGCAAATATAAAACCCGGAATCTCCTCCACCAAAAAGAGGTCGATCCAGAGTGTGTACTCGGAAACAGCAGGTTCTTTCCAACCCACATCCTGTTGCTTCAGGTGAACCACTCGGCTACTTGGGCGCGATCACCATACTGACACTGTTTCTGCCTTCCTGTTTCGGAGGCTGGTCAACCGTTCCCTCATTTTCAACTTCCTCAGCAATTTTCTGGAGAAGCTCGTTGCCCATTTCCATATGAGCCAGTTCGCGCCCTCTGAAATAAACCGAAACCTTCACCCGGTTTTTCTTCTCCAGGAATTTTCTGAGGTTCTTGATCTTAAAACTCAGATCATGCTCACCTGTATGGGGACGGAGTTTAATTTCCTTTATCTGGAACGTCCGTCCTTTTTTTCGTGCTTCCTGGTCCCTTTTACTCGCCTGGTACTTGAATTTTCCGTAATCCATAATTCGACACACCGGCGGATCGGAATCAGGAGCTACTTCAACAAGATCAAACCCTTCCTCTCTTGCCACCCGGAGCGCCTGTTGCACGGGCAAGATGCCGAGTTGTTTCCCATCAACAGAGATTAGCCGTACCAGTCTTGCCTGGATATTCTCGTTGATATTGACGCGATCAAATTTACTGCCTATGGTCCTACCTCCTTTGTTTGACGTCTTCGCTGATTCTCCCCGTAAAATCCCCCGCGGTCATGAACGGAAGATTCTCACCACTTCTCAGGCGAGGGGTCATTCCTTCCTTTTCACTCTCCCTGTCTCCCACAATAAGCATGTAGGGGATTTTTTCCATCTGGGCCTCGCGCACCTTCAGCCCAAGTTTTTCATTTCTGAAGTCGGCTTTCACCCTGACTCCCGAGTTCCTGAGGGAATCAAGCAGCCTCTCTGCAAAGGGCAGGTTCCGGTCGGTCACGGTCAGAATGATCGCCTGGACCGGTGCAAGCCAGACCGGGAAAGCCCCCGCGTAATGTTCTATCAGAATGCCGATAAACCGTTCAATGGCGCCTAATATCACCCGGTGAATCATGGCCGGCCTGTGCTTCTGACCGTCCTTTCCCACATAGGTCAGGTCGAACCTTTCCGGGAGGGTAAAATCACACTGGATGGTTGCGCATTGCCATTTGCGGCCTAGGGCGTCGTTGAGTTTCACGTCGATCTTGGGCCCGTAGAACGCGCCGTCACCTTCGTTTACCTCGTAGGCCAGCTTCCTTTCATCCATGGCTTCCATCAGGGCCTTTGTGGCCATTTCCCAATCTTCGTCACACCCGATGGATTTTTCGGGACGCGTGCTTATTTCCAGTTCATAGTCAAAGCGAAACACGTCCATGATGTCATGGACAAAATCGAGAACTCCCTTGATTTCTTCATTCAATTGCTCGGGCGCACAGAGAATATGGGCATCATCCTGCGTGAATTCACGCACCCGGAGCAGGCCTTGCAGGACTCCCGAACGTTCATGACGGTGCACGGTGCCCAATTCAAAATATCTCTTGGGCAGGTCACGGTAACTTCTGATTCTTGATCCGTAAATAAGCATATGCGACAGGCAGTTCATGGGTTTGATTCCATAAGACTGCTCATCAATCATGGTGAAGTACATGTTTTCCCGGTAATTCTCAAAATGCCCCGATTTTTTCCATAAATCGGTCTTGAGGATCTCAGGTCCTTTTACCAGTTCGTATCCCCGGCGGAGATGCTCCTTGATTTCAAAGTCTTCCAGTAGATACCGAAGCATCATGCCCTTCGGATGCCATACGATCATACCAGCACCGATCTCTTCGTGGGTGCTGAACAGGCCCAGTTGCGGGCCCAGCCTGGCGTGATTTCGCTTTTTCGCTTCCTCCAGTCTTTGAAGATGCGCCTTCAGGGTCTTTCGGTCGGCAAAGGCAACACCGTAGATCCGGCTCAACATGGGCCTGTTTTCATCACCTCTCCAATACGCTCCGGCGGTTTTGGTGAGGTGAAATGCCCTTATTTTTCCAGTGCTCGGGATATGGGGGCCCCTGCAGAGGTCTGTAAAACTTCCCTGAGTGTAAAGAGATACCCTCTGTTCACCCAGATCACGAATCAATTCGACTTTATAGTCCTCTCCCTGCTTTCCGAAATAGCGAACAGCCTCTTCCGACGACATTTCCTTTCGTTCAAAGGGCAGATTCGCCTTGATAATCTCCTGCATCTTGTCCTCGATTGCAGGAAGGTCATCTTCCTTCAACGGCCGTTCATAATCGAAGTCATAATAGAAGCCGTCCTCGATAGCCGGACCGATGGTTACCTTGACCCCGGGAAAGAGTTCTTTTACCGCCAGGGCCATCACGTGAGAAGTGCTGTGCCGCAGTATTTCCAGTCCTTCGTCGGAATCCAGGTAAATCGGTTCGACTTGCGCACCTTCCGGCACTTCAGCAAACAGGTCTCGTGCCACACCGTCGATCTTCACGGCAATGATCCGATCCATTGATTTCGCATGTGCCTGTTCAAGGGTCTCGCGCGCAGTCAATATCTTTTCCTCAATGTTTTCCAACGCCGATCCTGTCTGGTGATCAGTGATCATGTCCTCGTTCTCACTCGTCAAACAGAAAGAAAAGAAGGCATCCGAAGTAAACAAGTCTCTTCCTCAGATGCCTTGTTGATCGAACACTCAAACTCCGGTTTTCCCTTCGGCTGGATTTTCAACGCCTTCCATCCTCTTTTTCACCGGTATAAAATCCACACCTTGTGGTGATCTCAAAGTGAAAAAAGAGGCTCTTTTTTCAAGCTTGCAGATGATGCATCAGCAAGAGGCATGAAATTGTTCGTTTTATAAACAATAACATAATGAAATGCAAGCGAAAAAACCGGCTTTCCATACGCGAAGGGGTCACGGCTCCATCCGTAACCCCTTCGCTTGATTTCTTTCTGGTAGGCACGGCGAGATTTGAACTCGCGACTTCTACCGTGTCAGGGTAGCGCTCTCCCCCTGAGCTACGTGCCTCCAAGGAGTGCAACTATTAGCAATATGCTTTGCGCTTGTCAAGTGCTATTCCACACCTGATCATCATCGAGGTATCATCTGCTGCGTTGCCTTCGATCGCTCCTCCCTGCGACGTATTGGTCATACGCCTCCGTCGTCGCTCCTCGGCGTCTTGCATCTGATACCTCGATGATGATCAGGACTTTCGCCAA
>CAZWEV010000015.1:0-66540 GCA_964633015.1 uncultured Desulfobacteraceae bacterium | reverse complement strand
TGGGAGATTTTACCCTCCCGGATCTTGATGATGAAAGCCACCTGATCCGGGAAGATGAGACGCTGAATGAGGAAGAGAAGGAGGAGCGTCTCAAGGAATTGGAAGAGCGTTTCGTCCGATCATCCGATCTGCTCCACGCGACACAGCAGCTCATCAAGGCGTACTGGCTTTTTGAAAAAGATGTGCACTATGTGATCAAGGACGATCAGATAGTGATCGTGGACGAATTCACCGGCCGGATGATGCCGGGAAGAAGGTGGAGCGACGGACTTCACCAGGCAGTAGAAGCGAAGGAAGGGGTCAGCGTGGCCGAAGAGAATCAGACCCTGGCCACCATTACCTTTCAGAACTTCTTCAGGATGTATGAGAAGCTGGCCGGCATGACCGGAACCGCAGACACCGAGGCTGCAGAGTTCGATAATATCTACAAACTGGACGTGGTGGTGATACCGACCAATAAGCTGATGATTCGGAAGAATTTCCCCGATGTCATATACAAGACGGAACGGGAGAAATTCCAGGCGGCTGTGGGCGAAATCAAGGAACTTTACGAAAAAGGGCAGCCCGTCCTTGTGGGGACCGTTTCGGTGGAAAAGTCCGAGATGCTCAGCAAGATGCTAAAACGTTCAGGAGTTCCCCATTCGGTTCTCAATGCCAAGCACCATCAACGGGAGGCTGAGATCATCGCGAACGCGGGCCAGCCGAAGACCGTGACCATCTCCACGAACATGGCAGGGAGAGGCACGGATATCGTTCTCGGAGAAGGGGTGGTTGATCTGGGGGGGCTTCACGTTCTGGGGACTGAACGGCATGAAAGCCGGCGGGTCGACAATCAGCTCAGGGGCCGGTCGGGAAGGCAGGGTGATCCGGGATCTTCACGCTTCTACCTTTCCCTTGAAGACGACCTCCTCAGGATTTTCGGCTCTGAACGGATTTCCTCTATCATGGATCGCCTGGGTATGCAGGAGGGAGAGCCCATAGAGCACAGCCTCATTTCAAAGGGGATCGAGAATGCCCAGAAAAAGGTAGAGGCGCACAATTTCGATATTCGGAAGCATCTCCTTGAA
Source organism: uncultured Desulfobacteraceae bacterium (assembly GCA_964633015.1). Lineage (GTDB taxonomy): Bacteria > Desulfobacterota > DSM-4660 > Desulfatiglandales > Desulfatiglandaceae > B46-G9. The sequence continues at coordinate 65,473 of CAZWEV010000015.1, read as the reverse complement.
TATGATGACGTGATGAACAAGCACCGGGAAATCATCTACTCACTGAGAAAGGATATCCTGACGGAACAGGGGTTGGATGAGATTATCCTCAACATGATGGACGACAAGATTGAAGACCTGGTTGAGAAATGGGTAGACCCCAAGGCATATCCCGAAGACTGGGATATAAAGGGACTGAAGGATCATTTTACCCGCCTGTTCGGCATGAAGGCGGGCATCAGCTCGGAAGAAATGGGACAGGAATCTTTCGATGCCCTCAAACCGGAAGACCTGTCGGATATACTGAAGGAGCAGGTGCGGGAGGCATACGAGAAACGGCAGAACGCGTTCGGAAAGGAGGATTTCAGGCAGATCGAGAAGCTGATCCTTCTTCAGATTATAGACGATCAATGGATTGCGCATCTCCAGGACATGGAGCACATGAAAGAAGGGATCGGTCTCAGGGGGTATGGCCAGCTTGATCCACTCAGGGAATACAAAAAGGAAGGATTCGTCCTCTTTGACAACCTCCTGGACAAGATCCGTGAAGAGGCGCTGAGCATGATTTTCAGGATTCAGTTGATGAGAGAGGCCCCTGAGCCGGTTTCCAGAAAAAAACGGCGAGCCATGCATATGAGCCACGGGGGTGATGCCGAGCCGCCTGCCACGGTCCGGCGAAAGGAGAAGAAAGTGGGAAGAAATGATCCCTGTCCCTGTGGAAGCGGGAAGAAGTATAAGAAGTGCTGCGGAGCCAATCGGTAGAGATTGGAAATTTGACACCGGAGACCGGGTGCGGCGAAACAGCCCAACGGGTCAACCTGGAAACAGGCGTCGGGCGTGGGGCGTCGTCACGCGGCGCAAGGCAAATGAGGAATGGCATGGCATACACGATACAGGGATTTACGGCGTCGGCTGTTGCTGCGGGTCTCAAAAAGAACGGGAAACCGGACTTCGGTCTTGTTTATTCAGAGAAGGAGGCAACCGCCGCGGCGGTCTTTACCAGGAACAAAGTGAAGGCAGCACCGGTCCTGCTGAGCAGCGAGCATATCAGGGTGGGCAAGGCCCGGGCAATTGTTGCCAACGCAGGAAATGCCAATGCATGCACCGGTCCTCAGGGCATGCGTGATGCACGAAAGACGGTGGACCTGGTCGCCCATGCCCTCGGTATTCATCCAGAGGAGGTTCTCGTGGCTTCCACCGGAGTGATCGGTGAACCCCTCAACATGCAGCTCATTTCAAATGCTGTCATCCCCCTTGCAGAATCGCTGATGCCGGACCACCTGGAGGAGGTGGCAGCGGCCATTATGACAACGGATTCGTTTCCCAAAATAGCCCGGTTTGAGGGAGCTGTCGAAGATTGCCCCTTTCGGATCATGGGGATGGCCAAAGGTGCGGGCATGATCATGCCCGACATGGCCACCATGCTCTGTTTTATCCTCACGGATATTTCCATTGATGCCGCGACGCTTCGGAAAGCGCTCCTGGCGGGCGTGGAAATGACGTTCAATCGAACAAGTGTGGACGGCGATACCAGTACCAACGACACCGTGTTTGCCCTGGCGAATGGTCTGGCAGGGAACGGTGAGCTTTCCCCGGAGGCATATGGAGAGTTTGCCCGGGGATTGACCCGGGTGATGGATGATTTGGCGCGGATGATTGCCAGGGATGGGGAAGGCGCCACGAAATTTGTCACCCTGGAGATTGCGGGCGCTGCAAGTCCGCGCGATGCTCTCCAGGGAGCCCGAACCGTTGCCAATTCACCTCTCGTCAAGACCGCCTTTTACGGTCGGGATCCCAACTGGGGGAGAATCATGGCGGCCCTGGGAAGGGCCGGGATATCCATGGATGAATCCAGGACGGAGATCTGGATAGATGACGTGCGGATCGTGCAGGGCGGGCTGAGTTGCGGCAAAGAGGCGGAGCTGCTGGCGGCAAAAAAAATGGGCAAGGAATCATTTGTGGTTCGTATTGACCTGCACCTGGGCACGTCTTCTGAAAAGATGTACACCTGCGACCTGTCCCACGAATACGTGAACATCAACGCGGATTACCGAACCTGATCAGGATACTATCCTTGCTACGGGCGTTCTTAAGGGGGGTTGATTACCCTGGGCATTGGGCCCACGAGGCCTCAAAGGGGCACGGGTCCTTTTTGACGGGGGCTGGGGTTTCATTCGCGCGTCAAATACCCAGTCGGTCGTGGTTCCGCGGTTTGAACCAAACAGTGAGGAAAAACTGGAAAAAATCAGGAAAATTTTCATGGAGAAGCTGCGGGAGTGCATTTCATAAGAAACCGAGTGAGTAAATAATTGATGAGACAAGTCGTCGTAATGCGGTGACTGGTATTCAATCACTAACCTTCATGGAACAGAGGATAATCCGGATTTCCTTTTCGGGGGTCCGGATTATTTTTTTCCGCGCTTTCATTTCAAAGTATTGGCTCATTTCCCTGAAAAAGGTAACGCTCGATTCCCGAAGACCTTCTGCCAGGATTATTTCACCGCCCTGTTTCAGGAGGGTCCTGAAAAGGTGGAAAAGGGGTTCATACGCTTTTTCGCTGTAGACCACTTCCGATCCCACAATGAAATCAAAGGTGCGCTGCAGCCGGGGATGATACCAGTCAAGCCTCTGTATCTCGATTGCGGAATCGGAATGGGACAGATTCGTGAGCGCATTAGCGCGGGCGAAATTGAGGGCATCCGGGTCCTGTTCGGTCATGGTAACCCTGTGCCCGAAGGAGGCCGCGACAATTCCCACCAGGCCCAATCCGCAGCCGATTTCAAGGAAGTGTTTGTCCGGACGTGCCGTCAGAGAGGCAAGGTGGTCCGCGAGAATCAGTGATGCTTCCCAGACTTTGGCCCACAGAGGAAAATTGTGGAAGACGTCATTCTGATCGACAAAAGGTTCCAGTTCACGGGGGACAAAGAATGAAAAGGATCGGTCCCTGATTTTCACTTCTGCGGAATCAGTCCGGTATTTTCTGCGAAAAATGTCCAGTGAAAACATAGTGCGGTTTCTCTTGCTTGTGATGGGGATATTTCTGTCACACGATGTCCATTCTGTCCATAAATTTCTTGCCATTGATCATTCGTTTTCATTATTCTCAGAATAACAGGACCGAGTGCATGTCTTCGGAAATAGGATCACAGCATCGTTTTCTCAGAAAGGTCGCAAATAGTGAAGTATGTTTCTGCCACAGAGGTACAGAGCTCTCTGAGATGATTTTTTCCGGAAACCATGTTGTTTTTGTCCATCGCCGTCCTGTCTCCGAACCAGAGGCCGATGGGCAAAAAATCAAGACTCGCCGTGCGATCCGTAACTCTGTGCCGGATGAATCGGAACGGATTGTTGTCATGGAGAAAAAAAAACCAGCGGCACTTGACCGGCCCATTGTGCTGGCGACCAGGAACAAGGGCAAGATCAGAGAATTCGAAAGTCTTTTGGCTGAATTTCCGGTGACGATAAAGAGCCTGGAAGATTTCGGCCCTATTCCCCCGGTGGTGGAGGACGGCGAGACGTTCGAAGAAAACGCGGTAAAAAAAGCACGGCACACGGCGAGGGTCCTGGGCCTTCCAGCCATCGCAGATGATTCGGGTTTGGAAGTAGCGGCTTTGCAGGGTGGTCCCGGCGTGCGGTCGGCTCGGTATGCCGGTGAAACGGCCGTCGATCACGAGAATAATCTGAAACTCCTGGATGCGCTCAAAGGAGTGGAGAATCGGAGCGCAAGATTCGTTTGTGTGCTTGCCATTGCGGTACCGAGAGGCCCGGCCCTCATCTACGACGGTGTGTGTGAGGGACAGATTACTCGGGAAATGATGGGAAGCAACGGATTCGGGTATGATCCGGTGTTTTTCTATCCACCCCTTGGCAGGACGTTTGCACAACTCTCGGGAAACGAGAAAAACAGGGTGAGTCACCGTGGCAGTGCCCTGGCGGAACTCCGTGATGAATTTGAGAAAGTACTGCAGTGGATGAGGCATCGGCTTTCCGAGGAACCGTTCTGATCAATGGATTTTTGCCGGTCCCGAGGATATAATTTGACAAAAGCCCATTGAATCCCTATTTTAAACGTGCGGTACATAGCAGTGAAAGCGGGTACATATTATTTGGAAGAAGGATGAAGGAGGAACACAATGTTTGAAGTAACGCCGAAAGCGAACGAAATGGTGAAAGAATTCCTGAAGGATCGTGAAGATATCCCTCCCATAAGGATAGTGCTGTCGCAGGGCGGCTGAGCCGGCCCCTCGCTGGGCATGGCTCTGGATGAGCTGCGAGACGACGATGAGGTTTTTGATAACAGTGGCATTACCTATGTGGTGGAAAAGAATTTGTTGAATCAGATTCAGCCCATCAAGGTTGATTACGTGAGTTCAGTAATGGGTTCGGGGTTCTCCATCACGTCGAATATGAGTATGGGTGGCGGTTGCGGAAGCTCCTGCAGCTGTTAAGTATTTTCGGATCATTTGAACAGCCCCTATCTCTTCTGACCAGGCAATACGGTTCCAGGAAAGATAGGGGTTTTTTTGTGAGATGGGTGGAAACTAGAACGCGCCCATTAACAAATGCATTCTGGGCACGGACGAGTTTCCAATCAGGAATGAGATATTTTCTACAAGATCAAGGAGTCAAGGGATTGCGCGGAGGCGTACAAGTAGTACGTCGCACAAGTAATCCCGCAGATTTACGCCGAGATTGTTAAAAATAGCCATTTATGGATGGAAACTAGAACGCGCCGAGCTGGCAGGGCCTGATCTTGACTCCAAGTGTATCGCATGCAGCGGAGACGTCCCTTTTGCCGACTCCCAGTTTCTCGGCCACCTTCCACGCTGTTGCGCAGGGAAGGGTACCATCCCTGAGTCCACTGCGGATAGCTTTTTCAAGGGATTCCGGCAGATTCTCTAGTGGTTGCACGGATTTTTTCCCCGGGCCGTATCCAAAGAGGCCGAGTTGGCATTTGATCAGCCTGATCTCAAGCATATCAAGGGTATAACCCACTTCTCCCGGCGATGCCCCGAGGTCCGCTGCAATGTCGAAGGCCACAGCGCAGGCCAATTGACCGTTCACAGTTCGTTTTTTCAGGGCCTCCGCCACCTCCTTGTTCACCGTTTTATCCGACGGATGCTTTTTTGCATAGTGCCCCTGGTCTTCTCTTGTCATTCTTCCCTCCATATGTTGGAATAAGGTCGACGGTTTCCTCTCCCCGTTTGTGCTGTTCCGGCTTCTGGATAGTGGATAAGTGGTATAATGGTATGCGTTACAGGGTGCTAAGTCCAGCAGGAAATAGGGGTTGCGGAGGTCCTTTACAGGAATGGATAAGTTCTGTATGAAAAGGAAAAACAGGAAGGAGGCACGCATGATCGGTGAAAACGTGAGAAAAATCCTGAAGGAGCTTCCCCGTGGCGTCAGGCTGGTGGGCGCGGCCAAGACCAGAACTCCTGAGGAGATTCTGGAGGCGGTCGAGGCGGGTATGGAGATTGTCGGTGAAAACTATGTCCAGGAGGCTGAGGCGGCCTTTGCGGTCATTGGACATCGCGTCAAGTGGCACCTGATCGGGCATCTCCAGCGGAACAAGGTAAAAAAAGCCGTTCCTTTATTCGATATGATCGAGACCGTGGATTCCATCAAACTGGCCGGGGAAATCGACAAAGTGTGCCGCAAGATGGAAAGGGTCATGCCCATCCTGATTGAGATCAATAGTGGCAAGGAAGAACAGAAAGCGGGCCTTTTCCCTTCCCAGGCCGCCTCATCCATCAGGGAGATTGCTGCACTGGAACGGGTGAAAGTCCAGGGACTCATGACCATGGGGCCGTTTACCGGGGACCCTGAAGATGCCAGGCCCTATTTCCGGATTACCAGAAACCTGTTTCACGAAATTGCGGATATTAAGATTCCGGGCGTGGAAATGAAATACCTTTCCATGGGGATGTCCAATTCCTACAAGGTGGCCCTGGAGGAAGGGGCGAACCTGGTACGGATCGGAACGAGGATATTTGGTGAGCGTCAGTACGGGTAACAGGACCGGTATGGAAGAAGCATGACCGGCACCGGACCGGCTGCTACCGCATGCATGAAAGGGCTGCTATGGGCTACGCAGCGAAGGAAATGAAACGCCTCGTGGGGAAGGCGATTCATGGAAACCGGATGATCCGGGACGGTGACCACGTCCTTGTGGCGGTGTCAGGGGGATTCGACAGTTTGAGCCTGCTGTGGCTTCTCCGGGAGAGGCTGAGACGGATTCCCATCAATTACCGCATGACGGCAATCCACGTGGATCCCGGGTTTGGAGGAGGGTCAGCAGAAAAAGTCCGGGATTTTCTTGAAGCTGAAGGTTTTGACTGTCGCGTGATCCGGACCCGCATCGGGCCTACGGCCCACAGTCCGGAAAATCGCGAAAATCCCTGTTTTCTTTGCTCACGCCTGCGGCGGAAAATATTGTTTGAGGCGGCCCGCGACCTCGGGTGCAGCCTGCTGGCCTTCGGCCACAACAAGGACGACCTCATCGAGACGTTTTTCCTGAATGTTCTTTACGGCGCCTCCCTCAGTACCATGCTGCCGGTCCAGCACTTTTTCAATGGTGCATTGACGGTCATAAGGCCTCTCTACCTGGTTGAAGAACAGCGTATTCGCCGGTTTGCCCGATCCATGAACTGGCCGGAGATCCGTCTTGGATGCCCAACGGCGGGGAACTCCCGGAGAGAAGAAATTAAACAGATGCTGAAACAGTTCTATCGTTCCAATAGAAAGATAAAAGGCAATATTTTTCATGCATTGCATAACGTGAAGCCGGAATACCTGCCCGCCCCTTTAAAACCTTGACCCGGACAGCTCTTTTGCTTATAATCCGCTCCGCAGAATGGTACGGTCGTTCTCGTGAGGTTGAAACTTCGCCTCATGAGTTGCACCGGGTGATTCGACGAAATTCCCGATGTACGGTACTATGAGAGGAGGTCAGAATGGATTTACCCAGGAAATTCGGTGTGGGAATGGTCATGCTAGTGCCGGCTTTTGTCCTCGGCGGTGCCTTATGGTCAGCGACAAACTCATGGATTGTGGTCTGGATACTGGAAGCCCTTTTGGCCATAGGCTACGGGTATGGGATATCGGGCAGGAGGAGAGCCGCAAAGAGGGCCTGATAATCCCCGTGATATCTTTTCGCCTCGGTCCGGCAGCCGAGGATTGCCGAACCGCATATCATTTTGTTTACTTCCCGAGGGTTTCGAGAGCCTTTTGCACCACATTTTCCGCCGTGATACCGAATTGTTCGTAGAGTTGCCGGAAAGGCGCTGATGCCCCAAAGTGATCAATTGCCAAGACCATCCCCCTCGATCCGGTATATCTATGCCACCCCTGGCTGCCCCCTGCCTCAATAGATATGCGGGCAGGAACGCTTTCCGGGAGAACCGCCTCCCGGTAGTCCGCCGGCTGCTCTTCAAACAATTCCCAGGACGGCATACTGACGATCCGAACCTTGATATCCTGCTTTTCCAGTGTCCTGCCTGCTTCCAGGGCAATGGAAACCTCTGATCCTGAGGCAATGAGAATGATATCCGGATTCCCGTCCGTGGCATCTTTGAGGATATAAGCGCCCTTTGCCAGAGACTGGTCCGGCCCGAAGATCGAACGATCCAGAACGGGAAGCCCCTGCCTCGTGAGGACAAGGGCCACCGGCCCTTTCTTCCTCCTGAGGGCAGTGCGCCATGCCTGGGCCACTTCATTGGCATCAGCGGGCCGGATGACTGTCAGGTTTGGAATGGACCGCAGGCTTGCCAGTTGCTCGATGGGCTGATGAGTGGGTCCGTCTTCACCAAGGCCGATACTGTCATGGGTGAATACGTAGATGACCTGAAGACCCATCATAGCCGCCAGTCGTATGGCAGGTTTCATGTAGTCGGAAAAGATCAGAAAGGTACCGCCGTAGGGTATAAGACCACCGTGAAGGGCCATCCCGTTCATGATGGAGCCCATGCCGTGTTCCCGGACTCCGAAATGGATATTTCTTCCCTCGTATCTGCCTTCCTGGAAGTCGGGATCGCCGGTGATGAAGGTTTTGTTGGAAGGCGCCAGATCGGCCGACCCACCGATGAGGTTTGGGATATGGAGCGCCAGGGCATTGAGCACTTTTCCCGACGCGGCGCGCGTGGCAGGCCCTTTCGGGTCCGGTGAAAAAGCAGGAAGATTATCTTCCAGGTCGGCAGGAATTTCGCGCCTCATCCACCGCTGCCAGGTCTCCGCCAGTTTCGGGAAGGCCTCCTTATATGAGCGGAAAGCTTCATTCCATTGTTCCTCCATTGCTCTTCCCCGTTCCCGGGCCTCCAGAAAATGCCCTGCAGCTTCCTCCGGAACGAAAAAAGATGGTTCTGTGGGCCATCCCAGGTTTTTTTTCGTGAGGAACAGCTCTTCCGGACCGAGCGGCTCGCCATGGGCGCTCGATGTGTCCTGTTTATTGGGACTCCCGAAGCCGATATGGGTGCGAACCGCAATGATGGACGGCTTTCCGGTCTCCCGTTGCGCGTTCTGGATGGCTGTTGCAACGGCATCCGGGTCATTGCCGTCAAGCACGTGCTGAATATGCCAGCCGTAGGCGTCAAATCTCTTCATACGGTCTTCTGTAAACGCAAGATCCGTGCTTCCTTCAATGGAAATATGGTTGTCGTCGTACAGATAGATGAGTTTTCCCAACCCAAGATGTCCGGCCAGCGATGCTGCCTCGTGGGATATCCCTTCCATCAGATCTCCATCACTGACAATCCCGTATGTATGATGATTAACGATCGAATATCCCGGCTTGTTGAAACGGGCGGCCAGAAGTTGTTCGGCCATGGCCATGCCGACCCCGTTTGCAAAGCCCTGCCCAAGGGGACCGGTGGTGGTTTCCACGCCGGGTGTGTGCCCGTATTCCGGATGGCCGGGAGTTTTGCTGTCCCATTGGCGGAAGTTCTTGAGTTGCTCCATGGGAAGATCGTATCCCGTCAGGTGAAGAAGACTGTAGAGCAGCATGGATCCATGTCCCGCGGAAAGGACAAAGCGATCCCGGTCCGGCCAGTGAGGATTCTCCGGGTTGTGTCGCAGGAATCGTGTCCAGAGCGTGTAGGTCATGGCAGCAGCTCCCATGGGCATCCCCGGATGACCGGAATTGGCTTTTTGAACAGCGTCGGCGCAGAGCATTCGAACAGTGTTGATACACAGGATGTCTAAATCTTTTTTCATGATTTCCCTCTCCAAAATGGGCATTTTCCATATTCCAGGTTCCTGGAACCCATGGATTTTGTTCTTGTCATTATTATTGTTTTCAGTTACATTGCTCGGAAATTATTTCCCTCGACTGTAAATAGAGATGTTATGGGCCTTCTTTCCCCTGGAAACCCCTTGAGCTGGATGTTGTTCCCATGGAGAATGTTCTGGTTTTGAACATCACGTATGAGCCCCTCAAAATTGTCAACTGGAAAAAGGCGATCACCCTTCTTTTCCTGGGCAAGGTCGAGGTACTCGAGGAATACGGACGGGAGATCCATTCAGTCAGTTTTACTGTGAAGCTGCCCGCAGTAGTCCGTCTCTTGAGGATGGTGAAGCGGCCGAAGACCCCGGTTAAATTTTCCAGGCAGAACATCTACGCCAGGGACAAATATGGCTGCCAGTATTGCGGGCGGAAGTTTCCTCCGGAAGAGCTCACCTATGACCACGTTCTTCCCAAGTCTCGAGGAGGAAAAACCGAATGGCGCAATATCGTCACCTGCTGCGTCGAATGCAACCGCAGAAAAGGGGGGCTCACCCCCGCGGAAGCAGGGATGAAACTCATCAGAAAACCTTCCCGTCCCAAGTGGGTTCCTGCCCTCAGGATCACCATCGGTGTACACGAGATTCCTCAATCCTGGAGGGATTACCTTTACTGGAATGTTGAATTGCTCGAATAAGGGCATCCCGGAAAATTCCTTCTGCCCCTTGTTTCAGCCAAGCCCTGCTGCTATTTTTTCCGCCAGGCGGGCAATGGCCTCCTGATCTCCCGGTTTCAAATCCCAGCTGCTCATGGGAAGTGGAGGGCTCTTTTCCCCGCGCGGAATGAGGTGCAGGTGATAATGCATGACCACCTGGTTGACCCCGCGTCCGTTCAACTGGAGACACGCTACTCCGCTTGGGTTCAGCGTATCTTTCAACGCCCGGATGATCTTTTTTGATGCCACGTGAACCCCTGCCAGATCTTCCTCGCGGATTTCCCACAGGTTTTCGGCATGGGCCTTGGGAATCACAAGCGTGTGTCCTTCGGACACGGGGTTGATGTCCAGAAAGGCCAGGACCTTCTGATCTTCATAAATCTTGAAACAGGGGATCTGTCCCGCGACAATCTTACAAAAAATGCAGTCCTCCATCAGAACCTCCTTTTCTCCTGACTCAGAAACCTTGAACCCGTGCAGCTCCTTCCAGAGAGAGATAAATGTTTCAGGGGATAATGACATGCTCTCTGAGGGCAAAATGCGCTTCAGGAGCGGCGAGAGGCACAGAATCTTACTCCAGGGCATCTGCCAGGGTTTTCAAGAACAACCGCTTCTCTTCAGGCACAGTTGTGCCTTTCCTGATATTCATGGCTCGCATGACATCAAATGTCCTGTCTTCAAAAAGGACCGGTACCTGCAGGACGTAATCCGGATTCCGGCAGCATCCGGGGGCGAAATAGTAGCCCGGACGTTTTCCTTCCCGGTATGTTTTTTCTGCCTTCTTGAGCCCTTGTTGCGAGAGTATGATCCCCGCCTGGCCCGTGAAAGAGGAGACGAATGTCCCCGGTTCAAAGAGTTTTTTTTGCATCATCACTATTCCCTGGATCGTTGATTCCCTGTTTGTTCCGGGGCATGAATCGTGATCTTATCTTGTGCAAGGGAGCTTGTCGAGCCAAAATTTTTTTCGTTCAGCTGCTTCACGAGACTTCTCAAGGGAAAAAGCTCGGGATCCCGCATTTGGCGGAGACGTTCGTTGAGCGTGTGCACGGCGCCGGGGATGTACGCTTCGAAATAATCCTTTCCATGCGCCTTGGTCAAATTGGCAAAGGCCCCGAGAATCTGGAGATTTCTCTGGAGTGCCAGGTACGGATAATCCCGCACCAGTTCGTCGGCCGCCAAAGGATCGTGTTGCATGAGCAGCTCAAGGTACACCTGGAAAACAGTGTCCTGGTTTTCCGGGGAAAGCGCAGCGTAGGGATCGATCAGGAGAGAAGCAAGATCGTAACCCAGGGGTCCGAGACGTCCTCCCTGCCAGTCAACAAAGCCAATGCTGCCGTTATCGACCAGGATATTCCTTGACTGGAAATCGCGGAAAAGAAAATAACAGGTTTTGGATCGCGATGCCCTGGTCGCGATATGATCGAAGGCGGGTTCCAGTTCCCGCCAATCATTTTCGAGCCCCAGATACAGGCCAAGCAAGGCATCCCGGAAATAATTGGATTCGTACATTCGCATGACCGAGCGATCATAGTATCCGGTCTGGCAGCACCACCCGGTTTCAAACCCATCGGCACCGTCCAATTGCATCCGAAGAAGCAGGGCGACCACCCGGCGGTACAAGGGAATAGGGTCCCTTCCGGTTGCCACCGCGTCCTGGAGCCGCGACCTGCCCAGATCTTCCATGATGATCCAGCCCGTTGGGGCTTCAAATGCATAAATCCGGGGCACGGGGATTCCCTTTGATTTCAGGTGGTTTCCGATTTGCACACAGGCAAGATTCTCCTTGCGGGTAAAAGTGTCTGACGGCGGGTTTAAAAGGACGATAAAGCGTTCTTTTGATTCCAGGCAGGGTACCCGCCAGAAAAGGCGGCTGGACCCATCCCCCCGGAGCAACTCCATGTGTGGTTCATCAGGGCGGAGGTCGCGGGCCTCGAGAAAATGCCGAACGAAACTCCTAAGTGCATTGTTCATTGTCCATGCTCTCCAGCAATGAAGATGAAATCACTCCCGTTCTTATCATATTCTTCTCTCCACACAAACACAAAATCCTGATCCATCACCAGGGCATCATCTCACCGCCAGGACGGAATTTTGCAGGGCTCACGCTCTGTTGCCTTCTATCGGTCCTGCTTGCGGTGCACTGCTGAATACGTCTCAGCTTGCTTTTCGATCGATGAAAAGGTTCTGCACTGATACCTGTCTGCAAACGGTCTTCTCGAGAATGCGGGAGGAGCGGATGTTGCCGAAATGGCAATTGCCGGTACTGCTCCTCATGGCCTGATTTGTGCAGGCACTCAGGCAACGTAACCAAAGTGAGACGGGAGGAATAGTGCCCATCGCCTGAAAGGAATAACAATGGAGATTTATATCGCCAGGCAACCGATATTTAAAAAGAATCTGAAGATCTATGGATACGAGCTGCTTTTCAGAGGAGGAATGACCGATGCATTCCCGGATATTGATGGGGACACGGCAACGTCGAAAGTCCTCTCAAGCACCTTTCTCAGCATGGGATTAGACCAGGTGTCGGCAGGGAAAAAGGCCTTCATTAATTTCACGCAGGATCTGTTGCTAAAAAAGATCCCGGTCATGTTTCCGCGCGAGAAAATTATGGTGGAAGTCCTTGAGGATGTCCAGCCGGAGCCGGAAGTTGTGGAAGCATGTCTTGAGATGTCAAAAAAAGGGTATGAAATAGCCTTGGACGATTTCCTGTACCGGGACGAGCTGAAACCGCTTATCGAAGTGGCAAAAATTATCAAAATTGATTTTATGGCTACTCCCACGGATGAGATTGAAAAGTATGTCGAAAGGCTGACTCCATTCGGCGTCAAGTTCTTGGCAGAAAAAGTTGAGACCCATGAAGAGGTTCGAAATGCCGTTGCTATGGGGTTCTCCTATTTTCAGGGCTACTTTTTCAGTAAGCCCCAGATAATGCAGGGCAAAGACGTTTCTCCCTCAAAGATAACCCTGTTGCAGGCTACGGCCGAGGCAAACAGGGAAGAGATGGAGTTTGAAGAACTTGAAAAGATTGTCAGCAGAGATGTCTCCCTTTCTTATAAACTTCTTCGGTATATGAATTCAGCATACTTCAAACGCCTCAAAGAGATTTCGTCCCTCAGGCAGGCGATGGTTCTCCTTGGTCAAAAAGGTCTGAGGCGTTTCATTTCGCTTATCCTCATGGCTCAACTTGCCTCTGATAAACCGGAAGAATTACTTCGGACATCGATCATCCGGGCCCGCGTATGCGAATTACTGGGAAGAGAGGAATCAGTGATCTCAAGTGATTCAGAGCTGTTCACTCTTGGGCTCTTTTCCCTCATAGATGCCATTCTGGACGAAGATATGGGAAGGCTGATGGAAAAACTCCCCCTCTCCGAGAGTATCAAAACGGCGCTGGTTTCGTGCGAGGGAGAACTTGCTGATTTTCTGAAGTCGGTAAGGGCGTATGAGACGGGAGACTGGGGAGTCTTTTCAGAGACCATCTCCAGAATCGGCATACAGGAAGAGAAGTTTCCCCAATACTATATGGATGCTGTGGGTTGGGCGGACAGCGTGACCGCCCTTTAACATACTGTTGCTACGGCATCTCGGGTTATTTCACGGTGGGATGTCACCACGCTTTCAATCACGCTTACTCCCTCCCGAACAGTAACATGATCCCAGATGACCGACCGTGCTATGCGGGCTCCTCGTTCCAAGACGCAGGATTTTCCCAGGACAACCCAATCAGTCAATACCGCCTCCGGATGGACATGGGATCCATTCCCCACGAGGAATCCCGGGATTCCGGAAAAATCCATGTTGGCGTCAAGGTATGCGGAAAGCGTGCCGATGTCATGCCAGAAATGTCCTTCTGAAAGGTGTCCGTGGACAGCCTTTCCCGAAACAATCAGCTTTCTATAATGGTCAATGATGCTTGAATAGCGGCCTTTGGGAATACCGGCCAGGGCCGCAGGGCTGATGATGTGAATACCGGTAAATGCCAGCCTTCCCGGGACATTTTTTTCCGCTATATGGGAAACGTTCGCCTTAGAATCAACGAGGACCTGATTGAACGGTTCCTGGGAATGGAGTACTAGGGTGGCGAAGGCGCCGGATTTCACATGTGCATCATACGCTGCTCGCAGGTCGATGTCTGTGAGGACATCGCCGTTCATGACGATAAACGGTCCCTCGTCCCAGAAATCAGACACATTGCGAATCCCTCCGCCGGTTCCCAGGATCTCCGGTTCGACGCGCACATGGACGGGGATACCGAATCTCTCCCCGTCACCCACATGATCCAATATCTGTTCGGGGAGGTGGTAGGTATTGACAATGACCTCAGTTACCCCGTAAGATCTGAGATATTCGATGTTGCGGTCCAGGGGAGGACGATTGCCGACGGGCATGAGGGCCTTGGGGCAGTGTTCCGTGAGGGGTCTGAGCCGGGTACCAAGGCCCGCGGCAAGGATCATGGCCTTCATGGCATTCCTTTTCTTGTTGTAAACAGTTCATTCTCATTATACATCAATCTAGAATATGACAACAAAGGAAGTTTCGCAAGTGAATCCTTCTCTTGATTTTGATGGCTTGAATACACGGATCGGCCGGTTATTCATGGCAGGCATGCCCGGGCCGGACTTGGACCAGCAAACAGAAGACCTGATACGCAACTGGGGCCTGGGAGGGATAATCCTTTTTTCGAGAAATATAGAAAACCCCGTGCAGGTGGCGGGGCTGTGCAAAGAGCTCCAGGAGTGTTCCCTTAAATGCAATGAAATTCCCCTGTTCCTGGCGGTAGACCAGGAAGGAGGAAGAGTGGCCCGGCTCAGGGCGCCGTTTGAAGAATTTCCGGGTCAGACGGCCATTGGTCATGCACCTGATCCGGTGAAAGCGGCCCTGGAATTTGCCAGCGTGACGGCCAGTGAGATGGGGCTGGTCGGTCTTAATATGGATCTGGCTCCCGTACTGGACGTGCCCAGGGGTTCTCCTGAAAAGCATCTGCAAGGACGGACATTCAGCGAAGATCCAGATCTGGTGGGGCTGCTGGGGAAGACCGTGATCAAGGAACTCCAGAAAAACGGCATCATGGCGGTTGGAAAACATTTTCCCGGGCTCGGGGGGGCGGACCGGGATCCCCACAAGAGGCTCCCCCAGATTACCCTCAGCGGAGAAGAACTGGAACTCGTTGATATCCCTCCATTCAAGCGTGCCGTGGATGCGGGGGTCGCCGGCATTATGAGTTCTCACGCCGTCTATCCCTCGCTGGACCCGGAGATACCTGCAACCCTGTCCGCCAGAATCCTGACCGGACTATTGAGGGACCGTTTAGGATTTCAGGGCCTGATCATCACGGACGATCTGGAGATGGGTGCTATTTCCCGGGGAAACGGTGTTGTGGATGGGGCCGTTGAAGCGTTCAAAGCAGGGGCGGATATTCTCTTGATATGCGCGGATCAGGGACAACTTGTCAAGAGTATGGAACGGTTCAGAAATATGCTGATCACCGGCGACATGGAGCTCCGCAGATTCCGCGAGTCACTTGATCGTATAGCACGGGTGAAAGAGCGGTTTCTGAAAAAGAGGAAGACTGTCTCTCTCAGCCAGGTCCGGGACTATTTTGAAAAGCGTCCGGCATAAGGCGCTCCCTCCCGCCGTCACTCACAAAAGGCTTCCTCCCTGAGCCCCTATCGGGGATGCCCCATGATGCCCCCCGCTCCGTTGGAGGAGATTCACGCCTGCCGGAGCGGATCACCGGCCGCAGCCATCATGAGGACCGATGGGTCATGAGAAGTGCGGCCCATGTTTTCAGCGAGAAGCGCTCAAGAATGAGGAGGCCGGCCTCTGAGAAGAAGTTGGAGATTTCATCGAGGAGCTTTTCACCGAACCCTGATACAATAACGATTCCTTCCTTTTTCAGGTGGTTCGATATCTCCTTTCCCGTTCTGAAGAGGACTGACGGGACCAGGTTGGCGAGAATGAGATCGAATGTCTCCGCTGTGGTTTCCCATGACCCCTTTCTGATTTGAATCCTGTCCGACAGGCGGTTGAGACGCACATTTCTTTCGGCGACCGCAGCGGATTCGCTGTCTATTTCGATCCCCACCGCCGCCCTTGCTCCCAGCCGAACAGCGGCGATAGCGAGAAGACTCGTTCCACAACCGAAATCCAGGACACTCCAGCGTGAGAATGAGTCTCTTCCGCGTTCTCCCTGTGCGATGCTATCGAGGATTTCAAGGCAGAGTCTCGTGGTGGGATGCTTTCCGTTTCCAAAGGCGTGGCCGGGATCAAGGACAACAGTGTCGGGTGCCGTATCCTTGGGAACGCAAGTGGACAGGGGCTGGATGGCGATGGAGGGCGTGGGCCTGAAGGATTCAAGTGCATCGTTGGTCCCGCAGGGAGGCTCTG
Organism: uncultured Desulfobacteraceae bacterium; assembly: GCA_964633015.1. Classification (GTDB taxonomy): domain Bacteria; phylum Desulfobacterota; class DSM-4660; order Desulfatiglandales; family Desulfatiglandaceae; genus B46-G9. Next base: position 49,175 of record CAZWEV010000015.1, on the reverse strand, counting down.
AGTACGCGAGATTGCGCACCTTCAGTTTGAGCGTGTCCGGGGAATGAAATTCTTTTTCCACGCCGGTGATGAGAGAGGAGATATGCACTAATGCCCGGTCCAGAGCTTCAGGATCTTTTTCCATAAGGGTGATTACCGAATGAGGTTCCGGATCCCGGCCCGGATACAAAGGCAAGAGTGGACTGACCGTGGCGTTGAAAAGACGGCGGGAGAGCGTTTCAATGGACTGTGCCGGGCCTTCTATGGTTATCTCAAATTCCATGATCACCTACGTCTCCTTCCATCCTCCCTTTCTTATACTACAAAGGCTTTCTTTCCTATACCTTTTTGCTTGAAAAATGGAATGGGATAAGACTATGTTTTAAATTTATGATGAAAATATTCGCCCGAGAGATTCGGGGCGAAAAAAGGAATGGGCGGCCGCCGCACCGTTCATGTGGTGAGAGAACGAAGGTGCACCGAAGGGTTGCGTTGATCTGGCTCAGGAATGCTGGCCGCCATATCATTATGAGGTGAAAAAATGAAACTTGCTATCAGTGGAAAGGGGGGAGTGGGAAAAACGACGTTTGCCTCTTTTCTGGTCAGGAGCCTTGCCGACCGGGGGAAAAGAGTGCTGGCCATTGACGCTGACCCGGATGCCAACCTGGCACAGGCCCTTGGCGTTAAAGACAGCGGGAACATCGTTCCCATCGCCCAGATGAAAGAACTCATTGAGGAACGGACAGAGGCCAAGGTGGGTGCCATGGGGTCATTTTTCAAACTGAATCCTAAAGTCGATGACCTGCCTGAAAAACTTTCCGTCGAGGTGAACGGCGTCAGGGTCATGGTCATGGGAGGTGTCAAGACAGGGGGGGGCGGTTGTGTATGCCCCGAAAGCGTCCTTCTCAAGAACCTGGTCCGGCATATCGTCCTGGCCCGCGACGAAGTAGTGGTGCTGGACATGGAGGCGGGTTTGGAGCACATGGGCAGGGGGACCGCCATGGCCGTGAACCGCCTCATCGTGGTTGTGGAGCCGGGCAGAAGGAGTATTGAAACAGCCCATCAGATCCGCAGGCTTGCCGCCGATATAGGGGTCAGGAATCTGAGCTTCGTGGGAAACAAGATCAGGTCTGACAGGGACAGGAATTTTCTTCTGAAAGAAATGCCTGATTTTGACTTCTTGGGGTTTATTCCATTCCGGAGTGAGATCATTGAGGCCGATCTGGATGGCAGACCGCCCTTTGAGACTGATGAAGAAGGTTTGAAGGCAGTGGGGGATATGATTGAAAAACTGGAATTTGAGACAGAGGAGGAAAAATGAATATGGGAAACAGGATACACAATTTCAACGCCGGCCCCGCAGCACTCCCTTTGCCGGTACTGGAAGAGATCCAGAGAGAACTGGTGGATTACAAGGGTTCGGGGATGTCCATTCTCGAGGTGAGTCACCGCTCCAAGTGGTTCGATGATGTGATCAACGAGGCGGTGGAAAGGACCAAGCGTCTCCTGGGGCTGGGCGATGATTTTGAAATTCTGTTCGTCCAGGGGGGAGCAAGTCTTCAGTTCTGTATGATTCCCATGAATCTGGCTCTCCCCGGAAAACAAGTGGAATATATCAATACGGGGACTTGGTCCACGAAGGCGATACAGGAAGCACAGATCCTGGGAAAGGACGTGGCGGTGATTGCGTCTTCCGAGGATAAAAACTTTTCTTATATCCCCAGAGACTTCGTTGTGAACCCGGATGCCGCGTATCTCCACTTTACCTCCAACAACACGATCAAAGGTACCCAATGGGGTCGGTTCCCGGATGCGGGTGGTGTGCCACTGATCTGCGACATGTCGTCGGATATCATGAGCAGGCCGTTTGATCCCCGGCCTTTCGGGCTGATCTATGCGGGCGCTCAGAAGAACATCGGTCCGGCGGGAACCGCTCTGGTGATCATCCGGAAGGATATGCTGGAACGGGTCCCCGACGGCATCCCGACCATGCTCAAGTACTCAACCTTTGCAGGGAAAAACTCCATGTTTAATACGCCCGCCTGTTTCGTCATTTATACCATCAGCCTGGTCATGAAATGGCTGGAAGAGGAGATCGGCGGCCTGGACAAGATGGAGATGCTCAACCGGGAAAAGGGCGCGCGTATCTATGGATGCATCGACGGGTCTGATTTTTATCAGGGAACGGCCGCGAAAGAAAGCCGATCATTGATGAACGTTACCTTCAGGCTTCCCGGCGAGGACCTGGAAAAGCGATTTGTGGCCGAAGCCATGGAAGAGGGGCTGGGCGGTCTAAAGGGGCACCGTTCCGTGGGGGGCTGCAGAGCATCCATATACAATGCCACCGGGATTGACGGGGTCAGTGCCCTGGTGGATTTTATGAAGGAATTTGAAAAGAAGAATGGGTAGCAGTCAGTTATACCTGAGCCTTCCACGTCTGGTGGAGAAGACCTGGATACCTGGATAGGTTCTACGGATTCGAGGGCAGGAGACTTTGATGATCAGGGAGGAAGCTTTTTCTGGAGTGACTGGTGAGAGGGCGCCGTTTTTTCGTGACTTATCTCTGGGAGAAACCGCAGCCAGCCCGAAGGGTGGAATGCGGAGGGGGCAGAACTCCCCCGCAGATAAGTTGCTGAAAAGACCAGCCCGGAGCCTTGGAACGGAAGAAGAGGCTTCCTCCCTGAGCACCCCTTTGAGGGGCCAAAAGCACATGAGGGGATGAGCGGTGACCAGAACCAGGATTTCTGAAGTCCTCAAATCTGACGCAATCGGCAGCACCTTCACGGTGATGGGATGGGTCCGGACCAGGCGGGACTCCAAGGGTGGTTTTTCCTTCATCGAATTAAATGACGGCTCCTGTCTGCGGGGACTGCAGATCATTGCTGAATCTTCGCTCCCCAGGTATGATGAAGAGGTGAAGAGACTCCAGACCGGTTGTTCCATCAAGGTACGCGGGACGCTCTCCCCTTCGCCGGGCAAAGGACAGAGCGTTGAACTCAAGGCGGAGGAGATCCAGGTCTTCGGCTGGGCAGACCCTGACCAATATCCCCTTCAGAAGAAGCGGCATTCCTTTGAATTTCTGCGCACCATTGCCCACCTGCGTCCCCGCACCAATACCTTCGGGGCCGTCGCGAGGATCAGGAACGCGGTGAGCCTGGCAATCCACACTTTTTTTCAGGAGAGAGGCTTTATTTATCTCCATACACCGGTCATCACGGGAAGCGATTGCGAGGGGGCGGGAGAGACCTTCCGGGTCACCGGCTTTGACCTGGATCATATCCCGTTGAGGGCAGGCCGGCCGGACTTCTCGAAGGATTTTTTCGGGGTGCCCGCCAATCTCACGGTGAGCGGTCAGCTTGAGGCGGAAATCTATGCCCTGGCAATGGGGGATATCTATACCTTCGGCCCTGCCTTCAGGGCGGAAAATTCAAATACGTCCCGGCATCTCGCCGAATTCTGGATGGTGGAACCGGAGATGGCGTTTTGCGATCTGCAGGGAAACAAAGAGCTTGCCGTGGACCTCTTAAAATATGTCTTTTCCTGGGTCCTGGAAAAATGCGTGGAAGATATGGAACTCTTCAACCGTTTTATCGACAAGACCGCTATCCATACACTGGAGCAGCTTGTCGCAACGGAATTTGAATATATGGGCTACACCGAGGCGGTCAGAATTCTCGAAAAAGCGAGAATGAAATTCGAATTCCCGGTCACCTGGGGGGCTGATCTCCAATCGGAACACGAGCGGTATCTCTGTGAAGAGGCGATCAGGAAGCCGATTGTACTGGTGGATTATCCAAAAGAGATTAAGGCGTTCTACATGAAGCTGAACGAGGACGGAAAAACCGTCCGGGCCATGGATGTTTTGCTGCCGAAGATCGGCGAGGTCATCGGAGGGAGCCAGCGGGAAGACGATTACGATACGCTCTTCGAGAGGATCAAAGAAACCGGACTGGACCCGGGTGACTATTGGTGGTATCTGGATCTGCGGCGGTTCGGCACGGCCCCTCATGCCGGTTTCGGCCTTGGCTTTGAACGGCTTATCCAGTTCATTACCGGCCTATCCAATATCCGCGATGTGATCCCTTTTCCCAGGACCCCCGGGAATGTGAACTTTTAGAGCGCTTCAACCCGGGGAAGCGGGAAGTCTCCTGCCGCGCAGGAAGAATGAATCGTACGTGCTTTCCGGAAAAGCGGAGGCAGGTGGGAGGGGGAAGGCGGAGGTGCCGGCTCCAACGGGCTCCCGAAGTTTTATCCGACCATTTTCGAGAGACAATCTTCCCCCCAAAAAAAACCTGCGCAGGACTCTCCGGCCCTGCCGCGACATGTCCCACCATGCCGATCGCAATTATACTACCGGAAAGTTACAGTAAGGTTACAGATGTGAAAAAAAAGTGAGGACAGAAATTTCGAGGCATGGACAATGGAAGGCACTTCGTGATGTATCGCCGTTTATGGTCACCGGCTAACGTGATTCTCGGGATCACGTGGATTTTTTTCAGCATGTATTATGTGAACCGGTTCAGTTTCTCCCCCATTATTCCTTTGCTCAAGGCCGATCTGGGAATATCCAATGCCGGGGCAGGGTGGCTGATGGCCTTCTTTTTCATCAGCTATACTATTTTCCAACTTCCGTTCGGTTATCTGGGTGATCGCTTTGGACCCAGAAAGGTCCTCACCTGCGGAGCCGCCATTTCCATCATGGGTAATCTCCTGTTCAGTGCTGGATCATCATTCCCCGTGCTTGCCCTGGGACAATGTGTCAATGGTCTCGGCCAGGCAATGGGATGGACCTCATCCATCAAACTCGTGGTAAACTGGTTTCCCCGTTCACGCAGGGGGACAGCGCTGGGCCTTTTTATCACTTGTGTTACTGCAGGGAGCAGCGCGGGGATGCGGCTTTCAGGACTGCTGGGCTATCTCCTTGGGTGGCGAAGTGTCTTTCTTATTCTGCCCGGTCTCATGGCAGTGACCACCGCTTTGTTCTGGTTCGTGGTGCGGGACCATCCCCACGAAAAGGGGCTCCCGGTGTTTGAAGATGAGGCCGTCCTGGAAAAACAGATCGATGGCGATCCCCGATCAAGGCTTTCCCTCGTGCTGACCAATCGCGTCCTCTGGGCCGTCGCACTGGTTTATTTTTGCTTTGTGTACGTTCAGTTCGGATGCCTGGTGTGGATTCCTTCTTTCTTGAAAGAGACCTACGGGATGACCGTTGACCGGGCAGGGAGCATTTCCGCACTTGTTCTTCTCCCCGGCGTCATTGCATCACCGCTGGCAGGGCTTCTGTCTGACCGCTTGTTTGGAGGGAGGCGAAGGCCGCTCATTTTGTTGACCTTATTCATCCTGTCAGGTGTCCTGGCGGCACTCTCAACGGAAGTGAGCCTCCCCCTCGTGTACACCCTGCTCGGCCTTGTGGGAGTGCTCATCGTCATGCCCGACGTGTTGCTTGCGGCATATCCTTCGGACATTCTTTCCCGAAAATTGTCGGCGACGGGAACTGGGTTTCTGACCACCTTCACCAGTGCGGCCGGAATTGTGACCACACCGCTTTCTGGAGAGATCATCGACCTGTTTAAAACCTACAACGCAGTGTTCATCTCTTTTGCCGCAATGGCCTTTTTGGCGGCAGTCCTGACCCTCACCATCAGGGAGAAGTCCTCTTGATCTCATGAATAACTTTTTGTGGATAGGCACTGACTACTTCCAGTGGGCCTGCATACGGTCCAGCTCTTTCACAACCTCGGGGGGAAGAGGAGCGGGCTCATGCTTCATGGCTTCTTGTGTTGCTTCCCGCAGACGTTCCTCGAAATGCTTTGAACCGGCCTTTTCCCACTGGCTGTGCCGCATTCGTTCAAACAGTTTTGAGTATCTGACGTCGCGGAAGTGTTTCAGGGTATGTTTATGTTGGAGATAGTGCCCGCCCGGCCCCACTTGGTCAATGATGTCAAGGGCCAGTGTTTCCGGAGTTACGGGGACCCCGTTCATGAGCTGGTAGACGTTTCCCAGCATCTCATTTACAAATACCATGAAGGCCGGGGAAACGAGCGACCCATGATCCATCCAGCTGCTGCAGTCATGTACCAGCCCTGAACCGACAGCTGCCGCGGTCAGACATTGAAAGGTTGCCTCGGTAGCAGCTTGTGCGTCACAGAATTTTGCATCGGTACATCCCGCCGTGCCGAAATAAGGAAGCTGGTAGTACTTAGCCATCTGGGCCATGGCCCCCACCATCAGGGTCATTTCAGGTGCCCCGTAGGAAAAGATTGAGGTGCGCATGTCCATGATCGTCGCAAAAGCTCCGTAGATGAAATACGCCCCCGGCCTGGCGAGCTGGGCAAGCACGAGACCGCTCAAAGACTCCGCACTTGCCTGGACAATGGTTCCGGCAAAGGTGGCTGGAGCGGAGCCCCCGGCCTGTGGTGCCGGAAAGTTGATCAGGGGAATGCCGTGTTCCACGGTGAAAAGCATTTTCTCCACAGCCGGATCATAGTACTCCAGGGGAGAAATGGGTTCGGAGTATTGGACAACGATGGGTGCCTTTTCAAAGTTTTCTTTGCCTCCGCAGATAAGCAATGCCATTTCATAGATATCTCGTTCACTCCGGGCATCATTGCAGCAGAAGACCAGGGGTTTTTCACAATACGTCAATGCCTGTCGTGCGATTACCCGGTCCGCAATCTCCGCCGGCTGGTCGTCCGCCATGCCGATGGTCATGGCCCAGTGAAAATTGGGCAGGGCATCCGCTATGGTGGCGGTGATTCTGCAGTGTTCGCTGGTAAATCGGACCCGCTCATCGCTGATCGGGTCCAGGTAGTCGATACAATCCAGGCTAGGGCCGAACCATGATTTGTCGCCTTCCAGAAAGACGGATCGTTCACCGTTTCGTTTGCCGAGGACGATCCGGGAAGGTGCCTTTTGTATGGCATCTTCCACAATCCATGCGGGAATACGGATGCGATCGCCATCCACCCGTGCTCCTGCCCCGGAAAGCAATTCCACCCCGCGTGGATGGGTCATCTTGATGCCGGTACGTTCCAGCACTTCCAGAGAGGCCATGTGGATCTGTTTGATCTGATCCTCGTTAATCACTTGCATCCTAGGCTTAAAATACAATTCGGGGACCTGTATTCCCATGATTTGTTCCTCCCTGCTGTTTCCAAGAATATGAGCAATTTTCCTGAGGTGAGTGGCGTTTCCCGGCTGTACCCATTTGCAATCCATATCACACTTTGGTATGAAGGAAAACAGAAATGCAGGACCCTGATCCGCCATCAAGGCATCATCTCCCCGCCAAGAGGGAATTTCACAGAGCTCAAGCGGCGTTGATTTCGCTCGCTCGTCCTTTTGTCTCATGCCTTGCCGGGATATCAGGATTTTTTCCCAACCATTGGGCTGCATGAATGCGGATGAAACCTGATGGTGGATTTGAGAGAAGGAGGCGGTCAATTCATGAACCACGAAGCAGAGGTGCTGGTCATCGGCGGTGGGGCCATCGGCATTTGTTGTGCCCACTATCTTCGGGAGCGGGGAAAGGAGGTTATGGTCGTTGAGAAGGGGGACATCTGCTCCGGGGCTTCCTATGGCAACGCGGGGCTCGTTGTGCCCAGTTACAGTATACCGCTGGCCGCTCCGGGAGTCATTTCTCAGTCTATGAAATGGCTGGTTGACCCGGAAAGCCCCTTTCACATCAAGCCAACCCTACGGCCGTCTCTCTTCCACTGGTTGTGGAAGTTTCGGGGTGCGTGCAACTGGCGCCATGTTCGGAAATCCATACCTGTTCTCCGTGACCTGACCCAGGAAAGTCTCCGCTTGTTCGAAGAACTTGCAGCTCTGCAGGAGCTGAAATTCGGTTTTGAAAAGAAAGGTCTCCTTGAGTTGTTCAGGACTGAAGCGGGCTTTGAGAAAGGGAAACAAACCTTCAAAATGCTGGAGCCATTCGGCATTGAAGCAGAGGTGCTTGAAAACGCAGACCTTGAGCAATTGATAGGGGGACTGGAAACCCGGGCGGTGGGAGGGATTTTTTCCCACGGCGACGCGCTTCTCATACCGGACCGGTTCGTGAAACAGCTTGGCGGGTATGAGGCCGAACAGGGCGCCCACCTGGCAACCCGGGTCGAAGTCATCGGTTTTGACACCTCTGGCCGGAGAATTTCAAAGGTCCACACCACGAGAGGCGATATTTCCGTGGAGGAAGTGGTCCTGGCTGGTGGAGCATGGAATTCCGGGATAGCCCGGGATTTGGGTATACGTTTGATGATTGAGCCTGCCAAGGGATACAGCATTACTTTCAAAAAACCTGATCGTTGTCCGCAGATACCGCTTACACTTGCAGAGTCGTACGTGGTACTGACCCCCATGGGTGATATGGTGCGGTTTGCCGGTACCCTGGAACTCGCGGGATTTGATCAATCCATCAACACAAGAAGGGTGCGAGCGATTTTGAAGACAGTGTCCGGATATTTTCCTGATCTGGACCTGGATGCCATGGAGGTGATCGAGATTTGGCAGGGGCTTCGACCCTGCACCCCCGACGGACTTCCCTCCATCGGCAGGCCGCCTTCCTGGGAGAACGTTATGGTTGCCGGGGGTCACGGAATGCTCGGCATCTCCCTCGCACCGGCCACTGGGAAACTTGTTTCCCAACTCATGACAGGCAAAGCCCCGTTCATGGACCCCGCTCCCCTGCGCATTGAACGCTTCTCTTGATTGTGTTTTCCCTTTACGGAATGGAGTGGAACACTATTTCGTCATTGCAACCATAACAACATCCCTGGATCATGCCCTGTCCCAGGAGTGGAACGTTGGCGGTGCGGCCCCGGATCCTGAGATCTGGCCCGGAAAGTACCATCCCCGTGATTTTATGCGGTTCATTCCTGTTTTTGAAGAAGTGGCGGAAGGAACCGGCGAAGAACTTTTTGACAGCGATTTTTTCAATACAGCTTCCTTGGGAGGTTGAGAGGAAAATCCATGATTATTGGAGTTGATACGGGGGGGACCTTTACCGATTTTGTGTACAGGGATGGAGAAAAGTGGGGCGTTTTCAAGGTGCTTTCCACCCCGTCAAACCCGGCAGACGCAGTCCTGGAAGGCCTCAAACAGCTTGCTCAGGGAAAGAAAAAACAGATCATACACGGGTCTACGGTGGCCACCAATGCCATCCTTGAGAGAAGCGGCGCAAAGACGGCGTTGATCACCAACAGAGGATTCGAGGACATCATTGAGATCGGCCGGCAAAATCGAAGCCGACTGTATGACCTCGCGTACCGGAAAGAGCCGCACATCGTTCCACCGGAACGCAGGTTCGGCCTTTCCGGCAGGGTTCTTCAGACAGGTGAGGAGCTGGTCCCCCTTGACCGCCATGAGGCGGAAAAGCTGGCTGAACGCCTGAGAGAACTTGGTGTGGAATCGGTGGCAATCTGTTTCCTCTTTTCGTATCTGGAACCTTCACATGAGCGGGAGGTCTCTTCCCTGCTTGAATCTTCCGGATTCCAGGTCTCCCGATCCCATGAGACTCTCGGGGAGTTCAGGGAATTCGAACGGACATGCACCACCGTGATCAATGCCTATGTCTCTCCCAGGATGGAGCATTATATAGGGCATCTCATGGATTCCCTGGACGGGGGGGATTCCCTGGGCATCATGCAGTCGAACGGCGGCAGTATATCAGCCGGGACCGCCAGGAAGGAATCCGTGCGGACCATCCTTTCAGGACCTGCAGGAGGCGCGGTGGGCGCCTACGAAATAGGCGCGATGGCCGGGTACTCCAAACTCATCACGTTTGATATGGGGGGCACGTCTACGGACGTGTCTCTTATCGACGGCACCCTTACACTGACCCTCGAATCCAGCATATCCGGGTATCCGCTCAAGGTTCCCATGATTGCCATCCATACGGTGGGAGCCGGGGGCGGTTCCGTTGCCCGGATGGATGACGGCGGTGCACTCAAGGTAGGTCCTGAGAGTGCCGGTGCGGATCCCGGTCCTATCTCCTACGGAAAGGGAGAGCATATCACGGTAACGGATGCCAATCTCTATCTTGGACGGCTGATCCCCGAACATTTCCTTGGGGGCAGGATGCGCCTGCTGAAAGACAGGGTGATTCCTTATTTCAATGAAATGGGAAAGAACATGCGATTGACGCCGTCTGAAGCAGCTGAAGGAGTACTGGATGTGGCCAATACGGCCATGGAAAGGGCCATCCGGGTGATATCGGTGGAAAAGGGATATGACCCGAGGGAATTCACTCTCTTCTCTTTCGGGGGCGCCGGTGGCATGCATGCGGCATTCCTCGCCAGGCTGCTGAACATCCCAAAGGTCCTGGTCCCCCCGAATCCCGGTATCCTCTCGGCAATCGGCATGATCATGGCCGATGTCATCAAAGATTATTCACTGACCATCATGCAGGGCGAGGAAGAAACGTCCTTTGAAATCCTCGATGCACAGTTCGCGGATATTGAAAAAAGGGGGATGGACGACCTTATGGCCGAGGGTATTGCGCAAGAGAATATGCTCCTGGAACGGTATCTGGACATGCGGTATCAGGGACAGTCCTATGAGATCATTGTGCCCTTTGATGAACAGTACGTTGGGGATTTTCACATACTCCATGAAAAGACCTACGGATACAGAAACGAGGATACATCCGTTGAGATCGTGAACATCAGGCTCAGGGCGCGGGGAATACCGGAAAAGCCGGCGTTTCCGAGGGCATTGGAGATGACGGAGGAAATTCCACGGGATGCTTTTCTTGGGGAATCCCTGGTTATCTTTGAGCATAAACCGCTGCCTGCGAAGGTGGTGGCACGGGAAAAACTCTTGAGCGGGAACAGGATCGATGGGCCGGCCATTATCGTGGAATATACTTCCACCATAGTGGTTCCCCCTTTTGCCGCTGCCACGGTGGATGAACTCGGGAATATGATCCTTGAAATTTCCGCTTCATCATGAGGCCTTGTCTTGCGTGGAGATCGAGAACGCGTATGGAAGTCAACCCGATCCTATTAGAAGTATTCAAGAACCGTTTTTCTTCCATTTCAGAGGAAATGGGCGTCACCCTGATCAGGACCTCCTTTTCTCCCAACATAAAGGAGCGAAGGGATCTCTCCTGCGCGGTATTTGATCAGCGGGGAGATATGATCGCACAGGCGGCCCATATCCCCGTGCATCTGGGGTCCATGCCCATGTCGGTCAAAGCGGCCATTCAGGACAGAGCGTGGCAGAAAGGCGATATGGTTATCCTGAATGATCCGTTCAAGGGAGGAACACACCTCCCGGATATCACCCTGGTCGCGCCCGTGTATGCGAGCGAGGAAACCCCTTCTTTTTTCGTGGCCAACAGGGCGCATCATGCCGACGTGGGCGGCATGACTTCCGGGTCCATGCCCATTTCCACCTCAATCTTCCAGGAGGGCATCATTATCCCGCCCCTGAAACTGGTGGAAAAGGGGTCGATTGACCGGAAGATCATGGCCCTGCTGCTCAATAATGTGAGGACGCCACTGGAGCGGGAGGGAGATTTTGCTGCACAGATCATGGCGAATATGACCGGCGTCCGGAGAACCGAAGAACTCGTCGGGAAATACGGCCTGGACTTAGTCCGTTTCTATGCCGGAAGCCTGATGGACTATGCGGAAAGGATCACCAGAAAGACGATCGCGCAGATTCCCGGCGGTTCCTACGAGTTTGCAGATTTCATGGATGACGACGGCCTTTCTGATGACAACATCACCATCCGGGTCAAGATCACGATTCAAGGTGATGAGGCCACGCTTGACTTCCGTTTGAGCGACCCCCAGGTGAGGGGAAGTATAAACGCTGTATACGCCATCACCCTTTCAGCCGTCCTGTATGTGTTCCGGTCCCTGGTACCGGAAGATATTCCCACCAATGCCGGGTGCTTGAGACCCATCAGGATCCTCACAAAAAAGGGAACGATTGTGGACGCAGAGTTCCCTGCGGCGTTGGCCGGCGGTAACGTGGAAATGTCACAGCGTATTGTGGATGTGGTGCTGGGCGCCCTTTCGAAGGCCCTGCCCGGGAAGATTCCTGCGGCGAGCCAGGGCACTATGAACAATGTCACCATCGGCGGGATTGATCCGGGAAACGGCAGGCCATTCGCATATTATGAGACCATTGGCGGAGGGATGGGGGCCACGGTGAAAAGTGACGGGGAAAGTGCTGTCCATTGTCACATGACCAATACCCTGAATACCCCCATAGAAGCCCTTGAATACAGCTATCCTTTTGTGGTGACGGAATATTCCATCAGACGGGGCACGGGAGGACATGGCCGGCACCGGGGGGGCGACGGCATTGTCCGGGAAATTGAGCTGCAGGCAGACGCGGATGTAACCGTCCTGTCCGAAAGAAGGAAAATCCCCCCGTATGGCCTGTTCGGGGGATCGCCGGGTGCTGTTGGAAGAAACATTGTGATCCGGAATGGAACGGTACTGGAAAAAGGAGGGAAGTTTTCGGCAGCCCTTGCCAAAGGTGACCGTCTCCGGGTTGAGACACCGGGCGGCGGGGGCTACGGCAAGGAATAGGAGGAGACCAGCGCGCCTGCAAAGATCAATTCTGATTGCATCTCTCAACGACCCGTGATACATCTAAGAATGAACTGAACAGCCTGGAGCATGCCTCTGCACGAAAGCGATTATGTTTGAAGAAAAAAACAGCGAACCGACCGAGTTCTATTCTCATTTCAAAGCATTCCACGAGTTGATGGCTACCAAAATACGGGAAATTCTCCTGGTTTCGAGCCCTTACGATGCGTTTATTATTGAGGAAGATACCAGCCTTGCATCCCAGATCATCAATGAATACAGTGGGTTGAACCTGAGCCAGCCCCCTCGGGTGATCCGGACTTCGTCAGCCCGCGAGGCCTTGTCCCTCCTGGAGAAAAAGAGAGTTGACATGGTAATCACCATGCCGCATCTGGATGATATGGATGCTTTCTCCCTGAGCCTCGAGATCAAGGAAAGGAATAAACATCTTCCGGTCATCCTTCTGACGCACAGCGTAAGGAGTATCTATCCACTTCCGGAAAGCTGGGATTGCTCGGGCATTGATAAGATTTTTGTCTGGTCGGGCAACTCGGATCTGCTCCTCGCCCTGGTGAAGAATGCCGAGGACAGCCTCAATGTTGATCGCGACACCCGGCTGGCCATGGTGCGCGTCCTTATTCTGATTGAGGATTCACCGGTCTACTATTCGTCGATCCTGCCCCTGATTTACAAGGAGATAGTAAAACAGACCCAGGCGGTCCTGCAGAGTGGGCTGAATGAAGAGCACCGGTTGCTGCTTATGCGCGCAAGACCCAAGATATTGCTCGCGCGAAATTATGACGAGGCCGTGGCGTTTTATCAAAAATACCGGGATTTTCTGTTCGGCGTCATTTCCGATACCCGTCTTCCGGAAGAAGGCCGTTTGAAGGATGACGCGGGGTTTTTGCTGCTTTCCCGAATCAGGGGTGAAGTCCCTGATTTACCCCTGCTGCTCATGAGTTCAGAGTCAGGTAATAAGGAAAGCGCCGCCCGCATCTCTGCTGCGTTTATCGACAAGAACAGTCCGAATCTCCTTGACGAACTGCACGAGTTTTGCATGACACACCTGGGATTCGGGGATTTCATTTTTCGATTGCCGGACGGGAGGGAGATCGACCGGGCGAGCAACCTCCACGAGCTTGAAATGAAAATAGCCGCGGTCCCTGATGAATGCCTCTGGTATCACGCGAAGCACAACCATTTCTCGAGATGGATCATGGCCCGTTCTGAATTCACGCTGGCGTCAACATTCAGGGGGGTCGACGCATCTGAATTTGAGAATACTGAAGAGATGCGGACCTATCTTATCTCCAGGATCCACGGCCTTCGAAAATGGAGACAGAAAGGAGTGGTTGCCCGGTTCAATGATCTTTTCTTTGATCCGGATGCCATGGACTTTGTCAGGATCGGGCAGGGTTCTCTCGGGGGCAAAGCCAGGGGTCTGGCCTTCATATCAACACTGCTCCGGGAACAACAGGAACTGTACGAGAAGTATCCCGGGGTGAATATCCTGATTCCGAAAACACTGGTCGTCTGCACTGACGGTTTTGAGTCTTTTGTGGATGAAAACAACCTTCGTCATTTCGCAAAGGAAGGATTCGATGACCGTGAAATAATGGAAAGCTTCCTTGAAGCGGAGATGCCCGAATGGCTGGCACGCGATCTCGAGGCCTTCCTGCGCCGGATCAAGTACCCGCTCTCGGTCCGATCCTCCAGCCTTCTCGAAGATGCCCATTTCCAGCCCTATGCGGGTATTTACAAGACCTACATGATCCCCAATAATCATCCCGATCCTGACGTCCGGCTCCGGCAGTTGGTGCACGCCATCAAACTGGTGTACGCGTCCACGTATTATGAATCCGCCAAATCCTATTCGAGGAGTTTATCGACACAGCCCCAGGAAGAGGCAATGGCGGTCATCGTTCAGCAACTGGTGGGTCAGGAATACGACGATTTTTTTTATCCAAGCATGGGAGGCGTTGCTCAATCCCACAATTTCTATCCCATTGATCCCATGTCTCCCGAGGATGGAGTTGCGAGTATAGCCCTTGGTTTTGGAAAGATGGTTGTAGAGGGCGAGAAGGCGCTCAGGTTTTCTCCGAAATACCCGCAGGTCACTCCGCAGTTCTCAAGCGTAGACGATATCCTTGAAAACGCCCAGCGTTTTTTTTATGCCCTGAGAATTAGAAATTATCCGGAAGAACTTCACCTCGATGTCAACTCGAACCTGGAAAGGAGAGGCGTTGATGAAGCGGAAGAGGAGGCTCCGGTCAAGGCGCTTTCCGGCACGTATATCCCCGAAGAGCATCGCATCAGAGATACGGGATATATGGCGGGGCAGAAAGTACTTTCCTTTTCATCCATCATCAAACATGATGTTTTCCCCCTTCCCGCGCTCCTGCGCGACCTGCTTTCCCTGGGGAGAAAGAGCCTTGGGTGCCCGGTTGAAATTGAATTCTCGGTAAATCTGCGGTCAGAAGCCTGGCGGAAAGGGGACTTTTTCTTCCTGCAGGTGAGGCCGATGGCATTTGAATCGGAGCGGTTTAAGGTGCAGATCACCCGGGAGGAACTGGACCATGCCATCTGCAGGGCAAGCCAGGCGATGGGGAGCGGGATAAAGGAAAATATTGAAGACATCGTGTATGTAAAGCCGGATGATTTCAGTGCCGAATCAACCGTGCAGATAGCCGGGGAAGTGGGAAAAATGAATGGGGATCTGCGCTCTCAAAAAAAACCGTATCTGCTGATTGGTCCCGGGAGATGGGGGACAGCCGATCGGTGGTTGGGCATTCCCGTGCAATGGAAAGACATCTCAGGGGTGTGCGCCATAATCGAACTGAGGAATGAAAAACTGAAGGCTGATCCTTCACAGGGATCGCACTTTTTTCTCAATATCACCTCTCTGGGTATCCATTATATTACCGTTACGGAGGGGGGCAGGGACTATCTTGACTGGGAATGGCTGCTCTCCCGCCCGGTGGTCACGGAAAGCCATTTTCTTCGGCATGTACGGGTGGAAAAGCCGTTGACTGTAAAGATAGATAGGAGTAAGTCACAGTGTGTTATCGTTCCCCACGACCGTGCAGGGCTGAACCAGGTGGATCTGGGCCACAGTTGCCAGTGGTGGATCGAGAAATGAGACCAGGTTGTACCGTCTTTGAAGACAGGGGGAGGAGGGGTTTGGCTGAAAAGGCCTTGTGGCGCGGGACCGTGCCCCCCTTATTTACGGAGCTCATATGGGAGATGAGGAGAAATAGAGGAGGAAACGTATGACAGACATCATGGAACTGATTGCTTCAAGAGATCCGGGGCAAAAGGAATTCCACCAGGCCGTCGAGGAAGTTATTGAAACGGTGCAGCCGGTCCTGGACCGGAATCCGCACTACCGGAAACTGGCCATCCTTGAACGGATTACGGAACCGGAACGAGTCATCATGTTCAGGGTGCCATGGATGGATGACCAGGGACAGGTGCAGGTGAACAGAGGATTCAGAATAGAGATGAACAGCGCCATCGGACCCTATAAAGGGGGGCTGCGGTTTCATCCTTCCGTCAATCTGAGCATCCTGAAGTTCCTTGCCTTTGAACAGGTTTTCAAGAACGCCCTGACGACTCTTGCCATGGGAGGCGGCAAGGGGGGATCGGATTTCGATCCGAAAGGCAAGTCGGATGATGAAGTTATGCGGTTCTGCCAGTCCTTTATGATGGAACTCTTCCGTCATATCGGGCCCCATACTGATGTGCCTGCGGGTGATATCGGCGTTGGGGCAAGAGAAATCGGTTTTTTGTTCGGCATGTACAAAAAACTCCGCAATGAATTCACCGGGGTGCTGACCGGGAAGAGCCTTGGATGGGGAGGGAGCCTCATCCGCCCCGAGGCAACCGGATATGGGTGCGTGTATTTTGCCGCCGAGATGCTGGCCACAAAGAATGAGAGCCTGAAAGGCAAGACGTGCCTAGTTTCGGGAGCCGGGAATGTGGCACAGTATGCCATTGAAAAGCTTATTGAACTGGGAGCGAAAGTAGTAACCATGTCTGATTCATCAGGGTATATTTATGATGAAAAGGGCATAGATAAGGAGAAACTGACCTATGTAAAGCGGCTCAAGAATGTCAGGCGCGGGAGGATACGCGAATACGGGGAAGAGTACAAAGAGGCGATCTACACGGAAATCGATCCGTCAGCCGACCACAACCCCCTGTGGGACCACAAGGCCGACTGCGCATTTCCGTGTGCCACCCAGAACGAAATCAACGAAAAAGATGCCAAAAATCTGGTCAACAACGGGGTACACCTGGTATGTGAAGGCGCCAATATGCCCTCTACCCTGGAGGCTGTTGATGTTTTTCTGGAGCACAAGCTTGCGTATGCGCCCGGGAAGGCCTCCAATGCAGGAGGGGTGGCGGTATCCGGGCTGGAAATGGCTCAGAACAGCATGCGGTTGAACTGGCCGAGAGAAGAAGTGGATTACCGGCTCCAGAATATCATGAAAAGCATCCATCACACCTGCCTGGATACAGCCGCGGAGTACGGTGAACCGGGAAATTACCTGGTGGGAGCCAATATCGCCGGCTTCGTGAAGGTGGTGGATGCAATGCTGGACCAAGGTTTGGTGTAGGAATGAATCAGCGGGCGAGAGCGAAAAAAGAAAAAGAGGTGTTTATTGACAGGGAGTGGTGCAAGGGATGCGGGATATGCGTCGCTTTCTGCCCGGAAGAGTCCCTGGACCTGGACAATGAGGGGAAAGCCCGATGGGCATATCCCGACAAATGCAGCAGGTGCGGCCTTTGTGAGCTGCGGTGCCCTGATCTGGCCATTGAAGTCGCATAGAGGGGATATTTGTGCAGGAAGACATGAGATTTATTCAGGGGAATGAGGCGGTTGCGCTGGGTGCTCTTTACGCGGGCCTGGGGTTCTACGCGGGATATCCCATTACCCCATCCACAGAGATTGCTGAAATCCTGGCCGAAAGGCTTCCGAGGCAGGGCGCTACGTTTGTGCAGATGGAAGATGAGATTTCATCCATGTGCGCAATCATCGGGGCATCTCTGACCGGACTGAAGGTCATGACCGCAACGAGCGGACCGGGGTTCTCCCTGATGCAGGAAGCCATCGGGTACGCGGTTATGGCCGAGGTTCCTTCGGTGGTAGTGAATATGCAGAGAGGGGGGCCGAGTACCGGCCTCCCCACCTCTGTTGCGCAGGGTGACGTGATGCAGGCAAGGTGGGGAACACATGGAGACCATTCCATAATCGCACTCACGGCGTCTACCCTCCAGGACGCGTTTGAAATGACGGTTGAGGCCTTTAACCTGGCGGAGACCTACCGGACGCCCGTTGTCCTCCTGTTTGACGAGGTGCTTGCACACATGCGTGAAAAGATCGTTGTGCCGGCCCCGGGGGAACTGGAAGTGGTGGAAAGACTCCGCACCTCTGTTCCAAAAGGAACCAACTACCACCCGTACCTGGCACGGGAGGACGGTCGGCTCCCCATGAGCGACTTCGGCGGAAGACATCGGTACAATGTCACCGGCCTTGTCCATGATATGTGGGGTTTTCCGTCCACCGATCCCAAAACAGCGTACGACCTCCTTCACCATTTGGTTGATAAACTGGAAAATCGAGCTGATTCCATGGCCCACTTTCGGGAGTATTACCTGGAAGATGCCGAGACCCTTTTGGTCGCCTATGGGAGTCCTGCGAGGAGTGCACTCCACCTGGTGGAAGAGCGAAGGAAACGTGGATCTAAAATAGGATTGCTGGAACTCCAGAGCCTGTGGCCGTTTCCAAGGAGAACCATTCGGAAAAAATGTGAGGGTCGCAGTCGTGTCCTGGTGGTGGAAATGAACAGGGGGCAGATATGCCAGGAGGTGAGAAAAGCTGTCTCAAAACCGGAAGGAGTGTATTTGTCGAACCGTTTTGACGGGACGTTTATCTCTCCCCAGGATATCTTGCAGACACTCAATGTGATCGGGGGAAAAGGGATCTGATTTGATGGTAAAGGACTACATTCGGCAGCGGTTTTTCCCGCATCTCTGGTGTGCGGGATGCGGGCACGGTACCGTCATGTCGGGCATGATCCGGGCTATTGACCGGCTGGGCCTGCAGCAGAATGAGATCGTGGTGGTTTCCGGTATCGGCTGTTCGTCCCGCATGGCCGGATACCTTGATTTTCATACCATGCATACGATACACGGAAGGGCCGTGGCGTTTGCCACCGGCGTCAAGATGGGGAGGCCGGACCTGAAGGTCGTCGTCCCCATGGGAGACGGAGATGCGCTGGCCATAGGAGGAAACCATCTTATTCATGCGGCACGGAGAAACCTGGATTTGACCGCTATCATCATGAACAACCGGATCTATGGCATGACCGGCGGCCAGTTTTCCCCCATGACGCCCTTTGGTGAAAAAGGGACCACCGCGCCTTTGGGAAATATTGATCAGGCCTTTGATATCGTGGAACTGGCAAAAGGAGCCGGAGCGTCTTTCGTGGCGAGGACCACAACGTATCACGTACAGGAAATGACCCGCTTTCTTGCAAAGGCTATCGAGCACAGAGGCTTTTCAGTGGTGGAAGTGATGAGCCAGTGCCCCACCTATTATGGTCGCAAAAACCGGCTCGGCAGTGCCGTGGACATGCTGGAGAGATTCCGGGACGGAACCGTCGCCAAGGGTTCCAGGAAAGCGGCGGAAAAGCCTGAACTCATCGAGCGTGGCATTTTCGTGGAAGAAGAACGTCCGGAATACTCCAGTGAATACTCGATCCTGGTGAATCAGTGTATGAAAACCAAGGAGAGCGGGGAAAAATAACGTGACCGGTATAATCTTTGAACGCAGCCTAGATCGTCACCCCGGAGGTGACCGCTCATGATAACGAGAAGGATTGTCTTTACCGGTTCCGGAGGGCAGGGCGTGATAACCGCCTCCATCATCTTAGCCGAGGCGGCTGCCGTTTATGAAGGCCTGAACGCTGTGCAGACGCAGGCGTATGGTCCCGAGGCTCGGGGGGGCGCCACCAGGGCGGACGTGGTACTCTCCAGGGACCCGATTCGCTACCCCAAAGTGATCAACCCCAATTATCTGGTCTGCCTGACACAGGAGGCATATAACAAGTTCTCCGGGATTATCAGACCGGGCGGACTCCTGCTGACGGATACAAATTATGTCAAGCTTGAACGCAAGGTGGACGCCCGGCAGGTGGAGCTGGGCATGTATAAGGCGGTCCTGGAAGAGATCGGGAAGCCCATTGTCTTTAATATCTGTATGCTTGGTGCCTTGATCGGGCTGACCCAGATGATGAAAGCGGAAACCCTGGAGAAGGTCCTGGAGAAGAGAATCCCCCCGGATTTCATGGAAATGAACCGGCAGGCCCTCCAGCTGGGCATTCGTCTTGCAGACAGCCAATAGAGGAGGGAGGGTATATCTCCTACCCCCCATGTTCCATTCTACAACCCGTATTCCTTGATTTTGGCGATGAGAATCGGCCTGCTGATTTCAAGGATTTTCGCAGCCTGAGTTCGGTTCCCACCGGTTATTTTCAGTGCTTTTTGAATAAGATGCCGTTCCAGTTGTTTTGACGCCTTCTTGATCGAGAGCCCATCTTGCGGAGCCAGACCTAAAGGCGTCTCCCGCGGTTCTGCGATCGCGGCGGGAAGTTCCCGGGGGGTGATCCAGTTTCCTTTCGCGAGGAGAACAGCCCGCTCTATCACGTTTTCCAGTTCCCGCACATTTCCGGGCCAGGGGTGCCCCATCAGCAGGGGCATGGCCTCGGAAGAGAGCCCCTCAATGTTCTTTCCGATTTTCTTATTGAACAGGTCGATAAAGTATCCCACCAGGAGAGGGATATCTCCGCGCCTTTCCCGGAGGGGGGGCAGATGAATGGGCAGAACATTGATCCGGTAGAAGAGGTCCTCTCTGAACCTTCCTTCTCTCACCTCTTCGGCCAGATTTCTTGCTGTGGCAGCGATGATTCGAACATCAACTTTCTGTGATCCAAGGCCGCCTAACGGGGTGATCTCTTCTTCCTGGAGAACCCGCAGCAATTTGACCTGCAGGGGAAGCGGGAGCTCTCCTATTTCGTCCAGGAACAGGGTTCCGCCGTCTGCTTCTTCAAAACGTCCCGGCTTGTCTTTCAGGGCGTCGGTGAAGGCCCCTTTCTTGTATCCGAATAACTCGCTTTCGAGAAGATTTTGCGGAATGCCGCCGCAGTTGATGCTGACCAGTGGCGCCGATGATCGGTTGCTGCTGGTGTGGATGGCCTTGGCTATCAATTCCTTGCCGGTCCCGCTCTCACCCGTGATCAGGATGGTGGTCTTGTGGTCTGCCACTGTCTTCACAAGGTCGAAGACCTTCCCCATTGATTCGCTCCGGGCGATAATATTCCCGAAAGAATATTTTTGTTCGATCCTCCTGATTTGCGTCTTGAGCCGGATGTTTTCCTCCTTGAGCCGTTCCCGCTCTTCGGCCTTTTTCAGGGTAAGGAGGACCTCGTCGGTCTTGAAAGGCTTTGAGATATAGTCATACGCGCCCTTCTTGATGGCCTCCAGAGCCGTTTCAACCGTCCCGTACGCGGACATCATGATGTAGGTCTTCTCGGGATACGAGGCGATCGCTTTTTCCAGGAACGCCATTCCATCCATCTCTGGCATCCTGATATCGCAGAGGATGAAATCAAAACTGCCGGCTTCCATTGCCTCGAGCGCTTCCATGCCGTTCGCCGAACTTGCAACCTCATACCCCTGCTTGCCGAGAATGGTTTCCAGCATGTGCCGCATATTTTTCTCGTCGTCAATAATGAGAACCCGGTTTTCTGCCATCAATCTCCTTCTCCGGTGTTGGATTCGCTCCAGCCTCTGCCATTTTTGTCTTGGTAGAGAGGAATGTCAATAGTGATGGTTACCCCCGGGCCATGATTATTCCGCGCCCGAATGGTCCCTCCCAGTCTCTTGATGATGGTGTAGGAAACGGAAAGACCGAGGCCTGTTCCCTTCCCGGGAGGCTTGGTGGAATAGAACGGGTCGAAGATCCCGGCCAGTTCTTCTTCAGGGATCCCGGTCCCCGTATCCTCAAATTGAATCCTGATCGAGTGCTGCATATTGCATGTTCTGACCGTTAATGATTTCTCCTTTTCCATGGCGTCTGCGGCGTTCATGGTGATATTGAGGAACACCTGCTGCAGTTGATTGGGGTCCGCCCATACAATATCCATCTGAGCGCCCAAACGGATTTCCGGTTCAATACCGGCCATCAGCGGTTGGGGTCCCAGCATCTTGAGGGTGGCGAGGAGTACCTCATGGACGCTCGTCTTTTCGGGTTCTCCGCCGGTGGGTCGCGAGAAGTCCAGAAGCTGGCGAATGATTCCATTGATGCGGGTGATTTCCGTCTCCACCCGCTCGAGAAAGTCCCTTCTTTCATCAGAAGTGAGATCATCTCTCTTAAGAAGGTCCGTATACCCGAGAATGATGCCCATGGGGTTTCCTATTTCGTGGGCAATACCGGTCGCGAGCCGGCCCACTGAGGCGGATTTTTCGGATTTGATCAGTTCCGCCTGTGTTTTCGTGATCTCCTCATTGGCCTTTTCGAGGGAAGCGATGTGGGCCTGCAGTTCTTCTTTGTTTTCTTCCAGGCGTTTAAGCATCATCTTCAGGGAACTGTTGAGCTGTCCCATTTCATTTTCTGAAACGTCGGGGAAAAGGGGGAGGGATTCTCCTTTTCTGAAAGCCTCGGTAATATGGAGGAGCTTATGCACGGGATTCACAACGGAGCGGGACAGGAGGTAGAGCCCCACACAGATGAGAACAAGGGTATTGAGCAGGATGTAGATGAGGATGAGTTTTTCGGAACGGCGTATCTCCTGGTAAACGCTCCGGAGGCTGCCCCAGATCGCAATGCTTCCTGCGAGACGTTGACCGTCAAGGATGGGGGCGCTCATGATGACACTGTCGCTGGCGAGCCATAGGACGCCCCATGCCTGCCCTGAAAACCGGGTGGCCTCTCTCCCGGTGACCAAGGTTTGCCGCGCCTGTGCAATCCCCCTTTTCTTTATCTCTCCGGAAAGACCGGAGGCAAAGAAGACCGTTCCCTGCCGGTCCATCAGGCCCGTGCCCGAGAAGCCGGCGGTCCGGATGAGCCGTGCGATTTCACTTTTTTCCAGAGACTTTTCGGGACCCCTCTCTCGGTCCTCACTCGTGGCAACCCTCACCTCTTTGAACCGGAGACGGAGTGCCTCCATGAGGAGGTGCCCCTGCTTGAGCTTTCCCTGGATGAGTGCGCGCTCCTGGAACTTGAGCATGACAACGCTGATCAGGAGCATGGCAGCCACGATGAGAAAGGCCAACTGGGCAAGAATACTGATTCTAAGGCTGTTTTTGGGGAATCTCAAGGCCATTCCTCACACGAGAAAGAAACCATAGGTTGATCAGACTGTAGACTGAAGGGTGTTAGCGTTCGCCGCTTCGCCGACTTCGTGCGCCAAAATTTGTTCTGCCCGCGGTACCCTTGATTTGCGTCTTCAAATGCTACGGTTGCCGTAATACCCAAAGTCTATCCACCTACAGCCTAAACACCTGCAATCCTCCTCCGGAATTACAGGAAGAGATGGTAGTACCATCTCAGAATGTGCGGGCCGAAAAAAAAGTAGATAATGGCGCCAAGAGAGAGGAACGGACCAAAAGGAATTCTCACGCGGTACCCTTTTCCCGCCATCATGAGGGCGCTCCCGCCGATGACGATGCCTGAAAGAGAAGACAGGAGCACGATGAAGGGAAGCGGCCGCCATCCCATCCAGGCCCCGATCATGGCCAGGAGTTTCACATCTCCCCCCCCCATCCCGTCTCTTCCTGTCACTTTCTTGAATATCAGCGCGATGAGAAAGAGGATCCCCCCCCCGCCAACCGCTCCTATGAGTGAATCCACCCCGCCGACATGTCCGGGAATGAAAGAGACCGCTATTCCCGCAAAGATACCGGGAATAGAAAGAATGTCCGGGATGATCTGGTGGTGGAGATCGATAAAGCTGATCAGGACCAGAGAAATAATGAACAGGAAGAATAAGAGGTATTGATAACTCACTCCATATCTGATAAAGACTGCCATACTCAGGAGTCCCGTCAGCAGTTCAACTACCGGGTACTGAAGAGGAATCCGCTGGTGACAGTATCTGCATTTTGCCCGGAGGAGAATGTAGCTTATCACGGGGATATTGTCGTAAAATTTGATGCGGTGGTCGCAATTGGGACAGCTGGATGGGGGAAAGATGATGGATTTTCCGAGAGGTAGTCTGTAAATACAGACGTTCAGGAAGCTCCCGAAGACCAGACCGAAGAGGAAGGAAAAAAGGATCATAATGGCACCGGTTTCCATTGCGATACCTCAAGGTGTGAAGAGATGAATAATAGCAAATTCCCGCAGGGGCCGCGAAAGAAAACCCCCATCCTTGCCATCAATGCGGATAATCCCCAGCTCCGCTTGATCAAGAGAGTTGCGGAGATATTGGAACAGGGCGGACTGATTGCGTATCCTACGGATACCTTTTACGGAATCGGTTGTGACCTGTATAACAAGAAAGGGATCCAGCAGATCTACAGGATGAAGAACCGGCCCCTTACCAAGCCATTCTCCTTCGTCTGTGAGAGCCTGAAGGGGATCAGCCAGTATGCCAAGGTATCGAATTATGCATACAAGACCATGAAAAGCCTCCTGCCCGGACCCTACACCTTTGTCATGGAAGGGACCAAACTGGTGCCGAAAATCATGTTGACCAAGAGAAAGAGTGTTGGTATCCGGGTGCCTGACAACAGGATTTGTCTGACTGTCGTTGAGGCCCTTGGAAGGCCGATTATCAGCACCAGTGCAGGGCATGATGACCCTGGAGCCATTCAGGAAGCATACGGCCCCTTCCTCGATATCATTATTGACGGCGGAATCATCTACCCGAGTCCATCAAGCGTTGTTTCACTCATTGATGACATACCGGAAGTGATCAGAAAAGGAAAGGGGGATGTGAGTCGTTTTATTTGAAAGCGGGATTGAGATTGCCCCGCCAGATATATTCCACCCTTGTTTGTGTCTTCTGCAGCCATTTCAGGACCGACTTTGAAGCCGAATCAAACAGAAGGTCCCAGAATCTCGTCACACGTTTCTTGGGGTACACCAGTGTCACATCTCCCCTGATTCCTGTCATTTTCTTTGCCAGTTCGACGGCATCCTGAAAATTACCAAGGAAATCCACCAGGCCCAGCTCTTTTGCCTGCTGTCCCGAGAAAATCCGGCCGTCGGCAATTGCCTGGACCTTTTCTTGCGCAAGGTGTCTCCCATTAGCAACAGCCGTGACGAATTGCCGTTTTATGTCGTCAATGACTCCCTGCAGAATACGTTTGTCCCTTTCGGTGAGCTTTCTCTGGGGATAGCCCATGTCCTTGTATTCACCGCTCTTGAGTACCTCAATATTGATGCCGATCTTATCCAGGAGTGACTTGAACTGGACAAACTCCATAATGACACCGATGCTCCCGGTGATGGTCCCGGGGTTGGCAACGATTTTGTCTGCCGCGGCGGCAACATAGAAACCACCGGATGCTGCGACGCTCCCCATGGAAGCGATAACCTTTTTCGTTTTTCCCGTTCTCCTCAATTCCTCATAGATTTCCTGGGAGGGACCCACCCCTCCTCCAGGGGAATCGATCCTGACGATAATCGCCTTGATGCCCTTGTCTTTTCTGAACCGGATGATCTGGGAAATGATCGGCTGCGCATCCACGATGGCGCCACTGATGGGAATCACGCCTATCTTTTGGGTGAAAGAAATGTGGGAGCTGGGCGAGACGAATTTGACAACAAGAACAGCTGTGGCGCCAAGCAGCGTTGCGAAGGCCGCGATTATAAGAAGCACTGTCAGTATGGGATGCTTCTTCTTTGCCATTTACTAAGAAGCCTGGTCCGGCTTTTCCTCAGGAGCCTCCCGGTCATCGGAGTCCGGAGCCGCAACCGGCTCCTCGGATGCTGCCTCAGGGGTATCTTCCTCGCTATCTGCGCTATCCGGTACCTCGTCGTCCTCAGGAAGAGAATGCTTCTGGAGATTCATCATTTCTTCCTTCAGGAGTTCTCCAAGGTTGGAAGTGGCTCCTCCATGGTTATTCAGGTAGCTGCTGTATGCGGCCTTTTCGGATGTTTCTTCAAGTTTTCGAATGGAAAGACCGATTTTCTTTTCTTCCGGAGAGACATTCACCACCTTTGCCTGGATAACGTCATCCACCTGAAAACGTGAAAGACTGTGACCTTTTTTATCCTTCGGCAGTTCAGATACATGGATGAGCCCTTCAATGCCCTCCTCCAGTTCAACAAATATACCGAAATCAGTAACATTGGTCACGGTTCCGGTGACGCGTGTTCCTGCCTTGTACTTCACGGGGATTTCATTCCACGGATCCGATACAAGCTGTTTGATACCCAGTGAAAATCGCTCATTGTCCTTGTCGATATTCAGCACCACCGCCTGCACTTCCTGTCCCTTCTTGTACACTTCGGAGGGGTGTTTGATCCGTCTGGTCCATGAGATGTCCGAGATGTGAACGAGCCCGTCAATTCCCTCATCAATACCAATAAAGATACCGAAATCCGTTATGTTTTTTATCTTCCCTTCGATGGTTGTTCCCACCGGGTATTTTTCCGCGATAACGTCCCAGGGATTCGGCTCCACCTGCTTCATACCGAGGGAAATACGCTTTTTGTCCGCATCCATGTGGAGTACCATGACATCAACGATCTCTCCCACACTCAGGAGCTGAGATGGGTGGCGGACTTTCCTTGTCCAGGACATCTCGGATACATGGATCAATCCTTCCACGCCTTCTTCTATTTCAACGAATGCACCATAGTCGGTAAGGCTTACCACTTTTCCCTGGATTCGAGTGCCCGAAGGATAGTTTTCCGCGGCATTGCTCCATGGATCCGGGGTGAGTTGCTTGACGCCGAGGGATACGCGTTCTTTCTCACGGTCAAAACTGAGAACTTTCACCGTAATCTTGTCTCCCACCTGATACAGCTCTGAAGGGTGACCGACCCGGCCCCATGACATGTCGGTAATGTGTACGAGGCCGTCAATACCCCCGAGGTCCACGAATAGTCCGTAGTCGGTAATATTCTTTACCGTTCCTTCCAGGATTGCATTTTCCTCCAGGACTTTCAGGGTGTTTTCCCTGAGCGCCAGCCGCTCCGATTCCAGGATAGCCCTCCTGGACAGGACAATGTTTCCTCGCCGTTTATTGTACTTGACGATCTTGAAATTGTGTTCAGTGCCTACCAGTGAATCCATGTCCCTGATGGGTCTGAGGTCTACCTGTGAACCCGGTAGAAAGGCCTGCAGACCTATATCAACGGAGAGCCCCCCCTTGACGCGAGAAATGATTTTCCCCCGTATGGTTCGGTCCTCTTCGTAGACTTTCTTTATCTCATCCCATATCTTTATCTTTGCAGCCTTCTCCTTCGAGAGGATGATAAGGCCGTCATCATTCTCCTTCCTTTCCAGGAGAACTTCAACCTGATCACCCACTTTGGCTGTTGTGTTTCCGTTGGCGTCAATAAATTCTTCGATGCGAATCTGTCCTTCAGACTTGTAGCCGATATCCACCAGGACATATTCCTTGTCTATCTGGACGATCTCACCTTTTACAACCTCGCCCTCCTGGATACTCCTGAGACTTTCCTCATAGAGCTCCATGAAACTGCTCCCCTCGGAGGGGTTTTCTTCAGGCGGTACGGCCTCAGCAGCTGTCTGCGATAAGTCGTTGTTTTCACTTATAAGGTTCGCCTCTTCCATGTTGTTGTCACCCGTGTTCCCTTCCATAATTTCGTCTGTTCCTTTTCCCATTCAACCAAATACCCCCTGCATCTTTTTGCCTTTTAAGCGAGCTTAACCTTTAATAACTAGCAAAAGATAATAAAAAATTCAACTTTTATTTTTTCTGCGGCATGTCAGTCATCTGGTACGACCTCCGCACGTGGTTCAGTATCAGCCGGAGGACTTCTTCCGGTTCCAGCTCGGATGAGTCAATGATGACCGCATCCTGGGCCGGTTTCAAGGGTGCCAGCCGCCTTGATTGATCCTGCTTGTCCCTCTTTTTCATGAGTGTTTCGACCTCCTCGAACGTGACGTGTTCACCCCGCTCCCGACGTTCAAGGTATCTTCTGCGGGCCCGCACGTATGGTTCAGCCGTGAGAAAGAATTTGTTCTTTGCATCCGGGAAGACAACAGTTCCCATATCCCGTCCCTCTGCCACCACATTGATACTCCGGGCAAGACGCCTCTGGAGATCAGTCATGGCAAGCCGGACCTCCTTCACCGCCGACACCGTGGACGAGGAGATGTCCATCTCCGGACTGCGTATGGCCAGGGAGATATCCTCACCGTTCAAAAAAAGCCTCGTGCCGTCTTTCGTGACGTTGAACCGAAGGTCCATTGTCCGGCAGAGATCACCGAGCCTTGCCTCGCGGTCAAAGGGAATATTGTTCTTTTTGGCGGCCAGGGCTACAGCCCGGTACATGGCGCCCGTATCAAGGTACAGGAAGCCCAGTCTTTTCGCCAGGAGTCTGGCGATGGTGCTTTTTCCCGATCCTGCGGGGCCGTCAATGGTAATAATTTCGGTCACGAAAGCACAAAACCTTTCCTAATCTTTGAGGACTTTTTTCAGGGCCTTTATGAACCGCCTATTTTCTTCGGGGAGTCCGACAGTTATCCGGATATGGTCCGGAAGCCCATAGCTGTCCATGGCGCGGACAATGACCCCTTCATGCAGGAGTCTTTCATATATCTTCTTGCCGCCAAAGGGGACCTTTATCAAGAAGAAGTTCGTTTGTGTGGGGAGATATTCGAGTCCCAGCCGGCCCAGGTGTTCCTGCAGGAATTCCAAACCTTCATGAACCCTCTTCAGGGTGCGATCCACAAAGTCATCATCATCCAGCGCCGCGGTAGCGGCCGCCTGGGCAAGAGTGTTCACGTTAAAGGGTTGCCGGACGCGGTTGATATAGTCCGCGATCCTTTCCGAGGCAAATCCGTATCCTATTCGGAGTCCTGCCAGGCCATAGAGCTTCGAGAAGGTCCTCAGGACGATGATCCCGGGGTGTGTGTCCAGGAACCTTATTCCATCCGCGAACTGGGGATCAGTGACGAATTCCCTATACGCCTCATCCAGCAATACGATCAGGTCTTCAGGGATATTCCTGAGAAAGTCGATCATCTCCTGTGTTCTCAGAACGGTCCCGGTGGGATTGTTTGGGTTGTTGACAAAAAGGACCTTTGTCCGGGGAGTAAGCGCCTCTCTCATGCCGATGAGATTGAGGCTGAAGTTGGCGAGGGGCACGGAAACCATTTTGCCTCCGGCTCCGGCAACGGTTTTTTCATAAACGAGAAACGTGGGGAATGCCTGGACGGCCTCGTCTCCCGGTTCCAGGAAGGTGCGGACGATCAATTCGATGAGCTCATTTGACCCGTTCCCCACCAGAATCCGTTCCCGGGGAAGCGAGAATTTTTCACTTAGCCTGGATTTGAGGTAGAATCCGCTGCCGTCGGGATACCGGTGGAGCGTCTCCAGCTTCTGGCGGATTGCATCGAGGGCCTTCGGTGACGGGCCGAGAGGGTTTTCATTGGAAGCCAGTTTGATGGAGCCCCGAATACCAAGATCCCGTTCCAGTTCTTCAATGGGTTTCCCGGGCGGATAGGGTATAAGATCCTTTATGCCCGGGCGGACCAAGTTCTTCATCCCGCTTGTCCTCCATATTATTTCGCGTGGTTTACGGCCTTATATCGTAAAGCAGGGGAAAAGTAAACCGCTGCTCTCGCTCATTTCACTTGACTTCATTCCCGTGATGAATTATTTTAGCATCTCTATCTTGGGAACGGTTTCTCATCTCGGTGATATCAGAAACGGGGGGAACATGAACAAATCACAGCTGATAGAAGCTCTGGCAAAAGCAGAGGACCTGCCTTTGAAGAGGGCCGAAGACGTTGTCAATACGGTTTTCGGCGATATGGAAGGGGCCCTCGCGGCGGGGGAACGGGTTGAAATCAGGGGGCTCGGCAGTTTCAAGATCAAGGAATACGAAGGCTATAAAGGCCGGAACCCCAAGACGGGCGAGGTCATTGAAGTCGGCCCCAAGAAGCTTCCTTTCTTCAAGGTGGGAAAAGAACTGAAAGAAAGGGTGGATGTCTTTTAACGTCTTCTCCGAACCTTGGTCGTGCTAGGCGGGGAGCTAGCGGTGCCCCATAACCCGAAATCCGCTCATGCGGGGTCGAACCTCCTTCGGGAGAGCCCTGATTCGGGAGGTTTCAAACCACTCGAGGGAAGGAGATGGACCTCACGTGACAGACGCTTATGAACCCCGTCAGGTCCGGGAGGAAGCAGCGGTAAGTAAGAAAGTTTGTGTCGTGAAGGAATCTATCTCTGATTTCCCGGTGGGGAGGACTTTTCGTTCATGGCTTGAAGAAGGATGCGCGGCCAAGGACTCCACCTGAGATGTACCTGTCAGATCCTCTTTATTCTCCATTTTTTCCCGCTATCCCGCGGTATACCATCTCCAATCTTATCCGGCAAGAGAACGGCCCTTTGCGCTTCTCTTTCCCGGGCCTCTCCGAACAGAAAAACCTTGTCCACGCTGTTTTTACCCGGGAAGGAGGGGTGAGCAGGGATCCTTTTGCAAGCCTCAATGTGGGCTCATCCGTTCAAGACTCACCGGCCCTGGTGAAGCGGAATCTCGCAAGAGTCCGGGAATCCATCGGGGCGCAGGCATTACTGCAGATGGACCAGGTGCACGGGGATACCGTGGTTGTCCACCGGTCAGATAGCCCCTTTTCGGGGGTTGGTGCCAGTTCCGCCGACGCCCAGATTACGAATGTTCCAGGCCAGGCACTCATGGTGAAACTGGCGGACTGTCAGGGAGTCATCCTCCATGATCCGGAAAAAGATGTTGTTGGAGTGGTCCATTGCGGGTGGAGAGGAAATGTCCGAAATATCCTGGGAAAGACCGTGAGGCGGATGGAGCAGGATTTTTCCAGCAGGCCGGAGGACATCCATGCCGCCATCGGTCCCTCCCTGGGGCCATGTTGCGGCGAATTCAAGGGGCACGAGCAATATTTCCCGGAAAGTTTCCGCAGGTTCCAGGTCCGGGACAATTTTTTTGATCTCTGGGCAGTGAGCGCCTGGCAGTTGATGACCGCCGGGGTTCCCGAGGATCATATTGAGATTTCAGGCATCTGCACCCGGTGCAGGTCCGATCTCTTTTATTCTTACCGCAAGGAGCGAAAAACAGGGAGGTTCGCTGTAGCGGCCATGGTCCTTTCTCTTTAGTCCAGATGAAACTCTTGACCTCTGGTGGAGGACCTGGATAGGTTCGACTGATGTCGGTTCTAGAACTGCATGCTGCTCAGGGAGCAACCCTTTCGTTCGTTCCGAGTCTCCCGGGCTGGTCTTTTCTGTGCCGTATCTCCGGGGGAGCCTTGCTCCCTCCGCATTCCACCCTTCGGGCTGGCTGCGGTTTCGCCCAGAGATACATCACGAAAAGAACGGGGCCCTCCCGCCGGTCACGTCACAAAAGGCTTCCTCCCTGAGCGGTCCCAGGGGCAGGCCTCATGATGTCTCCCGCTCTGGGGAAGAGGTTCACTGTTGAGCCTCAAGGCGTGCTTTCCAGTGCCTCAAAGAATGCCTCCAGCCGGGTCTTGGCCTGCTCTTCTGAATAGGCACGGGAATCGGTCATGTCCGCCTCGATCACAACCGCATTGATCCCAAGCCGTTCACTCAGCAATCGTTTCAGGTCATACTGCCCAACCGAGTAGGGCTTGCAGCTCCGATCGGAATGGACCACCAGCCCATCCACGTGGTAGTCGCTGATCATCTGGGCCATCAGTTCGAGCCGGTGGTTCAGATTGTTGTTGAGAATAACAAGGCCGTAGGCCTTTGCCATGGATTCAAAAGGGGAACCTTCATCCAGGTAATGGATAGTCTCGGCCCAGGCATTGGTATAGGTGGCCGCCACAAAATTGAATCCCCTTTCCGCAAAGAGCAGAGACCAGTCCCGCAACTTGAACCAGATGGCGATGTTGTCCCACATGAGGCGCTTTTTTTCATGGGTGACAGCCCCGATGCCCTGATGAACCCGTTCCTGCAGTTCATCAAGGAGGATCTTGTAGTATTCCAGGGCCACGGGAAGACCTCTGAGTGACACAATGGGCGCCAGGTGGACGAAGGCATCGAAAATAGACATGGGGGCGGGACGGTTCTTCATGGTCGCCAGCACGTCACCCCACAAGGCCGATGAATCACGCGCGATGGTGATGATTTCCCGAAACCGGGTTTCAGAGAATGTTCGTCCGGATATCCTCTCCAGTTCGGGAACCATCTCCCGAAGCTGGCTCGCCATGTACTGGACATCGTGATCCCGTATGTCCGTAAAGTTATACGGGGTGTCGAAAAGGACAAGGGGAATCTTCCAGTAATGGGAAAGGGCTTTGAACCAGTAGAGGACCGTCTGGCAGATATTGTTGGAGCAAAAAAGGAGCTGGGGTCTGGGGAGGCTCCCTGCCGGTGTCTTGCCCGAGAACGCGTGGCCCAGGTCGATCCGGGCATAGGAGCAGAGATCGGGGTGATACCCCCTTTTTTCCGCCTCGGAACAGAGCTCCGGCCCCCTTTTCTGAGCCCCGCACAGTGCCCCGTGGTTTTCCGGATACACGGTATAGAAGTCAAAAACCCTGAGAAGCTCCACAGGAGCCCCGCTGGTGACCCACGCCACGGGTTTCGCGCCGGGAGCGAAGCGGGACAGGTAGTAATGCCGGGTCATGATCTCCCGGAGCCGGCCTGAGCATTTGAGCGGCGGCCCCAGATAGGGTTCCGGTTTTCCCGGGCGTTTTCTTTTCCTCTTTTTCTGGAGCCGGAGGAGGGCTGACGCCCCGACATCCTTCATGAAATGATACCTGGCTGATTGATAAAGGGACATACTGTATCTCCAAACGGGTGAACGGGCTCAACCGGTTCAACCTATCCCAACGTTTCAATAAAGGCCTCCACCCTGGTTGCCATCTGGCCGGAAAGGCCCTGGTGCAATTCAGTATCCAGGACAAGGCTGGGAACTCCCTTTTCCTTGAGACTTTCCTGGAGATTCGGGATATCGAACCATTCCGGTTCACAGAACTTCACGATGTTGAAAATGACTCCCCGTGCCCCTGATATTTCAAGCAGCTTGAAAAGGTAATCCCTCCGGCGGTCCACGGCAGAGCCCTTTGTCGAACAGGGCGGCATGGAAAAATAGGACTCAGTGAGTTGTTCAAACGGATCCTTGAAATCATTTCCGGGGACCAGAAGACGGCGACTCCCGTTCAGAAAGTCATCGTGAGCCGCCCGTACCTGTAATTTATCCAGAAGGCTGAGAAGTTCCACCGGGTTGGGGAGAACCCCGCTCAGGATGATCGGGACTCGGGGATTTCCGGGGCCTTTTGTTTGCTGTTTCACGTGCTTTTCCAACTCCGGCGTCCAGTCATCGGGAAAGAGATACTCACCGTGCCGGATGAGTTGGTAGAAGGCCACGTTGCTCAATTCCAGCCTGTTCTGCGCACGCAGTTGATACAGTTCTTCCAGAAGGCGTGCAATATACCGTCCCTGATCTACCCTTTCTTTGAGGGTCTTCGGGTCGAGGGGCCCGAACTGGGATGCGAGGGAGTTTGCCAGGTCGCTCAATTGCTGCCGGTAGAATATGCGGGCAGATGCGCCGTACGGGGCCTTGGGGTGGTAGAAGAAGTAGCAGGGCTTGCGCGTCCCGATGTAATCGAAGATGACCGAGGCCATGTTTTGTACGGAATCGCACGTATGGGGAAACAGGAACGCGTCAAGGATATCAGCCTTTCCCTGCAGGACCAGTTCAAGTCCCAACTGGACTACCGAGCAGATGTATGACTGGAGATGGGCGCTGGCGGCGGTGCTTTTGAGGGGAGGGTCCCATATCTCAACCGGCACTACATTCATGGCCCAGAGAATCTCTTTGGGGTACTGGGCAGGGAAGACTCCCATAAGATGCCTCCCCTGCCTTTTCTGTTTGAGTAGATATTCTTTTCGCGTCATACATGCCCTCTGTATCGAGCCGTTCGCTTTCAGCTCTCAGCGTATCGTTTATCCTTACCCCTTTTGCCGTTACCCTTTAGCGTTCAGGCTTCCGCCTCTCCCGTTTCATACATGTCCATCCACCTCCCGTGGGCAAGTGAGTACCACACCACCTGGTACCTCTCCCGGTCGCTTTCCCTGATGATTTCACCGCTCAGTTCCTCTCCCCTGTACCGCAGCCCGGAAACGAAGTAATCCTCTCCGATACCGATGCCTGTCAGGTCCATAACAAGGATTTCCAAGGCTTCCTCCCGGAAGGGCATGCTTCCTGGAAGGGGAAAGACTATGGTTCCTTTTGCCCACGATCCCGAAGAAACGGCAACATATCCTTCATGCGGAGAAGGGATGCCGGGTGACTCCCGCCGCTTCTGTTTCAGGCGGTCCATCTTGAGAAGAGGATGAGACGACGCGATCGCGGGTTCGAACGGAACAAATTCGAGCACCGTCCGCCCATCCTTTTCCAGCACGATTTCGAAAAGGCCGAGCCCTTCCTTTCCGGTACCGAATCCCACCATGTGAAAAAATCGGTTGATATGGCGGTAATCCGTCCAGGAGAAGTCCTGCTGAGCGAAAATCTCGCGCATGATTTCATTTTCATCATACCAGAACCGCTTGATTTCTTCGGGACTCACGTAGTTCGGATACCGTTCGATGATCCACGATGGGATTTTTGCAGCATTCCTGTTTCCCAGGAGATAGTGCACGAAGGCCCGCTTGCACCGCAGCGGGATCTCGCCGCACAGCACTTCACTGACATACCCGCTGATCCTCAGCTGCAGCTTTTCCTTTTTCATGACAGCATCCATCTGCCGTTATGTGTAGCACAGCATTCATCTGTCGCTCAAGGTCTTTTTCGGGATAAACATAAAGCTACAGCACCGGTCCGAAGATCTCTTCCTCAATGGTTTTAAAATGGGGATCCGTCGTGATGATCATGGTGGGATCGATAAAAAAGCCGGAACTGCAGTCATAGCTGCGGCCGGCTACGATTTTTGCGTCGTCGCGTTTCCTTGCGTATTCGATATAGCCGGTGATCGTGTCGAGGCGATTTGGTCGATAACAGCATTGACAAAATTGAAGAAGTCCTCCGGCGGTCCCACTTGGATTGTGCCCATGTGGGCCGTCAGTATCTCCTTCAGTTGCTTCCAGAGTGATTTGGGAAGATAGGCCCGGGGGACTGCCGAGCATTTCTGTCCCTGGTATTCGAAGTCGCCCCTGATCAACGCGGTTGCCACGGCCCCGGGATTAGCGCCGGCATGCATGAAGACGAAATCTTTGCCCCGGTTTCGCCCGCGATGCGGGGATAGCTGCGGTATCGGCTCAGATTGTCGGCAACGGTTTTCCACATGCCCCGGAATACCGCAGTGGAACCCCTAAAGTGAATGCTGGCCATATCCGGGCCATGGCCGGCAGATGGGGATTGCCTTGCAAGGGTAAGATCTGATCATTTTTCACACTCGCCATGGCCGGACACCGAACCGTGCACATTCCGCACACTGTATAGATATTTTCCATTGCAGCTCCTATTGCCGCTTTTCAGCAGGTCGTATAGGGTGATGCTCCCCTCCAGGCACGGCAACGAGTACCGTCCTTCGTGGGATAGGTTCGTCACACTGGAGACAAAGTTCCCTGTCCCGGTGAGATTTTAATTCTCTATCACACGGGTTATTTTATATCAATAATGATCTAACGTACAGATCCATGAGTGTGATGCCGAAAATACTCAGTTCGGGAAGCTGGGTACGTCGGGGACAAGGGTACATGAATCCATTGGGCCTGTTCAGTGGGGAAGATGTTTACTTGCAACACCATGAGCGTTATAGTCAATACATGGCGAACCTCCTTCGGGATTGCAGGAGAGGCCTCCTTTTTTAAGGCGGCTGTTCTTGAATATACCCGGTGGAGTTCGGGTGCGCCGGCGGGAGGAATTGGGGAGAAAGGAGACGTGAAATCATGGTGGATAAAAAAGAGATGAATGCGGGAAGATTAGCGGGGATTGCCGGTTCCTACTGGCAAGGCTTTGCCCTTCAGACCGGGGTCAAGCTGGATATCTTTACGCTCCTTGGCGGGAAAAGGCTCAGCGGACCGGACACGGCCCGAACGCTCGGAGGAGATGTGCGTGGAGTGACTACCTTGCTCAATGCTCTGACGGCCATGGGGCTTCTTGAAAAAACGGAGGGGCTGTTCTCCAACACGCCCGTTGCGTTGGCTTGGCTCTGCAGGGATTCAAAGAAGTACATCGGGCACATCATCATGCACATGTACCACTTGGTGGATTCCTGGCACCATCTGGACGAAGCGGTGATCGCCGGGCGTCCTATGCGAGCAAGAGCCGTGATGAGGGGGGACGAAGAACGGGAGGCCTTCCTCATGGGCATGTATAACATCGCGATGGGTCTGGCCCCATCCGCCGTGGAAGAGATCGATCTGACTGGACGCAGTCATCTGCTCGACATGGGCGGGGGCCCCGGCACCTGGGCAATTCATTTCTGCATGGCCAATCCGGGACTGAGGGCGACCGTTTTCGACCTTCCGGGCACGCGGCCGTTCGCCGAGAAGACCATCGCCGACTTCAACCTGAGTGACCGGGTGTCATTCCGGGACGGGAACTACCTTACGGGGGAGGTGACAGGACGGTATGATGCGGCCTGGCTCTCCCAGATTCTTCATGGCGAGGGGCCCGAGACCTGCCTTGAAATGATCCGTAAGGCCGTATCGGCCCTGGATCCCGGAGGCATAATCCTGATTCATGAATTCATCCTGAACAATGACAAGGCGGGGCCCCTGCATCCGGCGCTGTTCTCTTTGAACATGCTCACCGGCACGGTATCAGGACGCGCCTATTCAGAAGAGGAGATTATGAATATGCTGATCCGTGGAGGGGCAAAAGAAGTTCGACGCCTGCCTTTCCGGTCATCCGGCGATTCCGGGATCATTGCCGGGACAGTGTGATATGGAGGCCCGGGAAAGATCGGCGTCTCGATGGAGCAATGTGAACCGGGCTTCCTTATCCCTGATGACGAGATCTTCCCTTCGGTCCTCCAGCTATGCGTGAACTAGCTTTTTTTGCGGTTTGTTTTGTGCCATTGCCACCGTTCATTGAATAACAGGTGAAAACAATTGCTTATCCCTTTATTTTTATGTAATGATAAAAAGAGTGTTTGTGCTTTGTTTCAGTACTGAGCAGGAGAGAGAACGTGGTTGTTTTCGAACACAAGGCGGAAGTTGTCCGAAACGAAGAGGTTGCTCCAAATACCTTTCTCATTGAACTGGAAGCCCCTTCCATAGCGTCCGCTGCGAAACCGGGTCAATTTGTCATGCTCCGGGTTGCCGATAAGATCGATCCTCTGCTGAGGCGACCGTTTTCCATCTGCTCTATTAATGACGGTGCCGGCCTGGTTCTGCTCTATCGGGTTGTTGGGAGAGGGACGCGGATCATGGCAGACACAAGGGCAGGCAGCTATCTCTCCGTCATGGGACCCCTCGGCAGGGGATTTGAGGCGCCGGCGGCAGGTGAGGAGTGTCTGCTTGCGGCGGGGGGCATGGGGATCGCCCCGCTTGTGTTTCTGGCTCGTTCTCTGAAGAAGACAAGGGTTACGCTCATGACAGGCTATGGAACCGCTGCCGAAATAGTCTCTCCGGCCCAGCTTGGTATGCAGGACTTTGCGGTTGCTGTGGCAACCGAGGATGGATCAGCAGGGTATCATGGGCTTGTCACCGCTCTCCTTGAAGATGACCTTGCGGGAACGGGGAGGAAGATTGTTTACTCATGCGGGCCGGCGGCCATGCTCGGCAAGGTGGCATCCCTGTGTCTTGAAAGGGGCGTGGAGTGCCAGGTTTCGCTTGAAACAGTCATGGCCTGCGGGGTAGGCGCCTGCCAGGGATGCGCGGTCCCGGCGGCGGCGGAATCAGGGCGGAGCTCATTTCACGTGTGTCAAGACGGCCCTGTTTTTTCGGCAGTATCCATAGACTGGGAGCATCTATGAACCAACAGGACGCGGATCTGAATGTTCGCATTGGACCTTTGCAGCTCAGGAATCCCGTGCTGACGGCTTCCGGGACATTCGGATACGGGAAGGAATACGCGGACCTTGTGGATCCCAATCTGCTGGGAGGAATGGTGGTCAAGGGAGTCTCTCTCAAACCCCGGCCTGGAAACAGCCCTCCGAGAATCGTTGAAACCCCGGCCGGCATGCTCAATGCCATAGGTCTTGAAAATATTGGAGTGGAGGCGTTCCTGCAGGAAAAACTCCCCTGGCTGAAGACTCTGGATACAGCCGTTATCGTGAATATTTACGGGCACAGTAGAGCGGAATATGGGGCTGTTGCGGCACAATTGAAAGGTGCCGAGGGAGTGGCGGCCCTGGAGATCAATATCTCCTGCCCTAATGTGAAGATGGGGGGTATGGTGTTCGGAACGGACCCCGCCGCTTCTGCCCGGGTAACGGAAACCGTGCTCAAGAATACCGATAAGCCCGTGGTCGTGAAACTCACGCCGAATGTGACCGATATCTGCGCTGTGGCCCGCGCGGTTGAGCAGGCGGGCGCCCATGCCGTCTCCCTCATCAATACCCTGACCGGCATGGCTATTGACACGGAAACGAAGAGACCGAGGCTCGGCAACATCTCCGGGGGACTCTCCGGTCCCGCTATCCGGCCGGTGGCCCTTTACATGGTCCACCGCGTGGTGCGGGCCGTGAGGATCCCGGTGATAGGGATTGGTGGGATTATGGATACGAAGGACGCCCTGGAGTTCCTCATTGCCGGCGCCGGAGCAGTGCAGGTGGGTACGGCTAACTTCGTGAATCCCCGGGCCTCCCTGGACATTATTGCAGGTCTCAGGCAGTATTGCATTGATCATGACATCCAACGCATAGAAGACCTTATTGGCACCCTCAAGACCTAGTCTACGCCGGTCCGCGTGTGTCCGCGTCCAATGTGAGAAAGGAATTGAATACCAATGCCACAAGATAACTTGACGAAAAAACAGATCAAGGATCTCTCGAAAAAACTGAGCTACGCTCCCCGCTTGGTCTGGGATGAAATCAGCGCCGGGGAAAAGAAACGTGTCTTTTCCTTTGCCGACGGCTACAGAATTTTTCTGGACAATGCAAAGACGGAACGCGAGGCGGTTTCCCATATCCGGGCCATGGCGGAAAAATCCGGGTTCCGGCTTGAGCGTCGTGGGGGATCACCAGGCCCGCTCATGCGCATTTTCCATGAGAAGGCAATCGCCCTGGTAAAACCCGGGAAAGAGCCGCTCGACCACGGTCTTCACATGATTGTTTCCCACATTGATGCTCCCCGCTTGGATCTCAAGCAGCGGCCCCTTTACGAGGACGTGGACCTGGCGTTCTTGAAGACCCATTACTATGGCGGAATCAAGAAATTCCAGTGGCTCTCCCGTCCCCTGGCGATCCACGGT
Organism: uncultured Desulfobacteraceae bacterium; assembly: GCA_964633015.1. GTDB lineage: Bacteria > Desulfobacterota > DSM-4660 > Desulfatiglandales > Desulfatiglandaceae > B46-G9. Next base: position 10,094 of record CAZWEV010000015.1, on the reverse strand, counting down.
CGCGTGGTGAAAAAGGATGGAAGGACGCTTGATCTTTCCATCGGCGAGGCCGAAACAGACTCGGTATTCACCGTGCTGGATCTGCTCCCCCACCTGGCCATGAAGATCCAGTACGAGAAGAAACTGGGTGAGGCTATTGCCGGGGAGAAGCTCAACCTGATCGTGGGGAGCCTTCCGCTTGGTGACAAGGAGACCAAAGACCGTTTCAAACTCGGCGTCCTGCATCTGCTCAATGAATCATACGGATTGACGGAGGAGGACCTGCTGAGCGCCGAGCTGGAAGTGGTACCGTCGGGCAGGGCCAGGGACGTAGGATGGGACCGCTCCCTGGTCGGGGCCTACGGGCAGGACGACCGGATTTGTGCATATTGCAGCCTCCGGGCCATACTGGATACAAAAGAAACAGCAAAGCCTGCTGTCGCCCTGTTTGTTGACAAAGAGGAGATCGGGAGTGAGGGCGCTACGGGGGCAAAGTCCAGGTTTCTGGAGTCGGTGATCGGAGATGTCATGGAGATGCTGGGACGCCGCCCCAGCTCCATGGATGTCTCCAGGATCCTGGGCAGGTCCCGTGCTTTGTCGGCCGATGTAAACGGGGCCCTTGATCCCGATTACCAGGAGGTCCACGAAAAACAGAACGCCGCCCGCATGGGATACGGCGTATGCGTCACCAAGTTCACCGGGCACGGCGGCAAGTATAACGCCAACGATGCTGATGCCGAATATGTGGGCTGGCTGCGCAATCTCTTCAACAGGAAAAAGGTGGTCTGGCAGACCGGGGAACTCGGCAGGATTGACGAGGGAGGGGGCGGCACCGTGGCAAAGTTTCTTGCCCCCTATGGTATGGATATCGTTGACTGCGGCCCCGCTATCCTTTCCATGCATTCTCCTTTTGAGGTTTCCCACAAGGGGGACCTCTACATGACGTACAGGGGGTTCAAATCTTTTCTCGAGGCTTCGTGATGTGACGAGCTGAGAGTCACCACTCTGGGGTCGCCGGTTGCACAGTACATCCGCAGAGATGAGGGTCGTATAATCATGAGGGGGTGGAAAGACAGAAGGCACAGCACAAGGATGGCGCTGAAGCCGCCCGAGGTGGGTCTTCTTGTTCTTGCACCGGAAAAAGCTCCCGATGGTAGACCCGATGCTTTTTACGGAGATCTGATCAACAGGAGCAGAAGCGGCGCTCTCATAAGAACGCAGCGGAAAGTCGAGCCCCGCGCCCTTTTTTCCCTCCAGATATATGATTCCCGGGCCGGGATATGGGTGGCATTGCCCGGGTGTGTTCAATGGTCAGCTCCGGAACCCGGGCGAGACGGTTTTTTCCTGGCAGGTGTGGCGTTCCGCGAGCCGGCACCCGACGAGAGGATCCCCCGCATCGAAGATTTTCCCAGAAAGTCAATCCCTTTCCCATCCGACTACGAGTTTTTCCGGAAGACAAAGCCCTTCAGATATGTGTGTAGAGATGCAGTTTGTCCGTTGCTAAACAGTGTGACCCAGAAACGGCTGAACCCGGGAGAGCGCTTCATAACCCAGGGGGACAAGGGGGATACGCTCTACGTCATTCGATCGGGGTCTTGCCTGGTCAAGGTGGAAAAAGAAGGAGAAATCATCCCCATCTCCAGGTGCAGGGAAGGGGATATTGTGGGTGAGATGGCACTGCTCACCGGTGAGCCCAGGAGCGCTCATGTCGATGCGGAGACGGATATGGAGCTCTGGGGTCTGACTCAGGAGCAGTTTGAGCGGATATCCCGGGAGTTGCCTGATTTCCGGGTATTCCTGACCGATATCGTATCGGAAAGGTTTTCCTCCCGCAGGGAAACGGCGCGGAGGGAGATCGGGAAGTACATTGTCACGGATATCATTGGGCGCGGGAGCTACAGTGTGGTCTATAAAGGAAAACATGCGGCGCTGAACATGCCCGTGTGCGTCAAAATGCTGAAGCATGACCTGGCCATGCACCCTGATTTCCAGAGGGCATTCAAGCAAGAGGCCAGGCTTATCGCCTCCCTCAACCATCCCAATATTGTGAGAGTGTATGATATTGAGGAACGCTACCGGACCCTGTTCATCATTATGGAATATCTTGAAGGGGTTCCGTTGCATTACCATCTGGATCAGGAACCGCAGCTTTCATACCGGCGTATCGTGAGTATCCTGGTACAGGCATGCACAGGCCTGGACCATGCCCACAAACAGGGAGTGGTACACCGGGATATAAAACCCGCCAATCTCTTCCTGCTTCCGACCGATCAGGTGAAGATCGTGGACTTCGGCGTGGCCGCCCCGGCCGGGGCTGAGCCCCGCAATATTACCGGCACCATCCATTATCTGGCACCGGAACAGATCGCATGCGATCCGGTGGACGGCCGGATCGACATTTACGCCCTGGGCATAAGCGCCTTTGAGATGGTGACGGGAGCAAAGCCCTATCCCGGTGACGATCCCGATGAGTTGATAACCATGCATCTCAGAAAGGATATCCCGGACCCGGCTCAGAGGAGACCGGATATCCCTGAAGAACTGCGGGCATTTATCATGACTGCCTGCCAGCGTGACCCGGATGAAAGATACCAGGGATTTTCCCCTGCCCTGGAGGACCTGCAATCTCTGGCCGCAAAGGTCGGATTGAAGAAGGAACAGCTCTTCCCGGAAAAGACCAGGAAAACGACCGTACATCTTGTGTATGGTGATGCAGAGCAAATCGCCGCAAACGAGCTCCTGGAAGAATTCGGGAAGAAGGCAAAGAAATTGGGCGTTGCGCTCAAGATGGACCCCGTTGCGTGATTCGTGAAAATCGATGGAATTCGCGGTCAGGTCTGGAGATACTTCTTTTGCTTTTCCCGAGTAGGATCCATGGGGGAAGGAGGTGGTTTTGGTGGGTCGTGACCAGCGCAGTATAACCCCTGAATCGTGCGAAGAGCATTTCCGCCTGATCTTGGACAATATCAGCGACGCAGTTTACGTGCTTGATACAAAGGGAAGGTTTGTCTTTGTAAACCGTGTCATGACGGAACGGTCACAGATTTCTTCAGGGGGCTTCCTGGGGCGGCATTTCGTGGATTTCCTGGACCCGAAGGACAGGAAGAACGCCCGGGAGCGGTTCCAGAAGATTATGGAGGGCCAAAAGGTTGCTCCTTTTGAGGTTGAGTACCGGGCGGGAAACGGGAAGCGTATCTGGGTGGAGGTAAATTCCAGGGCCCTTTGCGAAAATGGCCGGATTGTCGGTTCCATCGGTATTTCCCGCGATATCCGGCGCAGACAGAAAGAAAAGGAAGAACTGGAGCAGCGCGTTAAAGAGCGCACGGAGGCACTGGAAGCGGAACTTCGGGATCGTGAACTGGCACAAAAGGCGCTTCGGAAAAGTGAGCAGAAATTCAGGGAATTGTCCGAGCTTTTGCCCGACGTTGTCTTTGAAGCAAACAGAGAAGGAATGCTCACGTACACCAATCGGGCCGGTTTCGAAACATTCGGGTATTCCCGTGAAGAATTCGAGCAGGGAGTGAGCGCATACCTGATCATTGCAGAAGAGGACAGGCAACGGCTGAAGAAGAATGTGGAGCGCCTCATGAAAGGGAGAACACTGGGGCTGGGTCAGTACCTCTGTGTGAGAAAAGACGGAACCGCTTTTCCTGCCTTTATTCACAGCAGTCCCATAGTGGATGATGGCGGATCTCCCGTGGGATTGCGGGGCATCCTGGTAGATGTATCCGCGGAGAAGAGGGCGGAAGAAGAACGCCTTCATTACCAGGGGCACATGAGCACCCTGGCATCTGAACTTTCTCTGGCCGAGGAGCGGGTGCGCAGGCATACTGCCATGGAACTCCACGATACCGTGGCCCAGATCATGGCGTTTGCCAAGATGAAGCTGGGGGTGCTGCGGAAATCAGTCCCGGAAGTCTCCCTGAAGAAGAACATTGATGAAGTGCTCGACCTCGTAGAGGATGCTATCGCCAATACCAGGGGAATCATGTCCGAACTTATCTCCCCAATCCTCTACGAGATGGGCCTGGTTCCTGCCATCGAATGGCTGGGGCAGCGGTTTAGCCGGCAACACGGTATGATTGTTAAAGTGGAAAAGGACCGAGAGCCGGATCCGCTCGTGTTCGACGTAAAGATCCTTCTTTTTCAGATCGTCCGGGAACTGCTCCTCAACGTGGTAAAGCATGCTGCCGCGGAAAAGGCCCAGGTAACGATACTGAATGCAGGGCAGAACCTCCGTGTCAGTGTTGAAGACGATGGGATTGGTTTTGATCTCGACACTCTTCCCGCACTCCGGGAAAAAACAACGAACCATTTTGGTCTTTTCAGTGTCAAAGTGAGGGTGGAGTCTATTGGCGGAAAATTCATGATCAGGACCAGCCCCGGCAAAGGCACCGCAGTGAGCCTCACCGTGCCCTTTTCAGGAGCAGGAGAAGAGGGAAAAGGAGGAAAAGATGACCATCCGGATCGTGATTGCCGATGATCACCGCATCATCCGGGAAGGCCTTTGTTCTCTGCTGAGCGCCGAACCCGATCTAGAGGTGGCAGGCCAGGCAGAAAATGGAAGGAAAGCGGTACGCCTTGCCCGTGATTTATCGCCCGAGATGGTTCTCCTGGACGTGAGCATGCCGGACCTCAACGGCATAGAGGCTGCGGGGCAGATTGCTGTTGAATGCCCACGTGTGAAGGTGATCGCCCTTTCCATGCACAAAGACGAGCACTTTGTTGCGGGCATGCTCCTGGCAGGTGCTGCAGGATACCTGCTCAAGGACTGCTGCTTTGATGAGCTGGTAGGTGCGATCCGGTCGGTGATGCGAGGGGGGCTGTATCTCAGCCCGGGGATCACCCCGCTGGTGGTGAAGCGCTATATCGCCCATCTCATGGAGAAAGGGGACTTGCTCCGCAGGCCGCTTTCTTCCAGGGAAAGGGAGGTCCTGCAGTTGGTGGCCGAGGGGAGGACCACCAAAGACATTGCTACCGTACTCTATGTCAGCGAGAAGACCGTGGAAACCCACCGCCGCCAGATCATGCGGAAGCTCCGATTGAATACCATTGCGGATCTCACCAAGTACGCCGTCCGCATCGGCGCCACCTCCCTTGAACCCTGATGCACCATATAGGTTCGCAGGATTTATTTGAAAGATACGTTTTTCCAGTTTATATGTCAGGAAAGAAAGTCAGTATTTTTCATCTTGTAACCTATCTGTAACCTTGACCTGGTATATTTATCCGTGTCATTTCACTGAAAAACCCTTTTCCCACAGAGGGTGCAAGAATCTCTGGTGTCCTGGATATAAGGAAATATGGCAGAAATTATGCCATTATTGTTAGTTTTCTTCCCTTTTATAAGAAGAAAGTAGGAAAGAACCAACAGCAAGGCCGAAGAATGATACTGAGCGAATGCAGAGATTCCTTCCTCTTTTCCGATTCACTTTGGTCGGCCATCAGGACCCAAAAGACTTCGATTGCCTGACGAATATGAAGAGCGGCTGTTTTTTCCTGCTCCACGATATTAGGTAACCACCAACCCATAAACCTGAAAAATGAGCGAAAAATGGGGATCCAGCTCAAAATTAGGGTTTCCCCTGATTACCATAGCCGCTGAAAGCCTGCTCCAGCTAAGGGAAGGACGGGAATCAAGTTATCCTCTAGTCATTCCTGCGGATGCGGGGACCCATTGATTTGGTGTGCTCTGAATGCCGGACTTGGTCCGGCATGATGGTGAAAACGTTTTTGCGGTGATATGAATGAATAACTGCCCAGAAATGAATGGGGTGAACATACTGATATTTTATGAGAATAAAAACGAAGGCTTTGAATGATAAAGCTTGATCGGTCCCGAGAATCCTGTGCCCGGGAGTGGGGAGCCGATTATTTGTTTCCTTCCTTTTTTGAAAGGGGATTTCAGAATGGACAAGATAAGAAATCCGCTCAAGAGTCTGGGTGCCTTGTCATGGGGTATCCTGATTTTCTTCACAATGTTCCTGGCTACTTCGGTCCGTGACACGTCGGCGACACCTCCGGCCTTGACCAAACTCCCCAAAACCGTGCTCTCTGGCAAAAAAGTTATCCAGAAGATGATGCAACTTGATATTGCGTTCGTGGAAAACCAGGGACAGATGCCGGACCAAAGTGTTCGTTTTTACGCCAAAACCTTTGGAGGCGCTGCGTATGTAACAAGAAATGGGGAACTGATCTATTGCTTTTCAAAGTCTCCCGCAACCGAAAAGTCGGACAAATCATTTGTGAAGGCGACTGGAAGGAAAACCTGCACGCTCAGGGAAACACTTGTCGGCGCATCCAGCGTGAGCCCCCAAGGATCTGATGGGGCGAAAGCTCTGGTCAACTACTTCAGGGGAAAGGACAGAAACAGGTGGAAAACAAGGATCCCCACTTTTCATTCAGTGAACATGGGGAAAGTTTACAAGGGAATTGAGCTTTCCGTCAGGGCATACAAAAAGAGCGTGGAAAAGGTGTTCACGGTTCATCCCGGCACAGATCCGGGAAGTATCAAGCTGAAAATCGAGGGTGCCAGATCCCTCAAAATCAATGCTAAAGGCGAGCTTGAGGTGGAAACCGGCCTGGACCCAGTGCATTTCACCAGGCCCATAGCCTATCAGATGGTTGAAGGGAAGAAGAAAAGGGTCCAGGCGGCCTATTGCGTGGAAAAGGACATTTACGGTTTCAAGGCCGGAAAGTACGATCCCACGCTTCCCCTCATCATCGACCCCTGCCTCGTGCACTCAGGATATTTGGGAGGTACCAACGACGACGTGGCTTATGGCGTCTCAGCGGACTCCGAAGGCTCCATATATTTGACCGGAGCTACATACTCCACGGATTTCCCCGTAGTGGATGAAGGAGAACAGAGTATAAACGCCGGGGAGTGCGATGCCTTCGTGACAAAGTTGGAACTGATCGGTGATACATACGAGGTTGCCTGGTCCACCTACTTGGGTGGCTCGCTCAACGACTACGGCTTCGGGATTGCTGTAGATGATTCGGGAAACGCCGTTATCACCGGGGAGACTTGGTCGTCCGATTTCCCCACTGAAAAGCCTTACAGCAATAAGATTGGAGGGGAGGTAGACGCCTGGGTAGCGCGGCTCACTGCTGCTGGAGACCTTGAATACGCTACCTTCCTGGGAGGCGGAGGCGGCGCGGAGGCCGGGTATGCGGTTGCCTTAGATGGCCATGCTGTCTACGTTACCGGCGTGACCCAGGCCTCGAATTTCCCCGTGACGCCCGGAGCGGCTTTCACGAAATCGCGCGGTAAAGTGGATGCCTTTGTGTCTAAATTTGTGTTCTCTTCGCCGAAAATGACACTCGAGTATTCCACCTTCCTGGGGGGAAACGGAGATGATAGCGGTTATGCCATTGCCTTCAACGGAACCAACGTGTTTGTTGCAGGGGAAACCGCGTCTCCCGATTTCTGGACAGAAGGGGACGTGCTTTCAAGCACGCTCCAGGGAGCTGCAGACGGCTTTCTAACGGTATTTGATCCCGCCCTGCAGGCGGTCTCGTTTTCCACGTACATCGGTGGCGGCGGCGATGATACCTGCCAGGGCGTTGCCCTGGATTCCACTTCGAATATTTATCTCACGGGGTCTACATCATCCGAGACCGGATTCCCCGGGTGCGGGTCCGGCTGCGCCTTGGGCGGCGTAGATGTCTTCGTGTTGAGATTGGATGACACGCATAATCCGAAGTCGCTCTACCTGGGTGGCACAGGAGACGACGTGGGATATGGGATTGCCGTAGATGGGTATGGTAATATTCTTGTTGCGGGGCAGACCAATTCCCCTGATCTTCCACAAGTTGACGAATCGGGGTATGCAGGCGGAAATGATGCGTTTATATCAAGGCTGGGATTCGATGGCGTTTTTGCGGTTGCTTCTTCCTCCTACTTCGGAGGCTCAGGCGATGATACAGCCTACGGAATCGCCGTGGATGCAAGTGGGAATGCATATCTTGCAGGAGCGACCAATGGCCTTTCGGGGCAGGAGCACGGGGACCTGGACGCTTTCATTTCCGTGATCTCCTATGGTGACGTGGATGGGGACGGGTTGGGAAATGCATGCGACAACTGTCCCAATGCATACAATCCTGACCAGGCGGACTACGACGGCGACGGCCTCGGCGATGCCTGTGACCTGGATGACGACAATGACGGCCTTTTAGACGAGTGGGAAGAGCATTACGGCGGAGGCGGGTACCTGAACCCATTGAATCCCGATACTGACAATGATGGAATCCTGGACGGAGAAGAGGATTTTGATTCGGAAGGGCTGACCAATACCGGAGAACAGGATGCCGGGAGCAATCCGCACCTGAAAGATAGTGACGGAGACCACTGGACCGATCTGTGGGAGGTTCAGGCGGGGACCTCTGCGACAGATCCGGAATCCTTTCCGAAGGCTTCTGTTTTTCAGGGGGGTATTTTTGTCGACAAAGAGAGCGGCAGCGACCTGAACCTAGGAACCAAATCGTATCCTCTCAAGTCGCTTCATGCCGGTTTTACCAGACTCAATCTTCTGGAGTCTGGGACGTCTTACACCATTTATGTTGCACCAGGCACGTATGGGATTGGAAATCCGGAGCCCGATGCACCGCTGACCACCAGCCAGAATGTGACTATTGCCACTTCTAATACTTCAGGTGTGGTAAAGGTTGACGGCATGGGGGCGTCATCCTGGACCCAGGGATTCATCTTTTCACCCCTTTCGGCCAATGTGACCGTCGACGGCCTTGAGATGGTCAATTTCAGCGCAGGCCTGGTTTTCAGCACGGACGGGGGCTGTGCAACTCTGACGAATGTGGATATCCACAACTGTGGGACTGGGGTGCAGCTTGCGGAAAGTTACCAGCTGGACCTCGACCTGGACAACGCCCAAGTCCGATCATGTGAGATTGGTGTTGAGGTCTGTGCGGAGGGGTCGGGCAACATCATCAGGAACGGCCTCATTCAGAGCAATAGTGGGGAGGGGGTCAAAGTCTCGGGAGGAACGGGAAACCAGTTGGTCAACGCGACAATTGGAGGGTCTGGAAAGTACGGCGTCCTGTTTGGAATGGGAGTGGAAGCTTTCACCGTGAGTGGAGGCACCATAGAGGGCTTGGACGTGGGGATCGGATTTGCCACGGACGGTATGTGTCTGACCGGTTCAGGGGTGAATATAGAGGGATGTCGTGCCGGTGTGGAGTTCCTGGAAAACTACCTGATCAACGTGGACCTGGCGGGATCAATCATTACGGGTTGCGATGCAGGCGTTCTGTTCCGTGCCGGCAGTTCCAACAACACGGTTTCGAACGGCACCATTGAAGGCAATGTCACTGGCATACGGTTTGAGGCCTGCATGGAGACGCCGGATGACAATGAGATTCTGGGAACGGTTGTCAGTGACAATATCGAAACCGGCATTGCCATCGCGGCGGGTTCGGGCAACCGGATGACGGATGTGCAGATCAGCGGGTCCGGTACGGGGGTCAACATGGGGCCTGCAAGCTCCGGCAACCTGTTTGCGGGCGGAAGTGTCTCCGGCAACAGCCGGAACTTCGTGCTGGAAGGAACGGCCAACACGGTCGAAGGCCCGATGACGCTCCAGAAATTTGGAGATGTTTCGGGAACGGGGAACACGCTTGTGGATCTTACCCTTGACGGGCAGTCGACCGAACAGTACGGTCTGCTGCTGGATCAGGGCTCGGAAGAGATCATCCTCCAGAACGTGACTATTCAGAATTACGACGTGGGTATCGGGTTTGCCACGGACGCGGCCTGCCTGCATCTTTCCGGTGTCAGAGTCCAGTATTGCTCAACGGGTATGGATATCCGGGAGAACTACCTGCTGGATATTGACCTCGGCGACACGGTGATCACCAATTGCGATACCGGGATCGAGATTGCCGCAGGCAGCTCAAATAACATTGTACGGAATGGTTTTGTGCTTGAAAACCACGAAGACGGGATCCTCCTGGACGGCTGCAGTGAAGCTCCCGACGAGAATCAGATTATGGGCACGATAGTACAGGATAATACCCGCAATGGGGTGGTCCTCCTGGCCGGTCTCGGTAACGAAGTGATCGGGTGCACGGTGAGCGGGAACAACGCAGGATCCGTG
>CAZWEV010000014.1:0-67639 GCA_964633015.1 uncultured Desulfobacteraceae bacterium | reverse complement strand
GACAGAGGGAATGTCCAGATGATTGGTGGGTTCGTCCAGAAGCAGGAGATCCGGGCGCTGGTAGAGGAGCGCGGCCAGAGCGGCCCGCATCTTCCACCCCCCGCTCAGGGTGGAAACATCGGATTTGAACTGTGATTGGGCGAAACCCAGGCCAAGGAGGATTTTCTCTGCATCGTGGGCCGGGAACCGCGCCGATATCTGATCGAGATCCTGGTGAATTTCGGCAAGTTTTTCAGCAAGAATCGCCTGTCTTGCCGGATTGGAAGATTCATTGAGGGCCCTTTCCAGCCGCTGAAGTTCCCGGGCAAGTTTCACGCGGCCAGGTATGGAATCAAGGACCAGGGGGAGAAGCGAACCTGAGAGCTCCGCTTTGAGATCCTGGGGCAGATATCCCATTGCTACCCCTTTCTGCACCCGTATCTCGCCGTCATCTGGCAGCATCTCTTCGACGAGCAGCCTGAGCAGCGTCGTCTTGCCGGACCCGTTCCTTCCCACAAGGCCGATTCGGTCACCCGGATTTACCTGGAATCCGATGGAATCAAAAAGCGTTCTTCCTGATAGGAATAGGGATAGGTTGTGGACAGTGACGAGACTCATTTCTACAGGAACATTTTCCGGTGTTCTTCCATCATGCAGCGGTTCATGACCACCTGGATCCCATGCTCCCTTGCCTTTCGGGCGCTTCCATTGTCCACCACGCCCAGCTGCATCCAGACCGCCTTGACCCCTATCTCAATGGCCTGATCCACCACCGGCGGGACCCGCTTGGGGTTCAAAAAAATGTCCACCACATCCACCGGATCAGGGATGTCTTTCAGAGACCTGTAACAGGTCTTGCCCAGGATTTCTTTTTGACCCGGATTCACCGGAATCACTTCATAGCCTTTTTCCAGGAGGTAGCGGGCTACCTTGTGACTGTCCCGTGATGGTTTCGGGGAACATCCCACCACGGCGATCCTTTTGTACGTCTCAAGGATCTGCACTACTTCTTCAGAAGGAGGGTTCCTGTCGGGTATTTCACAACGTACACTTTCCATCCCGATTGCTCACTACTTGACAATCTCTTTGATTTTATCCGCCTTCTTCTTCACATCCATCACTTTTTTGACCCCAGGCACCTGTTCAAGGACTTTGTTCGCCATTTTGGTCTGAATAGGTGATGCCTGCGGCTTCTCTTCAGAACTCTTCTCTCCATCCTGCTTTTCCGAAGCGGCATCCCCACGGATATCATTCTTGATATTCTTGAACTCCCGGACAGCGCCCCCGATACCCTTCCCGATCTCGGGGAGCCGCTTGGCACCGAAAATGAGCAGAATAATGACAAGAATAATGATGAGTTCTGTTGGCCCAAGCCCGAACATGCGTTTTCTCCTTCTTCAGTACGCCCACCGGCATCATTTGCGGCCGGGTGTATACCTCATCCTGGTGAACCACCCGAAACAGTTTTCCGGACGGGTGATAATTTGCTTCTGAAAAATAAATCATATGACAGAGTCGCTGCCTTTGTAAAGCCCTGCATATGTCTCATACGCTTCTTCCGCCAGCCCTCTTACAGTCGTTCCCGGGAACGAGCTTTGCGCACGAGGCGCAAAAAACGGTCCCGGGGAAAAACACTGGCCTTTCCCAGCTCAAGGAGGCTGATGCCTTCCCGCATGAAGAGGGCGGCCGTGACGCCGGGTCCGGCTCCTTTTTCGTTTTCGCAGTGGGGCATCATTATGCCGCAGCTCGGGCTCCTGTCTTTTACAATGGCCATTGAGCAACCCAGCGTGCGTGCTATCCGCAGTGTCTCTTGAGCGCCTTTCCTGAAGGCCCCGGTGACATCCATTCCCTCTCTGTCAATGACCTTTCCGATGTTGTCCAGAACATCCGCTCCATCTCCATGGATTATGTTCGCCGGCGGTCGAGGGGTGGAAAGCCCTCCCAGTTGTTCGGGGCAGAAAGGAATGATGTGAACAGAGGCAAGACCTGAGACAAGGTCGGGGCAGAGACTGTGCCCGCCGTCGTACCGGCATCGAACGCCCAGAAGGCAGGCGCTCACCAGAACAGGAGTCGCTTTCACCGGGAAGCCCTTCTCACTCGATGAACTGGACGGCCTCTTCATCATCTCCACGCGACTCGACCCTGCCGATGTGATAGGCTGTTTCCCCCATGGCCTTGAGACGCAAGAGGACTTCACTCGTCTCTTCTTCACTCACAACAATGACCAGCCCCAGGCCATTATTAAAGGTGCGCAACATTTCTCTCTCCGCTATCTGGGCCGCCTTCTGGAGAAAAGTAAAGACGGGCGGGACATTCCACGCGGATCGATCGATCACTACTTTGCAGGACCTGGGCAGAATGCGGGGCAGGTTCTCTGTGAGCCCTCCGCCGGTAATATGGGAAATACCATAAATCCGAAAATCCCGTCTCAGGTTGTTGATGGCTCTGGCATAAATACGCGTCGGCTCCAGAAGTTCCTCTCCAAGCGTACGGCCGAAATCCGGCACATATTCCTTTACGGACATTTTCAGGCCTTCGAAAAAAATCTTGCGCACAAGGGAATACCCGTTGCTATGGAGACCGCTCGAGGCGATGCCGATAAGCTGGTATCCGACAGCTATTTCAGATCCATCGAGCAGTTCCTCGTTTTCAGCCAGTCCTACGACGAATCCCGCGATATCATATTCGCCTTCCGCATAAAATCCCGGCATCTCGGCCGTTTCCCCGCCAATGAGGGAACATCCGGCTTCAAGGCAGCCGGCTGCGATCCCTTTGACAATCTCCCGGGCAACCCGCATATCCAGCTTTGCCATGGATATGTAATCCAGAAAAAAGAGGGGAGTCGCACCCTGGACCATGATATCATTCACACACATGGCGACCAGATCAATGCCGATGGTATCGTGCTTGTCCAGCAGGAAGGCGATCTTCAGCTTTGTTCCTACGCCGTCCGTAGAAGCTACAAGCACTGGATTCTTGATATGCTGAATATTCAGGGAATGGACACCCGCAAAGCCCCCGATATCAGTGATTACCCCGGACTTGAATGTCTTGCTGACAATGGGTTTGATGAGCTCGACAAATCGGTTTCCCGCTTCGATATCCACTCCTGCCTCAGCGTACTGGTCGCGTTCTGAATCCCTTTTCATGGATTTTTCTGCTCCGGAAGAAGAGGTTTATATTGCAGTATTATTCATGGCCTATGCTGTGCATTCAATATATCCCCGGCCCTGTTTGATTGTCAAATCTTTTCATTTTCTTCTTGTCAGGGAAAAAAGTGTTTGTTAAGGAGCGATATGGTTGCATGTCCCTGGCAATGCCTTGAAAAAATACCGGAATTGGGAAAGCCCCTGACCTGCCTCAAAGGCGTCGGCCCCAAGCGTGCCCGTCTGCTCGCAGAGAAGGGGCTCAGAAATATTCTCGACCTGTTCTATTTCATGCCCATTCGATATGAAGACCGAACCCGCCTCCTGGACATGGGCAGTGCAGCGCAAGGGGATCAAGGGTGGGTGACCGGAACTGTTGTGTCAACGAGGGAAGAATTTTTTCCGAAGAGCCGAAAGCGTCTTTTCAGGGTGCTGATCGAGGACCGATCCGGGCGACTGAATCTCATCTGGTTTCATTACCGGAAAGCACATCTCCTAGGTATTGCAGAAAAGAGGAGGAAGCTTCTTGCCTACGGCCGGATTCAGGAAAAGGGCACTCAGAAACAGATGATTCATCCGGAAATCATTTCCGGCGTACCGGAATATGAAAAGGATTATCTCACGGTCAGACCTGTATATCCCGCAATTGACGGCATATCACAACGCACCGCACATCTGCTGATTTCCACGGCTTTTCGAGCATACCGGGATTCCATTGAGGACCCCCTTCCGTCCCTCCTTCGACAGCGACGGAGACTCCCGGATCTCGTGAGCGCCCTCAGGGAGGTACATTTTCCCGCTCGTGAAAACCCTGTTCAATCCCTGAACACCCGGCAGACGCCAGGGCACCGGAGGCTCCGCTTCGACCTCGCCTTCAAGACCATGCTCAACCTGACCCTCAGGAAAGCGGTCCGGAAACGACAACCCACTCCGCCCCTCACCCTCCCGCCGGATCTGGAAAGGCGCTTGCACGCGATGCTGCCTTTTTCCTTGACGCGGGGGCAGCGCAATGCGGTACGGGATATTCTGCGTGATTTCACGGCAGGATATCCCATGAGCCGCCTCTTGCAGGGAGACGTGGGATGTGGAAAAACCGTTGTCGCAGCCGTCGCCGCCTATGTTGCGGTCCACAATCAAAAACAGGTGGCTCTCATGGCGCCCACCCAGGTGCTTGCAGGACAGCACTGGGCCTTTTTTCGCGATTTTTCGCCTGATGCCGGCTTCAGACCGGCCCTCCTGGCCGGGTCTCTGACAGGGGCGGAGCGAAAAAAAACATACGGGGAGATTAAACGGGCAGCGGTAAATGTCATTATCGGCACCCAAGCGCTTGTCCAGGAGTCCCTGACCTTTTCCAACCTTGGGCTGGCCGTCATTGACGAACAACATCGCTTTGGCGTCAGGCAGCGGACTCTCCTGGACGGCAAGGGAAATCATCCCCATCTCCTGGTCATGTCTGCAACGCCCATTCCCCGGACCCTCGGCATGACCCTTTACGGAGATATGGATATTTCGACTATCAGGGAATTGCCCACGGGCCGTTTACCGGTCATAACCCGTCTTGTGGAGAGAAGCCGGAAAAAAGAAGTGTATCACTTCTTGAAAAAGAGGTTGGAAGCCCGTCAGCAGGTATTGGTGATCTGCCCGCTCATCGATGCGGTGGAAGACGAAGACATGAAGAACGCCGAGGAAATGGCGGAAAAGCTGAACATTCTTTTCTCGCCTCCCTTCCACGTGGAATTGATCCATGGGCGCCTCTCCGTTCACCGGAAAGAAGAGATCATGGAACATTTCAGGAACGGAAACATTCATCTTCTCGTGAGCACCACAATCGTCGAGGTGGGTATCCATGTCCCCAACGCCACGGTGATGGTCATCGAGCAGCCGGAGCGTTTTGGTCTTGCCCAGCTCCACCAGCTGCGCGGCAGGATAGGCCGGGGGGAGACGCAAGGAGTGTGTCTTCTCATGCTCTCCGAGCATCTCAGCGAAAAAGCGGTGAAGAGGCTTGATATCCTGACCCGGTCCAGCGATGGCTTTGAAATCGCGCGGACGGATCTGGAGATGCGCGGACAGGGTGAAATCATGGGAATGAAACAGGCAGGGACCGGGGAACGTGATGTCCTGGACGCATTCGGAGACCTCGACCTCCTCGTGGCTGCTCAGGAAGAGGCCGAAAAAATAGTGAACGAAGATCCTCAATTCGTCAAGTCTTCCAACCGGCCCCTGAAAAAACTGCTGGAGCCGGAATGGGAAAAGCCCCTGGAAATTTAGATGACCGAATTCTCTTCGGTGTTTCACCGTTATCAGTACGCAATGACCATTAATTTTTTGCTTTTTTGCCCCCGGTGAGGTAAAAAGTTAGCTTTTGGACTGCGCCGGACGGAACTCATACCGCATATTTCAAACGAGGAGGCTGATAATGCAGGAATTCAGGAGAATGAACCGGCTTCCACCCTATGTCTTTTCCACCGTGAACAAGATCAAAATGGAAGCCAGAAGAAACGGGGAGGATATTATCGATCTGGGCATGGGAAACCCGGACATAGCGACTCCCAAACACATTGTTGATAAACTGGTGGAGGCCGCTCAGAAGGGCCAAAACCACCGGTATTCGGCTTCCATGGGTATTACCAAGTTGCGGCATGCCATCTGTGATTGGTACCGGCGTCGGTTCGATGTTTTTCTGGACCCGGACGAGGAAGCTATTGTCACCATTGGAGCGAAAGAGGGCCTGTCGCACCTGATCCTGGCCACCATCAGCCCGGGGGACGTGGTATTCGCTCCGAACCCCACCTATCCGATCCACCCGTATTCCGTCATTATTGCGGGCGGGGACCTCCGGAGCATCCCGATCGGGCCTGAAAGAGATTTCTTCGAAGATCTGCTCACCGCAACCAAACAGACCTGGCCCAGCCCGCATATGTTGATTATCTCCTTTCCCCACAACCCCACTACCACGGTCGTGGACAGGAGTTTTTTTGAAAAACTCGTGGATTTCTGCACGGAACACGAGATCATGGTCGTCCATGATTTTGCCTATGCCGACCTTGTCTTTGACGGATATGAACCGCCGAGTTTTCTCCAGATCCCGGGGGCAAAAGATATCGGCGTGGAACTTTTCAGCCTCTCCAAGAGCTACTCCATGCCGGGCTGGCGTGTGGGTTTTTGTGTCGGAAACGCAAAGCTCGTGGGCGCCCTGAGAAGAATCAAGAGCTACCTGGACTACGGGATGTTCCAGCCCATCCAGATCGCGTCTATTATCGCTCTGAACGGACCGTATGATTGTGTGGAGGAAATAGTGGGTATTTATAAGGAGAGACGCGACGTACTCATCAACGGTTTGAGGCGGATCGGGTGGAAAGTGGAAAAGCCCAAAGGGACCATGTTCGTATGGGCAAAGATCCCCGAGCAGTTCAGGGAGATGGGTTCCCTTGAGTTCTCCAAGATGCTCATTGAAAAGGCGAAAGTGGCAGTCTCCCCGGGCATCGGCTTCGGGCAGTACGGAGACGACAGCGTGCGTTTCGCCCTGGTGGAAAACCCGCACCGCATTCGCCAGGCCGTCAGGGGCATCAGGCAGATCTTCTAGGGGAGGGAAATATGACGCAGATCAACGTGGGCATCATCGGCTTCGGGACCGTGGGCGCGGGCACGGTCGAACTCCTCCTGAAGAATGCGGAAACCATTGCCGCCCGTGTGGGCGCGCCAGTTGTCATCAGGAAGATTGCCGATCTTGATATCGAATCCGATCGAGGGGTTACGGTCGAACCCGGGCTTCTGACCACGGACGCAATGGAGGTGATTGAAGACCCCGCCATCGACGTGGTGGTGGAACTGGTCGGCGGGGTCCATAAGGCGCGGGAATTCATGCTCATGGCCATGGAAAAAGGCAAACATGTGGTCACGGCCAACAAAGCTCTCCTGGCGGAATTCGGCCGCGAAATCTACGATTCGGCCGGGGAACACGGAATGCACCTGGGGTTCGAGGCCAGCGTCTGCGGGGGAATCCCGATTCTCGGCGCCCTTGAAAGGGGTCTGGCAGCCAACCATGTTCACGTCATGGTCGGCATCCTCAACGGGACTTCAAACTACATCCTGACGAGGATGACCAGAGAAGGCCTTGCGTATGAGAAAGCGGTGGAGGAGGCCGTACGACTCGGCTTTGCAGAGGACCCGCCCACCCTTGATGTAACCGGCACGGATGCGGCGCACAAACTGGCGATTCTCCTATCGGTGACCACCGGTTTTCCCGTAGACTTCAAGAGCCTCTACCGGGAAGGCATCGAGGCCCTCAGCCCGGATGACATACAATTTGCGAGTGATTTCGGCTACCAGATCAAGCTTCTGGCAATAGCCAGACTGGGAAACGGCTGGATCGAGGCAAGGGTCCATCCGGCCATGATTCCTAAGGGACATATCCTGGCAAATGTGAATGAAGTATATAACGCCATCTATCTGGAAGGAGATTTTGTGGGGCCGAACCTTTTCTACGGGCTGGGTGCGGGGAGGCGTGCCACCGCAAGCGCAGTGGTTTCGGATATCATGGAGGTTGCTCGCAGGATCCTACAGGGAGGCAGCGGTCCCCGGCATCGGCTCGCACTGGACGAGCGGTTGCCTCATGAAATCGAAATACGGCCCATGGACCAACTGCGGAGTGTCTATTATTTCCGGTTTTCGGCGCTCGACCGTCCCGGTGTTCTTTCCACCATCTCGGGTGTTCTCGGAGACAACGAAATCAGTGTCTCCTCGGTCATCCAGAAAGGGAGAAAAACCAGGGGGGCCGTGCCCATTGTCATGATCACCCACGAGGCCATTGAGCGCAATGTATTCAGGGCCATATCCCGCATTGACGAACTGGACATCGTAACGGACAAGACGGTTATCATCAGGGTGGAAGAAGGATATCCCAATGGGAGTGAATAACGGGCTGTGCAGATATGTTGTGCTCATCGGAGACGGTATGGCGGATTTCCCGCTTTCCGAACTGGCGGGAAAGACCCCCCTCCAGGTGGCCCGAACCCCCAACATGGACCGGATCGCCTCCTGTCGCATGGGCCTGGTGAAAACCATCCCCGACGGCATGGAACCCGGCAGCGACGTGGCGAATCTTGCCCTGCTCGGGTACAACCCTGCAAAGTATCACACGGGCCGAGGCCCGCTTGAGGCGGCCAGTATGGGAGTTCCCCTGAACGCTGATCAGGTGGCCTTCCGGATGAACCTGGTGACCCTTTCCCGGAAATCCCGGGATGAGATCATCATGGTCAGTCACAGCGCGGGTGAAATATCCACGCAGGAGGGGAGTGCCATTGTGGTTGATTTGCAGAAGGCCCTGGAAAAGCCAAAGATTCATATTTACCCCGGCGTCGCGTACCGCCACCTCCTGGTGTGGGAAAACGGCCCTGAACATGTGGCGACCATTGCGCCCCATGACGTGCTGGACCAGAACATGGCTCCATACCTCTTTGATGATACCGGAGGACCGATCCAGGACTTGATCCGCTCGTCGTGGCCGGTACTGGAGAACCATCCAGTAAACAGAAAAAGGCAAAATGAGGGCCTTGAGCAGGCAACTTCCATCTGGGTATGGGGACAGGGGAAAGCCCCTCAACTTCCCGCTTTCTCCAGTAAATTCGGGCTCGAAGGAGGTGTTATTTCGGCAGTTGATTTGCTCAAGGGCATCGGGGCGTACGCGGGTCTTCGGGCCCTGCATGTGGAAGGAGCGACCGGGTACCTGAACTCCAATTTCAAAGGCAAGGCAGACGCAGCACTCACCCATCTCAGGGAACTGGATTTTGTCTTTCTCCACGTGGAGGCGCCTGATGAGGCAGGGCATCGTGGCGATATCGCTGAAAAAATCGAGGCCATCGAGATTTTTGATTCCGAAATCGTGGGGCCCATTCTTGAAGGTCTGCAATCCTTTCAGGACTACAGAGTCATGGTTGCCAGCGACCATCTGACTCCCATTTCCCGGAAAACCCACACCGCTGATCCCACCACCTTTGCATGGGCCACAAAGGATGAGTTGCAAAGACTCCGCCCCGGGGGCGGGTCCTTCACTGAATCAGCAGCGCTCGAAAGCGGGCTCTTTTTCGAAAAAGGGTATGATCTCATGCCCGCATTCCTGGGATTGGCATAACCTCTTGACATGAGCGATTATTTTGAAATAGTTTTCAGATACCAATCAACGTTGTGCGGCAACAATCACTGTGGAACAAGGAACAGCCAAGAAAAGCAAAAGGAGAGGAGAAAATGAACATACTGTTTTTCGGACCAAACGGCAGCGGAAAAGGGACACAGGGTGCCATCGTCAAGGAAAAATACAATATACCCCATATTGAAACGGGTGTCATTTTCCGTGACAATATTTCCCGGGGCACTGATCTGGGGAAGGAGGCCAAAGGATATATTGACCGGGGCGAACTGGTTCCGGACAGCATTACCATTCCCATGATCCTGGATCGTATCAAAGAAGATGACTGCAGAAACGGCTGGCTCCTGGATGGGTTTCCCCGGAACCTGACCCAGGCGCAGGAGATGGATAAGGCGCTGCGGGCCGAGGGCATTACGGTGGATGTGGTCATCGAGATCGTTCTGGACCGCCAGATCGCAAAGGACAGGATCATGGGGCGCAGGCTCTGCGTCAACGACAACAACCATCCCAATAATGTGTTTATCGATGCCATCAAACCGAACGGCGACAAGTGCAGGGTATGCGGCGGGGACCTGAAAACCCGATCGGATGATCAGGATGAGGCAGCCATTGATCAGCGTCACAACATTTATTACGGTGCCGAAACAGGGACCATGGCGGCGATCAATTTTTACAAAGACCTCTCCGCCGAAAATAACGGGATACCAAGAATTATTGATCTGGATGGAAGGCCGGGAGTGAAAGAAGTGTCAGCGGAATTAATGGCGAAACTGAAGCAGTAGGCCGGAATCCGGGAGGGGACACCAATAATCCCCTCAATGCAATTCCAGTGACTGGTTCCGGAGAGATCTCCAGCTCATCGGAATTCCTGGACCCATCAGGATCCACAGGAGAAGACTATGGAATTCTATACAGCCGTCAACTGCATGGACGGACGGGTGCAGATTCCCGTAATCACCTACCTCCAACGTCGATTTGACGCCACCTACGTGGACATGATCACCGAGCCTGGTCCGAACCGTTTGCTTGCCGATCAGACGGACCCGGCACTGGTGGAATCAATTATAACCAGGGTGAAAATCTCCATTGAAGCGCATGGTTCCGGGGGAGTCGCGGTCGTCGGACACCATGACTGTGCGGGAAATCCGGCTTCAGAAGAAGAGCAGTCTCTGCAGACGAAGAATGCGGTCCGGCTCCTCCGGAAAGAGTGCCCCGGGACTGAAATCATCGGCCTGTGGCTGAATGAAAACTGGGAGGTCAGTGACCTGCAGGTTCAAGACGAAGTTCCGATCCCGCGGAAATAGCAAAAGGACGGAAGAGACCGCATTACGGTGTGATACGGGCGGGGATAGTGGTTATGGGAAGAGTCACGGTGAAGGTCGTCCCCTGCCCTTCTCTGCTGGACACCAGAATGCGCCCGCCGTGCTTTCCCACGATCCCCTGGGAGACGCTGAGTCCCAGGCCGGTGCCCTTGCCTTTCCCCTTGGTGGTGAAGAACGGATCGAAAATGGACGGCAGTATATGATCGGGAATGCCTGTCCCCGTGTCTATGACTTTTACCGCCACATAGCTGGGGTCATCGGCGGGAAGCACGATAATCTGAATCCTGCCCCCCTTGGAAGACGCATCAACAGCATTCAGGATAAGGTTCAGGAAAACCTGCTGCAGCTGCTGAACATCCCCGTGCACACGAGGCAGGTTGTCGGTAGCCTGAAACTGAATCCTGATGCCGGAGAGCTTTATCTGGTTGGAAGCGAGGGCGATCGTCTCCTGCAGCAGTTCCGTCAAGTCCAGGGTCTCCATCTGAGAACTGCTCTCCCGGGCAAAGTCAAGGAGATTGCTTATGATCTTCTTGGAGCGACCTGACTCGCCGATCAGGTCCTGTATCATATCCTTGCGCTCATCGTCATCCAGACTGTCATAGTCTTCAAGCAGCATGTGGGCCGTGAGCGTAATATTGTTCAGGGGATTATTCAGCTCGTGGGCCACCCCGGCAGTCAGGGTACCCACAGCCCGCATCTTGTGTGACTGCACGAGAATAGCCTCCCGGTTCTCAAGTTCCAGGATCATCTGGTTCACGGCAATGGCCATATCGGTGAATTCATCCTGGTAGCGCTTGGCAGGGGTGATAGGGGTAAAGTCACCGGAAGCGATACGCTTGGCATACTTTGAAAAACGTCTAGTATTTCCCAGGATCCTGCTCCCAAGGAACGATGCGTTCAGGACAAGGAAAACAAGGAGGATGATAAGCGAATAGATATGCATCGTCCGCGAAAGGGAAAGGATCTTGGATACGGCCGTCCGTTCTCTCCGTATGAGGTCCTGGGCCATGGAGACCATTTCTGCGCCATATTTCCGCAATCCCAGTTCGGTCTCTTTCTTCAATCGAAACTGATCAGGGGTGAAAACATCGCTTTCCCGTATGACCGACAGCTTTTCCAGGAGCTTCTGGTACTTGCCGATGTCTGCAATGATGACCCCGTGCGTATCCCCGAGGATGTTCTTAAGTTCCCCTTCATTTCGTTTCAGCGTCTCCTTCGCCTTTTCCACATTGTCCAGGGCATCATCCAGATTGGTGCCATAGAGGAAAAAGTTCTTCTCAAAACGCCTTGCCTGAACGATTTCAAGGGTAAACTCATTCGTGATCTCCAGAAAACGGAGCTTTCTGGCAACCTGGGAATTGGTCATGATGAGGGCTACCGCGATTCCCGCGGCAAAGAGGAAAACCAGAAGAAAGCTCAAGTAGATCTGAAGGCGCATGGTAAGACGTTTTCGGGACAGGAGCGCCCTATGAGCTTCTTCCACTGCCTTAATGCGGTCATATGTTCCTTCGAGAACACGCGCTTCTTCCTCTTCACTACTCTTGAGCGGTGCTTCTTCCGGAGTCATAGCCGTACCTCAGGATTGCATGCCGGTTCCACCTTACTTGTCGTCAGTTGCGGTGCTTTCGAAATCGATGGACGAGCCCAGGTCCTTCGCGGCCTTGGCAATCACTTTTCTGAGATCATCGGGTTTAAAGGGTTTTGCGATAAAATCGAAGGCCCCTTTTTCCATTGCCTCACGGGCAACCGCCATCATGGCATACCCCGTTATCATAATCACTCTGGTTCGTTTTGATTTCTTGACCACTTCTTCCAGGACCTGCAGGCCGTCAATTTCATCCATCCGGATATCAGTGACCACGATATCGAATTCTTTCTCATTTATACGAGCCAATGCCTGCTTCGGGTCTTGAAAGACTTCCACCTCGCACCCGATCTTGGCCAGGGCAGGTTTGAGTCTCTTCCCCACAATGGGCTCATCATCCAGGAGCATGACATCCAGCCGTTCAGACATGATACCCTCCTTGTTCCCGTTCGCATTCAAGCGCTACCGGCGTTGGCCGCGCCGCAGGCTCCCTGCCGCCCTGGTTTCATCTTGAATGCAAAATGGAATCGATTTATTAGATGCAATTATCGGGCGCTTTCGGCGGCCTGTCTGAAGATATCAGTGGCCACGTGCACCTCCACATAGTTCACCCCTTCAATACCACCGGCCAACTCTTTGATGGCCTCGGTCCTTTTCCGCTTTTCCCTTTTTACTGCCTTGGTTTCCACCACCACCGTGCTCCCATCCGCCGTCACCTTGACATCGGGGAACCGTTCCATGAGCAAGACCCGCACCCTGCCGGCCAGTTCTTTATCCTTGAGGCACTTGATGGAGTAGGTCATCGGCTGAAATTTTCGGTATCCTGCCATATCAACAATGGTTTTCACCGCTTCATCCGGGTCTATCTGGGCCAGACTGATGACCATGTCGTAGTTGGAAGGATCCGTTTCATCCAGGTTGAAGGCATCAAGCGACCATTTCCTGCTTTTTTCTTCATGCCGTTTGAGCATCTTCTTCACCTTTTCCGGGACCGCACTCGCTTCCAGAGACAGTTCGCGGCCGAGCACCTGGGGATCTGAGAGGACCCGCACTTTCAGGGCATGAGAAACACCGAGGACATACAGGTGTGCCGCAAGACCATGACACACCACGTTGTCATCAAGGAGTTGCCCCAAGGTCGCCTCCTGGATACAGGCGAGGTACCGCTTCCAGAATTTGGAAGAAAGGCCCAGAAAAGACGGGATTTCTTCCAGGGCCTTTACCAGTTTTTCGTCCTGCAGGCCGTACTTCTCACACACGGGCGGCAGGATTTCCCGGTCCACATAGTCGTAGCCGATCTCCTGAGCCGTTTTTTCACCAATTTCCCGGCCCGTCCTGTAAGAGTCAGAAGAAATAATGATTATTGGCATGATGGCATCCTCCACCGGTCTTTTTATAAGGCATCTTCGGGAATAGGCACCCCTACATGCACTTCAAGGTTGTTGATCCCCTCTATCTCTTTCTCCAGCTCTTTTGCCCTCTTCTTGAGCTTGCCCGCGTGGCGCTCGCCCGCCTCAGTGAAAATAAGGACATTTCCGCTCTCAGCAGTAACTTTCGCATCAAAAAACGGGTCTACCAGGGCGGCCTTCACCCGGCAAGCGAGGCCTAGGTTCTTTATCTTTCTCCGGTAGCTTTCCGTGGTTTTGAACCGGTCTTTTGTGGCGGCCTCGCAGATAAAATCGACCGCGTCAGAAACAGTTAACATCCTGATATGGACAACCAGATCATACAACGAACTGTCCCAAGGATCAACTCCGTAGAGAGTTTTGGTCCACTTCCTCCGCTCCTCATCGTCTTTTTCCAGAAGAACGCGGGCATCTTCTTCACTGATAACTTCCCGGTCCATTTCAGCTTTGATCCGATCGGTCATATCTGCGATGATCCGCACCTTGAGCACGTTGGGGACACCGCTGAGTAGCATGTGGCCGGCCAGGCCGTGATAGACCACATTGTCGTTCGCTACGCGGCACATCAACGCACTGCGGATATACGCGATAAATATCTGCTTGCCGTGTTTGAACCGGTCCAGGATGGAAGGTGCATCATGGATGGCGCGTATGAGCTTTACCTCCGGAATATTGAACCGGTCACTGGCGTCCAGGAGCACGTCCCGGCTGATGCATTCATACCCCAGACGCTCGGCCACCTTTTCGGCCACCTGCTTTCCTTTACTGTATGACCCGCGCGATATTGTAATAATTGCCATAGCATTCTATTCCCTCTTTTCTGAGATTACACACCATAGATGAGATAAATCATCCCTATCATGACCACAATAAAAACGACGCTGATCACGAGCCCCGCCTTCATGAAATCCACGCTTCGGTATCGACCGGGGCCCATGTAGAGTGCGTTGACCTGGTGCGTGGGCAGCATGAAGGAGTTGCTGGTGGCAAGGCCTACGACCAGGGCGGCCATCCGGGGGTCAGCGTGCGCCGCTATGGCCATATTCACCACGAGGGGGACCAGAAGCACGGTAGCCCCCACATTGGATATCACCAGGGTGAAAACGGTGGACAGAATCCCGATGACCGTCAGGAGGACAACCGGCTGCACCGTGCCAATGGCATTCAACACGGCATGGGCAATCCAGGCCGCCGTTCCCGTCTTTTCGGTTGCGATACCTAACGGAATGAGGCCCGCCAGGAGAAAAATCGTCCGCCAGTCAACAGACCGGTAGGCCTCATCGATGCTGAGTACGCGGGTGACGATCATTCCGAGGGCCCCGGTCATGAGACTCACGGAGAGCTGGATCTTGAATATCATGATCATGGTCAACGCCACTGCCAGCCAGAGTCCCGCCCATGCCGCCTTTTCAGGACGCATCAGTTCCACGTCTATGGGTGTTGTAAAAAGGAGACCCCGTTCCTCCTGCAGTAATTTAAGCCTGCGCCAGGTGCCCTGTATCAGGATTGCATCTCCCACATTGAGGACAAGGTCCCCTATTTCAGCCCGGTATGTCTCTCCGTGCCGATAGAGGGCAAGGGGAGTCACCCGGAAACGGTCCTGGAGGTTGATCTGGTTCAGGGTTTTTCCTGCGACCGGAGAACGTGGAGCCACAACCGCTTCAACGGTGCCGGAGGTGGTATCAGACACATCATCCTTAAAGACTTCCAACTCGTCCTTAAGCGTCATGCCCTCTTCTTCTCCCATACGCCGCACATCCTTTTCCCGCCCGTACACCAAGAGATCTATATCGGATCGGACCTCTCCTTCCGGGCTGGGAGAAAGAAGCTTAAAATCAGGCGGTTCAATAATCCCGACCACGTTGACGAGGTACCGTCGCTTCAGGTCTTCAATGAGCACCGGTTCACGGTAATGGGTAAAATCAGGAGGGGTATGCAGCTCAAAAGGCCTGCCCAACTCCTCCATGACATTTCGCAGCTCGGGCATAGTTCCTTCTTCAGCGGACTCCGTGGTTCCCTTCGGCAAAATGAACCGGCCGAAAAGGATAAAACAGACGATCCCGCTCGCAACCAGGGACAGACCTATGGGCGTGACGTCGAAAAGGCGAAAGGGTTTGAGATGAAAGGGCTCCAGGAGGTCATTTAGGAGGATCAGGGGGCTGCATCCCACCAGGGTAATGGTGCCGCCCAGGATCGCGGAGAAGCCGATGGGCATCAGCAGTTTGCTCAAGGGGATCTTCAGCATCTTGCTCACCCGCTGAATGGCGGGGAGAAACAGGGCTGCCGCGCCGATGTTCTGCATGAAGCTGGAGATGCCGGCCACGGTCAATGATATGGCAATGACCACGCGCGATTCGCTTCTTCCGGCCACCCGAAGCACCGGCCGTACCAGCCGATTGATGAGACCTGTTTTGTCAAGACCGGCACCGATGATAATGACCGCAATAATGGAAATCACCGCATTGCTGCTGAAACCGACAAATGCTTCCTTTGGTGATACAAGACCAAGCAGCGGCAAGGCAACCATCATGAGTATCGCAACCACATCCACCCGTACCCATTCGGCAATAAACAGAAAAATGGCAACCCCGATCATGAGCATCACGAGGATCATTTCAGTCGTCAATGGTTCCATAGGTCAGGTTCCTCTCGCGTTCCGGAAGTCCAGAATCCGGCCTGATTCAGAATCAATATGCAATCTTTTGATAATAGGAAAAAAAAGAATCGTAAGTCAAGAATAAAACAGTGCTTTTTGTCTGTCGGAGGGGACGTTGACGGGGTATCTCAAAAATGCATAGTCCAGTATGAAAAATAGTGTTATAAGATAAAAAATAGCCGGTTAATACAGGAAAGCTGCGCACCCTCCGGCTATCTCGAAGGAGTTTCATAATGAAAACCATTCGGGCAAAAATAGCTGTCTTCTTCATATCGTGTCTTGTCTTTGTTGGGGTCCTCACTGGTCTCTATTATGAAAACACCATGAATCTCAGAAAAAAGCTCGTCATGATACAGAATTTTGACGATCTGCTGAAAAATATCCTGGAACTGCGACGGTATGAAAAAAATTTCACCTATTATCACGATACGGCAAGTCTTGACGAAAGTGTCTTCTATTACTTCAAGATCGAAGACGCGTTCAAGCGGTTCAGGAAGGAGATCACCCAGGTTCTGGGCAGTGATGTATGTGATGCATTTCAAAGGGACATGAATGATTATAGGAATCTTCTGGAACAGAACATGAGCCTTGTCAAGACAGGCACGCCAAAAATGAATCTTGAAGGAATCCGTGAAAAAGGCAAGGCCCTTGTGGATTTTGCCCAAAATCTTATCAAGGTCAAGAGAAAGCGGATACACCGTGCCCTGAACACGAGCCTCGTCATCCCTCTTGGCTCCATGGCTGCCTTTGTCCTGCTCGTCCTCGTGGTATTCCAGCTGGTGAATCGCGGTATATTGCGGCCTCTTTCCCTTGTTGAACGGGCGACAGAGGAAGTGGCAAAAGATACCTTCACTCCTATCGCCTACCAGGAGGAAAAAGGCGATGAAATATCGCACCTGATTGCGGCCTTCAATAAAATGGCCCAGGAATTGGAGGCACGGCAGGAACTGTTGCTCCAATCCCGGAAAATGGCATCCATCGGGACCTTCACCTCGGGCATCGCCCATGAACTCAACAATCCCATCAACAATCTGTCACTGATCGTTGAATCCCTGATGGAAGATGATGAGTCAATGGATCACGATGAACGGATGCGGCTTTACCAGGACCTTATGAACCAGGCGGACCGCTCCAGCGAGATAGTACGCAACCTCCTCGAGTTTTCCCGGGCACGGCATCCGCGGTTGGAAGAAGTTTCCCTCGAAAGACTAGTGGACAAGACGGCCCGGCTCGTGAAAAATGAACTGCGTTTGAACCGTATTTCATTTTCAAAGGAGATCCATGGGCACATACCCACGTTAAAGATCGATAAGAGCGGGGTTCAGCAGGTATTGCTCAACCTGTACCTGAACAGTATTCAGGCCATGGATGGAGGAGGAGAGCTGAAAGTGACGGTGGACCTGGATCGTGAAAGGAACGAAATCAGGATCAATGTGCGGGATACGGGAAAGGGGATAGCACCTGAGGATCTTCATTCTATCTTCGATCCTTTCTTTTCCACAAAGAAAGAGGGAGAAGGCACCGGGCTGGGACTTTCCGTTTCCTATAATATCATAAAAAAACATGGCGGTCGAATAAGCGTGGAAAGCCAGCCGGGAAAAGGCACCTGCTTTTCAATCTTTCTTCCCCTGGGCGAGGAAACATGAAACAATCCCATGGAATTCACTCCCATCGGGTGGCGGTAATAGATGACGAACCTGTCGCCTGCCGCGAAATAAAAAGGGGGATCGAGAAGGATCATCATCAGGTGACAATCTTTCATGACGGGGAATCAGCAGTAAAGGATTTGAGCGCTGATCCCCGCGATCTCGTCCTCTGCGATCTCCGGCTTCCGGGCATGGACGGTCTGCAGGTCCTCAAAAGAATAAAACGGGAGCACCCCCGGACCGAGGTAATCATTATCACCGCTTACAGCACGGTTGAAACGGCGATAGAGGCTATTCGTGCAGGGGCATTTCATTATGTAACAAAACCGGTCAAGATGGCGGAACTCAGGTCCCTTGTTTCCCGGTCTCTGGAAAAAGTGCGTCTAGTTGAAGAAAAGGAGTCCCTCAAGAAGGCTCTTTTTTCCATGTCCCGGAAGCAGGACCTCATCGGCAACAGTCGCGCAATTATGGAAGTTCAAAGGCTTGTCCGCAAAGTGGCCGACCTGAACTGCAATGTGCTTATTCAGGGAGAAAGCGGCACCGGCAAAGAAATTGTTGCCCGATCCCTGCACGTTCAAAGCGCAAGACACGGGAAGCCCTTTGTTTCCTTCAACTGCGGCGGTTTTACCGAGGAACTTATCGCCAATGAGCTGTTCGGGCATGAAAAAGGCGCCTTCACCGGAGCGGTGGATACCAAGGTCGGCCTTTTGGAAGCCTCCGACAAGGGCACTATTTTTCTTGATGAGATCGGCGAAATGCCCACCAGCATGCAGGTCAAACTGCTCCGGTTCGTTCAGGAAAGAACGGTTCTGCGGGTAGGAGGAATCAAGCCGATTCCGGTGGACGTGCGGTTGATCGCCGCCAGCAATCAGGACCTCAAGGCACTGGTACGGGAAAAAAAATTCCGTGAAGATCTTTACTTTCGCCTGAATGTCGTTCTCATTTCACTGCCCCCTTTGAGGGCCAGGACTGACGATATCCCCATTCTGATCAGCCACTTCCTTGCACATTACAGCGCATTATTCGGGAAGAATATGTCCGGCCTTGATCCGGAGACCATGGAAATCCTTCTTCGCTATCCTTTTCCCGGCAACGTCCGCGAGCTGGAAAACATCATTGAACGGACCGTGGCACTCTCTGACGGGCCCGTCATCCACCCCAAAGACCTTCCCTCCGACCTCCAGCAGCTTTCGATCAGCGCCCTGGACAACGGCGTCCTGCCGTCTTTGGAAGAAAAGGAAAAGGAATACATCCGTCAGGTCCTTATCCATACCAACTTCAAAAAGGGATTGGCCGCCGAGATTCTGAAGCTCCCGAGGACGACTCTCTGGCGCAAAATGAAAAGATTCGGCCTCACCTAGTCTGGACAGCATCCCGCTCCGGAACCCTATTTTTCAATTTGAAACAAAATATAGAACCATTCGGTTTTACACGATTATATTGATTAAACCGGTAATGTACGTGCCGACTTTGTTTCAGCATGGAACAACCTCAATGCGTATATTTTCGGTCTTCAAACATAACATATTGAAAATACTATATACATTTGTGTGGCATAGATCTTGTTAAAGGGCCGTATGTGAAGGAACGTATTGTCGAGGAGGCGTGAAGCATTGGTCAGCCAAAAGAGAATCCTGGTCCCCCTCGGTCCACAAAGCAAGGACCTTAAAGGCATTTACCACGCTCTTGCCCTGGCGGAAAGGATGAGAGCAAAAATCCACATCCTTCAAATTGAAAATCAGAGGGACGGCGACGAACGCAACAGCTGGAAAGAGAAGGTCCTGCTTGACTTGGTCAACACCGCGTTACAGGAGGGACTGACGGTATCTCACCACATCGCGTACGGCAAACTGGAGGAGGAACTCATGGAATTCATAAAGAATGAATCCATAGAGCTGGTGGTGCTGGGAGAGGAGGATCAAATGGCCCAATCTCTCATCCGGATCAGGGCAAAAATACCCTTCCAGATCATCCAGGTGAAAGAAAAGGATAACGTGGACTATCTCTAGAACGGAGGTGAGCTCAGAATGTCTATCGTCATGATTTCGAGCGCCGCACATGGGGTCGGGAAAGAGCTTGCCCGAAGCCTAGAAAAGAAAACGGGCTGGCCGTCATTAAGCCGAAACGAGCTGGTGGAAGAGGCGCGGGAGCAGGGAATTAAACTGGGTCGCCTTGAGACTTCCATTATCAAATCTCCGGTTGTTCCTGAAAGACTCGCCAAGGAAAAGAATCTTTACCTGGCCTTCATTACGGCGATCCTCTGCGAAAAAGGCAAGGAGGGCAACCTGATCTATCAGGGAAGGGCCGGACACCTCCTTTTGCCGGGAGTCACACACCGGCTCCGGGTGGGGTTGATGACCCCAGCGGAAATGCGGGTTGAAAACGCCGTGAGGGACTTGCGATTGTCGAGAGAAAAGGCCGAAGTCTACCTGGACCAGTTGGACGAAGACTTCGATAAATGGGTACGGTATGTTCATGGTGTGGAGCGATTGGACCCGGCGCAATACGATCTTTTTGTCAATCTCCATAATGTCAGCCTGTCAAATATCTCAGCGACCCTGTGCATTATGGCCGAATTACCGGATTTCCAACCGACTCCGATGAGCATGAGATTGATGGACAACCTTGACCTGACCGCCAGGGCGAAAGTGCTCCTTGCAACCCATGAACTGACCAGAGATCTCGATCTGGGAATCCGGGCCGTGGACGGGGTAGTGACGGTAACATATATGCCCCGCCAGGAAGGAGCAGCGGAAGCGATTCTGGAGACACTCCAAGGGCTCAAAGGATGCAGAGAAGCCAGATGCACAATGGCAGAGACCAATATCCTCTGGGTTCAGGAATCATTCAGCCCTGACTCCGCAAACTTTGAAGAAATTGTCCGACTGTCCCGGCGGTGGGGTGCTGCCGTGGAACTCCTCCGGGTGGCTCCGCCGGCTCAAGGGGTGCACGCCTTTCCTGCAGAAAAGCAGGCGGTTGAGCAGGTGGTTTCTGTCCGGGAAGCAGGAGGAGATGCGTACACCGGTGGGGTGGAGGACGATGGCCTTGAGTCTGAGACGGAGGATAAGGGACTCGCCCAGACAATGGAAGCGCTGGTCTCCATGGGCCGTTCAGCAGGAGGGGAAACGATCTATGGGGCCAAGAATGAAATCATTGAAAAGTTACGAGGTGAAAGCAACTGTTCTCTGGTGGTATTGGGAGACCTGTTTCTTGAAAAAGGTCATGAGGCCCGAACGCGCATGCTGCGTGAACTCTCTCTTGCCATCCGGGAACGGCTCAAAGCGCCGATCATCACCGCTGATGAGATGAAGTCACGGTTTCTTTTCGGGAGGAAACAGGCCGCAAGGCTTCTTGCTTTTACTGCGCTGGTCATCGGAGTCTACACCCTGGTGTTTTCTTTCCAGAAGCCGATCCTGGATTTCCTGGGCGGAGATATCCACGAACAGTGGAGATGGTTGGCATCACTTGCCGTGGCCCTCTTTGTCCCATTTGTCGCGTATTGCTACAGTGCGGTCACGGGTTTGCTCCTAAAATTGATCGGCATTGATTAAACCGCATTTCTCAGAGAATTCATCAGTGAAGGAGGTCGAAAATGCATCACCTGGTTGTCCATTTTGTTGACGTCAACCTGGCTACCGGCTTGCAGGTTGTGCTTCTGGGATTCATCGGCGGCGTGTTGAGCGGATTCATCGGGAGCGGCGGGGCCTTTTTCATGACGCCGGGGATGATGAACCTGGGGGTGGAAGGCGTGGTCGCAGTTGCGAGCAACATTACCCACAAGTTCGGCAAGGCCATGGTGGGGTCCAGAAAACATGGCGAGGCAGGAAATGTGGACAAGAAACTGGCCCTCTTTGTCCTGGGGACGGCGGTTATCGGCATCCAGCTGGCGGTCTTTATAGCGAGCAAGCTCTTTCGTGGAGGGACAGGGCACGGGGCGGCAAAAGGCGCGGGCGCGAACCTCTATATCAGCATCGTCTTTGCCACCATCCTCCTGGGCGTTGCCCTGTCCATGCTCAGCGACCTGATCAAGACCTCCCGCAACGCCGATGGCGGAGCGGGTCCTTCCACCAAAATAGCCGATTTTCTGGCCAGGCTCAACCTTCCTCCCGTGATTCACTTCAAGGTAGCCGACACGAAGGTGAGCTTATGGGTTATCCTGGCCGTCGGAACGGCCACCGGATATCTGGCCGGAACTATCGGTGTGGGAGGGTTCATCGGTGTCCCCGCCATGATTTACGTATTTGGAGTGCCCACTGCAGTGGCAGCCGGAACAGAACTCTATCTGGCCATGTTCATGGGCGCATACGGAGCCCTGAGTTACGCATACCAGGGATTTGTGGATATTCGATTAACCTTGCTCCTCTATCTGGGTTCACTAGTTGGCATCTATCTGGGCGTCTACGGGGTGAAGGTGGTCAATGAAAAAATCATCCGCCTGGTGACCAGTCTCATCATTCTCTTGTGCGTTTTCAGCCGGATAATAGCCATTCCCATCTACCTGCGCCAGCTCGGGTATCTCCATATTGCCCCTGGATGGGACCGGTATTTCAATCTCGTAAGCAAGTTCTTCCTGTTTGCCAGCGGTATTTCGGGCTGTCTTGTCATTCTTTTTTATGTGGTTCGGGCATATAGACAGAGGAGGGAAATTCACAGAACCCTGCAGGTTGCAGGCGGTTCCACCGGGAAAGAGGCAGGGACAAGTTTCGCGTGAAAGAAACACCCGGGAATTTCCTCACGAATGACAACTTCAATCCTGAGGAGGGAAAGGTATGGGAGAGGGACTCGATATTCTGGTTCTGGATGATGAGCCGATCGTGGGCGAACGCCTGAAACCGGCCCTGGAAAAAGAGGGACATACGGTTGAGATATTTGTTGATCCCAACAAGGCCCTGGAACGAATATCCGAAAAGGCATTCGATATTGTTGTCACGGACATTCGGATGGACGAAATGGACGGCATCCAGGTCCTTGAAAAGGTGTCGGAGAGGTCCCGCCGGACAAAGGTCATCATGATTACCGGGTATGCGACACTTGAGGTAGCCAGGGAATCCCTGACCAAAGGGGCATTCGATTTTATTGCCAAGCCCTTCAAGTTGAAGGAAATGCGGGCCGCTATTAAGAAGGCGGAAGAGGCACTCCAGCAATGAAGATGCTCCTGCTGAAAAATGAAATAACAGCCGACATGGAGGGAGACAGTGCGCAGGAATAGCTCCATGCCCGCGGTGAAATTGAATCAAATCATGGGAGGGAAATATGCGGATCCTTGTTGCAATTGATCAGAATCCCTACAGCGCCAATACGGCAGACGTGGTAGCGAAACTGGCGGCAAATACGTGGGCCAACGTCACCATACTGGGCGTCTTGCCCAAGAAATCTCCTGGGGGGAAGGCGGCGGCTTCATCCACTGAATGGAATATGAAACACCCCCTTGCCCAGGCACTCCTTGCATATCAGAAAAGGTTCCTCAGCCATTTCAATGAGAGTGAATGCCCGTATACTCAGCGTGATTTCGGCTACCAACTCATTGAGGTCAGGAAAGGTGTGTGGGAAGAGCTGTATGTGGCCAAAAGCGCCAGAAAAGATCTCAAGGCCCGGATACGGCTGGGAAATCCTGTGAGAGAGATCCTGGCGGAAGCCCATGAAGAGGAAATGGACCTCATCGTGCTGGGCTGCGATTATTCCCGGGGCTGCGAATGGGAAGGAGGGGCAGGAATTCCCCAAAAAATAGTCAATGAGGCCGCCTGTTCGGTCCTGGTGTCCAAGGAAGAACGGGCAGTGAACAAGATCGTCTGCTGCCTTGATCATGACCTGGTCAGCCAGCAGTCCCTTGAGATGATCAATCAACTGGTTACCCTCCACAAGGCTAAACTGGAGATCATCGGACTGACCGAGGGAGAGGAACTCAAGGCTGAGGTGGAAAGGAAAATGGACACCATCCTCAGATACTACACAGCCCGGGGTCTTGAACCGTGGATAGAGATTGTGGAGCTGGGATCTCTGGATGCCTTCCTCTCCCAGGAGGCTCGGCGGGGGCTCATGGCCCTCTGGATGGGAAAAAGATCCATGCTGGAAAAGGTCTTTCCCAAGGCCAAGGTGAGCAGATTGATCAAAGGCAGCGAGTATTCCGTGCTTATTCTCAGATGATGATGATTCGATTAAAAAAATACATAAATCTTCAGTATAAGCTTAATGTATTTATATATCTTGGCATATTCATATTATTATTGAATTTCCCTGTGCTTTACCTGGGTATGAGCAACGTGAATCAGGGTATCCGGGACCTCGAACTGACAGAGGACCTGTACAATACGATCCTGGAGATGCGGAGGTATGAGAAGAATTTTTTATTATATCATAGCAACGAAGCTATTGAGTCGACCAAATACTACCTTGATCTGGCAAGGAAATCGTTTTCCAAGAAACTGGCCTATTCCGGAAAGTCCCGGTCCCGAATAGGAAGCATCCAGCTGGAAAAAGGACTCAGGGAATATGCCGCGCTTGAGATGCTGAACGGTCATCAAGGGGGCAAGAGCCCCGGCACAGCCGCTCAGGAAGAGATCAGATCAGTGGGAAAGCAGTTGGTGGATGCTGCGGAAATCCTGTTGAAAGCGGAAAGAGAGCACATCGCCAACGAGGCAAAAAATGCCTTGCGATGGCCTCTTGTCTTCATGGGGGCGATGTTTTTTCTCTTCGTGACTGGGGCCCGGTTGATCATCAAGAAAGTTGTCAGGCCGCTTGCCAAGATAGAACGGGCCACTGAAAAGGTGGCCTTGGGTGATTTCAGCCCGATTTCGCACATGGGCGGCGATGAAAGCCAGGTGGACCATCTGATTATCGCCTTTAATCGAATGGCAAAAGAACTCGAAGCCAGGGAGGAACAGATTATCCATTCCCGAAAAGTGGCCTCCCTGGGGACCCTTGTTTCCGGAGTCGCCCATGAATTGAACAATCCCATCAATAACATTGTGTTGACTGTCGACTCACTTGTGGGCAAGAGAAAAATCTCCGAGGAAAGACGCTCCGTGTTGTTGGAGGACATCCTCACCCAGGCGCTGCGGGCAAGCGAGATTGTAAAAAATCTCCTTGAGTTCTCCCGGGCTGAAATATCAAGCTATACCGAGCTGGATGTGGCGTTCCTTTTGCGGGAGACTATCCAGATCGCCAGAAATCACATGACCTTGTCCAAGGTGCGGTTTCATGATGAGATTTCCGATCATCTGCCCAAAATCAACGGAAATCATCAAGGGTTGCAGCAGGTTTTTCTGAACCTCCTCACGAATGCCGTTCAGGCGATGCCTGGAGGCGGCGATCTGACGGTCCGTGCGACCTTGGGAGACGATAGCAAGATACGAGTGCTGGTTCGAGATACGGGTTCAGGGATTGCGGAAGAACACCTGCCCCATATTTTTGATCCCTTCTTTACCACAAAGGGCGTGGGAAAGGGAACGGGGCTGGGTCTTTCGGTCAGTTACGGAATTATCAAGAAACATGGCGGACAGATCACCGTAAAAAGCAGGCCCGGGAAAGGAACCGCTTTTACCGTTATCCTGCCGGCTCAGAAGGAGGCAAACAAGTAACGATCGAATTTCCGTCCCTACGTGCATATTTTTCCATTGTTCCTGCGAGCCAGTTTCAAAACGTTCAATTTTGTTCAAGGTCAAGGAAAGTGAGAATTTTAACCGCATGAATATATTGCAATATTTCGAGGATTAAAATTGGAGTCTGACACAGAGATTGGGCAAAAGGGGGCGTTTTGAAACTGGCCCCTGCTTATGGCCTTATTGAATGAAAGGAGTTGACATGTCGTGGTTCATCTATTTACCTATTGCTCATCATAGCGTTCTCTTACCGGTAATTGTCGGCCTGGGATTTCTGGTTGGGCTGCTGTCGGGTCTCTTTGGCGTCGGGGGTGGCTTTCTCATGACGCCGTTGCTCATTATGATCGGCATTCCTCCAACCGTGGCCGCGGCATCGGATTCCAACCAGATCGTAGCAGCCTCTGCTTCAGGAACCTATGCCCATTACAGGCTCGGCAATGTGGATGTCAAGATGGGGCTTATTTTGCTGATAGGAGGCGTTATCGGAGGCACGGGAGGTGTTCAGATCATCAAGCTCCTCCGCCAGCTGGGGAACGCCGATTTTCTGATTCAGGTCACGTATGTCATTATGCTGGGCGGTGTGGGCGGTTACATGTTTCTGGAGAGTCTGCAAGGCCTCCGCTCACCAAAAACAACGGCAGCCCCGCCGGTCAGCAAAAAGGAATCCGCCTATGCTCGTCTGATACGCAGCCTCCCTTTCAAGACCAGATTTGTCAAATCAGGGATCGTGATCTCCCCGATCGTCCCTCTTGTTCTGGGAGGATTTGTGGGGATACTGGCCGCTATTATGGGTGTGGGAGGAGGTTTCATCATGGTCCCGGTGATGGTGTATCTCCTGAGAATGCCCATGCACGTTGTTATTGGAACCAGCCTGTTTCAAATACTTTTTACCTGCATAAATGTGACCATTATGCAGGCCCACAGCAATCACACCGTGGATTTTGTCCTGGCTCTCCTGCTTCTTATCGGCTCCACTCTGGGAGCGCAGTTCGGCGCCAAGATAAGTAAG
Organism: uncultured Desulfobacteraceae bacterium; assembly: GCA_964633015.1. Classification (GTDB taxonomy): domain Bacteria; phylum Desulfobacterota; class DSM-4660; order Desulfatiglandales; family Desulfatiglandaceae; genus B46-G9. The sequence goes on along the minus strand of CAZWEV010000014.1, from coordinate 41,147 downwards.
AAGCTGAAAGGAGAGCAACTGAAGATCTTATTGGCGTCTCTGGTTCTCATTGTGATGGTCAAGATGCTCATTGGCCTTTTGCTGGAGCCCCATATTCTGTTATCATACTATGGAGGTGATTAGAAGATGCAGTTGAAAAAGCCGTTCCTTGTGCTCCTGACCATTGGTATGATCCTTACCGGTGTCGGCCCCACTTCGTCCGCGCTGGCATCAACCATCAAAATAAATCCTGCCCATCTGGATATCGGTACTTTCTTTTCCGGACGCCGGATCTCCCTTTCGGGTTCGATTCCCTCCGACCGGGACGTGGTCATTGAAGTCAAGGGGCCTGAGGAAAAAAGCGTGTTCAACATGAAAGGCCGGGTGGGACCATTTTGGATGAACCGGGAAAAGTTTGCTCTGGAGAAGGCCCCTTTCCTGTATCTGTTGCTTCTGCCCGAGGGGACGGAATCGCATGCCCTCTTATCTTCCCTGGGCCTCGGAATCAAACAACTGGAACACAAACTGGTCATCAAGCCTGATACCGTACGGCTTGATGTTGTCTTCCCGAGATTTGTCCAGCTCAAGGAATCAGAGCACCTCTATGGAGAACTTGAGGGCGCCGTACGCTATTCCCCGTCAACGGGAGGAATGAAGCACTTTGAGGCAATACTCTATATGCCTTCGAGCACCGTTCCGGGAGAATACATGATTCAGACCAGACTTCTTCATGACGGCAAGGTGGAGGAGAGCCCCCCCCGGGGTTTTACGGTGAAGGAAATGGGTTTCGTCAAGGCCGTCCGTGAACTCGCATATGACAGAGGTCTTCTTTACGGGATATTGTGTGTCCTCATCGCGCTGTTTGTCGGGGCTGTTATCGGGTTGCTTTTTCGGAGTAAAGAGGCCCATTGATGTTCTCCTTTGGAACCGCACGTGCAGCATTGAAAAGCCTCTTCACGAGGGGAAAGGAGAATCAAGTCCCTTTTTCAGATCTGTTTGTCTGGTTTCAGGACATACTGAAGAAAAACAACGCCGCCATGGAGCTTATCGCCGATATGGGCGGGAAAATGGGGGGAGAATTCATATTTGATAAGAAATACCTGTCCGACAGTGTCAAACAATTAGAAGAGCTTGTTCGGGGCAGTGCATATGATCTGAATTATATAACCGATAACCAGTATCTGGAACTGTACGGCGTCATTGAAGAACTGGCAAAAAACCTCGGAATCGAACTGTCGGGAAAGCTGGTTATTCACGGGGCTAAGAGGATATATGATCTGAGCGAAATAGAAGATGGGATGGAAGACCTGGTCGGATACAAGACCTACAACCTGTCCCGGATCTTGCATCTCTCGGGGGTACACGTTCCGGAAAGCTTCGCTGTGACAGTCGGCGGCTTCAGGGATTACATGGCGTATAACAACCTCTTCGAGAAGATAGAAAATACCATTGAAGAGTGCAGGAATGAACGGAGGTCCGTCGAGTCGGTCTCCAATTCCATCCGACTCATGATACTTGGCGGCGAAATTCCTCCCGAACTCAGGCGCCAGATTCTTGCCGCTGCGGAACGGATTTCTCATGGAACGCCGGGAAGCTGTTCTTTCGCGGTCCGCAGCAGTGGTGTTGGTGAAGATGGAGACCTGAGTTTCGCCGGACTTCATGATTCATTCCTGGATGTCCCGTTTAATGAAGTCTTATCGAATTACAAGAAGGTACTGGCAAGTCTGTACAACCAGGCCAGCCTGGAATACCGGCTGAGAATGAATATACTGTCTCTGGAAATGGCCATGCCCGTCCTTTACCAGAAAATGATACCGGGTCATGTATCCGGAGTCTTGTTCACCCTCGACCCCAACAGGCCCGAACGATCGGAGAGTCTCCTGAGCGGAAGTCGGGGACTCGGGGAAGTCGTGGTGGAGGGAAAAGAAGGGGTGGAAACGTTCCGGATCTCTCGCAGCACGCCGTACACCATCCTGGAACAACAGGTACAGGCAACGCCCCACGTTCCTGTTCCTTCTGAAAAGGACCTCGCGCAGGAAGCCGCCGGTGGGTCCAATGCCGAGTCCTGCCTGACTTGGAAGGAGGTCTCCGCGATAATGGATGCCGGTCAAATCCTGGAAAGATACTTCAAAAGACCCCTGGACGTGGAATGGAGTATTGATGAAGGTGGACAGCTTTGGATCCTTCAGGCGCGACAGATTCACGTGCCTCGCCAAAGACGAATGCAACACACTGAACTGAAAGGAGCAACGAAAGGACACCGTGTCCTTTTCAAAGACCAGGGGATGATCGCATATCGCGGCATCGGTGCCGGTCCGGTGTGGATCGCGGAGGATGGGCAGGATCTCAACAACTTTCCCAGAGGGGGTGTCCTGGTTTCCCATTATGCACCTCCCCGATTGGCAAAGGTCATACCCCGGGCCGGTGCTATCATTACGGACCTTGGGGCTGTAACAGGCCACATGGCCACAGTGGCCCGGGAATTCAGGGTCCCCACCATTGTTGGAACCGACGTCGCCACCCAGCTGCTGGCTGCAGGTCAGGAAGTCACGGTGGACACCGAAAGAAACGTGGTCTATGAAGGTCTCATTCAGGAACTCATTCGCCACCAACTGCTTGACGCGCCCAGCTTTGAGATGACGCGCGAGTTCCAATTGCTGCGCAGGCTGCTCAAGAAAATCGCCCCGCTGTCCCTGACAGACCCGGATGATCCCGGTTTTGTGCCCAAGGGATGCCAGACCTTTCACGATGTTATGCGGTTTGTTCATGAGAAGGCCTTTCGGGCCCTGGTGCAGGCCGGCAAAGACTCTCGGTCTTTTCTCCGACGGGGCGGTAAAAGGTTGAAATCACATCTCCCCCTGGACCTTGTACTGATTGACATTGGAGGTGGTCTCGCGGAGGATGTGGACAAAGGCATATATGTTGATCCTGATCAGATCACCTCTATACCCATGAAGGCGATCTGGCAGGGATTGAGTTCTCCTGATTCCTGGAATACGGAACCGATTCCGGTTGATTTAAAGGGTCTCATGTCCAGCCTCACAAGAACACAGAGTGCGGAAGTGCTGGGAAATGCCGTGCCCAGCGTCAACCTGGCGGTGCTCGGCTCGAACTATGTGAACCTGAGCCTGCCTCTGGGCTATCATTTCACGGCGGTGGATGCCGCCATTGGATCTTCCCCTGAAAACAATACCATCTCTTTCCGGTTTGTCGGGGGGGTGACCGATATAACTCGTCGGTCAAGAAGAGCCATTCTGCTGGCAACTATCCTGGAAAAGGCCGGCTTCAAAATAAAAATGAACGGCGATCTTGTCATTGCACGGGCCATTAACCTGTCGGAAGCGCTGATGATGGATCAGCTCCTTCTCATCGGAAAACTGATCGGTTTTGCAAGACAACTTGACGTCCTCCTGAAAAACGATGAGGATGTGGACTACTACGTTCAAAAATTTTGGGACCAAGCAGAAAAACCTGTCGCAAGATCATAAAGGAGGGCGAAGATGGAAAAGACGACCGTTTGTATTCTGGATGATGAAGCAATTGTCGGTGATCGGCTCAAACCGGAGCTGGAGGACGACGGGTATGATGTCGAGGTTTTTACCGACAGTGCAAGCGCGTTGGCCAGAGTGAACGAAACGTGCTTCGATATCTTCATTACAGACTTGAAGATGGAGGGCATCGATGGCATGGGTTTCCTGGAACGGGTGAAGGAGAAGTGCCCCGACAGCGAGGTGATTGTCATCACCGGCTATGCTACAATGGAAACCGCCAGGGAATCACTCATCAAAGGCGCATACGACTTTATTGCAAAGCCGTTCAGGATCGGAGAAATCAGGGCAGCCGTCAAAAAAGCCAAAAAGAAGGCACGTCGCCGACACCAGGCTTGACACCACCCCTTTCTCGACAGGTCTTTTCATGGTATGCCGGAAGCATGAAATCTTGCGTAATGTATCATCTATCCTTAGTGAGGCGGAATGAACATGATCAAAACACTCGTTTCCTTGAATGCCGATCTCGCGTCGAGTATCGCACTCAGGTATGCCTGTCAATTGGCGAATTCGACCGGCATGCTGTTGCAAACCATGCATGTAGTGGAACCTGAGCAGGAAGGGCACAGCCCCGGCACGGGATGGGTCCGTCGAACCTGGGAGAAGGGTCTGCTGGAAACGGCTCAGGCTGAAATTTCCCGTCTCCTCAATGCCGAGAGAGCCGCATGTCCCCCGTTGGGGGTCCCCAGGATGTCTGTCGGTGTGCGCGAGGATGAGCTTCTCCGCGAGTTGGAGGAGGAATCCTATGACCTTTTCGTTGAAGGAGTCCTCCATTCCTTTGATTCGGCCTATTTTCACAAAAAACTTCGATCCAGGCTCTACAGAGAGACCCCCTGTCCGATCCTTTTGGTCAAAAACCTCGTAGGCATGAAAAACGCTGCGCTTTTGTTGGAAGATGAAGCGATGCTGCCGGCCATGATTTCGTCGTTCCTCAAGATTGTTGAGGGAGCGGAACTGGACGTTGATCTCCTACACTGCACATTTCAAAGCACGGGGAGACTGACCTTTAAGAACAAAGAAGAAGCAACGGCATTCTCACACCCGCAGGAACCGGATACCATCCTCAGTTCAGCCGAAAAAATGCTCGCCGAACAAGGGCGGACTGCAAGAGAAAGCCTGGTGATCCAGGACACCCCTGTGAAGATTGCTGAATGCCTGGAAGACTATTCTCTCGTGGTATCGTTCCTCGCGCGGCAGAAGGCCATGAAGGGTCCCTTACTGGATCTGCTGGCCCGTGTTCCATCGGCAGTGCTCTTTTGCAGGGAGTAATAATGAATCAATGCTGTCCAACATCGGTCTTCCGGGAAAGCAGGGACACGGGATGTTCCTGAAGCGGCGCATGTTGGCCCTGGAACAGGACAGCGGAAGGGTCAACATCCGCAGTGAGCGAAGCCAGGGACGGCGAAGCGAACGAAGCAGAGGGAATATGCCGTGACCCTGCCCATGGGGACTCTCTTGATAACCTGTATCTCAAGACAGTGGCTTCAAGTCAATACCAGAATGAAACAGCGATATAAAATTCTACAAATATATTAATTGAGACAGTTGTGAAGATGAATATCATTTTTCATGAGGCATTCTATGGTGTGTATGCAGGTGATCCGGCGGCCGCCCCCGGTCGTATGGAACCCATTATCCGGGAACTGCAAAAACATCCCCGGTACACATTCATCACCCCCGGACCGGCCGACCAAGAGGACCTTCAACGCGCCCATTCGGAGGCGCATATCGAGACTATCCGCCGGTCTCCCGTGCTCTATGATATCGCGGCACTGGCGGCCGGCGGGGCTGTAAAGGCAGCCGAACTCGCCTTTGAAGGGGAGCCTTCTTTCGGATGCATCCGACCTCCCGGACATCATGCTTCGGCAACCAGTTGCTGGGGTTTCTGCTTCTTCAACAACATGGCTGTTTCTCTTTTGAAACTCATGGCCGATAAAAAAGTCCGGTCTGCGTTTATCCTGGACTTTGATCTCCACCGGGGGGACGGCAATATCAACATCCTGGGAGACCATGAAGGGATCAGGATACTGAACCCCTCCAGCGTGAATGAAAAAGACTATCTCCTGGAAATCGCGTCGGTCCTGGATGCTGAAGGCGACCGGGACATCATCGCGGCGTCTGCCGGATTTGATGAGTATGTGGACGATTGGGGCGGGAAACTCTCAACCGGGGCCTACCGGGAAATAGGTGGGATGATGAAAGAATTTTCAGAAAAGCATTGCCGGGGGAGAAGGTATGCGCTCCTGGAAGGAGGATACAACTACAAGGATCTAGGCATGAATATCCATGCCTTCTGCGAAGGCTTCGAATGAGATAAGGAAATCAGTATTTTTGCCAATCTGTCACTGGTTAGTTGAAGGACGCGACTGTTACCGTGTTAAAAGGCATATTCGAAAAATCATGGTTCAAGCTGAAAGGGCCCCCTGCAGAGAAACCGTCTCAACTGGTTATTTTCTTTGCAGATGTTGCCGGGAGTACACAACTCTATGAGACCCTCGGCGATAGAATTGCCCATGAATGTGTTGTTGAAAGCCTCAATCTGGTCTCAAGAAGAATAGAACAGAATAACGGTGTCGTCGTGGAAGTGATCGGTGATGAAATCATGGCCTATTTTGAGAATTCCTTGGAAGCGGTCCGCTCTGCATGTGACTTGCAGAAGCATTTTAAGTTTGCAGAAACGTCACATGGCCAGAAGATACATGTTCGTATCGGATTTCACAAGGGCCCCGTTGAACTGGACAAAGGGCATCCCTATGGAGATACGGTCAATATCGCGTCACGGATTGCCTCCCTGGCCAAAGGCGGGCAGACCGTTACAACGGCTGAAAGCATCCAGGGGCTTCCCGAATACACAAAAAGCCTGTGCCGTCCTTTCGGGCGAGTTGAAGTGAAAGGAAAATCCAACCCTCTGAACACCATGGAAGTCATCTGGTCCCTGGATGATGCAACCGATGTCTTCGTCCCTGAAAACATGACTGCGGCAATTGAAATAAATGCGGAACTGATCCTGCAGTTTTGCGGGAAAGAGATCGTTATCACGAAAGACATGACACCTTTTGTTTTTGGCCGTCACAACAACAGTAACATGGTTGTCAATGCTGAAACGGTTTCACGTTCCCATGCCAAGGTACTGTGCAGGTACGGCGAATTTGTCTTTATCGATACCAGCACCAACGGAACCTATATCAATACCGCTTCGGGACGCCATATCTACAGCAACATGGAAATGCACCTGCACCATCGAGAGTGGTACATAATTGGTGACGGGACCATCAGCCTGGGCAGACCGATTTCTGACGATGACCCTCTCCTGATCACTTTCAGTCTGAAGGCACTTTCCCAACCCGCGTAACGGTCTTTTTTGACGCCCGTGACGGACCTATTGTGTTTCACCCGGGCTCAAGGTAAGGATACCCTCCCTATTCTGTTCCGCTTGCGCCCGCTCCGGCCACGCGGGGTGATAGCCGTTTCCGAGGTACAGGGGAATCTGGTCCCGGTAATGGGGACTCTTGAGCTGCCCTGATTCCCCGGTGGGAAGCACATGAAGGGCTTCTTTCATGTTTGAGAGATCGACGATCATCCGCTGTGACACTCCGTGATCCACATCATAGGGTTTGGTATAGGGATATTGTTTTTTGTTCACCGTCAGGTGATCCCCCGGTACTGAAAAGGGCCCCAGGTTCAAGAGACGGTCAAGAGGTTTCTTCTTTCCCAATGGATGCTGGTAGGTGAGCGTATGAATCTTTCCCCAGGTCCATTTCTCCATGTCATCCCCCATCTTTTCCCGCAATTCCGAGAGTGCCTGCTCCAGGCTCACTCGCATGATATCGTCCAGGGTCTCTTTTTCAGGGGTGTTGACATTGTCAAACCATGGTGATGACCCGGCTCTCACAAGCGCCCTGATGGCCCTTGGCGGAAACATGGTGGTCTTCAAATATTTCTGGAAGAGCTCTTCTCCCAGTTCATCCTTGAAAATATTTACCATCAGCTTCCGAAAGGCAGCTTCGAAAATACAGGCCCCGCCACTTTGCTTGCCCATCACGAAATCCCACTTGGAAAGCATGTCGCGTGCCTTTTGAAATCCCTGCTCACTCGGATTTTTCTCCAGGACCTCGATGAATTTGGGCGTGATTTCGGATGCAAGGACGCAATAGGTGTCGTGCTGGATTTGCTTAAAATCTTCAACCGTGAGCTTCTGCTTTGCCGTCAGTAGCTGGCGGACACGGGTCACCCGGTCCATGGGTTCCCAATAGTGGCCGATCAAATAAGGATAGTCATTGTCCACGACCTTGTTGTTTGAGGTGGCAATAAAACCCTGCTCAGGGTTCAGCATATGGGGCCGTTGATCGGACGGAACATACCCCTTCCATTCATATTCCCCGGTCCATCCGGGAACCGGCAACAGTCCGTCCCCTTTTGAACGTATGGGGATCGTGGCGCAACACCAGTACCCGATATTTCCTTCCCGGTCGGCAAATACGAAATTCTGGCTCGGCAATTCCCAGTACCTGAGGGCCGCGGTCACCTCATGGACATTCCGCGCCTTCATGAGCAGCGAACCGGCCTTTCCCGGCTGGAGGCATTCCGTGAACGCCCATCGCTGGGAAATGGTTTCCTTGGCGCCCTTCTCACCTTTCTGGGCCACAACCGGTCCATGACGGGTCAGGAGGATCTCCTTCGTAACCGCAGGACTTCCTTTCACCTTGATGGTCTCGCGGATGACCTTCATATCCTCCCAGTGATCCTCGTACCAGTACTGGTGAGGGTTTTGAGGATTGATTTTTTCGATATAGAAGTCCACGTCGTCCACCATGACGTTGGTGACTCCCCAGGCAACGTTCTGGTTGTGTCCGATCGGGATGCCGGGAACACCCGGGACGGCAAACCCGGAGACATGGATGGTCGGACAATTGAGGTCCACTTCCCACCAGAAGGAAGGACTCGTCAGGGCAAGATGCGTATCATTGGCCAGCAGCGGTTTCCCGTTTTGGGCCTTCTTCCCTGCTACGACCCAGTTATTGCTTGCGGCCCCAACGGGAAAACCCATCAAAGATCTCACCTTTTCCGCAACCCTGAGCGCCTGCTTCGCCGATGTGGTGATCCCTTCATACCCCTTGGGGATGATCAGGGGGCCGTCGGCCGGCCACTCAGGAAACGCCTCGCTGAACTTCTCTCTCCCCACTTTTTTCAGCACTGCTCCCGCTGTCAGGTCGGTAGTAAACCCGCAGCTCAGCCCCCAATTCACTACTTTCAGGATGGCGAGGTAATCATCCTTCGTCCACTTCCCGGGTTTGTACCGGAGCAGGGTGAATTCAATGGGCAGGCGATCGGAGTGGCTGATGATGTAGGCGTTTATGCCATCGGCAAAGGCCTTGAACATGGGTTCCACGTCGGGAGGTAAATCTTTTCGGACCCCCGGCGCCGTGAGCATCCGGAAATACCGGTCAGTCTCCACGAAGTCCTTGCCGAACAATTCCGACAGGCACCCCTGTCCCAGGCGACGAAAGAAATCGATCTGCCAGAGGCGGTCCTGGGCCACGGCATAGCCGGATCCAAAAAACAAATCTTCCTGGTTTCCGGCGTAGATATGGGGGACTCCGTATGTGTCCCGTATGATCTCCACCTTTCCCTTTAGTCCTTTCACGGTAACCTCACCGTTCACATGGGGCAGGCTCCTTTTCAGGATATGCTGGAACCAGAGATAGCCCGATCCCAATCCCACAACCAGAATTCCCGCGATAACGAACACAATGATCAAGAACCATTTTTTCATCGCTCATCCTCCAAATGAGAAGTATGCAACCAGCGTTTGATATCTGATTTATTCCGTACGCTCAAAAAAACCCACCCGCAGTTTTTCAGCAAGCACACAACCTAATGCCAAATGCCAAAACCCCAATGTCAAATCAATGTCAAAGCCGAAATGCCAAAAAATTTCTCATAATTCAATCCACCTTCATATGTGGCGACAGAGACCATCCGGCCTCTTGAGCATTGATCATTTGGGGTTCATCCGGATTTTGTAGTACTTTGATGCACAAAGGTTGATGAAGATGCATACAGGATGTGGCCTTTTTTCTGAGCGACTGGCGGGAGGGATTCGTATTTTCAGTGATGTATCTATGGGGGAAACCGCAGCCAGGTCCTCAGGAGCTTTCTCCTGAGGACTGGAATGCGGAGGGGGCAAAACTCCCCCGTGGATACGTCGCTGAAAATACCAGCCCGGGAGACTCGGAGCCGAAGAAAAATGGCCACATCCTGTATCCCTTTATCTCATATTCTCCTCAAGTACGCTTTAAACGCATGAACCTCATTTGGCATTCGTCATTCGTTTGGAATTGGGATTTTGACATTTGCCATTTATGTGGCATTGCCCCTTGCATCCTGAACCGTTCAGGGTTACAAATGAACAAAGCCTAGGAGTCTCCGTTAACCGCCTCCGAGAAACCTTTGCAACTGTTTCTCATAATAATCCTTATGCTCCTTTGCCAGGGAAATGGCCTCTTTGATCGTTGCAACAGCCTCCTGCCGATCTCCGTTCACAAAATAGGCCTCGGCAAGCGTATCCAGATAGACGGGAGAGCGCTCCATGGATACCGCCTTTTTGGCTAGGGCAAGGGCGAGCTTCGTGTTCCGCATCCGGGGATCATCAGCAGTGGCCAAAAGCCAGGCCAGGTTATTTAAAGAAACCGGCCGATTTGGATCCAGTGCAAGGATTTTTTCGTATACCTTCCGCGCCTTCCCGTAGTCCTCCATCCTGTGATAGAGCATCGCAAGATTCTCATAGAGGCTGAGATCGGCAGGATTCTTGCTCAACTGTTCCTGCAGGACATTTTCAAGGGCGGCATAGGTCATGTTCCGCTTCAAAGGACTGAAATTCAGCAGATACCCGAGTGCCAACAGGCAGAAAACCAACAGGGAAAAGCTCAGGGTCACGAAACGGTTCTGCCTCTTGAGAAGGAAGGGTTCCTGCAGAGAATTGCGCAGGCAATCAACCCGCTGACGGATACTGAAGTGGTGCCAACTCGGAAGGTTCCTGCTCTTTCCGCTCAAGAGCGCAATTTTCTCCAGGGAGCTGATGGTATATTCCGGCGTTCCCATCACCTTCGCGGAATAGAGATCAGCCTGGCGTTCGAAATGCCGCATGAAAAAACCCATCACATATCTGAAATAGAGGATCATGCTGAGCAGCAGGGGAAGAGAAAGCGCAAAATAAAAGAGATTGTTCCCATCTGGATGGGCGGAGGACAGAAACTTGACAAAAAAGGGTCTTGTGGCCAGAAAATAGAAATAGAAATCAAAAAAACCAAACGCGAGAACCAGATAGCCGATCAGGAAAAAGACATAGTAGAGCAGGTGCCGGTATCTGGCGTGCCCCATTTCATGGGCCAGGACCGCCTTCAGTTCGTCCATTGTCAGTATTTCAAAAAGGGAATCAGTGACCAGGATATATCGATACCGCGGGACTATCCCCATAATGCCGGCCGTCATCATCCTGCCTTCGAAAAGCGGCCATCGTAAGAGATGTCGGTATTTGAAACCCTTTTCTCGAAGAAATGCGTCCAGTTCTCTGGTTTTGGCCCTGTCTTCCAGCGGCTTACATCCCCACCATGACTGGATGAAGACCGGCAGTATCATCATGAGCAGGGTGAGGAATACGGCGAAAAAGACTATCTGGCCCCCCATGGTGTTGAAGAAACCTGCGGGCTGTCCCCACGGACTCATGTTCAGAAGATCATAGATGAGAGACAGGACCGCCCATGGAAAAAGGATGGGAACGTTCAAACGGGTATTTGAAAGGATGTACGATTTTTTTGAAATGGGTATGCCGAAAAGCTCCCTGTAGGCAGGAACGGCAAAATACCAGAGGGTACACAGGAAGACGAAAAAAACGGCCATGGCCATGAGCCCCTGGAATACGGCAAATGACTTGAATCCAGGGATGCTCGCTATCCAGTATTTGAGATTGAAGAGAAGGGTGAGCAGGGAAAAGAGAAATATGGCGATGACGGAGAGGGCTACCTGTGCCCGTTGGAACCTGGCCGTTAACCGCCCGTCTTCTCCGCCTCCCCGTCGGCATTCCAGACGTATTCTTTCAAATATCCTGTTGCAGTAGAGAGCGAATCCGGCCCAGGAGAAAACCAGCATCCCCACCGTCAGGAAAACAGAATTTTCAGAACTTTTTCCGGAATAGCTGACACTGAACACGAGGAGCACAACGATAAAATAGATGATGTGGTTAAACATAATAAGAGTATGTCCTGCCCTCTATCGGGATCTCATCTTCTACCTGTGCTCTCCGGTTTATTGCGCTGATTCGCTTTTTCCCTCGATGAACTCCAGCCTCCCGTTCCCCGGGGTCACGGTCGGATCACCCTCCAGCTGAATAGACACATTATAGCGTGATTCAAGTTTCACGATTTCCTTGCGCTTCCTGTTCTGCAGATAGGTGGCTACCTCCAGGGGAAGAACCCCTCTGACCTGGGTAATCCCCTCTTTTGTCAGCCCCATCCATATGCGCCGCAGAAAAGAGAGCGACCGCGCCTCCACCGAGAGAATCAGCCCTCTCCCCTGACAATGCTGGCAGGTCTGGTAACTGCGCGATTCAATTGAAGGTCTCAGTCGCTGCCGAGATAATTCCAGGAGGCCGAATTTCGAGATATGGGAGAGGTCTATCTTGGCACGGTCTTTCTTTGTCTCTTCCCGCAGTATCCTTTCAATTTCCCTGACATGCTTCTTGTCTCTCATATCTATGAAATCGATAACAAGGAGTCCGCCGATATCCCGCAGCCGAAGCTGGCGGGCTATCTCAGCGGCCGCTTCCTGATTGGTATTGAAGGCAGTGCCCTCCACGTCTTTTCCGCCTCTTCCCCGCCCTGAATTGACGTCTATGGAGATCAGTGCCTCGGTGGGATCGATGACAACGGACCCACCCGATTTCAATGGAACCACATTGCTGTAGATGCTTTCAATCTGCTGTTCAATCTGGTCACTTTCAAATATGGGCCGTTTTTCCTTGTAGAGTTTGACTCGCCGCTGGTATCGAGGAGAAATGATTTTCATGTAGTCCTTGATTTTACCGTAGGTCTCCTTGTCATCCACCAGGATTTCCATCACTTCACTGGTGAAATAATCCCGGAGAGTCCTGAGCCAGATATCCTGTTCCTTGTGGATCACCGAAAGCGGAGGGGCTTTTTTCACACGTTTCTTTATATTTCTCCACATCCTCAAAAGTCTGTTGAGATCTCTCGATAGTTCCCGCTTATTCTGCCCCTCGGCCGAGGTCCGTACGATGTATCCGATTTCATCCGGCAGCTTCAGCTGGCTCATGATTGATTTCAGCCGCTTTCGCTCTTCCTCGTCCTCAATTTTGCGCGACACCCCGCCTCCGCTTCTGCCGGGAGTCAGGACAAGGAAACGGCTGGCAAGGGACAGGTACGTGGTAAGGTGCGCGCCCTTCCGCCCGGGCATTTCCTTCGTCACCTGCACAAGCAATTCCTGGCCCTTCTTTGCAATCTGCTTGACAGGAGGCACTCCTTGCTCTTTTGAGGTATCGACGGGGGTCAAATAATATTCAGGATGAATTTCACTTGCCTGCAGAAATCCGTTCTTGTCCGCGCCGATGTCCACAAAACAGGCCTGCAAACCGGATTCAACCCGTGCCACGACCCCCTTGTAAATGTTTCCAATTTTCTGTTCGGCGGTGGATGTCTCTATGAAGAAACCGTCAAGCTTCCCGTCCTTTACGATAGCGACTCGGTACTCTTCCGATTCAAGTGCATTGATGAGCATCTTTGTGGTCATAATTTTTTACACTGCTTTCCTTCCGTGTTGACTGAAATGTTGATACGCCTGGTACATGAAGGTCCTGATGGCCGCTTCCCTTCCCGGCTGAATGCTCTCGTCATACGGCGTGTCAAGGTACGGGATGCCCAGCTGGTTCATCATGGGCTTTATAATCGACGATGTGATGGTGCTTGGCATGCAGGTAAACGGGTATACATTCACCACCCCGTTGAATCCTTCCCGGGCGTATTCCACGATCCCCGGGATACTCAGGCACGCCTCGGTACCGGCATCAAATGAGAACACGTCATTCTCCTTGAGGACTTTTTCAAGATGCCCGACCTTATGGTCCCCGGCAATCCCGATCCGTGATGCCAGCCGGTCGTAGATTTTTTTCTGTCGGAATTCCTGGTAATAGAGCTCGCTTCCGAAATCCACAATTTTTTTCAGGTGTTTTTTCATGGAGCCGAAACGGAGCTGTTTCATGCTGAGCCGGAAGGATATTTTTGCATCCCGCAGCCGGTCGTACGAGGTGTAGTTCATCCACTCCGCAATAGACGCATTCACCACTTCTCCCCCGTACCGTTCAAGCACCCGTATAAGATCCTGATTTGCCTGCACATGCGACCGTAAATAGATTTCTCCCACCATGCCGATAAGCGGTTTCGGTGGAATACCGGGATCGATAAGTTCCCTTCCCTCCTCGATGATTGCTTCCATTGCGTCCAGGATTCGATCAAACTCCTTCCCGGGACCGTGTTTTTCAAAGATATCCTCCATTCGGTGCATCGACTCCTCAATAAAGGCATCGGTGATGCCCGGCTCCTTTTCGTAGGGTCGTATCCTCCAGAGCAGCCGGTCCAGGATATCGGCAACAACCACGGAAAAATAGGAAGCCCTTCTAAGATCACTGACCCGCTGACTGTCAATGATACCCGAGAGGGAATAGCCGTCATCCGTGGTAAGAGAGCCGATTTTCAATCGATGCAGGTCGGGAAGGGAATCCAGGATAATTCTCTGGTACTTGTTATACATGCCGAACCGGCATGGGCCGCTGGATTCGGGCATAAAGTAGATGTACCTGTCCGGGTCGAACGCGTCGCCCAGCCGTTGCTTCTCCTTGTTCATAAAATGGAGTATATCACCCGTGGTAATCTGGCAGGGGTAGCATTCTTTTCCAGAGGTGAACTCCTTCCCAAGATCAAGGCCTCTGCAAGTATCCATGACCTTTGCATGGATGCCAAATCCCCGGAAAGTTGCTGCGAGGAGGTGCCCCCCTATCCTGTTCATTTGAGGGATCAGGAAGGTCCGTTCCTTCAGGCTGAACCGGCCCACCGTTTTATTGAGCGATTTGAAACTCACCACTTTTTTGGATTCCATGGCCCTTCCTGTCATCAAAGACGGAGCAGGTTTCCATCCATACTTACATGGCTATGGAGCTTGAGGGCTGAGCACTCGCACTTCAGCCGACGCAAATCCTGAAAAATTATCAATTTGCCAATCCTACTTTCCTCTCCGCATCACGTCTTAATTTCTGCATGGTATTTTCGATCACATTCCTGAATGCCTCAAGGCGGGTCATGACACCGGCCACACCACTGTGCTCATCCAGTTCAAGGATCAAATAGGGAGCGTCTCCCATGATATGCTTGTAAAAATGCTCAATAAACGAGTCTGCTCCGCAGCCGAAATTCGTGAGGTGGAGTCCAAAATAATTTTCATGACCTACGGCGTATTTTGCCGTACGGAGGATCTGGGCGCCGAGCCCCCAGTACATGGATGGAAAATCCGAGAGGTCAACCGTCGAGACATCGATGAAATCCATTGGAAGTGCCATCAGGCCGAGTTTTGCCAGATTTCGTCCCAATCGCAGGTTCAGCCGTTCGTCGTAGAGATTGTACGGCCGGCCCGTGATCAGCAGCACCGGTTCCAAGGCATTCACCGTCTCAAGGATTTCTGATCCCTTCCCGGTGAGTTCCTTCACGAATTGCGCCTGTTTTGCCAGTGCGTGAGAAACGGCCTTTCTGACCTCCATTCTGTTTCTGGCCAAGTTCGAACCTATCTGTTCCCAGATCTCAAGGGCCAATGTTTCGGGATCATACTTGAAATGGACCACCGGGCTCAATACCCTCGCCCGGTCCATGGGAAAAGCGGCCCGCACCATATACGAATTACTCTGGCTCATGGGACAGTAAAAGCCCGTCTCTGAATCCACCGGCGTTTGCATGTTGATAATACTAGGGAGAAAAAGGTATGCGGTCTTTCCAATCAGCTCATCAACATGCCCATATGACACCTTGACAGGATAACAGGTCTCCGCCATGACGGATTCAATGCCTTTCTGGGAGATTTGCGCGTTGGTGGGCGGGCTCAGGACAAGTCTGAATCCAAGCTTGTCGAAGAAATGGGCCCAGAAAACCCCGGTCTGATGCCCATAGAGTGCCCTTTGCAGGCCGACGGTAGGGCGGCCGTCCACTTCCATCATCGGGTCGGTCCCCAGTTCTTCGGACACCCCGTTCAGGTAAGTCTGCCAGATACTCTGCCGCAGGTGGAAAAAATTCTCTTTCCCGGCCCCTCTGGTCCTCACCACTTCGTACCGACCGCATTCTCCCCCCCACACGCTGGGCCGCCCATCGAAATCATATATTTTCAGCTTGCATTCATTATGACAGTTTGGATCGGCATGGCATATTTTCTCTTTGTATTCCATGCGGTCATTGATGGCGCTGTCAAGGCCCCTGAAGACACTCTTTTCCGCATTTTCAAACTGCATCTTCTCCTGCACGCTGATGGCGGCGCCGTAGGCTCCAAGGACTTCCCGGTGCTGGGGGACAATAAGGCCACGCCCGAGGACGTCTTCAAAAGCGGCGACAACGCCTTTGTTCAAGGAAGGCCCCCCCAAGAACATGATTCTCTCGCCGATCTTTCTCTTCCCCACCACGCGGTTCAGGTAGTTGTGTACAATGGCATAGCACAGGCCCGCGATGAGATCGTTGCGCTCCACCCCTTTCTGATGATATGCGACGAGATCTGATTCCATGAAGACAGTGCAGCGTTCCGCGAGCTTCACCGGCGCCCTGGAGGAGAGTGCGATATCCTGAAATTCACCCACGATATTGATCCCGTATTTTCCTGCAAGTTCATGAAGGAAGCTCCCCGTACCCGCGGCACAGACCTTATTCATGTCAAAATCCAGCGGGTAGGCATTGGAGATGGAGATGTATTTTGAGTCCTGTCCGCCAATCTCAAAAATAGTATCTATGTCGGGCGCTATTTCCACGGCACCCCTCGCATGGGCGGTGATTTCGTCAATGATCAGGTCAACATTCAGGAAATCCCCCACCACGTTTCTTCCGGACCCAGTGGTGGCAATGCCTATAATCTCCACATGTCTGCCCACCTCATCCCGGATGGTCCTTAAAAGCCGCTGGGTCACCTCAATCGGCTTCCCCTGGGTTGGGACATAGCTTTTATGGAGAATCTCCCGCTCAGTGTTGATCAGGGCATATTTGGTGGTCGTAGACCCGATATCGATCCCGAGATACACCCCGGTCCCTTTCTTCCAAGGCCCTTTCTTAATCTCGTTGCTCTCCGGAAAGAACGTCTTTCTGAGTTCAAGCCCTGAAGCCCGCGGCGCGCTGATCTTCATCTGCGATCCCATGTGCTTCAGTGCATCGAGATCAATCCTGTCTTTCCTTTTCAATGCAAGGGCCTGCAGTGCGACCCCTATGGCACCCAGTGAGGTATTGTGGGGCGGGACAATCAGGTCGGGGAAATAGTCCCTGAATGCCTTCACCTGGAGGCGGTTCAAAGACAGCCCCCCGATAAAGAGAATTGGGTCCTCAAGCACCCGCCTGCAGACGATAGTGCTCATGTAGTTCCTGGCATTTCCGATATGGAGGCCGTAAATAATATCCTCCAGCGTCTCCCCCTTATTTTGCAGGTGAATCATGTCTGACTTTGTAAAGACGGTGCATCTGCACGCAACATTCGCCGGTTTCGTGGTTCCGGCGCCGAGATCGATAAAATCGTCAAGGATTGTATCAATTTTTTCCTGGGAAATATCTGTTTCCTCTGAGTACAGGGAGGTAGCAAGTCGCTGTGCCTGCTGGTCGATAAACGATCCTGTGCCGGACGCACAGGGCCCGTTTGTGTTAAAGTAGGAGAGTTTCCAACCGTCTTCCCCTTCCCGGGATCCATTGATGTTTTGGTCGATCTGGAAAAGCGCCGTATCCTGCCCGCCCATGCTGATAATCGTCCGTACGTCGGGCTGAACGAAAAGGGCGCCAAGAACCTGGCTGATGGTCTCGAATTCATAAAAGGTCCCGAGCTGTTCACTCAGTTTCTTGCCATGATTCCCGGTAAAGGAAACCGACCTGATCGTTTCGGCCCCGAACCTCTCATTGAGAAAGCGGATCAGATCGAAAACCCTCTCCTCGAC
This sequence comes from uncultured Desulfobacteraceae bacterium, assembly GCA_964633015.1. Lineage (GTDB taxonomy): Bacteria > Desulfobacterota > DSM-4660 > Desulfatiglandales > Desulfatiglandaceae > B46-G9. The sequence goes on along the minus strand of CAZWEV010000014.1, from coordinate 23,393 downwards.
TCTTCCCAGATGTCGCTCATAGGGCGATTCGTACACAATTTCTTTTGCTTCATTGAGGACGATGCAGTTCAGGCTGACAGACCCGGAATCAATACCCACATAGAGTTGTTCGCTCATTTCTCAGCCCCTCCTATCCGCGCTCTATACGGATGGCCATCCCAGACAAATCACACACACCGTTTCCGTGATCCATGAACCAACCCATTATCTCTTCCCTCTGGTTTCTGTCAAGAGGAATACCTCACCTCCCTAATGTGCCTCTCCCCAGTTTTTTCCGTACCCCATTTCCACTCTCAGTGGCACCCTGAGAGCATACACCCCTTCCATTTCCTTCTTCACCACCGCAATAAGCCCGTCAAGCTCCCTTTCCGGAACCTCGAATACCAGTTCGTCATGCACCTGAAGAAGCATCCTGGATCTGAAGCCGTTTACCTGGAGGCGCTCTGCTATCCGAATCATGGCAAGCTTTATGAGATCGGCCGCGGTGCCTTGGATAGGAGTGTTTATTGCCATACGTTCCGACTCACTTCGGATTACCCGGTTCTTATGAAGGATATCAGGGAGATAGCGCCGTCTGTTCAGCAAAGTAGTGACGTACCCGTTCTCCCGCGCCATCCGGATCATCTGCTCTCTGAATTGAGTAACACCCTGGTATTTTCTGTAATATGCCTCTATATAGGCTCTTGCCTCCCGGGAAGAGATACCCACTTCTTCGCTCAATTTCTGCGGACCCATGCCGTAAATAATGCCGAAGTTGATAGCCTTGGCGATCCTGCGCATATCCGGGGTCACTCGATTTCTGTCAACCCCGAGAATATCGGCCGCAGTGAGCGCATGGATATCGTCTCCTCTCTCAAACGCCTCGATAAATGCCCTGTCTTTTGAGTAGTGAGCAAGGACCCTCAGCTCGACCTGACTGTAATCGGCAGACAGGAGCACGCATCCCTCTTCCGCGACAAACCCCTTCCGTATCTCTTTCCCTTCCGCCCCCCGGACCGGGATATTCTGCAGGTTCGGATCACTACTGCTCAATCGCCCTGTCGCCGCCACCGTTTGATTGAAAGAAGTATGAATCCGTCCGGTTCGCGGGTCGATCATTTTAACCAGTGCGTCTAAATAGGTTGATTTCAGTTTGGACAGTGTCCGGTATCGCAGTACCAGTCCTGGCGTCCGCTGAGGGAAGGCGGTCAGTTTTTTCAAAACCTTCACGTCGGTTGAAAAAGATTTCGTTTTCGCGGTCTTACTCTGAACAGGGAGCTTCAGTTTTTCAAAGAGGACAGCGCCGAGCTGCTTCGATGAGTGTATGTTGAATTCCATCCCGGCCTCGGCATAGATCTCCCTTTCAATGGCCTTCAGCTGTTCCTCAAAGCTGCTGGACATGGATTCGAAAAATGCTTTATTCACCTTGATTCCCGCAAGCTCCATATCCATAAGAACAGGGACCAGATTCATCTCGAGATTATAGAAAAGGTCTTCATTCTTGTCCTGCCGCAGTTGCTGTTCGAGCCCGTGCATCAAACGCAGGGTAATATCGGCATCTTCGCAGGAATAATCCCTGGCCTCTTCCAGAGGGACCTCTGAAAAATTGCGCGCGTTCTTTCCCTTTCCCACCACATCGCCATACGCGATCATTTTGTGATTCAAATAATGCTGGGCCAGGTAATCCAGATTATGCTGCCTGAGCCCCGGGTTGATCACATAGGAGGCGATCATGGTATCAAAATAGATACCCTTGAGGTCCACTCCGTGCAGTTTGAGCACTTCGGCGTCATACTTGATGTTCTGTCCCACCTTCTTGACCGTATCGTCCTCCAGTATCTCCCGGAGAACGCCAAGGCACGTATCCAGCTCGATCTGCTCCTGTCCGCCGGGATAGAGGTGCCCCACCGGCACGTACCATGCTTCCCGTTCTTCAAGAGAAAAGGAGAGGCCCACAAGTCCGGCTTCCATCGGATTCTTGCTTGTGGTTTCCGTATCCAGCGATACCAGGCCGCGCTTTTTGATCTCTTCGACAAGAGACACGAGGTCTTCCATGGACAGGCAGAGCCGATAGCGCGTCTTCTCCTCCTGTCTGGAAGCAAACTGGTCCCACAGTCCTTTGAACTCAAGCTCATGAAACAGGGTGGCCAATGCCTCTTTTCTGGGAGAACCGGTCCGGAGATTCTCCACATCAGCGATGTTCAGGGGAACAAAGCGATCAATGGTGACAAGGCGACGGCTCAGAAATGCCATCTCTTTGTGATTCTGCACGTTTTCCTGAAGTTTCTCCCCGCGTATCTCCTTTACGTGGCTCATCACCGCTTCCAGAGAACCGTACGCCTTGATGAGTTTGAGAGCGGTCTTTTCTCCCACGCCCGGAATCCCCGGCACGTTATCCGACGTGTCACCGGACAGGCCCATCACATCAATCATCTGAACCGGCTCAATACCGTAGGCTTTCTTGAAGGCGCCATAGTCGGTCACCTTTTCTTTCATGGTATCCCACATGCATACCCGGGGAGTGATAAGCTGCCTGAAGTCCTTGTCACCGGTCACCATGACGGCGGTAAAGCCCTGCTCCTCCGCCACCCTGGCCAGTGTTCCGATAATATCATCCGCCTCATAGCCGGGTATTTCAAGGGTTTTCAGGTTCAGGCCGGAAACGACCTCTCTGATCCTGGGGAGCTGTTGCGCCATATCTTCCGGCATAGGGGGACGGTTGGCCTTGTATTCGCTGTATATTTTGTGCCTGAATGTGGGGCCTTTGGAATCAAAGGCAACGGCAAGATAGAGCGGCTTCCTCTCGGCCAGGAGTTTCAGGAGCATATTGGAAAAACCAAATATTGCGTTGGTCGGGAATCCCTGGGAGTTGGATAGATTTCTGACCGCGTGGTAGGCCCGGTGGATATAAGCAGTCCCATCCACAAGATAAACTGTTTTCGTTTCTTGTCCCATGGGAATACTATCTCCTGGCGGATAGGTGAAAAGGAATGTGATTATTCAGGTTGCCCGGTTTTCTGCAACGCGTCACTTGGCGTATTCCACCGCCCGCGTCTCTCGAATCACAGTCACCTTAATCTGACCGGGATAGGTCAACTCTTCTTCGATCTTTTTCGCTATATCTTTCGCAAGAACGAATGCGTGATCATCGTCTATGGTCTTACCCTCCACCATAATGCGAATCTCCCGTCCCGCCTGAATGGCATAGGATTTATTCACCCCCCGGAAAGACATGGCTATATTTTCAAGTCCCTCCAATCGTTTTACATAGGATTCAAGCATCTCCTGCCTGGCCCCGGGCCTGGCGCCGGAGAGCGTGTCGGCTGCCTGTACCAGAACCGCCAGAACGGACTCAGGCTCCACGTCTTCGTGGTGGGCCGCGAGGGCATGGACTACACGATTGGACTCCCCGTACTTCTTGGCAAGATCCGCTCCTATGAGCGCATGGGGCCCCTCTACCTCGTGATCAACAGCCTTCCCGATATCGTGCAAGAGTCCGGCCCGCTTTGCCTGTTTGACATTCAAACCCAGCTCGGCAGCCATGATTCCACAGAGAAAACTCACTTCCTTGGAGTGCTGGAGCACATTTTGCGCATAGCTCGACCGGTATTTCAGCCGTCCGATAAGTTTCACCAGCTCGTTATGGATGCCGTGGACCCCCACATCAAATGTCGCCTGCTCACCAGCCTCCTTGATTGCCGCCTCAATCTCCTTCGTTACCTTGGCAACTATTTCTTCAATTCGTGCAGGATGTATCCGGCCGTCATCGATCAGTCTTTCAAGGGATATTTTCGCCACTTCCCTCCGAACCGGATTGAATCCGGATAGAATAACCGCTTCAGGAGTATCGTCGATGATCAGGTCAATCCCCGTGGCTGCCTCAATGGCCCTGATATTCCTGCCTTCCCTCCCGATAATCCGGCCTTTCATTTCTTCGCTTGGCAGATTCACTACGGAAACAGTCCGTTCCGTCACATAATCCCCGGCATATCGCTTGACCGCCAGGGCAAGGATTTCCTGCGCTTTTCGATCTGCTTCGCCCCTGGCTTCGTTCTCGATTCTCCTGATGAGTTTTGCTGCGTCGTGTTTCGCCTCCGATTCCATTGCCCCGATGAGGAGTTGTTTTGCCTCCCCCGCTGATATCCCGGCAACACTTTCCAGCTCTCTTCGCTGTTCTTCAAGCAGGTGCTGGTATTCCCTCTCCTTTTTGTTCAGTTCCCGTTCGGTCTTCTCCGCATTCCGCTCTTTTTCAACAACCCTGACTTCTCTCTTGTCGAGCTGCTCACTTTTCTTCTCAAGGTTTTCTTCCTTATAGAAAAGTCTCTTCTCCTGGGCATGAAGCTGTTCCTTCTTTTCCTTTGTCTCTTTTTCAAAATCCAACTTCATCTGGTAAAGAGTATCTTTCGCCTGAAGGGCGGCTTCCTTCTTGATGCTCTTCGCCTCTTTCTCTGCCTCGGTTAAGAGCTTTCTTGAATACTTTTCTATGGAATCGACTCTGCTCTCCACCACTTTCTTCCGGACAAAAAAACCAAGCAGGATGCCGAAAATAAGTGCGGCAATGCCGATGCCGATTATTTCAATAGAGATCATAGTAGAACCATGCTCCTTCGATATAGAGTTCTCCGGCGCGCAAATGAAGATGCCTGTTCATGCGCCGCGCTGTCCACCTTATCCATCAACGTTCAGGGAAATAACAAAAAAGCCGAAAGTCGATCAATGCCGGCTGAAGAGTACACCTTCACCCATTCGCAAAAAGGGATCGTTTTCTCCTGGAGAGAGTACCGGTCGATCAGTGTTCAGGAAAAGATTAGTGATGGGGCTATCCTGAATGAAGCACAGAGAACAGCGTATACCGGCGAGCAGGGAAACATTTTCGCTCACCTGCCATACGGTTATTCATGTTTTTATAAGACACCGGCATCCAAACGAAGGATGGCCGGATAATAACATGGCACCGGATCATATTCCCATATTTGTCGGCTTTATCCAATGAGCCCTGCTCGTGTGTCTAACCTCAATCCTGAGACCTCTCATTCAGAAGGAATACACTCCCCAGGACAGAGTCGATCTGGTCAATCAGCGCCTCACTCCGGCGCCTGTATTCTGCAAGAAAATCCCGTTGCTCCCGTCGCAGTTGAAAATAGTCATTTGCGATATGGAAGGCCGCAAGAATAGCCGTCTTCCTCTCGGACAACCCTTCCATGCCCTCCCGTATTTCTTCAAACTTGCCGTTCACAAAATCTGCAACTTCCTGTACCTGCTCGCTCTTTTCATCGCTCTTAATCAGGTACTCATGGCCCAAAATGGTTATTTTTGTAATATTTGCCAATCCCGTGGACCAAAAACTTACACCGTAATCTGTTCCAGTTTCTCCAGGAGGGCAATAATTCGTTGCTTCGCTTTATCCCTCCCGGTTTTCAGTTCCTCCACCTGTCCCTCGAGATCAGCCAGTTTTTCTTCCTGAATTTGCGTCTTCTCGGCAAGCGCTTCTTTCTCTTTTCTCAAGGCGGTGATGACTCCGATGAGCGAATCAATCTTCTGTTCCAGGATATCAAATTGATCTATCTCGGTACTCATGTGACGATTACTCCCTCACTTGATCTTTTCTGGTATCGGACAAAATTCTAGATTATACTAATCCCAAAGCGGGCAAACGTCAACAAAAAAGGCAAGCCATGCGGCTTGCCTTTTCTAAAAAATATCTGGCAATTTAATGAGTTAATTCTCTCTTCCCGCAACCCTGATCCGGACAATCGCCCGTCTGAGAGCTGCCTCCGCTCTTAAGAAATCGATATCCTTTTCTTTTGTCCGATCCTTTGCAAGGCGCTCTCTTGCCCGCTCCATGGCCTTCCGCGCGCGGTCCAAGTCTATCTCACCTGCCAGTTCGGCGGCATCTACCAGGATAGAAACCTTGTTTTCAGAAACCTCGGCAAAACCGCTCGTCACTGACAGATACTCGGTTTTTGAACCGACGCTGTAGCGCAGCGCTCCCGGTTCGATTCCCGTAAGAAAAGGTACGTGCCCTTCAAGGACGCCGAACTCACCCAGAGATCCCGGAGCCACAACGCTGTTGACCTCCTGGCTTACAACAACCTTTTCAGGAGTAACTATCTCTAAATGCAGTGTTCCCATGAACTTGTCACCTCTACTTACTGGCGGCCGCCATTCTTTCCGCTTTTTCCCGGGCCTCTTCAACGGATCCTACCATGTAAAAAGCCGCTTCCGGCAGGTCGTCGTGTTTACCTTCAATGATTTCCCTGAATCCCCGTACCGTATCTTCCACCGACACATATTTCCCCGGAGTCCCTGTGAATGTCTCAGCCACGTGGAAAGGCTGGGAAAGGAAACGCTGCATCCTTCGGGCTCTGGCAACGATTATCTTGTCCTCATCTGAAAGTTCATCGATACCAAGGATGGCGATAATATCCTGGAGGTCTTTATATTTCTGGAGGATCTGCTGCACCTGCCGTGCCACGGCATAGTGATCTTCCCCGACGTAGTTCGGGTCAAGAATTCTTGACGTGGAATCCAGCGGGTCCACCGCAGGGTAGATCCCCAGTTCGGCAATGGGCCGGGAAAGGACCACCGTTCCGTCCAGATGTGCGAAAGTCGTGGCGGGAGCAGGGTCCGTCAGGTCGTCTGCAGGCACGTATACGCACTGGACCGACGTAATGGAGCCTTTCTTCGTGGATGTAATTCTTTCCTGGAGTTCACCAAGGTCTGTGCCCAGGGTCGGCTGATAGCCCACTGCCGATGGAATACGCCCGAGCAGGGCCGAAACCTCGGAGCCGGCCTGGGTGAATCTGAAGATATTATCGACAAAAAGGAGCACATCCTGCCCTTCTTCATCACGATAATACTCTGCCGCGGTGAGCGCGGAAAGGGCCACGCGGGCACGGGCCCCGGGGGGCTCGGTCATTTGGCCGTAAATGAGCGCGGCCTTATCGATAACCCCTGACTCCTTCATCTCAAGATAGAGATCATTTCCTTCACGGGTCCGTTCACCGACACCTGCAAAGACACTGATCCCACCGTGCTGCATTGCGATATTATGGATCATCTCCATCATCACCACTGTTTTTCCCACGCCGGCGCCGCCAAACATGCCCATTTTTCCGCCACGGGGAAAAGGAACCAGCAAATCGATGACCTTTACCCCTGTTTCAAGAACCTTTACGGACGTATCCTGATCCTCAAAGGCCGGAGCGTGTCGATGAATCGGGTAGAATGTTTCCGCATTCACCGGCCCGAGTCCGTCAACGGGCCTTCCAACCACGTTCAGGACCCGCCCGAGACCCGCCGCACCAACCGGCATCTGGATTGGTTTTTCGGTGTTCTTTGCGGGCATCCCCCTGACCAGACCGTCCGTTACATCCATGGCGATACACCGCACCACGTTATCACCCAGATGCTGCGCCACTTCAACAACAAGATTGTCTTCCGTGTCATCGATCGCCGGGTTCGTGATAAAAAGAGCGGTCAAAATTTCGGGCAATTCCCCATCAGAGAATTCCACGTCCACGACCGGACCTATTACCTGAATAACTTTGCCCTCGTTCATAATAATATTCAGACCTCCTTCATGATAGAAAAAACCACTATGCCGTTTTCAAAGCCTCAGCGCCGCCCACGATATCCATTAATTCGGCGGTAATAGCAGCCTGACGGGCCTTGTTGTACGCCAGGGTCAGGCTGTCAACCAGTTCATTGCAATTCTTGGACGCGTTGTCCATGGCTGCCATCCGGGCCGCATGTTCACTGGTCTCATTCTGCAAGAACGCGTTGTATATCTGCACACTGATATGTTTGGGCAGCAATTCAATGAGAAGCTCTTCGGCGCTCGGTTCATAGAGATATTCCGCAGCCCCTGCTCCTCCTCCGGTTTCACGCTCCCCGGGAGGCTCAATAGGAAGCAGTTTCACCAGGGTAGGCTCCTGCTTTGCCATGCCCACAAATCTGCTGTACAGCATATAAAGTTCATCAATCTCATCGGCGAGGAACCGATCTATAAATTCCCGGGCCATCTGGTTGACAAAAGCGATGTCGATTTTCCCGTAAATATGCGTATGAGCCTTGTGAATCTTGAATCCGCGCCTGGTAAAGTAATCCCTGCCCTTTTTTCCAACCAGAGAAAGGGAACAGCGGAGTTCCTCTCCCTCCTTTTCCCTGATCCATTTCTCTGCAGCGGCCATGGAATGAGCATTAAAACTTCCGCATAACCCCCTGTCAGCAGTGAAGTGGAGAAGCTCAACATTTGCTACCTCTTCCTTCCTGAGCAGCAGGGGATGGATATCAGGCTCAATACGGCTCGCAAGATTGCCAAGCACTTCCGCGAACTTGGAGGCATACGGTTCGAAACTCTCCATCTTGCCCTGCGTGGTACGGAGTTTCGCCGCCGCCACCATATTCATCGCCTTGGTGATCTGCTTGGTCTTTTTGACCGCACCTATCTTCCGCAGAATATCTCTTAATGTTGCCATTTAACGGTCTCTTTCCACTCAGTTTGTCTGTTCATCAAGCACCAGGCTGAAAAGTACCCTTCAATTCATCAAGCGCCTTCTTTAATTTTTCAGCCAGATCGTCACTGATATCGTTGGTGTCCTTTATCTCGTCCAGCAGATCCTGGTGGTTCCTCCCCATGAATTCCAGCATCTGTTTTTCATAGTCGCCAACAGATTCTGCCGGCCATTCATCCAGATACCCGTTTGCACCGGCAAACAGAATGGCGACTTCTTTTTCTGCGGACATGGGTTGATACTGGGGCTGCTTCAGCACTTCAACCAGTCTCCGGCCCCGGTTCAGCTGTTTCTGCGTGGCCTTGTCAAGGTCACTCCCGAACTGCGCAAACGCCTCCAGTTCCCTGAACTGCGCCATATCCAGGCGAAGGGTACCCCCCACCTTTCTCATGGCCTTTGTCTGGGCCGCTCCTCCCACCCGGGAAACAGAGAGTCCCACGTTAATTGCCGGGCGAACGCCGGAAAAGAAGAGTCCGGGCTCCAGGTAAACCTGTCCATCGGTAATGGAAATGACGTTTGTGGGGATATACGCCGAAACGTCGCCCGCCTGCGTTTCAATGATCGGCAGCGCTGTCAGAGAGCCCGCGCCAAGGTCATTGTTCAGCTTTGCGGCACGTTCCAGAAGACGCGAGTGATTGTAAAAAATATCCCCGGGAAAGGCCTCCCGTCCAGGAGGACGGCGGAGCAACAGGGAAACCTGCCGATAGGCAGCAGCCTGCTTGGAAAGGTCATCGTAAATAATGAGGGCATGCTGTCCTTTATCCCGGTAATATTCTCCGATTGCGCATCCCGCGTACGGCGCAATAAACTGCTGTGTGGCGGGATCACTGGCGCAGGCAGCAACCACGGTCGTGTATTCCATGGCACCATGCCGCTCAAGGATGTCGACAACCTGCGCGACGGTTGATTTCTTCTGGCCGATCGCCACATAGATACAAAAGATATCCGTATCCTTCTGGTTGATAATCGCATCCACACAGATTGCGGTCTTGCCGATCTGGCGGTCGCCGATAATCAATTCACGCTGGCCCCTGCCGATGGGAGTCATGGCGTCTATGGCCTTGATGCCGGTATACATAGGCTCGTTCACCGGCTGCCTCGCAATAACACCAGGCGCCACCATTTCTATTCTGCTGTATTCATCGGCATCAATCGGTCCCTTTCCATCCAGGGGCAAACCAACGGAATCAATGACGCGACCCAGGACAGCTTTACCTACCGGCACCTGTGCGATTCTCCCGGTTCTCTTGACCGTGTCCCCTTCCTTGATCTTGAAATCATCGCCCATAATGGCGACACCCACATTGTCCTCCTCCAGATTAAGACAAAGGCCGAAAATACCTCCGGGAAATTCCAGCATCTCCATAGCCATGGCCTTTTCGACCCCGTAGACACGGGCAATCCCGTCGCCGACGGAGAGAACGGTCCCTGTCTCGCTTACTTCTATCTTTTTTTCATAATCCTTAATCTGGTCCCTGATTACCTGGCTTATTTCTTCTGCTCTGATTTCCATTAGCTATATTCACCCCTTCTCATGATTTCTCTCAACCCCTCAATCTGGGCCTTGACACTTCCGTCCAATACCAAATCCCCAATCTTTACAACAACCCCTCCTATAAGAGAGTCATCCTCTCTTACGAAGCTCTTCACATCCCTGGCGGTGAGTCTCTCCAGCACCTCTTCAATCTTTGCCAGGGTCTCTGTTTTCAACGGCTTCGCGGTGATGATGTCTGCCCGCGCCATCCCCGAGAGCTCATCGGTCAGGTCACTGTAGTAGGCTGTTATTTCATGAATGCCGCCGATCCTATCCTTGTCCAATAGCAGTCTGAGGAAATTTCTTACGGTATCCTGAAACCCGCTCTTCCCCAATACTGCTTCCAGGATTTTTCTCCTGTCCTCCAGAGAAAAAATCCGGCTTGAAATAATGCGGTAAAATTCAGCACTTGCCAGACAAAAATCGGCAAACTCTTTGAGGTTTTTTCCGTATTCCTCGTATCGCCCTTCTTCCTGGCCAATACTGAGAAGGGCCTTCGCATATCTCCTTGCTATCTTTGCTCCTATCAATGTAGTTTCTCCACTCTTTCTATAAATTCATTGATAAGGTGATCCTGGTCATCTTCCTTGATTTCCCGAACAATGATCTCCCGGGCTTTCTGTGCGGCGATATCAAAAAGCTCCGCCTCGAGACGATTTTTTGCGACTTGAATCTCCCGCTGGACAGTAAGTTCAGCCTGTGCCACCATCTGTTTTGCCCGCTCCCTGGCCTCCGCAATAATTCGCTCTTTCTCGCTGAGTCCTTCCGCCTTGAACTGCTCAACTATTTCGGCCCTCTTTGCCTCGAATTCCTTCAGCTTTTTTTCCAGTTCGCTGTATCGCTGCTCCGCCTCTTCTTTTCCCTTCCTGAGTTCATCCAGCTTTTTTCGAATTTCTTCTCTCCGTCCCTTGAAAAAATCCTTGACGGCCGCCTTCCGCATGGCGAAGTAAAGAATGACAACCAAGAGGATGAAGTTGATGGTCCGGGAGAGCAGATCTGTCATCTCAACGCTTTCCTGGGCGCCACCGTGCCCACCACCTTCAGAGGCCAGGGCAAATCCAAAGGAGAAAAGGAGGATCCAAAGGCTGCACCCGCCAAGGAACGCCCATACCCTCTTTCTGCTCTTCTTTTGCTTCATGAAACATTCCTCCCGAGAATTTTTTCCGCCAGTTCCTTCGAGAACAGGGCAACCTGCTCATCCAGAATCTTTCGAACACCCTGTATCTGTTCGCCAATCTCGCTTCTGGCCCCTGATATTCTTTCTTCTACCGTGGAAGTGGAGTCCTGGAGGATTCCTTTTTCCTTTTCAAATCCCTCCATTTTCAGCGATTCCCTGGCTTCGAACCCTTCCCTCCGGGCCTGTACTATATGCTCCTGGATATCCTTCTCGTCTTCGTCGGCCTTTCCCTGGTAATCCCGAATCGCGTGTTCCAGGGATCCCATCTCTTCGCTCCTTTGCGCGATTATCCGCCGGATGGGCCGGTACAGGAAAATATTGAGAAGAAAAATAAGTAAAAGAAAATTGCCAACCTGGATAAGTAAAGAAAAATCAATCTGTAACATGGCTAGAGGCCCCTCTTTCTACATTGCGGCAGATAATTCAGAAAATGTTCCCATTACTGCAATTGAATCGCCCGACAAAGACCTGGACAATGAGTTCGCCCAACCGTGGAAGGTACTGTCTTCTATAAAATAAAAAATCCGTTGTCAAAGATTTTTTGGAGATTCTTTCTGAAGTACTGCGACCTTCTTGTCTGAATCTTCGCGGTCCACCTGCATCTTGCAATTGCCTTCAAAAAGGACTCCTTCCTCAATGATCACCGTGGGGGCGTGGATATTTCCATACACCTTTCCAGGGGCCTTGATCTCAATCCTTTCGTCGGCAACGATATTCCCCCGAACCTGACCGCTGACGATCACGCGGGCGACGCGGATATCAGCATCGATGGCAGCCGTTTCACCGATGATCAGCGTTCCTTCGGTAAATATCTCTCCTTTGAACCGGCCGTCAAGCCTGACAGCACCGGTAAAAGAAAGCTTCCCCTCAAACTCCGTATCCTTGCCTAAAAAGGCATTTATCTGGTCTTTTGCCTGTTTCATGGTTCGTTAACTCCCGGAAACGAAATGCCGAATAACATATTCAATTTCCTTTTGCAAGAAAAATCACAAGATAATCAGTCAAACAAATTTAGTTGCATTATTCGCAACTATAATTCCATCTTCACGCCTGTTAATCCACTATCTGCAATGCCTTATCGAACAGGAAAATCTGTTTCCCTTTACTGAAACATGAACCGGCGCATACTGATATTCATCAGCAGTCCCATGGCAGCCATTGTCGTAATCAAAGATGATCCCCCGTAGCTGAACAGGACCAGCGGGATCCCCACCACGGGCAGCAATCCGGTAACCATGCCCACATTAATCACAACCTGCCAGAACACAATAGACACCACGCCGATAGCTATGACGGAACCGAAACGCTCTTTGGAATTCTTCGCGATATTGATTGCCCACAGGATCAGGAAAAGATACAGCAGGAGAAGCAGAATGGAGCCCACAAAGCCCCATTCCTCGGCGAGCACTGAAAACGCAAAATCCGTGTGCTGCTCAGGGAGGAAATGGAGACGGGTCTGTGTCCCTTGTAGAAAACCTTTCCCCCAGATATGTCCGGAGCCGATGGCGATCTTGGACTGGTTAATGTGATAGCCGGCCCCCAGAGGATCCATGTCCGGTTTCAGGAACGTGAGGATACGCTGTTGTTGATAGCTTTTCAGTCCAAACCAGATGAAAGGAATCACCGAAAGAGAACCGCCCAGCAGGATGAGAAAGGACTTCCAGTAAATTCCCACAAAAAGGACCATTGAAAGAGAGACCGCCAGGAGCAATATGGCACCTCCGAGGTCCGGTTCCTTGACGATAAGAACGGCTGGCACTGCAACAACCAGGAGCGGTCGCCACAAATCACGCAGGCGGTAACTCCTCCCCTCCCCTTTTTCCCGGAAAAATTTTGCCAGGGCCAGGACAACAGCGATCTTTGTTATTTCCGAGGGTTGAAAGGAAATGGGGCCTAGGTGCAGCCACCGCTGGGAACCTGATGCGACTTTTCCCATGACAAGCACGAAGAGAAGGAGCAGTATGCAGGCAATATATCCCGGGTAGGCGAGTCGTTCAAGTGCGTAGTAATTAAAGGTGGTCATGAGGAAAAAAACGCTGAATCCAATGACATACCAGTAAATCTGTTTATGAAAGATCTGCGTTCCGCCCATGTTCCTGATGGGATACGTGGCGCTGTAAAGGTTCAGGATGCTGATACCCGCAATGAGAAGCAGGATAAGAAGCAGGATCCAGTCAAAATTCTGCACAAGCCGGCGATCAAACATCATGAACTTCCTTTTCTATCCCATCTGCAGAATATAATTCCATGTGCAACATACGCCGCCCTCTCACCGGACAGTCACTTCAGAAAAGGCTTCCTCGCTGATCTTCATGCTGCTCCAGGCCCCGGATGAAGGGAACCCGGCCGGATTCTCCACCCGGAGATGGAAAGGGTAATCACAGTCAGTTCGTGCCAAGATACGCGGAAATGATCTCCTTTGCAATAGGGGCGGCCGCGCTGCCCCCATGTCCTCCATGCTCAACGATCACCGCCACGGCTATCTTCGGTTCGGAAGCGGGTGCGATGGCCACAAACCAGGCATGGTCCCGCAAGGCCTCCGGAATATTCTCTTCATCGCGGATGTGTTCCGTCTTCCCGAGAGACGCCACCTGTGCGGTACCTGTTTTTCCTGCGACAACGACATGTTTCATACGGGCCTTTCCTCCGGTGCCGTGAGGCTCATTTACCGCTCCGATCAGCGCCTGTTTCACCAGTGCGAGGTTGGCATCGTCGATCCCCAGATCCCACCGTTCTACAGGATGGAAATTCTGAACGGTATCTCCCCCGGGCATATGTATCCTTTTTGTCAATTGCGGCTTGAGAAGCCTGCCTCCATTAAACACCGCCGATATGAGGCAGGCCATCTGCACAGGGGTCACCAGCACGTAGCTCTGTCCGATAGCCGCGGAAAGGGTTTCTCCCTGCTGCCAGGGGACCCCCCAACGTTTTAACTTCCATTGTCTCGTCGGAATCAATCCCGGTTTTTCGTAAGGCAGATCCAATCCCGTGGATGTTCCCAATCCCAGCCTCCCGGCATATCGGGCTATCGTATCGATTCCCAGCTTCTTCCCTACCTGATAAAAGTATACATCACAGGATTGTGCCAGGCCCGCATGGAGTGCTATCCATCCGTGGCCCTGTTTCTTCCAGCATCGGTACACGCTCTTGCCCAGCCGATAACTCCCCCCGCAAAAGAGTTTCTCTTCGGGATCCAACTCTCGTTCCTGAAGTGCCCCCAGCGCTACCACGATCTTAAATACGGATCCGGGAGGATATTGACCGGACACGGCCCGGTTCTGCAGCGGATGGTCGGCCCCCGCGACCATTGCTTCCCAGGTCTGCTGGTCTATGCCTTTAACAAAAACATTCGGATCGAACCATGGACTGCTGGCCATGGCAAGGATCTCTCCGTCCATGGGATTCACCGCAACAACAGCGCCGATTTTTCCCTCAAGTGCCTTTTCAGCTACGCTCTGGAGCTTGCTGTCGATCGTCAGATACACATTCGCGCCGGGAAGCGCGTTTTTCTTCGAGATAACATTGAGTTTTCGCCCTGCCGCATCCACTTCCACCTGTTCTCCACCGGGTATTCCGTTCAGGATACGCTGCCATTTCTTCTCCATTCCCGCCTTTCCCATCAGGTCCCCGGCCCTATTGTTGACATATCTTCCGCTTGCCAATTGCTGCTCGGTGATCTCTCCGAGATATCCGAGAACATGCGCGGCAAGATGATGATACAGATAGTGCCTCTGGGGCCTGACCAGGATGGTAATTCCGGGAAGATTGAAACGGTGTGTCTCTATGGATGCCAGTTCGTCCCTCGTGATATTTCTCTTGACCGAAACGGCCTTGAAAGGAAAGCTGTGCAGTCCCTCGCGGAAAGCGGTGCGCGCCGCATCGAGATTAATTCCGACGAGTTCATTCAGGCGGTTTAAAAGGCTCTCTGGATCCTGCACATCTTCCGGTATAACACAAAGGTCATAGCCGGCCCGGTTATCCACAAGCAGCCGACCGCTGCGGTCAAAAATCATTCCCCGCAAAGGCGGAATGTCCTGCAGGTGTATCCTGTTGTTTTCTGACTTGGCCCGGTATTTCCATCCATTGACTATCTGCAGATACCAAAGACGAAATATCAGTCCACCGAAAAAAATCAGGACCACGATGATGGTCATTTTCAATTGCCGGTGAAAAATATCGACTGATACGGGATCAAATTTGGATGGTCTCAAAGGTCAAAATCCCAGCAAGCTTTCACGGATTCGGGGTTGCATGTATGTCCTCCAGAGCGGTTCCGAAAGATGAACGGCAAAGATCGAACGCACAACGTCCAAATGAAACACCGCCATCCGCCATCGGAAATTCATCCCCACCATGCGTCCAAAGTTTCCAAAGTTCTTTTTCCTCACTCCCCATTCGGTATCGGATGTTCGAGGTCTCACTGCAACTCACCTTGCAAAAAACAAACCAGCGCCGGCGTCCCGCCCTGGCCCTGAACCAGGTTCTTTCAAGAGTGAACGATGACGATGTGCCGAGGAGATTTCATCATCCTCCGGCATGATCTTCCCCCGGAAGCGCAAGCAGATAATCAAAAAATCCAAATAACAGTGGTGCACTCAATGCCGTAACCATCATGGAACCGAGAACCATCAATGGGAATGACTTCATAATAATCATCCGGGAGACAAAAAGATCAAGCATTCCAATAAGCAGGATCTCTTTTAAAAGAACTGCAACAGCCACCAGAAATATCTGACTCCTCGGATGATGCAGCTCAAAAAAACGGGACCCAACATACAGTCCCCAAAACACGGCCAGATAAATAAGGGTGGAAAAACCCTGTGGTCCGCCTGAAATCACGTCGACGAACAGTCCCTGTCCGAACGCATAGGCGCTGGAAGCGCCGTGGCCATATGTTATCAGCAGGTAGGCAATGACAATGGTCAAAAAATCGAAATCCAGGAAATCGGCTGCAACGGCATGCATGAAACGGCCTTTCATGAGGGTAAAAATCATCCCTGCAAGCCAGATCCCTATATAAAACCCTATTCTTTTTTGTTCTGTTCCGCGGACGATATCTTTTCCCTCAGAATGACAAGGACTTCTTCCAGCCTCGAAAAATCCACTGCGGGCTTCACGATGATGTGCCTGAAAAGATCCCCGGGAGAGTCTTCCAGGCTGACAACCTGACCGATGGGGATTCCCTTGGGATACACCCCTCCGAGCCCCGAGGTCACCACCGTATCTCCAACCCGAACATCGCTCGTCTTGATCATATAATCCAGGGCACAGGTGTCAGCGCTGAGGCCGCGCACGATTCCCCTATCCCTTGACCTCTGGATCAGTGAGTCAACAGCACTATTCTGGTCGGTCAGCAACAGGACCTTTGCATAGTGAGGTGACACTGAAACGACCCTTCCCACAACACCTGACGCGTTTACCACAGGCATGTCCATCCTGATGCCTGCGCGAGTCCCCTTATCTATGATAACGGACCTGAACCAGCCGGTCGGATCGAGTCCGATAACCTGTGCAGCCACGGCAGGGATATTGATGGACTGTTTGAATTGCAGGAGCGCTTTCAGCCTTTGATAGGTGAAAAGTGACTCACGATACCGGCTGTTCTCCATCTTGAGGGCATTGAGCTCTTTTCTGAGGTCCGCATTTTCCCTCCGGACATTCACCAGGAAGAAATAATTGGACCACAACTCCTCTGTCCAGGCCATGGTTCTTTGAAAAATCCTCTCGATCGGGGCGGTGCCTTCGATCACCAGCTGCTCAAGAGGATTCCATGCTCTTTGTTGCCCTGAGTTCATTGAGAGCAAAAGCAAAACAAAGGCAATAAAGAAGACCCACAGCAGGATACTGGAATTCCGTGGAAACCCTTTCAATGGCTGACGCTTTCTCCTTAATGACCGGATTGAGAGAGGGATACGATCTACACCGGATGCGCGGATTCTATGACAGGTGAGAACCGGAAAAATCTTACTTGACGGATGGAAACCATCTGTCGTCCATCCGCTGATCAACGACTTCCGACCGGAACCATCAGCGATCAACGAGTTGCGTTTTCTGTTGTCCGGTTGCTTTTGCTGAGCACTACCTGATCGTAACCTCTTTTAAGATAGAAATATTATCCAGGGCCTTTCCTGACCCAAGCACCACCGTTGAGAGCGGATCTTCAGTTATGGTAATGGGCAGCTTTGTTTCTTCCCGCAGCAGGATATCCAGGTTCTTGAGCAGAGAACCTCCTCCTGTGAGCACGATTCCCTTATCAACAATATCGGCCGCGAGTTCAGGGGGAGTCTGTTCCAGGGCGATGCGGACGGTTTCAACGATCGTCTCCACCTGTTCCGTGATAGAGTTTCTGATTTCGTCAGAATCTATTGTCAAAATCTTCGGAATACCTGTAACCAGGTCGCGGCCTTTCACCTCAATGGTTTCAATCTGGTCACCCGGGTAGGCATTCCCGATGCTGGTCTTGATAATTTCCGACGTCCGAATCCCGATCAAGAGGTTGTATTTCCGTTTAATGTGCTGCAAAATCGCCTCGTCCATCTTATCGCCGCCAACTCGAACGGATTTGCTGTACACAATCCCGGCAAGAGAAATAACCGCCACCTCGGTGGTCCCTCCACCGATATCCACGACCATATTGCTCGTCGGTTCCGTTATGGGCAATCCCGCACCGATTGCCGCCGCCATGGGCTCCTCGATGAGGAAAACCTCCCTGGCCCCGGCAGATTCAGCAGATTCACGCACTGCCCGTTTTTCCACCTGCGTAATACCGCTGGGCACACAAATGATAATTCTCGGCCTGACCAGCGTTCTCCTGTTATGGACTTTTCTGATAAAGTGCCGAAGCATGGCCTCTGTGATTTCAAAATCGGCAATTACCCCGTCTTTCATGGGACGAATGGCAACAATGTTTCCAGGCGTCCTGCCCAGCATCATCTTCGCCTCTTTCCCCACTGCTAAGACTTTGTTCGTACCACGGCCGTCCCTCCGTACCGCCACAACCGAAGGCTCACTCAATACAATACCTTTTCCTTTCACATACACACAGGTGTTGGCCGTTCCCAGGTCAATGGCTAAATCATTGGAGAAAATACCTAGGATGGGATCGAAGAGCATCTTTTTCTCCTTTCCAGACCACCTCTCACTGTTGCGCGTTCCTCAAGTGGGACGGACGGTGGGTGGTTTTGTCTTGACAATACTGGAAGAACATGGTTAATTAACGTTTTTCATAATTTCAAACTCAAAAGGACCCGAAGGACCATGAAGAGGACGTATCAACCGAGTAATATCAAAAGAGCACGCACCCACGGGTTTCGCGCAAGAATGCGGACAAAAGGCGGCATGAACGTTTTGAGAAGAAGAAGAGCGAAGGGCCGAAAACGTCTGGCCGTTTAGTTCATGCCTTTCATGCTCGATCGAATGGCCTTCATTTCATGGGAAATTATCTTTTCTCAAAAAACCAAAGATTATTGAAACGAAGAGAATTTGTCAATCTAAATCGGTCGGGCAGGCGGTTTCATTCACCGCATTTTGTTATCATATTGAAAGAGAACAGACTGGGCGTTACAAGATTGGGGGTCACCGTAACGAAAAGGATAGGCTGCGCAGCCAAGAGAAACAGAATCAAGAGACTCGTGAGAGAATACTTCCGGCTCCACAAGGCGCGCTTCCCCCAAGGATACGATGTCGTCATTGCAGCGAAGAAGGATGCCAACAAACTGGATTTTTGGAATTTTCAAAGGGAACTCGAGGAAGTCAGGCTCGTCTAAGAGGTCCCTTTTTCAATTCAGATATCTTCCTGTCGTCCTGATAGGATTATATCAGAAAGCGATATCACCTCTTTTGCCTCCTTCCTGTCGTTTTTACCCCTCTTGTTCCGTGTATGCCCGTCAAGCCTTTGAGAAATATGGTGTATGCAGGGGTGGCTTCCTGGCACTTATCAGGGTCCTGAAATGCCATCCACTGCATCCTGGTGGTTATGATCCATTAAAATAATGAAGAATAACTCCGGAGAAATCCGTACTGTCGTTTCTTTTATAAATCCGGCTGTTGAGACAGAGAAGAATCAATGGATAAAAAAACATTAATCGCATTCGTACTCTCCTTCCTGGTATTGTTCGGGTGGTCTTTTTTGTTCAATCCGAAAACGGCCCAGAAGCCGCACCCGGAGAAGGCGCCTGTTGGAACAAGTGCGGAGAAGGCATCTCCCCCACCTGAAAAGGCCGAGACACCTCCTGCCCCCTTACCCGGCATTACCGAAGAAATACCCGGAAAAGAAAAGACGCAGGTCCCCGAAAAAGACATACGGGTGGAAACTCCCCTCTATGTGGCTGTTTTCTCGAACGTGGGACCTACCATTAAGAGTTTCAAACTCAAGAAATACAGGGAAACGGTAGAAAAAGATTCCCCCCCTGTGGAACTGATCCACTTAAAGAAAGGAATGGGAGATTTTCTCCGCTTCAGCTTCGCAGAGAGCACCGGGAAAAGCAACCTCCCTCTGGTTTATGAGTCCGACCGGTCAAATATCCAGCTCGGGACCGGTGCCGCACCTGCATTGCTTCGGTTTCGAACCCTGACACCTGACAACCTGCTCATCACCCAGGTCTATCGATTTTATCCCGGCCAGTACAAGATTGATCTCCAGGTTCAGGTGGAAAACCGCTCCCAGGCGGCTATGGATAGATCATTCCAAGTGACCCTGCATGCTCTTCCACCCGAAGGCAAGAAGAGCTATTATTCCTATATTGGACTGATGGCGCTTTCGGACGGAAAACTGAAAAAACTCAAGATCAAAAAGAAATCAGAAGAAGAACTGGTGACCGGGAAAATAGGATGGTTTGCTTACGAAAACGGATATTTCATGTCGGCTGTCGTGCCTGAAAAAACTGTGAGTGCCAGCTTCACCGGAGACATGCTCTCCTCCGGCGCTCTGAACGGAAAATTTCAACTCCCCCCGGTCAAGCTGACGCCTTCTCAAAGCCTTACGTCGTCTTTCATCCTCTACATGGGTCCCCATGAACTGGAAATCCTGAAGGGCTTTGGACATCATCTTGACAAGGCGGTCAATTTCGGGTGGACGGACATCATTGCGCGGCCTCTGCTTTATCTCCTGCGTTTCTGTTACAAATACGTGCACAATTACGGTGTCGCGATTATCATACTCACCATCTTGATAAAGATTCTCTTCTGGCCCCTCACGCATAAGAGCTATAAGTCGATGAAAGAAATGCAGAAACTTCAACCGAGACTTGCCAAGCTCCGCGAAAAATATAAGGGCAACAAAGAACAGATGAACAAGGAGATGATGGCCCTGTACAAGACCTACAAGGTGAATCCCATGGGAGGGTGTCTGCCAATGGTCATCCAGATACCGGTCTTTTTCGCCCTCTACCGGATCCTCGGGGATTCCATCGAGTTACGGCACGCTCCCTTCATACTCTGGATCAATGATCTCTCAGCACCTGACCGTCTTTTTCACTTCGCTTTCAAGATCCCGTTCATGTCTCCCCCGTACGGAATCCCCGTTCTCACCCTTCTGATGGGGGCTTCCATGTTCATCCAGCAGAAAATGACACCCACACCGGGAGATCCATCTCAGGCAAAGATCATGA
Source organism: uncultured Desulfobacteraceae bacterium (assembly GCA_964633015.1). Taxonomy (GTDB): domain Bacteria; phylum Desulfobacterota; class DSM-4660; order Desulfatiglandales; family Desulfatiglandaceae; genus B46-G9. The sequence goes on along the minus strand of CAZWEV010000014.1, from coordinate 2,579 downwards.
TGTTCCTGCCTATTATCTTTACAGTCATGTTTATTAACTTCCCATCAGGTCTTGTACTCTACTGGCTGGTCAACAACATCCTTTCCATTGGCCAGCAGTACCGGATCCACCGAGGATCCGCATAATACTCGGAGGAAAAACATGGAAACATATGAATTTGAAGGAAAAACAACTGAAGACGCAATAGAAACCGCCTGCCGGAAGCTTCACCTATCCCAGGACCAGATGACGATCGAAGTCATCGAACCGGGTTCCGCAGGCATCTTCGGCCTTGTGGGCGGCCGGAAGGCAAGAATCAGGGTCATATCCCCTGAAGAAGAACCTCAAGAAGAAACCCAGACAGATGATGAACAGAGATTGCTCGAAGCCGAGACACCGGAAGAATCGAACAAGCCGGACGAACCGAACGAAGCCGATCTCCTCGTTGCAAAAGAATCCCTTGAAAAAATACTCTCGCTGATTCCCATAGATACCACGGTGCGGGCGGAAAAAAACAACGGACGGATTGCCCTGAGCATTGAAGGTGACAGCTCGGGCCTCCTCATAGGGAGAAGGGGCCGGACGCTCGACGCCCTGCAATATATTGTGAACAAAATAGTCAATAAAACCGTTGAGAAGCGGGTGCAACTCCAGATTGATTCAGAAAATTACAGGCAGAGACGGCGTGAAACCCTGGCGCAAATGGCCCTGAAAATGGGTGACAAGGCCAAGAGGATGCACAAGCCGGTAACCACGAATCTTCTCAATCCCTATGATCGCCGCATTGTCCACCTGGCACTGAAGGATGATAAGGAGTTGGACACAAGAAGCAGAGGCGACGGGATATTGAAAAAAGTGGTCATTATTCCCAAGAGATAGCAAGACCTTGAACTCATCGAGTGATGATACCATCACCGCTGTCGCCACGCCCGCCGGCCAGGCAGGAATAGGTATCGTTCGCATCAGCGGCGCAAGGGCATTGGATATTGCGCGAAAGATATTCAGAACCAAACTGCCGACAGATTCCTTTCAGAGCCACCGTCTGTACCTCGGTCATCTTGTGGACCCCGATTCCGGTGCCATGCTGGATGAAGTGCTCCTTGCGTACATGAAGGCCCCCCATACCTACACCCGGGAAGACATAGTGGAAATTAATTCCCACAGCGGGTATATGCTGCTCTCCAGAGTTCTCCGGCTGGTTATGGACAGCGGAGCGCGTCTGGCCCGGCCCGGGGAATTTACGTTCCGTGCATTTCTTAACGGGCGAATAGACCTGACCCAGGCCGAGGCCATTGTGGATATCATCAATTCCCAATCAGAGAGGGGGCTCAAGCTGGTCGCTGAACAGATCAAAGGAACCCTCAAGCGCAGAATCGAGGAGGTGAGAGACGAGGCCGTTGAGATCCTTGCCCATGCGGAAGTGTCCATCGACTTCCCGGACGAAGATCATGAGATTTTCTCCAGGGAAGATGGAATATTGCGAATCGGGGAAAAATTGATTGCACCGCTGCAGACATTGATTGTTGATCACGAGAGCAGGCAAATATGGGTGGACGGCGTCAATACCGTTATCATCGGTCGCGTAAACGTGGGAAAATCGAGCCTGTTGAATCGTCTCCTGAATGAGCAGCGGGCCATTGTCACTCCTGTCCCCGGAACCACGAGAGATGTTATCGAATCGACGCTGAGCATCGAAGGTATCCCACTCCGGCTGGTGGACACCGCGGGATTAAGACAGGGCAGGGACCAGGTTGAGCGGATCGGCATCCACCTCACGCGTCAGAAAATGCAGTCAGCGGACCTGATTCTTCTCGTCATCGATCAAAGCGAGTCACTTGAGCAGGAGGACCTGGATATTATTGATCACTGCCGGGGTAGGAAGGCACTCGTTGTCATCAACAAGACAGATCTTCCCCCGAAGCTTTCCTCACGGGAAAAGGAGCTGTTTTTGTCTGAATTCCCCTCGGTAGCCATCTCCGCTCTTACCGGTGAAGGGCTCGATCAGCTCAAGAAGGCAATCGTCGACTTTGTACTGGAAAAAGGTCCGGATCTCGGCGGCTCTCATGTGGCACCCAATCTCCGGCACAGGAAGGCCCTGGAGGAGGCACTCACCTGCTTCAACAGGGCGGCCGACGCTCTCAGGGATTCCCTGCCCATGGAAATCCTGGCACTGGAACTCAGGAGCGGGATTGACGCGCTGGGACAAATTATCGGTGAAACAACCCCCGAAGATGTCCTGGAAAACATCTTCAGTCAGTTTTGTCTGGGGAAATAGTATGCAGATCAGTTGTGCGGAACATAGAAAATCCATGGAACTCCTTGGCCTGAAGATGCGCCTGAAAGAGGGGATCTCCGACCCCTGGGAACGCGAGAATGTGGAGGAGAGAATCCGCGAGCTGGAGAGGGAACTCAAGATGGACTGAGTCTCCCTCAGCAGAGCGAGAGACATCGGATGAACACCTACAGGGAGGCGCAAGGAAGAAGCCTTTTCTGACGTGACTGGTGAGAGGGCACCGTCTTTTCGTGACTTATCAGGGGGGAACCCGCCAGCAGCTCGACGAAGTCGAGAATGCGGAGGGGATAGCTATCCCACGCTGTTA
>CAZWEV010000013.1:0-70037 GCA_964633015.1 uncultured Desulfobacteraceae bacterium | reverse complement strand
CTATGTTTCCGGCCGAGGCAAGATCGATTCCCACCACTTTCAGGCTGTTTGCCATGGTGGTCCCTTCATACCGCATATCTCCGCCCGCCATGTTCGTTCCTGCAATCTTTCCCTGTTCCAAGGCGGCAGGCCAGATCCCGTACGGCATCCCCCTGAACTCGGCCACGTCACCGGCCGCATAAATATCAGGTTGGTTTGTAGCAAGGCGTTCATCCACTTTGACGCCCTTATCGCACTCCAGCTCGAGTGATGCGGCAAGCTCCATGTTGGGACGGACGCCCGCTGAGATGACCACCATTCCCGTGGGAATAGTTTCACCCCCCTCGAGTACGACTCCTTTCGTCCGATTTCCTCCCTCGATTTCCTGGGTCTTGGCACCAAGTCTGAAAGAAAATCCCATTGCCTCCATCATGGTCTGGAGCCGCCGCGCACCTTCCACATCCAGTTGCCTGGGCAGAAGCCTTGGGAAAAATTCCACCACGGTAATTTGTTTCCCCAATTTCCTCAGGGCATTTCCTGCCTCAAGTCCCAGCAGACCGCCTCCAATGAGGACCACGTGGTCATTTCCCCCCGCAGCAGAAGATATGGCACGAGCATCTCTGATATTCCGCAGGGCGAAGACTCCCGCAGCATCGGCCCCCTTGATGGGTGGGATAAATGAATGACTGCCTGTTGCAACCAGGAGGACATCAAACAGGAGCTTTTCATTCTCCTCCGTGATGATCACTTTTTCAGCGGGCCTCGCATCGGTCACCCTGGTGCGGAGCTTGAGATCGATCGCCCGCTCACGGTACCACCCTTCTTTCTTCGCCACGAGGTCCTGCTCGGCCAGATCCCCGGACACGTATTCATTCAATCGTACCCGGTAGTAAAAAGGAAGATCCTCGTCGGTGATAATAACGATTTTCCCCGTTTCATCGCTCTTACGGATATTTTCCGCTGCGGTTGTCCCTGCGACGCCGTTTCCGATGATCACATACTGTTTCATTACGAAGCCTCCTCTTTATCCTATCCGCTCCTGCCGTCATCACACGGCTCATCATCATCTGATCCTCGGGCGTGCTCAGCACTCGGCGCCGTGGTACATGCCGGGAGTTCCCCCTCCAAGGACTTCTTTTTCTGCTCCTCTTTTTGCTCCTGCAATTCGTTTTTTTCCTTGTCTTCCATGTTTTGATCCCCCTTTACCATCAAAAAGACGTTCCGGATTCCGGATTGGTACAGGAAAAGAATGGCTGATCCATGCTCCATTCCTCATACAAAAGGTATTGCTATCTCCCGGTGAGTTCCGCCTCAAGATCCTTGATGTACTGGGCGATCAGCACCCCCAGATAGATGCATGCATTACCATCCATACAGGCATCCGCATCCCCTTTGTCCAGAAAGGCATGGCGACTGCTTGCTCCTTTAGTAAAAGTCACAACCCAGGCACTCTTCGCTTCATCAAACTCAAGCCCCACCTTCAGCCCATACGATGAAATCTCCGGGTACATTTCCAACAACTTCTCCTGCAGCTCCTCCTTGCTGTAACTCATTGCCATCCTCCTTCCACAACGTTTGTAGAGTGTTTTTCCAAATAATCTGCCCCTCTCTTCGGCAGAACTCCTCTGAAACACGGTTGCTTTTGTGAAAAAAATAGCGTAATAGAAACAACTGTTGATTTTTTATCATTTATCCTTTCATGATTCCAGGAAAAAATGAGACCTGTTTTCAAGACTGAATAAAGGAGGGTCAAAGAGCAATGTCTGAAAAAACAGAAAAGAACCTGGCCTATGCGTTCGCCGCTGAATCAAAGGCCGCTGTCCGCAACGCTGCGTTCGCCAAGAGAGCCGAAAAAGACGGATACTCGCAGATCGCCCGCCTTTTCAGGGCCGTCTCTGATGCCGAGTCGGTACATGCACACAGGTATCTCCTCCTGATGCGGGGGAAGGTAGGCACCACGGAAGAAAACCTTGACACTGCCTTCCACAACGAAATCAGGGCAAACGTTGAAGAATATCCAAAGTTGATTAAGGATGCCACTGATGAAAACAGCGAGGGCGCCCTGCGCGCGTTCTCCAACGCACGTGATGTGGAGAGCAGGCATGCCGAGCTCTATAAGAAGGCCATGAACGACATGCTTGCCGATCGCGAAACCAAGTACTACGTGTGCCAGGTATGCGGTTACATCAGCGAGGACGAGCCCCCCGAAAACTGTCCGGTATGCGGTGCCGTCAAAGCAAAATTCAAGCTGGTTGAATAGAAGAGAAAGAGGAGGAACACCATGAACTTCAAGGACTTCAGGGAAATCATCGCATTTGCCATTGAGAGGGAAAAAGAGGCGGTTTCTTTTTACGAAGACGCGAGTGCCCAGCAATCCTTTTCAGATTCCCGACAGATGTTTAAAGATTTTGCCAATGAAGAGCGAAAGCACCAGGCATTGCTGGAAGGCTTTCTGAAAGGCGAGGTGACCATTGCGGATTACGATTTCAAATGGATCCCCGATATGAAGCGAAGCGACTACCTGGTAGACATTCCCTATGAAAAGGGGATGTCCTACGCGGATATCCTGCGCCTTGCCATGAAACGGGAGGAAAAATCGCTTGCCCTTTATAATGAGCTTTCCGAGCACATCAATGACAAGGAACTGAAGCAGCTATTCAAGGTGCTGCGCCAGGAAGAGGCGAAGCACAAGCTCGGTCTGGAAACCCTGTACGATGATTACATGGCCAAGATGGGCGACTGATTTTCTGGGTACTTTTTCGCGCTGCAGCCGGCCGGGACGGCCGTCCATACCATGCGACTGTCTTTCAGATGGCGTCCCCCAGGGATGACCCTGGAGATGATTCCATGGGGGACACGCCGGCCCCGTCTGCCTGTGGCGACTATCGCCTTTTCCACCGATCAAGTTTCTTAAATGCGTGTTCAGCAGCATCAAGCAGATCGGAGAGATTCACTGGTTTGGTGAAATAGTCCTCGAAGCCGGCGTCCCGGCAGTCGGAAAGCTCGAAAAGAGAGGCGTACCCTGTCACCGCATACGGGATGGCCATGGGCCAGTCCTTGCGTATTTGTCGACAGAGTTCCACGCCGTTCATGCCCGGAAGGTTGAGGTCGAGGAAGAGGATCCAGGCCGGGGACTTGCCCATGACCTCGATAGCCTCCTCAGCACTTTCGGCTGTTTGCGCTATATAGCCTGCTTTGGAAAAGGCCTGCCGGAATACCTCTCTAATCTGCTCTTCATCATCCACTACCAGAATTTTTCTTTCGACCATAGTTGGCTCCCTTTGAAAATGAACCCCCCTATCAGGAAGCCGATTCATTGATATCGATGATTTTGCGGCTTCCGCTTAGATAGTCCACAGTTTTGTACCTGGAAATCATCATAATCTTCTGCGTCAACTTACCGATGGACTCTACGCCTTCCCTGATATGTTTTAGCGGTGCATAGTTCTGCTCGTTCTCCGCCAGATCCATGATCAGCAGTTCTGACCACCCGCTGACCGCCTGGAGGGGCTGGTTGAGTTCGTGGCATACTGCCCCTGCCATCTCCAGCACACCCTGCAACTTCTCCTTTTCCACTAATCTGGTTTGCAGGTCGAGCATCCGGCGGCCCACGTTTATCCGTGCTGCCAGTTCTTCGATGTCATAAGGCTTGGCGATGTAATCATTCGCTCCCGCCTCCAGGCCCTCGATAATATGCTGCCGTCCCTCCTTGGAAGTCAAAAGGATGAGGTATAGAGGACCGCCTGGAGCATTGTCCGGGATGTCAACTCATCGTCAGCAATCAGAATTTTCATGAATTATCCGTCTCGCATTGCCTCTTTGAGGAGATCGAACTCCTTTTCCAGCTCCGGGAGTAAAGAAGTCATTTTGTCAAGATCCCCGATCCTGCCCCCCTTTTCCATCTCAAGGGCCACCGCGCTCATGATCTCGCCCCCGACGTTGGCCTCGGCGCCTTTGATTTTGTGCGCTTGGACACCGGCCCCTTCCGCATCGCCATCAGTAACTTTTTCATGAAGTTCATTCATCTGTTTCGGGGTCTCTTCGAGAAATACCTGAATAATGCTTTCGGCGAGGCCCTCATCACCCATGAGCCGGTCCATAAGGGCTTCCCGTTGAAAAATGCTCAGGGATTCCTCCTGGTTGATCTCATCAGCCCCAGAATTACAAGCGGCATTGTGCCAGTTTTCCTGTTCCACCGGTCCTGTCTCCCCTTGCCTGTTCCCGTCTTTCCCCAGCCATCTCCGAAATATTTCGTTTCATGCACCGGGGGCGACGGGGCCGGCAATGGAATCCTCTGCTTTCCGGGCCACAGCCCGCCTTTCCGACACATACGTCATGGAAACAAAATGTATGCCACTGGACTCATCTCGCTCGCGCCTGGAAGGGACGGATGTGCCCAGCATCTCAAAGGACCTGTATGTGGCCTGGATTTCTTTCCAATAGATTGTTGCAGTGGCGGAAATCGGGCAGGGGAAGAGCTACACGTTCAGAGAGTTCTTATCACGTTTCTCTGCTCCTCCGGAAACCTGGTAGCGTGCGGCCATGACCCCGGGAGAAATACCCAGATAACACTCGGCCATAATCAGCCAGTTGATGAGCGTTGTCCGAATCACTCCCAGCCGCTCCCACCGTCTGCCGGAGGTGACGGCTTCTGCCGGGGCGATTCTCACGCGTCCTCGTTTTCTGAGACGCCGCATCAGAAAGAGATCTTCCGCGATAGGAAGCTCGGGGAACCCGCCCACCTCATCGAACAGAGATTTTTGCATGAACAATGCCTGGTCCCCATATGGCAACTGGAACACGCTCGATCGAAGATTCGTCATCCATTCCACCGCGCGGATGAGCGGAATGCGGCAGTCGGTTCTGAACCGGAACGCTCCGGCGGCTGTTCTCCTGGGCAGAAGCACCTCAAAAACATGAACCGCGTAGCGGGCGGGAACCCGGGTATCCGCATGGAGAAAAAGGAGCACCTTTCCTTGTGCCGCACCTGCCCCCGCATTTTGCTGCAACGCTCGCCCCTTCCTGCTGATGAGAACCCTGGCACCGGCCGCTCTTGCCATATCTCTTGTGCGGTCTCTGCTCCCACCGTCCACGACAATGATCTCAGCGTCCCGGTCTCTCGCCCGTTCAATAGTTTCTCGCATATTCCCTGCTTCATTCAGGGTGGGGATAATCACGGACAGGTACGGGCGATTTCCTGCAAATCCGGGAATCCATTTCTTCAGGTCCTCCACCGTGTCAATGTCCATGAGTGGGTCCAGGAGACGGCATTTCAGGCCCCTGCTTTCCACCGTCCCGAGGGTCTGCTCCAGCACGCAGTCGCTTCCCCAATCCATTCCCCCGAAAACGTCCAGCGGCCGGTTCATGCCGATGAGCCAGTAGCCGCCGTCCCTGCTGGGTCCGATGACCATATCGTTGTCCTGGAGCCCTTGAAACGCCTCCTGCAGATGGGAGTCTCTCAGGTCCGCGATATCGGTGCCCAGAAGGACTGCCTTCCTGCACCCGTTTCGGAAGGCCTGCTGGAATGCGGTATGCATCCGTTCACCGAGGTCCCCTCGTGTTTGTTCGGAAAAATGGGATCCATGCCCAAGCCAGCGGACAAGTTTCTCCCTGCTCCCGCCATCAATGCACAATTCCGTCTCTACGCCGGAGCTCACAGCGAATCTCCGGACTGTCCGAAAGGTCGCTTCAGTAAGCCGCCGCTGGAGATCCGCCGCACCTACAGGGCCCAGAACCGGTATGAGGCGTGTTTTCGTTTTCCCCGGAGTGGGGTATCTCCCGAAAACAATGATTCTTTCCGCTGTCGTCTCTTTGGACATAGATTCCCAACTGCATCACTCATCTTCGTCTTCCAGGAAGGTTCTTCCTTCTCCAGGATAGACAATCCTATCACCCTCAGGGACAGGTTCCGGAAAAGGCCAGTGTCCCGGCTGGGGCTCAGATCCTTCCCGTGAGACGGGGCTTGGTTGTCTGTCTTTCATCCTCGGGGTCTTTCTCACGTCCGCTTCGAGGACCGGCACACTGAATTCAATAGGAATGTTGTTGGGGTCAAAGCTGTAGAGAGAATGGATAAAGCCGTGATCCACCACTTCTGAAACCCAGAATCCGGCCCCTTCCAGGCGCCCCTTGAGATCCCACAGGTCATCGTCAGATGCTACCTCGAATGACACGTGATCGAAAGCGAATGGCCCTCTTACCGGCACACCATGGTCTTTTTCAGGGATGTTCTCCACATCCGGCCATTCGAAAAAAGCGATCATATCATGCTCTGAAATCTCGAAAAAGTAATGCCGGTACCCTGCCCTTCCCAGGCCCGCCACCAGACGCATCCCCAAGAGATCCCGCCAGAAGCGGATGGTGCCATCCATATCCTTCGTGACCATTGCCAGATGGTTTATACCGGTGTATCGGATCATTTTTCTCTCCTAAAAGATATTTTTCCTCAGGTGGACCTCGAGGCGCTGGATCGAGAGGGAGACCGGGACCGTCAGGAGCATGTACAGGACCGTAACGGTAATCCATATCTCAAATACCAGGTAGGTGGATGCCATCAATTCCATCCCCTGAAAGGTCAATTCCTGCACGGAAATCACGGAAACAATAGCTGAATCTTTTATGGTTGAAACAAACTGCCCTGCCAGGGGAGGCAGGATTTTCCTGATGGTCAGAGGGAAAATAACAAGCCGCATCATCTGCCAGCGCGACAACCCGATGGCTCGTCCAGCTTCCCATTGTTCTTTCTCAATGGACTGGATCCCCGACCGGATGATTTCCGCGATATAGGCCCCTTCGAAAAAGCCGAGAGTGACCAGGGCCGACACAAATGGAACAAACAGGTTCGGAGGACTGAAAAGAACCCTCACCAGGGGCTGAAAACCCGCCGGCAGGGCTTGCAGCAACTGCTGGACATCAAGATTTGCAAACACCTGCGTACTCACAAAATAATAGAAAAGGAAGATCAGGATAATAGGAGGAAGGTTTCGGTTAAACTCGGTGTAGGTCCTGGAAATGAGCCTCAAGAAGAGGATTCTGCTGATACGGCACAGTCCCATTATGGTTCCCAGCACGATGGCCAGGATGGTCCCCCAGATGCTCAACCGGATCGTGGTAAAGAGCCCCTGGAGAAGCAGATTGGAAACCCATGCTCCCTTCTTCGGGTCAAATCTCAAAAGATACTGAGGGATGGCATACCAGTTCCAGTGGTAATCAATACCGACCTTGATCCGGTATGCCAGCCACATTCCAGCGGCCAAGAGAGAGAGCATCAGGAACATGTCCAGCAAGGACAATTTTTTCCTTCTCGTTTCCGGCACAGGATTTTCTCCCTGGAACCCTATTTCAGAAGACCTTCCCAGTCTCTTGTCTCAAACCAGTAGTGCTTTCTCTCCTTGAGCCATCCTTCAGCCTTGACCACGGTTATCCAGTTGTTAAAGAAGTTCAGGGTGTCGAAGTCGCTCTTCCGCACCGCAAAGCCAATGGGTTCCCGCGTAAACGTATGCTTCAGGGGCAAAAAAAGCCTCTCGGGGTATTTCAGGGCGAGGAACGCAGGGAGAGGAGCTGAAGCGACCATGGCATACGCCCTTCCGTTCACCACTTCCTGGATCGCCTGGGATTCATCGTCAAACTGCCGGAGATCTGCTCGTGGCATATACTCTTTCGCAGCTGCGACAGGTGTTGCTCCCAGCCTGACCGATAGTATCACACCCTTGCGGTTGAAATCTTCCAGGGTCTTGAATCCCGCTGCCAGCTTCTTATTCGCTACGAGGGACATGCCTGACTCATCGTAGGGAATGCTGAAATTGACTTTCAGGTTTCGTTTCGGGAGGATTCCCATGCCGCCGATAATGACATCGAACTTTCCGGTGAGCAGGGCCGGGATGATGCCTGCCCACTTGGTAGGCACGAATTGCACTTTGACGCCCATATCTTTGGCGACCCTCCTGGCCACATCGATCTCGAATCCTACCAGTTTTCCGGTTTTGTCCTTCATGGCCCAGGGCACAAAGGTGGACATCCCCACCCGCAGGACCCCGCGCACGAGCACCTGCTCAATAGTGCTCTCCTTCACGAGCTCATTCTGGATCTCTCCGGCCAGCCCGGATGCGGGCAAGCACAATATGCATGCAATTGCCGTCAATAAAACTGCTGCTCTTCTGGTCCCCATAGGTTACCTCCTTTTCTGCTTCAGTGTTTATCCATAGCCCTACATTCACCAAAACTAATCAATAAATTCTTCTCTTATCAGCCCGGCACCCTGAACCGATGCTCCACGACAGAAATGACCATCGACAGCAACAGCGCAAGCGACAGGTAGATGGCCGCCACCGTAAACCACACCTCAAACACCAGGTACGTTTCCGAAATAATCTCTTCTCCCCGCATGGTAAGGTCGTAAACGGCTATGGTGCTCACCAGTGCTGAATCCTTTACCAGAGATATCGCCTGGCTCGTCAGCGGGGGCAGAACCCATCGTATGGCTTGCGGGAGAATAACCTTCCGATAGGCCCCCCACTTCGTGAGCCCGAGGCTGTAGGCTGCATCCCACTGTTCTCTCGGGATCGAAACGATCCCCGCCCTGATGATTTCCGAGGCATACGCGCCCTCAAAGAAACTGAGTGCCAGGACAGCCGCGTAGAACCGGCTGATGCCCAGGATTGGTCCAAGGACAAAATAGACGAAAAAGATCTGCACCAGGAGAGGCGTATTCCGAATGACCTCGAGGTATCCCCGGGCCATCCCACGCCCGATGAAGGAATGCGACAGGCGCAAAAGCGCAGTTCCCAGTCCAATGGTAAACGCAAAGACAAAGCTCACCAGGGTAATCCGGCAGGTAACCAGCAACCCATCGATCAGTGGTCCGGGCACGACTGCGCCATCCCTGATAGACAGGAGGTACCTGGGAATCCGGTACCACTGCCAGTGGTATCCGAGTTCTTCGGTGCTGTAAAACAGGAGGAAAAGCATCCCCAGGATGAGCGCAAGAAAAGCGCCGATCTCCCCCAGTGTTCGGTATCTCGATTTCTTCTGCCCTAACATGCTATCGGAGTATCATCTCTCTTCTTGAAAACCACCGTCCTGCTCCTTGCTCTTTCTCTCTCACACCATTTCTTCTGCACTGATTGCCGCCCCCAGCAATGCCGCCTTGCTGTCAAGAATGACCCTGACGGGTACCTTTTCCAGGAATTCCTGGAATCTCCCCTTGTTTCGAAAAGCCTCCAAAAAAAGACCCTCCTCCAGGGCCGGAAGGATTTTCGGCGGGATGCCCCCGCCCAGATAGATCCCCCCCGTCGTCATCGCGGTCAAGGCCAGGTTCCCGCATACAGCCCCGAGTATGGAAACAAAATGATCCAGTGCCTGCCTGCACAGGGGGAGGTCGCTTCCAAGCGCACTTTCGGTGATCGCCTCCGCCGGATCCGCCGTTTCCATGCGTTCTTTAAGCGACTCAGGTTCCTGATATCGTCCGGACTCCTTGAGCCACCGGTAGATATACACCAGGCCCTGCCCTGAAAGCACCCGTTCCACGCTCACATGCCCGAACTGTCCGTGCAGGTACCGCCACAGGGAGACCTCTTCCTCGGTCTTCGGAGCAAAATCAACATGCCCCCCTTCAGATGAGAGGGGCACATAGTGGTGGTCTCGAAAAACCAGCAGAGCTTCTCCCAGCCCCGTTCCAGGTGCCACGACACCGATGTTGCCCCGCTTTTTCCCCCTGGCCCGGTTGAGAGCAGTGATCTGGCTGCGGCCGAGGAATGGGATGGAAAGGGCTGTCGCCGCCAGATCATTCAGGAGACGGACGTTTTTCCAGCCGAAATGTTTCCTGATCCTTGTTTCCGAAACCACCCATGGGAGATTAGTGGTCCTGGAACGCCCGTTTATCACAGGCCCTGCTATGCCAAAGGCCGCACTCCCGGGAGAGGAAGCATGTTCCCTGAAAAAGCGCTCAAGGATGGTCTCCAGCCCTTTTGCATCCACACTGGAATACGTGTGCGCCGCTTTCAGACGGGGCCGTTTTTTTCCGGACGCAAAAAGGCCGATATTCGTCTTTGTCCCCCCAATATCTCCGGCAAGGAAGGTCTTTTCAATGGGCCGGCGAGTCATGCAGTATCTCCCTTCAAGTATCCAGATCAGCGACCTGTCGGCAAAGGTCCTCCGCCTGTGCTTCTGCTTTCCTACTCCCCTTTGACTCTTCTGATGATTTTTGGAATGAAAATGGAAAACGCAAATAGACCAATAGAGAAAAACACCTTGAACGAAATCAGTTCAGCCCATTTTCCTGAAGCCCATACCTCCTTCAGGGTCCCGATGAAAAAGGTAAAAATAAAGGTCCCAACGACAATGCCAAGGCCTGTTCCGGTAAGATAATCCCTGAAACGCACTTTGGTAAGTCCCATCCCGAAATTCATGGGGGTAAATGGAAAATAGACCAGCCGGAGATACAGGACCGTGGCAAATCCGTTTCGCTCTATTGCGTCATCGTACCTCCTGAGCCGGTCCCCGATCAAGGACGCGGCAAACTCCCTCCCCAGTGTCCTGCCGATAAGAAAAGCAGCACCGGCTCCCACCATGGCGCCGATCCAGACGTACAGAAAACCCTTATAGGGACCGAAAATCGCAGCGCCCAAAGCTGTGAGCAGGGTCCCGGGGAGAAAGAGGCAGATGCCGGCCGCGTAAATAACCATGAATACGACAGGCGCCCAGATGCCCAGGGAATCGAGAAACCGGCCGAGGGCAGCGGCTGTCAAATAGTCCTTCACCCCGGTGAACCTGATCACAGAAATGGCCGAGGCGATAAACAGCACGAGCAGGATGGCCTTTACGATTCCCCTTCCTGAGTGCTTGCTCCCGGGTGCTGGAGATTCTTTCCGGTTCATATCAGGCACCTTCGCTTTTTTCCCTGATGATCTCGTTGAGTTTCCGGGTAAGTTGAGGGACGTGCTCCCCGTAATTTTTCCTTGGTCTGGCAAGCGGCACCCGGATCTCCTTATGGATGCGTCCCGGTCCTTTGCCCATCACCAGTATCCTGTCCGCCAGGAGAACCGCCTCGCTCACATCATGGGTGACGAAAAGGATCGTCTGGCCCAATTGCTCCCACAGGCTGAGCAGCAGATCCCGCATTTCCTCCCGGGTGTAGGCATCCAAGGCCCCGAACGGTTCATCCATGAGCAGCACTCCCGGCTTCAAAATAAGGACCCTTGCAAGCGCAACCCGTTGTTTCATACCTCCTGAAATCTCCCGGGGGAGGTATTCCCTGAAATCAGCAAGACCTACAAGGGAAAGAAACCGTTCTATTTCATTCTGATGCCCGGAGTGCGCGCCTGGCGATCTGCGCATACCGAAGGCGATATTTTCTTCCACGGTCAACCAGGGAAACAGGGCGTCCTCCTGAAAGACGAAACATCGATCGGTGCCTGGTTTTTTCACCCGTTTCCCGTCCAGGATGACCGCTCCTGACGTGGGAACCAGGAATCCTCCGATAAGTTTCAGGAGGGTGCTTTTCCCGCATCCGCTTCTCCCTGCAATACAAATGAGCTCACCCCTGCGGACAGTGAAGTTGATGTCTTCCAGGACCATCTGCTTCGTTCCATTCAACTGAAACTCCTTGAAGAGGTGTTCGACCCGCAGTATTTCGTCTCTCCGCAGTGTTTCCCTCCTTCCCACATTCATCCTGTTCTCCTGGCGCTCTTGAAAAAAGACCGCAGGGCAAACATGAGCAGTGTATCGCTCAGCCTTCCGATGACCGCAATGATGATGATTCCGAGCATAATCATATCGATGCGCCCCAGCATTCTGGCATCCATGATCACTGCTCCCAGGCCGTCAGGTACCCCCGTCAGTTCACCGAGGACAAGATAGGCCCAGGAAATACCGAGACCCAGCCGGAGCCCGGTCATGAGGTCGGGCATGATCCCAGGGAGGAGCACGGCAAACACTCCCCGCAACCTTGTCACCCCCATCATGGCGCCTGACTGGAGCAATATGGGGCTGATCTGCCGGGCGCCTGCGGCGGTGTTGATATAGATAGGGAAAAAGGCAGCGAGTGCGATAAGGAAAATGGTGGTTTTCAGCCCGATGCCGAACCAGACCAGGGCAATGGGCAGCCAGCAGATTCCCGGGACAGACCGCAAGCCATTAACAAAGGTGCTCATCACCTTCTGCGCAAAGGGGAGCCTCCCTGAAACGAGGCCAAAGGGCAGCCCCAAAACCGTGGCAAGCCCGAATCCGCTCCCCACCCTGACGAGGCTCGCCCGTACATCAGACCAGAACCTGCCCGCGTAGGGAGCCTGTCCCGGCTCCTGAAACAGGTAATTGTACGCAGTGGAAAGAATCTCCTGCGGCCTGGGCAGCAGGTATCCGGGAACCAAAGCGAATTCACTTACAAGAATCCACCCGAATACCAGTAGAGTCGGAATTATCCAGGGAAGCCCCGTTTCCATGACCTTCTTTTTGGACCAATCCATCTATTGCTTCACCCGCAAGAAGTCCGCCCTGACCTTTTTTACAAAGCTGAGATCAAACAGGATCGAATAATCCGGTTCCTTTTCAATAACGTTCAGGGCCTTCATCCTTGCGCCCAAGGCCCGGGTCCTCTGCACAAATTGCCCATCCATGTTCCACGCCAGTTCCATGTTGGAAGCCGCTTTTTCAAGGATGTCCAGACTGGTTCCAAAGCTTGAGGCCCGCTTCAGCCATTCCTTCTGGTGCTTCTTCAAATATTCGGTGGCCCTTGCATGGGCCAGGACCAACTGGTAAACCAGTTCGTGATGTCTCTTGATGGTTTCCTTCCTGACGAGCATCCCGGCATTAATAGTCCCTATCGTTCCCCCAAAATAAGGATAGGAAAGAATACGACCATACCCTTTCACTACGGCCATGGTCGGAAAAGGCTCCCCGGACAGAAAGGCATCAATGCCGCCCCTGGCCAATGCCATTCCCATATCAAAAAAATCCACCCGGGTAAGATGGACATCCTTATCAGGCAAGAGGCCGTTCCTGGTCAGGACTTCTCTCAAGAGTATCTCGTGCATGGTGCCGGGGACGTATCCGATCTTCTTCCCGGCAAGATCTTTCGGGTTCCTTATAGGCCCGTCCTTCCGTACAACCAGGGCAGAACATTTATTGCAGAGCGCCCCGACCAGCACAACCGGCTGTCCCCTGGATGCGGAATGGATGGCGTGCGCCAGGGTGGTGCCGCACATATCCAGGCTACCGGCCAAAAGGGCCATCTTCTGGTCCGCCGGGTTGGTAAACGAAAACACGGCCACCTTGCTGCCACCGGGGAAAAATTGCTGGTAATAAAAAGGCTGGATGGTCTGGGCTGTCTTCCAGGTGCCCACCCTTATTTCGGCAGCCCACGGGGAACTCCCGAAAACCAAGAACAGCATGGAAAATAAGAGAAAAAACAGCAGTTGCCCATGGATACGAACCCTCATAGCTCTTATTCCTTCCTATTAAGAGGACTGCTTTGCTGCCGCACCGGCTGTAGCGGTCCTGGGAGCAACGCAGTTGGAAGGAAGGTCAGAATTCCAGCCTGTCTCCCCGTGCATTCTCCGCGCTTCCACAATACCAAGGCCCCTGTTCCCGCCGGTATCCGACTGATTATCCCTCGGGCTCGAACCCACTTCCGGGAACAATAGGTTCGCGCCTGCGATAAGCGAGAGGCTGTTGGGCTCGTGCGTGCAGTGTGCCTTCGGCACATCTGCCATAACCAGACGGCTCACGGCCACCATGCGCGCAAGCTCCAACTCGCTGACCATCCCGAAATGTTCCATGGGCGACCCGGGGAAATTGATTCGCCGCATTATCCCGCTGTATGTGGCACCGTAGGTTTTCGCAAGAAACATCAAATCCACAATCTCTTCCAACGCATGCTCAGGGCCTACCGGTTCTACGCAGTTCATCCAGAGGAGCCCAACATCCCTGATCACCTCGATGGTATGTATCCTCTTTTCGCGCTTAAACGGGGTATCCCTGCCCTCACCCAGTCGTACCGCGTGATACGCACCCAGAAAACCGGCGTTGAGGAGTTTCTCTCCCTCCCGGTGATTAATGTCCCTCGTATTGGCCACCAGGGGTGTTGAAACGGCATTTTTTAATAATCTCCCCACTTCCAAAAGCCGTTCAAGAGAATAGGTCCCGGTAGTCATGATATTGAGTGAATCCGAGCCGTTTACTTCCGCCTCTCTTGCCCATTGGAGGATTTGCTCTTCGCTGAATTCTTCAGACTTGCTGAAAATTCCTGCGTTCAGTGCAAGTGAACAGAAACGGCAATTATATGGACAGGGGCTCACATTAACCCCGATGTGAAAATGATTTTCGCCTTTTCCGCCAAAAAGCTCTCTTGACAGGGCATCCGCTGCCTGCATCAAGGCGTAGGTCTCCGGGGAATGCAAATCCAGCCGCAAGAGAAGAAGCGCATCCTCCTTGGAGAGGTCACCACACTGGCTGCCCTTGAGCAGGATGTTCGAAACGTCCGTTGCAATTTTCCATCCCATATGGTTTTTTGCTCCTATCAGTAATCTACCGGGCCTCTAACCCTGTCCGGTAATGCTGCAGGTTCCGCCCGGACCCGCAGATTTCCAGGGCCACCCCGGCTTATTGAGACGGGCCGTGATCGTCATGCATGCCACCCTAGGCGGTTTGAGCAGGCGCGGGATGGTGCCCCCGGAGAACTTCTCAGAAATTCCGGCTTTCCGTTCCAGGAACCTATTCGCAGGCCCTTCCCTTCAACTGGAAGAAAAGCTTCAGCCCCTTCTTGACCCTGGTGGAAAATATCTTGGGAGAAAAGTAGGCCCCCACCACCTTCTTGTTGATCTCCCCCAGCGTCGGATAGGGATGCACTGCGGATGCAACGGAGGAGAGCTTTACTCTCCCGTTCAAGGCCACTACCCATTCGTTCAGAAGTTCACCCGCGTGCGGCCCCAGGATCTGCACACCGATCGGATTTTCCTTTTCATCCAGGAGCATCTTGATTTTGCCGACACGCTTCCCTTCCGTGAGACTCCGGTCATTTCCCGCAAAGGCCTCTGTAAAGACCGAGTAATTGATCCCCGCCTTTTTTGCCCTCTTTTCGTTCATGCCGATGCTGGCCAGTTCCGGGTCCGAATAGGTGCACCAGGGGAGCCACTTGTAGTTCACCTTCCGGGGAAGGTGAAAGACCGCATTGCTCACCACGATCCCTCCTTCGTACCCGGCCGCGTGCGTGAACTGGTATGATCCGGTCACGTCACCCGCTCCATAGATATGTTTTTGGCTGGTCTTCAAACGATCGTCCACCTTGAGGCCTTTTCGATCAAAGGCTACGTCAATCCCTTCAAGGCTCAGGTCCGATAAATTTGATTTTCTCCCCATTGCCACCAGTATCTTTTCGGCCTTTACTGAAATGCGCTTGCCCTCTCCCTGCTTGATCACTACTTCCTGGGACTCCACACCGTCGCTCAGTACACGCTGGACCGTAGAATTCAGATGGAAGCGGACCCCTTCTGAGCGGAGCGTCTCCAGGACCAAGTCAGCCATGTCTTTGTCTTCCTTGCTCAGGATCTGCCCGCTCCGCTGAACCACATGGACTTCTGTACCCAGCCGGCAGAAGGCCTGGGCCATTTCCGTGGCAATGGGGCCGGCGCCCAGGATAATCATGGATTGCGGGAGACGATCCAGGCTGAAGATATCCTTGTTGGTCAGGTATGGAATGGAGGAAAGTCCTTCAAGGGACGGAGCAGCCGGTGAAGAGCCGGTGGCGATGACCCATTGCTTGGCCACGTGGATCTGTCCATTTAATTTCACTGCATGGTCATCTGAAAACACGGGCGAACCGTACAGCACTTTGGCGCCAAGGGTACAGAAACGCTCCTCGGAATCGTGTTTCTGGATGGTCCGGATAACGGACTGAATCCTCTTTGCAATTTCGGAAAACTCCACCGGTGGAACCGTGACTCCGGGCAGCCCGAATTCCCTTGACGTTTTCATCAGGTGATACACCCGGGCGATCCGTATCAGGGTCTTGCTGGGGACGCAGCCGTAATGGAGACAGTCCCCGCCCAGCTCCTGTTCTTTCTCAATGAGCAGGGTCTTTGCCCCCAACTGGGCCGCACCCGCAGCCACGGTCAGGCCGGCCGCGCCTCCGCCTATGATCCCGATGTCGTAATCATACGCCGGCATTGTTCTTTCCTCCCATCCCGTCCTTCTTTCAACGCTCGCAAAAGCCGCAATGAGCCACCGAACGGCCTGGATAGCAACGGCAGTGGCCGGGACCTTGAGCACCGCATTGGCCTCTCCCGATCAGCACCGCCAGGAGCCCTGCCGGCCTATCAGGATGTACAGTACAGGTTTGAAGCTTATTCCGGCACATCCTTACCCTGCCTGACATGTTCCCTGGAACGTTTCCGACACATCAAGGAAGAGGAGTAGTTGTATACGCGATATTCGCCTCTTCGGATTTCCGGATCGGCAAAGGTTTTCCCTCCCTCACATCCTCCACCCAGTTCGGATTGAGCAAAATAGATTTGGCGCTGAGCACGATGTCGGCATCCGTCAGGGCATCCTCGGCACTCGCCCGATCGTAGATTTTTCCGCAGATCATCAGGGGCAGGTTCGTCGCTTCCCGGGTGATCTGAGCCATGTTTTGCTCCGTGCCGAACGCATTCCGGCGGTAATCGTAGGTAGAGACAGAGATGGCATCCAGTGGTTCCTTGCCAAGAAGCCTGATAAGCGTTTGATATTCCGCTTTGGTGCCGAAGAGGGATACCTCCCTGTCAACCCCTCCCCAATCGGAAATCCTGAAGGTCAATAACCGTTCTTCAGGGATGACTTCTGAGACGGCCTGGATAATTTCGTGTGCAAAACGGTACCTGTTTTCAATTGGGCCGCCATAGGCGTCTGTTCGTTGATTGGAATAAAGAGAAAGGAATTCGCTGATCAGGTACCCGTGAGCGCCGTGAATCTCTACCCCGTCAAAACCTGCAGCGATGGCACCCTTTGCCGTTTCGACAAAGCCCTGAATCACATGCTTCACATCGAACGGGCTCATCTCATCCGGGACTGGATAGGGTGAACCGGTTGACGCATTATTCTGCTTGGGAGCGATGGGACTGGGAGCGATAATCCGTTTTGCCGGATTCACTTCCGGCCAGGCAATGCGCCCACAATGAAACATCTGCATAATGGCCACGGCCCCCGCGTCCTGTATGGTGCGAACAACCGGCCTCCAGGCCTCTATCTGCCGCTGAGTGACCATGCGGGACTGACCCGGATACCCCTGGGCACTTTCATAATCTGTTACAATAGCCTCGGTATAGACAATTGCAGCCCCGTTCTCAGCCCGCCGTACCAGGAAATCCAGCACATCCCGGCGCGGAATGCTGTCATGCTGCGACGACTTGCGGGTCATGGGTGCAACCCCTATGCGATTTCTGAGTTGGCAATTTTTCAATTGAAATGGAGAAAAAAGCCTATCTTCGTTCATGACGAACCTCCCTTCCATGGGGATTGTTTCCTTATTTTTCCCGAGCCGGTTGCGCGGGAAACGGACGACAAGTGGATAGATGGGTTTGACAAAGGTCCACCACCCCGGCCGGGACTTCCTGGTTCATGCGGGTGCTTCCGCTGAAACCATGGCAATCTCCTCGTGATTATTTCCAGGGATGGCTGCAAAGAATCAGCGGACCGGACAAATGGACACGGATTATTTCAGAAAAGGCTTGATGGATATCTTCAGGGCCATCGGATTCGTTGCAGCGTGTCAGCGCTTTCCGGTCTACATATCCTGCATATACAGGCTCTCATACAGGGTTTCGAGCCTTGAAAGGTGGCCTTCCTCGTCCTGTGCGAGTCGGGAGAACATCTTTTCCATGGGAGCCCCGCCACATTGACCCGCCATGGCCTTATAGAAATCCACGGAACGCTTTTCTTCGTGTATGGCAAAGACCATCACGTCCTGGTCAGAGGCTGATTGATCAAGCGGTTTTTCCTGCAGCAGGAGTGTCAACTGCATACTTGGCCCCTCTTTCTGCCCGGCATCATGGAGTTCGACGGTATCTTCAAAATAGGCCCTTTCCAGGGTATACTTGTGTTTGAGTTCATCCAGGGCCAGGTCCTTGAGGACATCTTTTGCCAGGCGGTCTTTCACCTTCAGGTACAAGTTCTTGTAGATAGCAAAACTCTGCGATTCCATCTCAATTGCCTTTTCTATGGCTACTTCACGGGTATAACAGACATCCTGCGTTTCCATTCTTTCCTCCTCAGATCCCGGACGTTTTTTCTCCAGCATCTTGACGCAAGTCAAAGACACATGGCACATGCCGGAGAGCATATACACCGGCACTCTTCATGATCAATAAAAAATATCATATATCCTGTATTTCAGCAACTCAGATATGCGCCGACAGGCCGGTGAACTTCGCTCTCAGACATGCCCCGGAATATGAGACATAATTGTCTCAGAATTACGAACCAACGGCCGAAAGGCGGCGTTTTTTTTGATTCATTCTTGTCCGGAACGGAAAAGGATTTTCTTTCTGCATCGGTAAAACCTATCCGGGTCTCCACCAAAGAAGGGAAGTTTCATCAAAACTGACGAGATCGCGTTCATCCGTGGGAGCCGGCTTTTCAGGAGGGTTCTGCTTGACAAAGACCGGGGAACGAATCATAAAGAGCGAGGAGGTCCTGAAATCTGATATTCCTTCACAAGACTATTCAGCTTCGTCTCTGCTCTCCCGCTTTCCCTCGAAAACATTGCCGGGAAGCAATCATTTTATCTGGAGACGGGTGCAACTTGCTCTTTATCGCCACTGTTCTTAGTGAACCTTTGTCCGAGGAGAACATCATGAAGGCAAAAATCGACTATGATCTTTGTATGGGGGACAGGAACTGCAACAAGCTCTGTCCCGAGGTCTTTCAGTACGATGAGGACCAGCTTGTATCAAAGGTCCTTCTGGACCCGATCCCCGAAAAGTACCACGATCTGGTACGACAGGCAGCCCAGGAGTGTGCTCCCGGCGCCATTATTATTGAAGAATAGCACCCCGGCTGCACAAATGGATGAAGCCAAAACGGCAGGCGAATAGGGAGAGCACAGCCGGTCCGGCTGCCGGAGGAAAACCCAATGGGCGAACTGGCAAGCATTTACGAGAAGGGCAAAGAGATTCTGCTGGCAAAGGAAATCGGATTCTTTATCGGCGGTGTGGAAACTGAATTCGTAATGCGCCACAACCGCATTGTTTTGGATCAATACACTTTCAGGCAAAAGGCAATCGATGCCGTCGAACAGCCTGGTACTGCGGTGGAGGTCCTCGGGGTGTCCCTTGGTACTCCCGTGATCATGTCGGCTATGACCATGCCCATTCCGGCCATCACTGAAGACGGCCTTTTGAAAGTCGCACGGGGGCTCAAAGATGCCGGGAGCCTCATGTGGACCGGGTCACCCATCCCGTCGGATCTGAAAAGCATTAAAGCCACGGGCGTCCCTCTGGCTGCAAATGTAAAGCCTTTGAAAGACAGAAGAAAAATGTATGCAGCCTTGGATGAAATCCACGAAGCGGGTACCGACTGGGTGGGAATCGAGATCGACTCCGGCCAGGGGACCAAGGTGCTGGACAGACAGATGGTCTCTGATTGCTCGCCGCTTTCCTTTTCAGAGCTGGAAAGCATCAGAAAAGCCGTTCACCTGCCGCTCATCTTCAAAGGGATCCTGAGTGAAGAGGACGCGGTCAAGGCTGTGGATGCGGGAGCCGACGGGATCATCGTTTCCAACCACGGGGCACACACCATCGACTACCTCCCGCATCCCCTGCAGGTGATGGACCGGATTTTCACAAAAGTGGAGGGGAAGGTCGTCATTATGGTGGATGGGGGTTTCAGGCGGGGAAGCGATGTCCTGAAAGGCCTCGCTTTCGGCGCGTCCCTGGTAGGTCTGGGCAGGCCCATTCTCTATGGTCTCGCTGCAGACGGGCAACAGGGAGTATGCGACGTGGTGACCGCAATCACCGACGAACTAAAACGTATCCTGAGTATGGTGGGGGCGCCCGATGTTCAGCATCCGCGGAGGGACATATTAATAGAAGGGTGAGATTAGAGGTTCAGGAAATTTATCCGCCGAAATTAGGGTTGATAAATTCAACCCGATCTCCGTCTGAAAGAATCTTTCCGGAATAATCATGGGGGTACACGAATCGACCGTTGAGCTCCACGATCAGGTGAACGTCGCCATCCCCGTGGCTTTCGATCAATTGAGACAGGCTGCAGGGAGAAGGTATCTTTTCGGGAAACCCATTCAGTTCAATCTCGATCTCCGCCGGCATACGCTGTCCTTTTCAGCTCACGGGCTCGTGCCATTCTTGATCCGTATGGGATCTCCTTTTCGTATGCTCCCTCCCTGCAGCACCTTCCCGAAAATGCCCTCCCTTGGCATGATGCAGTCCCCGGCCTTGTAATAAATGGCGCATCGGGTATGGCACTCCTTGCCGATCTGGGTGATTTCCACAACAGCGGAATCTCCCAGCTCCACGAGGGTTCCAATGGGAACCTTGAGCCAGTCGATGCCCCTGGTGGCAATATTTTCGGCAAAATCACCGAAGCTCACCTGGAGTCCCCTTGCCCGGGCTTTCGCAATGCTCTCCGCCGCCAAAAAACTTACCTGCCGATGCCATGGCCCCGCATGGGCATCGCCCCGGATGCCGTGCTCAACCACAAGTTCAGCCGCTTCCACGGTCTGTTTTACAGTCCCTTTCTTTTTGCTCACCGCGATGGATACAATTTCCATTCACTCTCCTGGCTTTTTTCCGGGTTTAAGAAATGTGCCATGCCGCCTGTTTTCTGTTTCTCAGGGTTCAACGCTTTCTCTCATACGAGTGTGACAGAATCGCAGGAAAGTCCGCCCCGCAGGGCTCCTCACTCTTTCCACTTCCCGGGCCCACTGATGATTTCCTATGAAGTCATCAGGCAGGCTCCTTCTTTTCTGTGGGGAAATGTGCCTCCTGCCAGGCATTCCATCCCCCTTTGAGAGCAAAAACCTTAGGATATCCTCCTTTGACGAACTGCTGTGCCACACGGGCACTCGTATATTCGTTGGGTCAGGCACAGTAAAAAACCAGTGTTTTGTTCCTGGGGTATCTCTTCATCCATTCCTTTATGTGGTCCGGATTCTCCCTGATTGCGCCCTTGATCTTCAGATCACTGTCATTCCAACCCTTCTGCTGCCGGACGTCAACCACTATCACATCAGGATTGCCCAGAACTTTCCTCAATGATTCTTTTGAAATCCTTTTCACCTCATTCGCACTGGATATCCCGACACAAGCGAACAACATGACCGAAAAAAGTACCAGTATTTCTGACAGAGCCTTTCTTTTCATCCCATTTTCCTTTCATCAAACTCATCACGCAAGTGTTCTCCTTCTCGTGATCCGCCTGTTGCACAAAGCAGTTTTTCGGAATTTCAGCCACGGCCATAAGTTTCGAACCGTGACGCTTTTTTCCCATTTCCCTGCCGGCCTCTCTCCGCAATGCGCCGGCCATTTCCCTGATCTCATAAAGAGTCTGTTCCATTTCACCGAGTCCATGCCAGAAGGCATAGGCGGGGTTTCCATGAAAAGTGCCCTGAAACGCCCGCATGCGGTATTCACTGAACATCCGCCAGAGCTTCAGTTCTATGCTTCTTGGTTTTTTCAGAGGCGCCATGAAATCGGGAAACGGCTGGGCACTTTCCTTCGGTTTCTCCAGAATACCATCCTCATAGAGTGCGGCAACAACACGAATGGCCTCGGCCATAAGCAGATCAGTCTTCCGAATCATTCGATCACCTTCATCGAGTTCTTTTTCCGCAAAGGTGAGGGAATGACATTGACTGCACGCCACGAGCATCTTCTTTCGCTCTTTTTCCCAATCAGCGTCGGTTTGGCGAAACACTTCCCGTCGCTTCATCACTTTCATTCTGGCGGTCGGTTTCCCGTCGGAATCAAATAACCCCAGAGCGCGCAGAATCGTTCTGGATGCGGCGGCCCATTCCTTGTCACTGCTCATTTCCAGGCGCACTGCCAGAAAACCCCACGCCGTTCCCACCTCATGACTGCCCTCTTCCATGTGACAGGTCTGGCAGGTAGGCGCCGAGGTCGATTTGGGAAGGATTGCCATCTGCTTGAGCCCATATCGGACTCCGTGTTTTGACCCGGAGTACATCTCCCATTGTGCGTGGTCCGCGCCGCTGTGACAGGTGCGGCATGCCTGCGGCTGCTGGGCCTCCTTTTTGAAAAACGTATGCCTGGTGTGACAGACGTCACAGGAAGCCATGCCGAACCCGGCGCCTTTTTCCATCAGCGTTTTGATATCTCTCGCTGATTTAATTCCGATCCGGTGGCAGCTTTCACAGTTTTTCAGGCCGTCAAAAGAGTTCATGGATTTCCAGTGGGCCGTGGGCATGGCCTTCATTGCGTACCAGGCCTGGGCATGTTTCCCCGCCCTGAATTGATCCCCCTGCACCTGATGACACATAATGCATCGGTCCGGGCGCACGGGTCGCGCCTTCTCAACGTCCTCCTCGGAAGAATGATAGTCCCCATGGCAGACAGAGCAGGTCACCTCTTTCGAACTGTGTTTACTGAGTCTCCAGTCAGAAACGATATCGGGCGTTACACTTTCATGGCAGGTGACGCACTCTCTTCTGATATTCCATTTTTTCTCAAGCGGCAACTTGGCATCGACCCACCCATGATATCCGCCCTTGAGGGCGCAGACGTTCGTAAAACCAAGCTTTCTCAGTTCATGTGCCACCCGGGCACTGGTGGATTCATCCGGTCACGCTCAGTAGACAATAATCGGCTGGTTTTTCTTATACTTATGTTCCCATGTCTGGACCTGTTCAGGATTCTCATAGACAGCCCCCGGGAGCTTCTGGAGACTTTCCTTATACTGGAACAGTGGCCGTACATCTATGAGAACGGCCCGAGGGTTTTTGTCAAGCAGCTTCACACATTGGTTCTGTGCCATCCGTGGGACATCAGGGTAGGGAATCGGGTTCTCGCTGGAGCAGATCCCCGGAGCTGGAGTCAAAAGCATGGCAAATCCAAAAAAAATGACTAGAAAGGCAGAACCGGTGCGTCCCATTTTCTCCCTCCTCTGACCTGGTGAATGATGCCGGACCATTTTGCTGCTGCAATGATCATAAAATAGTCAGGTTAGCAGGTCAACAGAATATCGGACGATATGGCAGCCGGGTGAATACCCTCAGGACATCGGTGTGCCGTCTTCTTCACTATCCCGCCGTCATATTTTGTTTGCGTCTCTTTAAGAAAAAACATAGTATGCAGGCACTGGTTCAGAGAGAGCGACAAAAAGGTGTCGTCGGGATAGGGAGGAACATGATGGACCGACAAAAACTGCTGGAAATTTTTAACAAGCAACCCCGAATCGGAACGCTCAGTACGGCGAATGCCCAGGGCGATGTCAACGTAGCCGTCTTTGGATCGCCGCAGATGATTGACGAAAACACCGTAGTCATGGGAATGGGCGAGAATCGTTCATTCCGCAACCTGCGTGAAAATCCCAAAGCGGTATTCATCGTTCTGGAGCCGGGAGAGACCGTGATGGACTGGAAAGGTGCGAGGGTGTACCTGGAAGCCCTGGACATTGAAACAGGCGGCGGTTTTTACGACCAGATTCGGGACAATATTGCCAAGACCGCAGGAAAGCAGGCAGCCGCAATGATCCACGCTGCCATCCGTTTCAAAATCACGGAGGTGCGGCCCATTGTGGATATGCCCTGAGAATTACCGGGATCAGGGCCGTTGCCATGCCGGGTTTCTGGTCATCTTTTCAGCCCTGAAAAGGAAACAGAGAATACCCAATGGAACCAGGTGAATTTCAAAAGGTTGGAAGGTCCGCGGAGAGGATGTACGGTCCCTGGAAGCTTCTCGTCTGCGGGTACCCGGTTGAAGATCACGCACCATTTTTGTCATTCCTCGAAGCGGCCGGATTCAAAGACCTTCCGGTCATTTTTGTAACGGAGGCGGATCACCTGTCTTCCCTGCGTACATTGCTGGACCGTTCGAATAGAACAGGGTTTGAAGCAACTTCTGAGATGCCCAGAGCGACAATTATGTCCGGCTTTACCCAAAAAGATCTCCACAAACTCATTTCCGCTTACCGCCAGGCTCAATTTCCGGAGCAGTTGTGGGCTACGTTAACACCCACATCCGAAAATTGGCCGATTGCCTATCTCCTGGAGGAACTCTCCAAAGAGGCGCAGGCCATGAAAAGGGTACGGGAAGCCGGGAACGGACAGCAGGCACGCTGAGATCACGGAGATGGTTTCATTCTCTTCGTTCTCCTGCGTTCTGCTTTCCGCCTCCCTGCATCTTGCGCCATCCTTCTTCCGTGAACCGTCTCTCGCGTTCCATACCCCATTTTTTCATTGCCCGCAGGTACACGGAGAGGTCAACTTCAGCGAGCTTCAGGATCTCTGCACGCTCCCTATCCCTTGTTTCAGACTCGTTTGGCGTGATACCGACCCACGTGGCATATCCTTCATCAAAGACCCGGTCAGCAGTAACCTCCCCAGGCAATATGCCCATGAGAGGCGCACTGAACGTGATCACATCCATGTCCAGTTCGAGAACCCAGCCATTATCGTACACTGTGCCTGCTGAATGAGTATCAACATCTCCGCTGCATTTCGGGCAGTAGACCCCTTTAATGGCCTTTTCATTCAGTATATCTCTCCCGAAAAAGATTTCCGCGGTACGCTCACCACAGGCGCATGCTTTTTTGCAGCTCCGGCACATGTGTGGTCTCCTTTCTAAAACCTTATTATAACCATTCCCGAAAGAAATTTCACTGACGTATGGGAAGAAAAGTGGAGATTCACTCCTTATGATCTGCAATTGCGCCGCCGCATTGAGGCCTTGCGAGCAGGGAACCGGCATATTCCTCCGGCACTCCTGATATGGAAAGAAGGTATGGAAGTTTACCCTGATGTACCCCTTCTTTGTGCCCGCACCTTGCTGATGACCGGGACGTTCGCCAAATCAACCCACAAAACTACCATTGCGGAATGTAGACGGTGGATTTGGCTGTGCGAATTAGGGATTGTTTCCCGCGAGACATTAGTATATATTTATGTGTTTTGAATGGAACGCAGGCATGCATTCCAATGTGCCATGGAAAGGAAGGATAAGAACTTATGCAGAAAACACTGATTGACGTATCATTTCCAGGAGGAAAAAGGGTTGACGCGAATATCGGAAAATTTGTGATAAAGTCCGATCAGTCGGCTTTATCCGGGGGTAACGGATCGGCACCTGAACCATTTCAGCTGTTTCTCGCCTCCATTGCCACCTGTGCAGGCATCTACGCACTGAGCTTCTGTCAGAGCCGACAGATCAGTACTGATTCCATGTTGTTAACCATGGAATGTGATTGGGATGAGGAGAAAAGGAGATACGCGAAGTTTTCTATTGACCTCAAATTACCGGAAGACTTTTCTGAAAAATATGAAAAGGCGGTTATCAAGTCCATGGACCTCTGCGCGGTCAAAAAACACATGATTGATCCTCCTCAATTCGAGATAACCACCTCCTGGCCGGAGGAGCCTAAAATCCCAACGAGCATATTCAAAACCGAACCAATACCAGAGGATGGAACATGATAACGTTGCTGGATTACGGCGCGGGCAACGTCAGAAGCCTTTACAATGCATTGAAAAGTCTCGGCCAGGAGATCACGTTCGTCCAGAAGCCCGATGATATCCTGGCCGCTGAAAAACTGATATTTCCCGGAGTCGGAGCATTCGGGAGCATGATGCGTGTCCTCTATGAAAAGGGCTATGTCGCGCCGCTCAAGACATACCTCGATTCCGACCGTCCATTCCTTGGAATCTGCATAGGATTACAGGCCCTTTTCGAAAGAAGCGAAGAAGAAAAATCCGGCGTTCAGGGGCTCGGATTTATTCGCGGCTCGGTGAGACGCTTCACCGGGAAACTTTCCGTGCCACACATTGGATGGAACGGTCTCTCCATCAGGAAACCTTCCAGGATTTTTAACGGCCTTGCGGGGAATGAAAAATTCTATTTTGTGCACTCCTATCATGTGGTCCCCGAAGATGACGATGCAGTCCTGAGCACTACGGATTACGGGGATCCTTTCGTCAGCAGCATTCAGAAAGGAAACATCATAGCCACTCAGTTCCATCCGGAAAAGAGCGGGAATGCCGGACTACGGATTCTGAAAAACTTCTTGGGCACAGACATGATCAAGGATCAGCCTCCCCATCAGCTGGGAGGGACCAGGCTTGCCAAGCGGATCATTGCCTGTCTGGATGTCCGGTCTAACAACCGGGGTGACCTCGTAGTGACCAAAGGGGATCAGTATGATGTCCGGGAAAAAGGTGAAATCAGAAACCTCGGGAAACCGGTGGAACTGGCAAGGCGGTACTATGAAGAAGGCGCTGATGAAATCACGTTCTTGAACATTACGGGTTTCAGGGATTTTCCCCTTGAAGATATGCCCATGCTGGAAGTCTTGAAACAAACCTCCAAAAAGGTATTCGTTCCCCTGACCATCGGCGGGGGAATCCGTGACTATACGGATGTGAACGGCAGGAGCTATTCCGCCTTGCAGGTTGCGTCCGAGTACTTTCGATCCGGGGCGGACAAGGTTTCCATCGGCAGTGATGCAGTGCTGATCGTGGAAAACTATCTGAAAACCGTAAGGAAAACCGGCAAGAACGCCATTGAAAAAATCTCATGGGTGTACGGCAACCAGGCCGTTGTCATCTCCATTGATCCCCGGAGGGTATACGTGGACACCCCGGATCAAACCATGCATCCGGTCATCAAGACCAGGCAACCCGGGCCGAACGGGGAGCGCTATTGCTGGTACCAGTGCACCATCAAGGGAGGGCGAGAAGGGAGAGACGTGGATGCGGTCACCCTGGCCCGGACATGTGAAGAACTGGGGGCCGGCGAGATTCTCCTCAACTGCATTGACCGCGACGGCACAAACCTGGGATTCGATATTGAACTGATAAACGCGGTAAAAAAAGCAGTGACGATCCCGGTCATTGCCTCGAGCGGGGCCGGCTCCGCGGAGCACTTCCACGAGGTATTTACTCAAACCAATGCCGAGGCCGCCCTTGCAGCAGGCATTTTTCACCGGAAAGAAGTTCCCATCAGCGCAGTCAAGGAATACCTGCAAAAAAACAACGTGGAGACCAGGGAAGCAGAATAAAAATATCCGGTTCTTTTGCTTGAAGTGCACCTTCAGGCAGTTTCAGCTCACAGGGCATACGGGATAGGCCTTTGAATCAGTCTTTGTGCGTCAAAGCAGACAAGAACCGGATGAACCAGACATGCTCCGGGGAAAGAAGTCCCGCCTCCCTTGCGCACAATCACAAATAGAGAGAAACCATTGATAATCTACCGGGAAATAAGATAGTCATGCATCGCCTTTGCAGCTTTTCTTCCATCACCCATTGCACGGATCACGCTGGCGCCCCAACCCACGATATCACCACCCGCGTACACTCCCTCGCGGGGTGTTGCCATGGTCTCTTCATCCACAACCAGATATCCCTTTCTGTCTACCTCCAGGCCCGGCGTGGTTGAAGCAATCATAGGGTTGGGCTGTTGTCCGATCGCTACAATGACCGTATCCACGTCCCAGCGATGTTCGGATCCCTCAACAGGGATGGGATGTCTCCTTCCGGAAGCATCCGGCTCAGCGAGTTTCATAGTAATAACCTCTATTGAAACCACGCGTCCGGCACCATCACCAAGTATTCTCTTGGGAGCTTTCAAAAAAGCAAACCGGAGACCTTCTTCTTCTCCATGGCGGATCTCTTCAGCTCTCGAAGGCATTTCCTCTCGCGATCTCCGGTATATAATGGAGACATCTTTTGCTCCCAGTCTGAGGGCCGTTCTGGCCGCGTCCATGGCCACGTTTCCACCGCCGATGACCGCGATTTTCTTCCCAAAACGCAGTGGGGTATCCCATTCCGGGAACCTGTAGGCCCGCATCAGGTTGGACCGCGTGAGAAATTCATTTGCCGAATAGACCCCGATAAGATTTTCTCCGGGGATGCCCATGAAAATGGGGGCACCCGCCCCAACCCCGATAAAAACGGTCTCATGCATGCGGAGCAAATCATCCACGGTCAGGGTCTTCCCGATAATCTGGTTAACCTTTATCTCGACTCCCAGCCTGCTGAGTGATTCTATCTGCTGTGCCACGATGCTTTTCGGGAGCCTGAACTCGGGGATACCATAAACAAGTACCCCGCCGGGTTCATGGAGCGCCTCGTAGACAGTAACTGCGTGGCCCAACTGGATCATATCCGCGGCTACCGTCAATCCTGAAGGACCGGACCCGATAATTCCCACACTCATCCCGGTTGGTGGTGCCTTATCCGGGAGAACTTCCCCGTGTTCTCTCTCCCAGTCCGCCACAAACCGCTCCAGATTCCCAATCCCCACTGAAGTGCCTTTTTTCCCGATCAAGCAGGGGCCTTCACACTGCTCCACCTGGGGACAAACCCGTCCTGTTATCGCTGGGAGCAGGTTTCTTTCTTTCACGAGTTTTACAGCACCACGGAAATCCCCTGCATGGACCTTCGCAACAAAGCCGCCACAGTCGATTTCCACCGGACACCCGCTTTTACAGGGTCGGTTTTTGCAATTGAGACAGCGCCCGGCTTCATCTTCCGCCTGCTCCACAGTGTATCCCAAAGGGACTTCCCTGAAATCTTTCACCCGCTCTTCGGGCGCTCTTTCACTCACTGGGACTCTTTCAGGCCGCAGTTTCATTTTCCCTGCTTTCTTGTGCACCTTTTTCCCACACGGTTCTCCCCAGGCTGTCACGCGGGTTTTTGTGACTTTAGATACTGCTCGTAGGACTGTTTTTCCTCTTCACGGTACGCGGTCAATCTCATTTGGAGGTCTAAAAAATCCACCTGGTGGCCATCAAACTCCGGGCCATCCACACACGCAAACTTTATCCTGCCGGCGACATTCACTCGACAGGCACCGCACATTCCTGTCCCATCCACCATGATTGGATTAAGACTCACCTGCGTTCGGACATGAAAGCTTTCTGTCATTCTGCTGACCGCCTGCATCATGGGAACGGGACCTATGGCGAATACCTCATCGATCTTCCATTGATCCAGAACCTCCTTCAGAGGTTCCGTCACCATGCCATGACGCTTGTAGGATCCATCGTCTGTCGTCACTATGATTTCATCTGAAACCGAAGTTAGTTCTTCCTCCAGAATAAGCAAATCCCTGGATCTTGCGCCGAGGATGGTGATGACCCTGTTTCCGACATTTTTCATCTCTCTGGCAATCGGATATGCTACCGCCGCCCCTATACCTCCGCCAACGACCACAACAGTGCCCAGCCGCTCAATCTCGGTCGCCCTCCCCAGCGGACCCACCAGATCGAGTATGTTGTCGCCTTTTCCCAGTTCCGAAAGCATGTGGGTTGTCTTGCCCACCACCTGGAAGATAAGAGTTATCGTTCCATTGTGGGAATCGGAATCAACGATAGTAAGGGGTATCCGCTCGCCCCTTTCATGCACGCGAACAATCACGAACTGGCCCGCTCTTCTTTTCCGGGCAATGACCGGCGCAGCAATTTTAAGCCTGATAATCTGCGAGCTCAGCACCTCCTTCTGGACCACTTGCGGCATTCCTTTTCCCTCCTCAGAAGTATGCATTCACTCCATGCGGCAGAAGGTGTCTCTGCTTACTCCGCAACCAGGCCTGTGCTCAGGTAGCGTTCCCCGGTATCGGGCAGGATGACCACGACCTGTTTTCCTTCATTTTCAGGTCTGCGGGCTACCTCCAGTGCTGCCCAAGCAGCCGCTCCCGATGAAATGCCACACAAAATGCCTTCTTCTTTCCCCAGCCGCCGGGCCGTTTCAAAGGCATCTTCATTAGAAACGATCACAATCTCATCAATGATCTTTGTATTCAGGACCTCGGGGACGAACCCTGCCCCGATTCCCTGGATCTTGTGTGGCCCGGGTTTTCCGCCTGAAAGCACCGGGGAGTCCGCCGGCTCCACCGCGACCGTCCAAAACGAGGGCTTCCGCTCCTTGATCACCTCGGCGACACCAGTAATGGTCCCTCCGGTCCCTACCCCTGACACAAAAATATCCACATTCCCGTCGGTGTCCCGCCAGATCTCTTCAGCCGTGGTTTTTCTATGTATGGCCGGATTGGCCGGATTTGTGAACTGGTTGGGCATATATGCCCCGGGTGTAGTCCGCAGGATCTCTTCCGCCTTGCTGATGGCCCCTTTCATGCCTTCCGCGCCTGGCGTCAGGACCAATTCCGCACCCAGGTGTTTCAGGAGCTTTCTCCTTTCAAGGCTCATGGTCTCGGGCATGGTCAGGATAATTCGATATCCCCTGGCCGCGCTCACCATGGCAAGGGCAATACCCGTGTTTCCGCTCGTGGGCTCAACGATTGTTGCACCCGGACCGATGAGTCCCTCGTCTTCCGCCGCCTGGATCATGGAAACGCCGATGCGCTCCTTCACACACCCAAGGGGATTTTGTGATTCCAGTTTTGCATACACCGTGGCACCAAAACCGCTGGTCACCCGGTTGAGCCGCACAAGCGGTGTATTTCCCACAACCCCTATCACATCCGATACTATTTTCGCCATTGTTTTGTCTCCCTTTATATTGTGGTGGCTTCAACTCCTCCTACCATCACCTTTTCACTGCTTCGTTGTGAAGTAAACCGGCCAGGACCTCACATTCCCGGCATACCTTCATCTTCTCCTTCCAGCCGCCGCGAGGCGTTCCTTCACAGATGGTTCCGTTGATAAACCAGCAAAGGGTCCCGGACCTGAATTCCCATGCCGGGCATTTTTGCTTTACGTCAGCGGGGCACTCCTTGATGGTCCAACAGGCTTTCGCCTTTCCAGAGATATGCCGTGACCTGGCGAGAAGGAAAAATGCCTGTCTTTCCACATGGGCGGGCACCTTCCGCCACCCCTGCTCATAGCTGTGGACCGCCTTTACTGACACGCCCAGCAACTCGGCCATCTGTTTCTGGGTCTTTCCCAGTCTTTTTCGAATCGTTTTGAACTCACCCGGTTCCACGAATATGCCCCCTCGTCATTATCCTTTCAATAAACCACCTTGTCACAGGCAGCGGGATATCCCCCTGATGTCATTCCGGAAAGCCCCCAGGGCTTATCGGGAATCCAGATTCCTGCTTCGGATCGGGGTCACAAACATGCTTCGCTGGAATGGCCGCAACGTCGCAAGCGACGGACTATGGAACCCGGTGCAGGAATAAATCAGCCCCAGATCCACCATACCGGCAGATAACCGTGGTGGATCAGGAGGGAATTCATATTACTTGACATTTTATACCACAGTGTGACATAAAACGTCAATATGAAACCCCAGCCCGCATTTCTCACGGACTTTCGTCATGAGGCGGCGGAGATTGCCCGTGAAAAATGCGGGCCAGTGTAAAGCACCCGGAGGAATCATCAAATGAAAATCCTCGTACCAGTGAAAAGCGTGCTTGACCCGGATAAAGCCGATCAGGTCCGGATCAGCAGAGAGAGTAAGAGAGTTGATCCGGAAGGTCTCGAATGCAAGGTGAATCCGTTCGATGAATACGCCGTAGAAACTGCCCTCCGCTTGCTTGAGGACAAGGGGACCGGTGAAATGCGCGGAGAGGTGCTGGTTGTCAGCATCGGATCTGAGGAAGCCATACAACAGATCCGTTGGTGTCTCTCCATGGGAGCCCAGCAAGGCATCCTGGTAAAAACAAATGATGAGGAGGCCCTGGATGCCACGGCGGTCGCCCGGATTCTTGCCGGGATGGTCGAGAAAGAATCCC
The DNA here is from genome assembly GCA_964633015.1 of uncultured Desulfobacteraceae bacterium. Lineage (GTDB taxonomy): Bacteria > Desulfobacterota > DSM-4660 > Desulfatiglandales > Desulfatiglandaceae > B46-G9. The sequence continues at coordinate 38,211 of CAZWEV010000013.1, read as the reverse complement.
CCGACCTGGTGCTCATGGGAAAACAAACCGTGGACGACGAATCAAACCAGACTGCCCAGATCCTGGCTGAGATATTGGGATGGCCGCAGGCCACTTTTGCAGGCAGGATCGTTGCCCCGCCGGACCTTACCAGCGCAACGGTCACCCGGGAAGTGGACGGAGGAAATATTGCCGTCTCGGTAACATTTCCGGCAGTCATATCCGTTGATGTCCGTATTATAAGTCCGGACGGCGTGAACAACAATGTGAGCCCCCCTGACCAACCATATGATGAAGGCCCACGTTATGCTTCTCTAGAGGGGATAATGAAGGCAAAAAAAATCTCCGTGACAACCATGACTCCAGAAGAACTGGGGGTGGAAGCTACACCGCTCGTTCGTACCCTGTCATTCTCTCTTCCCCCGAAAAGGAAGGCAGGGATCATGGTTGAGACGGTTCAGGAGCTGGTCCTGAAGTTAAAAGAGGAAGCCAGGGTTATCTGAGAAAGGATCAATGATGGATGACATACTTGTCGTAGCAAACATTTTTGATGGAGTTGTCAAAAAAGGGACCCACTCTGCGGTAACCTTTGCTTCCCTGATGGCGGATCGTCTCAACTGCACCTATGCCATACTCGCACTGGGTGCGGATCTGAGTGCCCAGCGTGATGCTCTGGCCGCGCTTGGCGCCGAGAAGGTGCTGATTGGAGAAGCACCCGATCTTGAGCCACCCCTGGCAGAACGTTGGGCCCCCATCATTGAGCAGGTGGTCAGAGAACGAGGGTACGGGATGGTGGTCAGTCCTTCTTCAACTACGGCCAAGGATGTTTTGCCCCGCGTTGCGTACAGGCTCGGAGCGGGCATGGCAAGCGATGTCATCGGCGTCTCATTCGAAGACCATACGCTGCTCTTTACACGACCTGTGTACGCAGGCAATATCGACGCAACAGTGGAGATCATGACGGAGCGCAAAGTGCTCACAGTACGGCAGACGGAGTTTCGCCCTTTTGAACCTCTTGAGAACAGGAGTCCGGTTGAAGTAATTGCGGTTCCGCCGCCTCCGGAGATCCTTGATCGCATCACATTTGAATCCTTTGAGCGGTCGGTCTCTACCCGTCCGGACCTGGCCGAGGCGAAGACCGTGGTCTCCGGCGGCAGGGGCCTTAAATCCGCCGAGAACTTCAAAATCATCGAGGAGCTGGCGGATCTGCTCGGCGCAGCCGTCGGGGCCAGCAGGGCTGCCGTCGACGCAGGCTTCATCAACAGCGATTTTCAGGTGGGCCAGACCGGAAAAATCGTCTCGCCGGAACTCTACATTGCAGTTGGAATTTCCGGGGCAATCCAGCATTTGGCCGGCATGAAATCATCCAAGGTGATCGTGGCCATCAACCGGGATGAGGACGCTCCCATATTCCAGCTTGCTGACTACGGACTCGTGGCCGATCTCTTCAAGGCAGTTCCTGAAATGATCGATGAGATCAAGAAGGTGAAGAAAAAATAGGGATTGCTTCATTGGCAACGCCCTCCAAGTGCAAGGCTTTATCCGCCCCAAACTGAGAGAAGAGCATTCTGGGCAGCGCTGGATCGTGTGAGTGGAAATGATTGATGTTCTCTGGCAAGGTGTGTATTCCAGGATAGTGGCACTTTCAATCCGCTGCATGGTCAAAGGAGGAAACAGGGCCGCGCGATTCACCCGTGTTTTCGGGAATAGGCGCATTTGAGGAATTCCAAACAGGGGATACCTTCGGTCCACGTTTCCAATGCCCAGACCGAGGATTTCCAGGCTGCAGAAAACCTGCACAGCATCGAAAAAATCATTGAATCCATAGGGAGCCACATCGTAATCGGCCAGGACCATAAAGGCAATTTTTCTCTCATTCATCATATCCTGCAAGTGCGTGTGAGTGATCGCTAAAAGCTGAACACCCTCGGGCCCCAGCCCGGTCTCTCCTTGAAAGGTCTTGCGGGCCCTGGACACCGTCATATTCCGATATTGATCGGCTGATCCCACCAGGGTAAAATAGAATCCTCTTGGTCGAGTCGGAGCTCCCGGGCGCAACCGGACATGATCCGGCTTGTCAAAATCGATATATCTGCATTGCCAGGTCTTTCACCACCGATTTCTGCAGGCATACTCCCAGGCCATCTTGCCTGAAAGGACCGAATCCGAATTGCCGTGGCCATCGTCTCCAAAGCCGTAAGAGAGTGCGAAGCAGCCGAATCCACGATCGCAAGATTTCCCCTTCACTCCGGAAATGCTCCTGATCTCGTCAAACTCCTCGCTCGTAATGCCCCACCCCATTTTCCTGTTGGCCTTCTTCCAGGACTGGAGCTGGCTGAGCACCGACCGGGCAAGAATATCTTCCGCGCCAGGATCTTGTTTCCACCGGAGAATATTGAAAAAACGAGTTGTCATCCATGCTCCAATATCAGGATGATATGACTTTTTTCATCTCCTCGAATTCTGCCTTTGTAATCTCTCCTCGGGCAAAGCGCTCCTTGAGCGTTTCAAGGGCCCGAGAATCGTTCGTGAATCCGGACCTGTTTCTCCCTGAACCCTGTGCAAGCCATCTAATCAACAGCACGACGGCTGCAATGATGACGCCCCAGAAAAGCAGCATGGGGAGAAAACCCCACCATCCCGCGCCCCAGTAGCCCATCATGCCGGGCCCCATGCCCCAGCCGCCATATCCCCCATATCCTCCTTGGGCATACGCCATGTTCGAGAGTGACAGCAAAAACAGGGACGAAAAGAAACCATATATGCCAATTTTAAGATATCTCTTGTTTTTCATGATCGTTCTCCTTTTTTCTCCATACGAGTGTACCAGGATCACCCGAGATATTTCCCCGGGTCCCTTGCAAAAGCCTGTTTGCATCCCGGATTGCAGAAATAGTACGTCTTGCCCCGGTACTCCAGGCTTGCAGGCGCCGTGGCGGGATCTACCAGCATATTGCAGACCGGATCAACGGCCGTGTTCAGTCTATCTCGTCCGCCGCGGCCGGTTATTCTTGCTATTTCAGGGGTCAGAATGCCTGTTACGGCGGTCCACCGGGATATCATGACGGTAATCAGGAATCCAATGCCGAGACCGCCCAGTCCAAATAGAACAGCACTCGTTCTTTCTCCGATCCCGATCGGATCATGCAGTGAGGCACCCACTGCTGCTCCGATGATGAAACCCGCAATGGGAAGCAGGTATACCACTGCGGCACTCTTTACAAACAGACCTGATCCAAGGCTTAGTGTCACCTGGTCGCCGACCCGGGCTCCAATCCTGTTTCGCGCCCGGGTAATCATTCTGTTCCCCGTACCGAATGCATGGCAAGAGTGGGATGCCCCACAAGTTTCGCACCCCCCGCCTTTCTCGGTCATGACGTCCGCCATGCCATCGCGTATCAGCTTTATTACAATGCCTCGCTCTTCTGACATGATTGACTCCTTGTGTCTGGAAAACGGTATTGCCGCTCGAGAGTGCCACCCCGTATACAGACTCTCTGTTTCATTTGGGTATGTTCCTCTCTCACTTCTCACTAGAAAAGAGCAAAATTCGCGCCAACCTGGCAGTTCATTTTATAACATACTGTAATCAGGACATTATTCGGCATTACCGCTGAGCAGGAGGGTCAAATATCTCCTGAATAGAACGGACGAAATGGATATTTTATATCCAGCTATAGGCACAACTGGGTAATAGGTATCCATATGGATTTAAGACGCTTTGGCAGGAAGGATTGCGATCACAGGCGCTGTTTGGAAGGGTGGACCATGTCTTCGGGGCGCACCCACTGGTCAAACTGGTCCTCAGTCACCAGGTCCTGTTCCAGGGCGACTTCTTTCAGGGTCTTTTCTTCTCTCCACGCCCGAAGAGCTATCTCAGCGGCCCGGTCATAGCCGATATGCGGGGCCAGTGCCGTCACCAGCATCAAAGAATTTCTCAGATGAAGATCAATATTTTTCCTGTTCGGTTCAATACCTGCGACGGCCCGCTCCCGAAAAGATCTGCTTGCGCCGCTCAAGAGATTGATGGATTGCAGAATATTGTAGGCAATGAGCGGTTTATACACATTCAGCTCGAAGTTTCCCTGGGACCCGGCCATGGTAATGGTGGCGTCATTGCCAAATATCTGGCATGCTACCTGGGTCACCATCTCACACTGGGTGGGATTAATCTTTCCCGGCATAATGGAGCTGCCGGGTTCATTGGCAGGGAGGTTGATCTCTCCCAGGCCACAGCGTGGACCGCTTGCCAGCCATCGAATATCATTGGCGATTTTCATGAGGGCCGCGGCCAGCATCTTCAGCGCGCCTGAAGTCTCCACCAGCGCATCATGGCCGGCAAGGCCCGCGAACTTGTTCTGCGCCACCCGGAATGGATGGCCGGTTATGGTGCTTATCTCCTCCGCCATCAAGGCGTCGAATCCTTCTCTGGTATTCAAGCCCGTGCCCACAGCGGTCCCGCCGATAGGCAATCCGCAGAGATGTTCCAGGGAATTATGTATTGCCTCGCGTGCAAGTTCCACCTGCGCGGCGTAGCCGGAAAATTCCTGGCCCAGGGTCAGGGGGGTGGCATCCTGGAGGTGAGTCCTGCCGATCTTCACGATATCCCGGAACGCTTCGGCTCTTCCGGTCAGATCTTTCTCCAAGGCATCCAGTTCCGGCAGCAGCTGCTCTTTCAGGGCGGCCACTGTCGCAATATGCATGGAAGTGGGAATGGTATCGTTGGTGGACTGGGCCATATTCACGTGGTCATTGGGATGGACCGGGGACTTCGTGCCCATCTTTCCGCCCAGCATCTCGATGGCCCGGTTTGCGATGACCTCATTCACGTTCATATTAAACTGGGTACCGCTCCCGCTCTGCCAGACGACCAGGGGAAAGTGCCCATCCAGCTTTCCGGAGATGACCTCATCCGCCGCCTGCTCAATGGCAGCCGCGGTTTTCTCATCCAGCAATCCGAGTGCCCTGTTTACGCGGGCTGCCGCCTTTTTCACGATGGCATGAGCGCGAATGAACTCCGGGGGAAAATACTCCCGGCCTATATCAAAATTCCCCACTGCACGCTGGGTTTGCGCACCGAAGTACTTATCCTCCGGAACCAGTACCTCTCCAAGGGCGTCCTTTTCCTTTCGCATCCAATCATCTCCTTCTCTTATGAGAACTTGCCCTGCCGATTCAAAAAGTCCTGCACATAAGAATACCACCATCCTCCGGTACCGTCAACCGATGCACCGTTCCTTTGATCACGCGGTGAAAAACCCATGATGCCAAAACTGTTGACGGTCTTCAATTTTTCCCGCTCGGTATCTTACAGTCTCTCCCATATCCGTCCTCATCCTCTCTGCCGGGTCGACTGAAAATACGCCCGAACCAACCCATGCGTCTGCGGGGTTCATTGTCCAGATACTTCTGAGGGCGGGCTTCAAATGCCTCCCGGCAACGGCGGGAGCAAAACCAGAAACTATGTCCATAATAAACAGTCACGAGCTTCGTTTTCCCGGGGACCACGACCATACCGCACACCGGATCTCTTGTCGCCCGTTTCACACCCTCATCCGGTTCTCCCAGCGTCTTCATCGGCATACCTCCTTCTCAGATAATTCCTACATAGAGCAAGAAGCATACCACATTGTAACACTTCCGCTAACATGCTTATTTTGTGTATAGTATCTGCTTGTCATTCGGATTTGGAAAAGTTCGAGCCAAAGAAAAAACCAAGTCGGATAACTGGCTCAGTTTGCATGGAAATCTCCGTTGCATGGGTTTATGGGTATGCAGACAGGATGGATCATTGCGAAAACTCTCATGCATTATTACAGGGCGCAACGCCATGGAGTCAATCACGAGCGGCCTGGCGGACTTGATAAACCAACCGGATATTTTCTATACATTTCGTTTCCTCTGGAGTAGAAACGTTTGACTGGGCGGACGTTGCTCCCCATTTTTTGGAACGAACCGTCGGAACTCCGGGGAACCTGAAGCATTATCCCGGCGAAGTTCTTGCACCACTACAATCAGTGCGCTGGAGCTACTGGTTCGGGAAAGCCGTTTTTCATGTGGCACGCATGAACCATCTCTTTTTTGGTCGGAACTGCTATCGGTGAACATGCTGAAAAGAAAATCTCCATTTGAGCTCAGGAATATCAGGCTCTTCATCGCCTTTCGCGTATTCTTCAATTCCCGGTTCTACTATCCCGTTTTCACCATTCTCTTCCTCGACTTCGGCTTGTCCCTGGAACAATTCGCGCTGCTCAACGCCTTTTGGGCTGCAACCATCGTGCTTCTGGAAGTCCCCTCCGGCGCTTTGGCCGATATCATCGGCAGAAAAAACCTGCTTGTTGTTGCCGGCTCGCTTATGGTTGCGGAAATGACACTTCTCTCCATTGTTCCCCGTGGCAACGCAGGGCTCCTGTTTGCTGCCTTCCTGTTAAACCGTGTCTTCAGCGGCGCGGCAGAGGCTGCGGCCAGCGGCGCTGATGAGGCTCTCGCATACGATACTTTGCATAAAGAAGGTCTTGCAGCGGAATGGCCGCGCGTGCTGGAAAGGCAGATGCGACTACAATCCATCTCCTTCATGGTGGTCACGTCCCTGGGAGCGGCCGTGTATGATCCGCATCTCATGCAGCTTGCCGGGGGCTGGCTTGGACTCAATATCCACTTCACCCAGGCCGTAACCCTTCGATTTCCCATCTATCTGACCCTTGGCATGGCCATCCTGACTCTGGTCACCACCCTCCGAATGAGGGAGACTCCTTTTCCCTCGGACCGCCATGGGGAGACGTCTCCTGCCAGGGCTTTCCGGCTGACCATGGATGCCGGACGTTGGATCATCAGGACGCCGTTTGCCCTGGTTGTTATCCTCGGGGGTCTGCTCTTCGACAGCTGCATCCGTATGGTGATCACTCTCACCAGCCAGTACTACCGCATCATCAGGCTCCCTGAAGCCTCTTTCGGACTGATCGGATCCGCTCTTGCAGTCCTCGGCATCTTTGTCCCCCGCGTGGCGTTACGGATGTCGCAGAGGCGCTCTCCCGCCTTTAACATGGCCATCATGGCAGGATTGACGATTCTGGGACTTACGGGAATGTCATTTGTCTGGCCTCTTGTCGGCCTGCTGCCGCTGGCTCTGGTCTGGATCGTCATGTATCTCCAGGCATTTTTCCAAAGCCACTATCTGAACCGTATCACGGCTTCACAACAGCGAGCCACGGTCCTGAGCTTCAAGGGCCTCTCATTTAACCTCGCCTATGGTCTCATGGGGATTCTCTATTCGATCCTGCTTGCCTTTCTCAGAAGTACCGGGGGCGATTCGACACGCATCTCTTCGGGCGTTGCATTTGAAAACCTGGTATATATCAGGTCGCTGACCTGGTTTCCCTGGTGCTTTCTCGCGGCGACGGGGGCATTTGTCTTTTATGCCCGCTGGAAGATGAAAGGATCGGACCAGCACAAAACCGCTGGATAGCGTTCCATTATTGAATTTCTTCCGCCTCCCTTTTCCCTGCTATTCCAAAGGGGGCGAGAATGACCTCCTGCATCTCCCTGCCCGTCCATTTCATATCATTATTTTGTTTTCCTTTTCGATAGATTTCACTCATTTTCCGGGCGAGACGTCCGGCGGTGTCGCTCCCTGCAGATATGGCTCTTTTAATACCCTGCCAGTCCCCTCCGGCCGCAAACACGGCAAAGGCATCCAGGATCTCCGGAAAGACCTCTTTTGTAAGGCTGCCGAGAAAGGCAACATAAAAGCCCAGGCTCCCTTCTTTTTGATTTTTCAGAATATACGGAAGCGTTCCATGTTCGTTTGTGTCCGCAAGGAGATCCTTGACACAACGGGCCATGAGCTCGACGGGAGTATGCGGAAACTGGGCGATTATCTCGTGGAAGATCCTCCTGTTAAACACATGATCCTTGATTTCACCGAGTTCGTGATAGATGTATCTTTCTATTTCTCCCTTCAGTATCCGATCCAGATGTGGGCGCACCGCATGCACGTCCCCATCAATACCGTATTTCTTGAGGGCGAAACCAAGGGCCTGGCGTCCCGATTTATTCACATAAAACAACTGATCCCAGAAAAAAATTTTCGCTGAGGCCCTCCGTATGATTATGGAACCGTTCTGAGAAAGGGCGGGGATGGTCACCAGGTCACGGGCAAATTCGCGGCCCAGTATGAATACGGGCTGATTTTCAATACACCGCTTTTCTTCCAGGGCGGCAAGGAAAAAAGAGGGTTTGAGGCTGTGGACATACCCGGCACCATAATACAATTCATGGGGTTCCAGGATGCGATTGATTTCAGTTACATCCAGCGGATCGTAGTCCCGGCCCGCAATAGTTATCGCGGTGAACTCTTCGCCGGCAAGATTGTTCCATACCTCTTCCTGCTCTCCGATCCATTCGAGGACCCTGGATGATTCGTCTTCCACCCATGGCTCCAGGTCTTTATCCCACTTGTACAGATCCCGCAATCGCATTGCGAGACCGCAGATGGAATACAGGCCCGCATGGGAAGCATCGGAAATTCTGCAGTTGTGATTCACCTGTCGAACGATGCTGTCCAGGTCAAGCATGTCTTGTCCACCCCGGCAATACAATGGTGAAATGGACCACTCCGCCACAGGCAGTGGGTATCTCCCTGCTGTCATTCCGGAAAGCCCTCAGGGCTTATCCGAAATCCGGATTCCCGCTCCCCGACCGGGATCGAGGGCAGAATTCGCAGGAATAACCGGAACGTCGCAAGTCACGGGGTACGCAACCCGGTGCAGGAATAAAGGATGTGGCGGCACCCCCCTGTTTTTGTATCTGTCTCTGTCAGGATACACCTCCTCTCCCGCCTTGTCGAGGGTTAGCCCGGTCTTCCAGCCGATTTTCACGGTGAAATGGTCGAAAGAGGGGTGGATGCCGAGGTGAGTCAGCCGAAATCCCGTTCTGCGGCAGCACTCAAAAACAAATGGAGAAAGACGGGCCGCCGGTCTGTGAGGGCTATATTTCTAATGCAGCCAGGGAGGTGTGGAGTTATCCGCGGCCGGAGCGGATTATTGGGAAGGAAATCGGGGTAGTCGGGCAAAAAACAGGCCCGCATTTCTCGCGGGCCTTTCCAGCGATGATGATTGAGGAAGAAGTGGATAAGGGGGACGGAACCGTTTTCCAACCCCCTTATCGTTGGTATCAGTTCCAGCAGGGTGCACCACCATATCCACCCATGTGTCCGTAGCCGCCGCGGCCGTACCCCATCATTCCCTGCCCAGAGCCGGGGCCGTATCCTTGTGCTGTGTCGGCATTCGGTGCTATTTTCCTGGCCTTCAGATCGAAATCGAGACGCTTTTGAGCCATTTTTGACCGCAGGTTAGTGATATCATTCTGCAATGCCGTGATCCGATTCCTGTCGGGGTTGGCCGAGTTCAATTCGCTGTTGAGTTCCCTTGTTTTAGTCCAGAGCTCATTCCGAATCTCTACAGTATTATTATAGAAATTCTGCCGCAGCTGATCCAGTTTTGTGGCCTGCTCCTGACTGAGACCACCGTACCCGTAACCAACCCCGTTATTCCAACAATATCCAGGGCCATATCCCCAGCCCGTATCTCTGTGCATCCCGCCCCATCCCGGGCCCCATGCAAGGACCGGATACGCGACGGCCGCTACCAAAAGAAGTGCTCCCAGGATCGTCAGTGTCTTTTTCATAATTTTCCTCCTGTATCTGTGGTTGTTGTTTCTGATTTGTCCTCCTTCAATAGCAAGGGGCATGCCAGACATTCCCATGCAATGACAATGTATTGATATATCAATATATTAATGCTATCTGCTCCTGAATGGAGACATTTGTTATTGCCAAATGGGAGAAAATGATGGATACTTTCTATCCATACTTCGCACCCGAGTGGAGAGATATTATTCACCTTGAAGGCGGGAAGCGACTTTCAATAAGGAAGCATGCACCAACGGGGGTCGTATTTTTCCATCTTTATCCCGTGATGCTCGCCGGTTACGCTTTATATTCTGCGCTGATCATCCACTGGTACCTATTTTGCTAAGAACATTCGGTATGACAATAAAAGGCAAAACAGTGAAAAGGGAATGGTTTCGGATTCCCCCATGGATTCTGCTCGGTTCAGTTATTATTCTTGCACCCATCCTGATTTTTTGGACCCACGAAAACCTGAACAGGGAAAAGAAGTTCATAACAGAACTGCTGGTTGAAAAGGGAGCAGCCCTGATTCGGGCTTTCGAGGCGGGGACCAGGACCGGAATGATGGGCATGATGGGGATGCGAAGGGGAGAGTTCCGTCTCCAGAGGCTCCTGATGGAAACAGCCCGGCAGCCTGATATCGCCTATCTTATTGTAACCAACATACACGGGACTATTCTGGCGGGGAACGATCCCGATAAGATTGGATCAGTTTACGGAACCGACTTGAATCTGCGGCGGATTGCTCATTCCAGAAAAGTGGCGTGGCGTGAGGTAAGCAGTCCGAATGGATCGCATGTTTTTGAGGTTTTCCGCAGTTTTCTGCCGACCCAAGGGGGGTTCCGGGGATACAACCGGAAAGACGTGTGCGATCCATCACGTCAACAGTACCTCCAAGAAGATGGTTCCGGGGCAAACTCGCCTGATATCATTTTTGTCGGCCTTAATATGAAATCGGTGGTGGCCGCCAGAAAGGCAGATACTCTTCATTCCATCCTGATGGCGCTGATTCTGTTCCTGATAGGGTTTGTGGGCATATTCTTTCTCTTTCTCACGCAGGCCTATCGTACGGCGAGGGAAACGCTCACGAGGGTAAAGGCCTTTTCGGACAGCGTGGTGGAAAATATGCCCATTGGCCTTCTTTTTATAGATGATGACGGCAGGATAGCCTCCTTCAACCAGACCGCTGAAAAAACCATGAGACTCCCGGCCACCCGGGCACTTGGACGAAATGCGGATGAAATACTTCCTCGCGAGTTACAGTCCCTTGTAGCCCAATGCAAAGCCGACAAACAGATCATCGAAAAAGAAATGGACTGCCCTCTTGAGGACGGAAGCGTGGTCCCCCTGGACATTATTGTCTCTCTTCTCAATGAAAATGACGGCACAACTCTGGGGCATATTGTCCTTTTCAGGGACCTGACTGAGATTCAGGATCTTAAGGGCGAGGTCGACAGGAGCAGACGACTGGCCTCTCTGGGAAAACTCGCTGCGGGGATTGCCCACGAAATACGGAATCCCCTCAGTTCCATAAAGGGTTTCGCCACCTATTTCAAAGAGCGGTACCGGGATGTTGCCGCTGACCAGGAAACGGCTGATATTATGATACAGGAGGTGGAGCGACTCAACCGGGTCATCGGTCAGCTCCTGGAATTTGCCCGGCCGGTGAGTATTGCAAAAAAGCCCACTGACATCCCGGACCTCCTCCGCCAGTCATTAAAACTGGTGGAAGCGGACGCCGTTCAAAAAAGGATTCGTATCGAACTGGAAAGCCCTTCGTTGCAGCAAAAGGTGAGCCTCGATCCCGACAGAATAAAACAGGTCCTCCTGAACCTTTACCTGAACGCCCTGGAAGCCATGGGAGAAGGCGGGATACTGACTGTCGGCCTTTCGGGAAAAAGACCGGGCTTTCCCGAAATAGTGATCAGCGATACGGGCAAAGGCATTTCTAAGGACGATTTGACCCATGTGTTTGATCCCTACTTTACAAGAAAGCCCACCGGCACCGGGCTTGGTCTTGCGATCGTTCACAAGATCATGGAATCCCACGGAGGTGAAGTCCGCATGGAAAGCACTGTGGGAAAAGGCACGACGGTAACACTATCCTTTCCAGCCACAGGAGTTGATGAATGAGCACAAAAAATACGGTTCTGGTAGTGGACGATGACAAGGGTCACCGGACTATGCTGAAGACCCTCCTTTCCGGGTGGGGATTTGCCGTGTCAGAGGCGGATGATGGCTCCACTGCGATTGCTATGGCGCGTCAAAATCCTTTTGACCTGGTGCTCATGGACATCCGTATGATCAAAGTATCGGGCCTGGAGGCCCTCTCCGAGATCAAGGCGCATAATCCCGCCATTCCCATCATCATCATGACCGCCTATTCCTCTGTTGAATCGGCCGTTGAAGCCCTGAAAAAGGGGGCATATGATTATCTCACGAAACCCCTCGACTTTGATGTGCTGCGCCTTACCATGGAGCGTGCCATGGATCACACACAACTGAGAGAGGAAAACCGCCTCCTCAAGGCAAGCCTGGGAGAAAAATTCGACCGGCAGAATATCGTCGGGAACAGTCCGGGGATGGTTCATCTCTTTGAAACCATAGCCCAGGTTGCGCCGTCGGAGGCAACCGTGCTCATCACCGGAGAATCAGGTACCGGGAAGGAATTGATTGCAGGCGCCATCCATTATAACAGCGAACGAAAGCGAGGGCCTTTCGTGAAGGTCAACTGCGCGGCATTGACCGAGACCCTTCTCGAATCAGAGCTTTTCGGCCATGAAAAAGGTTCCTTCACCGGGGCCCATCGCCGGAAGGAGGGACAATTCAGCCTTGCTGACGGCGGGAGTCTTTTCCTGGATGAAGTGAGTGAAATGCCGCTCTCCATGCAGGTCAAATTATTGCGTGTGATCCAGGAAAGGGAATTCACCCGCGTCGGGGGAGAAGAAGTGATCAAAGTGGATGTGCGGCTCATCGCAGCCACGAACAAGGACCTGACCGAAGAAATCGCTGCGGGCCGGTTTCGGGAAGACCTGTTCTACCGACTGAACGTGGTGACCCTGCTCATGCCTCCTCTGCGGCAAAGAAAGGATGATATTCCGTTGCTTGCCCAGCACTTTCTGGAAGCATTTGCCGAAAAAAACCGAAAGTCAATCAGGGGATTCACCCCCCAGGCCATGGATCATCTCCTCCGCTATCACTGGCCTGGAAATGTTCGTGAATTGATGAATGCCGTTGAAAGGACGGTGGTCCTGTCACGGGCCGACTATGTGGACGAACCCGATCTCCCACCGACAATCCTGGAGACGGCCGGCGGCCCAATACCGGAGCCCCCGGCTCATGAACCCCCTGCCGATCTGCCCCTCGAGGAGGTGGAAAAGGCGAGCATACTCAGAACACTGGAATCCGCGGGAGGAAATAAAAGCGAGACTGCCAGGCGCCTGGGGATCACCCGCAGAACACTGCATAAAAAACTGAAGAAATACGGCGTGATGCCCTAACCCGTATTTCTCACGGGCAGTCTATTACGGCGGCGGATAGCCCCGTGTCTACTGCGTTGCGCTCGAAAAATGACCTCGACGTACTGGAAAGTACGCCTTCATCCATTTTTCTTCGCGCGCCTTGTGTCCACGGGACGCTCCACCACCTCATTACGAAAGTCCGTGAGAAATGCGGGCTAATCATTCAGGTCCCCTCAACAACAGCAGGGGCCTTGCCTCCCCAGAGCTGAATTGATCACTGCGGCTGCGCAGCCGACCCCAGCCTCTACGGTAATGGCCTCGGCGGGACAATTTTGCGAGCAGGCCCCGCATTCCATGCAGGCATCACGTTTTTCGAAAGAGGCTTTTCCGTCATTCATCCCAAAAACCGCATGAGGACAGACCACGAGACACATACCGCATCCCACGCACTTTTCCTCATCCAGTTCCAGGGTGACCACGTCTTTCAAATAGATAAGTTCTCCCATGACCTTTCTTTCCTTACGCTATGAACCGGGATGTGATCCAGAGACCCAACCCCACGACTGCGGCCGCGATCTCCATGGGCACCGCCCAACGCATCTCTTTTTTAACTCCCGAAAGAGATGTATAGGAGGATGCTCCGGTAAAATTCATCCCCAGGTATGCTGCCACGGCCAGGGTGAGAAGGCACCAGGCCGCGAGTTCCATCAAACCCGCCGTCGTCTGCAGCCACTCTGCACGAAAAGCCACGAGCGTGGCGGCCGGTACCAGGCCCATCCATGCCCCTTTCAGTGCGAAGGCACGACCCGGGAGCCAGGGAAGGAGCATCGGGGTCAGCACCGCACCTGCGATGATCGCCCCCAGTGTTGCTGCGGCCGCGAATAGCCCGTGCTGAGTGACGTTTACCCAGAATCCTCCGCCTCCCCCGAGTCCTCCAAGGAAGAGAAGGCCGGGCAAAATAATAAGGTATATTTTCATGGCCTCGACAAGTTCCACCGGGACGAGGACCAGTCGTTCCAGAAACGTGAATGTCTTGATCCGCATGGCAGGCGTCGTCGTCATGTCGTTATCGAGAAAAGCCGGCAGATCTTCAGCGCGTATGGGACCATAGGAAACCTTGAAACCCGAAAACTTTGTCACCTTATGGGCAGCCGTCCCCGGAGCGGAAAGCTGGGGCAGAATGAGCCGGCGGTGTCGCACCACCTTTGCGACTTCACAAAATTCGACGCGGCGCACCAGTTCCTCCGTGCCGAATGTCCCTTTGCCGGAAGCACACCATACATTGATGCCCCCCGTATTCAGAACGAGGATCCATGCATCCCTCCCCGGAAGTGCGCTGCGAAGCCGGTCGAAACTCATCTTGTAGCTGGCAGTCACCAGCACGGGAGAGTCTTCCCCGGGAGTACCCAGAGCGTACAGGCCGGGATCCACCGTGTAGTGCATCCGGCCCACGCCCCATCGCGCTTTGATAGTCCCCCACCGGTCATTGCGGTTCAACGAGGCGGAAACCCGGGGAACTTCTCCAATGGACGTGTGGAGCAGGCCGTCAATGAAAGGCTGATGGAGGTCCGGTTTCTTCAACCCTTCTTCTTCGCCCGGCGGCAGGGTGACCACGGGGAAGGAGAAGGATGCAAATGGTTCTTTCGAGAGATTTCCCAAAATCTGCCCTTTCATTCCCTGAACAATTCCCGGGCCGTCACCAGCCGCATAATCTGATTGGTCCCGGTGTAAATCTGGATGAGCTTGGCATCCCGCATCATCCTTTCCACGGGAAAATCCTTCATATATCCATAGCCGCCCATGACCTGCACCGCGTCCGTGGTGACTTTCATGGCGGTATCAGACGCAATAAATTTGGCCATTGCACAGGCCTGCAAAATGAGACGACGTTCTTCTTTATCCAGGTACCTGGCCGCCTGATAGGTCAACAGGCGGGCGGCTTGCGTATTTGCAGCCATGTCGGCCAGCATGAATTGAACGGCCTGGAGTCTTGCAATGGGATGTCCGAACTGTACCCGCTGTTTCGCATATGAAACGGCCTCGTCAATAGCACCCTGTGCAAGACCGACAGCCTGGGAAGCAGCAAAAACACGGCTGGTATTGAGTGCAGCCATCATATTGGGAGCACCGTCACCTTCCTCGCCGATCCTGTTTCCCGCCGGGACGATCATATCCTCAAAAAAAAGCTCCGAATTGATTGAGCCCCGCATGCCCATCTTGTTTTCATTCTTGCCGTAGGATAAACCTTTCGAACCCTTTTCAACTGCAAACGCCGTCATTCCCTTGAACTTCCGCTCAGGGTCGGTATAGGCATACAGGCTGATGACATCCGCCACGCTCCCATTGGTGGTAAAACACTTCTGACCATTGATCACATAATGGTCTCCCTTTCTGACGGCGCGCGTCTTCATGGACAGGACATCCGACCCCGCTCCGGGTTCCGTGGCCGCAAACGCCGCCAGCTTGCCGGCGGCGAAGCCCGGGAGGAATCTATCCTTCAATGCATCACTGCCGCCCATCAAAATCGGGAGCATGCCGTCCGCTTGGGCGATCAGAATCAACGCCGAAGAGGCACAGACTTTGGCGATCTCCTCCACGATCATGCAAAAGAGGAGATATTCGGCCCCGATGCCTCCATATTTTCCCGGGAGAAGCGGGGTGAGAACACCGGTATCCGTGTATAATTGAACGGTGTCCCAGGGAAATTCCTGCTTTTCATCGATCTCAGCGGCCCGCGGCTTGATCTTCTCCTGTGCCATATCCCGTACACTGTTCAGAATCATTTCCTGTTCATCATTGAGCTCTATCATGCTTTTCTCTCCTGGAGGGGCCGAACCGGGCCGGAGGAGCAACCTCACGTCGATCCGGCGCACGGAGTCGTCAATGGACCGGCCTGGTTCCCCGAATTGCCGCGCCGGATCCACGAAGCAAGGGTCTTCGAAAGAGGCTTCACCGAGATGATAAGAAGCAGGAACGCACCAACCCACTGTATCCACAGGGGAATAATTTCCCTCGCCTGCCCGACGACCGCCGCTGCGGAAACACCCGAAAAAATGTAAAATTTATCTAAAAGAAAACTGAACAGCAAGGTGAAAACAATTATGGTTCCCAGATAGATTGCCGTTGCGCGCCGTCCAAGGCTCCCGAGCAGGACGCTCAGAGAGGTAACATTCGTTGCGGGACCAGCCAGAAGAAAAACCAGTGCCGCGCCGGGACTGACCCCTTTGAGTATGAGGGCCGCCGCCACAGGTGTGGAGGCAGTGGCACAGATGTAGAGGGGAATGCCCACAGCGAGCATCAGGAGAAGGGAAGGAAATCCTCCACCAAGATATCGGATCATGACGTTCCCCGGAACAACCGCTGTGATGAGACCCGCGAGCAAAAGGCCGAGGAAGAACCATGAAGCCATGTCCGCCCAGACCTCTGTTGCGGCATACCGCATGCCTGCCGTCACCTTGGTAAGCAAGGTATGGTGATGGGCATGTGCTTCGGGAGGGCAATCCAGCCCGTCGCAACAACTGTCCACCGGGCAGATCAGGTCAGGGGCTGCTTGCTTCCCTGCATCCTCTTTTTGAAAAACATTTTCCATGACCCCCGCAGCCACCGCGGTAAGAAAAGCAGCCACCGGCCGGGCGACGGTCATGACAGGATCGAGAAGCGCATAGCTGACGGCAATGGAATCCACGCCTGACTCCGGGGTGGAGATGAGGAACGCAGTGGTGGCGCCCGTGTTCGCGCCCTGATTTTTCAAAGACACGGCCGCAGGCAACACACCGCAGGAACACAGGGGAACAGGGACCCCCAGCAATCCCGCTTTGAACACTGATCTGAAATGCCCCCGGCCGAGGTGCTTCGCCACGGTCCCGGGATTCAGGAAGACCCGGAGGAGGCCGCTCACCGCCAGACCGAACACTATGTACACAGAGGACTCCAGCAGCATCAGCCAGGCCTCACTGACAACAGCAAACAAGATGTTCATTTCTGATCAACTCCCCATCTGCGCGTCACTCACGTATATGCTCCAGTCCGATCCGGAGAAGATCGGCCACATGATCATCGTCCAGTGAATAGTACAGTATCTGTCCATCCCGGCGGGACTTGACAAGAGAACGATCTCTCAGACGCCGGAGCTGGTGGGACACGGCAGATTCGCTTATACCGATAAAGGCTGCAAGATCACAGACGCACATTTCTCCCCTCCCCAGGGCCATTACGATCCGCAGCCGAGTAGGGTCACCAAGGATCTTGTACGACAGGGCAAGGCATTCTATCTCTTTTTGCGGGATCGCCTCCCTTCTCGCCCGATCCACACGATCCGTATGGACGCAGCGGACACCGCACATATCCTCCTTCGAATACACGTTTTTTTCCATGTTTGTGAACCCTGACCGGTTATCTGTGTATATGTTCATATATCAAATCATGCATCTCGTGTCAATGAGAAACCTCGACCTGCCGGAACCTCCATCATCTCACCTGAGGTACTTCCGCTCATCCGGCTCTCACCCGCTTTGATTACCGGGGAGTGATTCAAAGAGATTTCTCTTTCATCCGGCTGGGAAATCTGCCATTATCTCCTGCAAAAAAATGGTTTTACCACCACCTAAAAAAGGAGCATGTCATGTCATCGTTTCGCGGCTTTTCAGGAGAGATGATCACGTTTTTCGAAAGTCTCAAGAAAAACAACCGAAAGGAATGGTTTGACGCGCACAGAAAAGAATATGAACAATTTGTGATGGAGCCTGCCAGGGCTTTTGTCCTTGATATGGGGGAAAAACTCCAGACTATTGCCCCCGGTATCCGGGCCGTTCCCAAGGTCAACCAGAGCCTTTTCAGGATCAACAGGGACACCCGCTTCAGCAAGGACAAGCGCCCGTACAAGACTAACCTCGGAATCTGGTTCTGGGAAGGGAAGCGCAAAAGGATGGAATGTCCCGGATTCTATTTTCACGTTGCCGACGGGAAACTGATGTTGGGTTGCGGCATGTACAGGTTCAGCCCGGAGCTCTTGCGTTCGTACAGGGAAGAGGTCGTCCACAAAAACCATGGCAAGAAACTGGCAAACGTGGTTTCCCGGGTTTCCGGGAAGGGGTACGTCATCGGTGTAAAACACTACAAAAAGGTACCGCGCGGCTTCGATGCCGGTCATGAGCGGACCGAACTGCTCCTCTACAATGGACTCACGGCCATGATGGAGCAGGAAATCCCATCCGAGCTTTTCTCCCCCGCGATCATTGACCATGCCTTCTTAGGCTTCAAAGATATGTTGCCCATCCATGAATGGCTGCGGGACACGCTTGGATAAGGGGCACGTTTCCTATTGCACCAGAAGGACCGACAATTCTTTGGATAACTGCAGGACCTTCTGGGATATGCTTCCCAGAAAAAATTCCTTGAAGCCTGAGATGCCCCGTCTCCCCATAACGAGCATGTCGGCGCCGCACCGCTCTGCCTCGGCAACAATATCCCTCGCCACACCCTTCTTGTGGATACTTGTCTTCACCTGGATATTCTTCTCGGGAAAGCCTGCGTCAAGCAGAACCTGCTTGGCCTTCTGCAAAGCCGTTTCAAGTGCCACTTTCTTTTCCTCCTCCACCTGGCAAAATGCCTCCTGCTGTTGGGTGAAGGTCGGGACAAGGGTATCTGCCTTCAGTTCGCATACGGCTGCCGTACTCGGGATCACGCTGAAAAGGATGATCTCATGGCCCGTACTGAAAGTTTCAGCCACAAAATCAACGGCCCTGGCGGCATTTTCCGAATAGTCAAGCGCAACAAGAAATTTTTTCCCCATAGTTCGTCTCCTCGGTTGGAATCGTAACATTCAAGAGTGCAACCCGGCTTGGTCAGTCCGGTTCATCATAATATATATTCTTCAAGGCCCGGTCAAGCTGTCTTCAGCCTGCCTTCCACCACCGGTGATATGTGACAAAATGCGACGCCGTAAAGCCTTACGGCGTCCATTTCACGGTGAATCAGGGGCTGAACGAGATCACTGAAAGTGGGTATCAAGGTTTTATGTAGGCAAATCCTTCGTTTTGCAGTTCAATGATCCTGGAAATGCCTGCCGGAACGATCTCACAGAAAGGCAGCAAGCTTTCAGGGGCAAGATGGAGATTTTTCAGGGAATTGTTGCAGATATAGATGGCCAGTATGCCGCGGTTTACCCATTGGGCAGCGGTTTCAGCCCATTCTGTTCCGGATTCACCGGCAAGGAATAACTGCGGGGCCTGAAAATTGGCCACGAAAGCCGCCTGAACGACCGTTCCTTTGTCGGCAATCAGGTTGGCCGTGTTGTTCACCGCGATGCGCAGTCTTTGCGGGTCGGGCTGTTCCAGATGAAAAACAACCCGGTATTCACTCGATTTTTTCATTTTTTTGATTTGCGGATCTGCAAGTCCTGATTTTCAGGTTATTCAAATTTCAAAGGGACGCTCTTTAAAGTTCTTTTCCGAAAAGCTGGGCGTCCGATACTCTCTCAATCCCCTTCACGGCCTGCCTCTTTGTTTTGAGGTTTACCTGGAGATTCCTTCGATCAAAACCGAAAATATCTTATTTCTATCGGTATGTTATGTCAAGAAGTAATCCGGGAGGAATGAAAAACGGTGCAAAGCCGGTTTCTGCTTCTCACGTTACCGCTTCCAGTCCTCATGAGGCCTTCGATGATTCTTTGATGGCGAGCAGGGGGATGGGCAGGATTCAGCGGCGAGGGGCTTACGGGAGAGCTTGAGCGTTACGATAAGGAATACTTATCCCGGAGTCTTCTTGACAGGTCCCCGATCATTACGAAGGCCTTGTCCACGGTTTTTTCCCGGTCCGGGTTGACCAGGCAACAGGTGGCAGGAGACAGCAGACTCCTGGAAAAGAGGAAATCGCGGTCAATGCCGCTTCTGTCCAGTACTGCCCAGATATCTTCCAGACGCTGTATCATGGAATCCATATCTTCTTTCTCGAACGGTTCAAAGTTGGTGGGAACCATTCCCCACACCAGGACTCCTCCGCGATCGAGAAACCGCCTGATGGATTGGGCATAACTCGAAAAAATTTCTCCATTGCTGTACACGTCCAGGGAGAGGATGTCCAGGTCCATGCTCAAAAGAAAATCCCAATCCGGATTACCGCAAAGATGCACTCCCCGGGGCCTCTCTATCATTGAAAAGAAGGATTCCATATCCGTATGAGCGGCCATGTCGTTATACCCAGACATGGCGCTGAAAAGGTACTGGAGGCCCGGTTCGTCCACGAACATGAAAGCGTTGGGATTTCGTTTTTTCAATCTTGCAAGCTGGACATTGATCCGTTTCGCCATGAATTCAAACAGGAACGGCCGAACGGTGTCGTCGAACAGAATGGGACGATCATCCTGATCCACCACATTGAACCCGAAGCTTATGGGGCCTTCAAGTTGTCCCCGGATGGCAGGCCGGTCAGACAGGTCCAGGTCAAGGAATCGGTGGTAGACCACCGAATAGGTCCTGCTGATGTCAAAATATTCGGCCTCGTCAAAATGGGCCATCGTCTCTTCAAGTTCCGTGATAAATTTCTCCATGGAGAAGCGCAGCGTCCGCTTTTCCATGTCGAGCAGGATGCCGGGAAAGTGTTCGGATGCCTGGACATACATGTCCTCATAGTAGCTGTAAAGGGGAAGCTGAGGCCAGAACGGGATGTCAGTGGACAGGGCCACGTTGAGTGCGTGGTCCACATCGGTGTGCGGCATCACCGCCATTGCAGTCGTGAGCAGATTCCCCGGAATGGGCATTGTTCTCTTGCCTCCAGTCTCTCTATACCATAAACCCTAACCGTGTCGGCCCTCTGTTATATGGGGGGAGCGATTGTCACCAGGACCCGCAGATCGGTGCCCGCACGTATCCCATGCGGCTCGCTGATATCTGAAATCAGGACGTCTCCGGCCCTAGCGGGCAGTGTTCCATCCTTGGCCAGGAACTCGCCTTCTCCTTCGAGAATCACAATGCTGACCTGGCCGTCTATATCATGGGAATGGATGGGGAGCTCCTGCCCTGCCTTGAAATTGAAATTCAGGATCTTGAAATAGGGCGAATCGTGGACAAGCAACCGTGCCATATGGAGATCATTAAAGCTGTTTTCCTCATATAGATTTGTCTTTTTCATATTCTCTCCTATGCCGGAACTGCCGTTTTCTGCAGTATCTCTCCCCGTGTACTGATAACCACCTGTTCCATGGGTATCTCTTTTCCTGCTGCCTTCATGGCCTGTTTGACAATCATGGGCAGCCCCGAACAGCACGGGACTTCCATGACAAGCGCGGTAATGCTCCGGATACCGGCGGTTTTGAATATTTCTGTAAATTTGTCGATATACCCCGGAACATCGTCAAACTTGGGGCATCCTATCATGATCACCTTGCCCTCCAGAAAATCAGCGTGCACGTTCGGGTATGCCACAGAAACGCAGTCTGCCGCGATCAGCAGATCCGCTCCTTTCAGAAACGGGGCGGTCGGCGGTATCAGGTTGATCTGCACGGGCCAGTGGGTAAGCCTGGAATCGGCACGGGCGGATGTTTCTGCTTCGCCCGGCGCTTTCCGGTACTCTGCAGGAGCGAACACGTGAATCTGGCTGGACGGACAGGCGGATGCCATGGTAAAAGGAGCCTGCGCGGTGCCGGTTTCCTTTTCGTTGAGATACACTTCCACCGCTTCCTCGTCAAAATCATCCGCCTCGCGCTCGATCACCTGGAGGGCACCATTCGGGCACTCCCCCAGACAGGCCCCCAAGCCGTCACAGTATTTCTCTGCAACGAGCCGGGCCTTGCCGTCAATCATCTGGATTGCCCCTTCGGCACAGCTGGGCACACACTGGCCGCACCCGTCACATAACTCATCATCAATTTCTATTATTTTCCTCATTACTTTCATGATAGTCTCCTTACCAGCTCATCATGCGCAAGGACCTTCCCGCTCTCTGTCAGGAACGATTTTTCTATTATATTTTCAAGATGTTCGATCTCAACAGGCGGTTCCTTTTGTTTCTCCTCCAGATTGACGATCAGGTCAGCGTCATACAGGCACCGGAAATTGACCGTGTCCTCCGGCCTGGGATGGTGATGATGGGCGATAATATCACAAACCTCTTCAATCAATTTTTCCCCAGCTCCCAGCCTGTTCAGGATCTCCCTGGCGACCGGCGGCCCCTCTTCCTCTTGGTACCGAGCTGCCGTGCTGTTGTGTTTTCTTTCGGCCTCCTTGATGCCGATATCATGAAGATAGGCCGCTGAAAGGATGACCGCCAAGTTCCCTTTTTCTTCCCGTCCAATTTTCTCGGCAAATCTGGCCACACGGGTGGCATGGCCGATCCGCTTGAAATCCCGGCCGAAATATCGCTTCATCTCAATAGCCACCCGGTCCTTGAGCAAGTCTTCTTTCTGAGCGATAAGCTCGGGAGGGAGGTTCCCGATACACTGTTTTGCGTACTGGCAGTAAGCTGCACAACCGAAATCCAGATGAGGATTCAGGAAACGATGACCGCACTTGGGACATTTGCGGGTGGTATCGTCCTTGAAAAATTCCACTTGAGCCCCGCATTCAGGGCATTTTTCCTCAAAAATGGCCCCCGGTTTCCAGTACTGCATATCCTGCCCCGGACATTTCATGGTTCGTTCCCTCTTTTTCTTGGCGGAATGAACAGGCCTTATCCGGGTTGTGGATATCCCGATGTTCCTGTTCACCCGCCAAGTAATTGATATGTTACTTCCCCGCCATCATTGCCTGGATGTCTTCCTCAACGTTCCCGATCGGTTTGATAGCAAACTTGTCAACCAGGACATCCAGCACATTCGGAGATACAAATCCGGGCAGAGTCGGTCCCAGGCGCATGCCCTTCACTCCCAGGGAAAGAAGTGCCAGCAGGACCGCGACGGCCTTCTGCTCATACCACCCTATGTCAAAGGAGATGGGAAGTTCATTGATATCCGAAAGTCCAAAGACTTCCTTCAACTTCAGGGCAATAACCGCGAGGGAGTAGGAATCATTGCACTGTCCTGCGTCAAGGATCCTTGGAATCCCGCCGATATCACCCAGGTCCAGCTTGTTATAGCGGTACTTGGCACATCCCGCCGTCAGGATAACGGTATCTTTGGGAAGCGCCTTTGCCACCTCGGTAAAGTATTCTCTTGTCTTGTGGCGCCCATCGCAGCCTGCCATGACCACAAAACGCTTGATGGCCCCCGACTTCACCGCCTCTACAACCTTGTCGGCCAGGGCGAGCACCTGATTGTGGGCAAACCCGCCCACGATCTTGCCTGATTCGATTTCGACCGGCGGCTTGCATTTCTTCGCCGTTTCTATGACCTCAGAGAAGTCTTTTGTCCCGCCTTTGGGCCTGTCCGCGATGTGTTTGGCACCGGGATATTCCACAACCCCTGTTGTGAACAGCCTGTCCAGATAGGTATTGTCCTTCCTGAGCGGTACCAGACAGTTGGTGGTCAGAATGAGGGGACCGTTGAAGGACTCAAACTCCTTGTTCTGGTTCCACCAGGAGCTGCCGTAATTCCCGATGAAATGGTCGTATTTCTTGAAAGCAGGATAATAATTGGCGGGAAGCATTTCGCCGTGGGTATAGACATCAACGCCGGTGCCTTCGGTCTGTTTGAGGAGCTCTTCCATGTCCTTCAAATCATGGCCGCTGATGAGAATGCCGGGGTTGGTACCCACGCCGATATTCACTTCTGTGATCTCAGGATGGCCGTAGGTGGATGTGTTCGCCTCATCAAGCAGCGCCATGGTGGTCACTGCCGTTTCCCCGGCCTTCATGACCATTCCGACCATGTCGTCCACGGAGAGATCCCTGGTCGTGGACGCAAGCGCTTCCATCAGAAAGGCATAAATCTCGTCTTTTTCAAACCCAAGTACGGCGGCGTGGTCGGCATACGCTGCAATTCCCCTGCACCCGATGATGAGGAACCATCGCAATGATCGGGCATCCTCATCTTCGGTGGCGAGGACTCCCACATTTTTTGCCTTTGCACGGAATTCAGATTCATCATCTGAGAACCAGACCGCCGCATCGTGCAGATCTTCTGAAAATTCTTTCCCGTTCTTTTCCTTATAGGCGGCCAGGAACCTGGCTTTCAGCTCATCCCGAATCTGCAATGCACTCCTGATACGGTCAAAAAACCACTCCTCGCTCCAGTTTGCGTTGGTGATAGTGCCAAACAGTCCCTGGGCCACAAAAAGCCCCGCCTTCCTATCCACGATCCCCAGCTGATGCAGCTTCTCGCCGTAAATGGAAATACCTTTCAGGGTGTAGGTTAAAAGATCCTGCAGGTTGGCCAGCTCTTCCGGCTTTCCACAAACACCCCGAACAGTACAACCCGTATTCTTGGCTGTTTCCTGACATTGAAAACAAAACATGATGATTCCTCCTTGTGTTGAGTGTTTATTCTGCGCTTCCGAAGACTCGCACCTGAATCTTCCAGCCAGTATTTCGATCCTACTCTACCGCTGTTCCCGTCCTGTTCCATTGACATAAGTCAAGGGACTCACTTTTTTCCGTCTCCATGAGAAATTTTTCTATGCCTATCCGTTCCAGGACGACAGCGAGACGTTCACCGTTTCTGCAGTACGTCTTGTAGCTCTCCACGAACCGCTCAACAATGCCCGGGATCTTATCCGGCGCATGGATACCCGGGAGTTCTTCTCCCAGCCTCGGGTGCCGCCCGAGTTTGCCGCCCAGGAGTACCCGGTATCCAATTGACTCTTTCTCCAAGGTCCCGGTGGGGCAGGCGCGAACGCAGGCACCGCACGCGAGGCACAGATCATCAGCAATAACAGGACCTGTCTCATCCAGGGAAACGGCCGATTCCCCGCAGGCTTCCACACATGCCCCACACCTGCTGCACGGTTCCTTCCCTTTCCTCGGCTTTAAGGCACCGATCAACCCTATATCCACAATCTGGGGACGGGAACAGGCGTTCGGGCAATCGGAAACCGATACATGGAACTCGTGATGAAATTTCAGCGGCCCGGCAACCTTTTCTTTCAGGAAGCGTTTCAGGTCCCTCCCCGCGAGCACCTGTTCAATTTCGTCGGCCAGTCCATCTGAATCCACCGCACGATTCGGGCAGCTGCCCGATCCGAAACAGGTCTCCACCTGGTATCCCTTGATTTCACCTGCCATTCCATCGAGAAAACGCCTCCGGCATATTTTCACATGATGGAGGGTCACCAGATCATCTCCGCGGCGCAGGGCCTCCTCCTCGACCCTTGTCTTCACCCGTTTTCTGACGAAAAAAGGGACCCGCTTGACCGCGTCTTCTGCCTCCGAGTTCCATTTCATTTCCACTTTTCCGCACCTTTTCCTTTCCGCTTCCTTTTATTATATTCATCGAATTATTATATTCATCCAAAGTGACATTTGCTTTGACCTGGGTCAAAAAAAAGTGCTATCGAGTCAATAAAAAGAGGAAAACGACAGGATGGGAAAAACAAACCGGGACATCATTGCGAACGCTCTTCTTTTCCACGGCCTCAGTGAAAAGGAAATAATGAGGATCGAACAGATCGCGGTAGAGAGAAATTTCAGCAAAGGAGATTCCGTGTTCATGGAAGGAGAGGATAGTAATGGTTTTTACGTCATTGGTGACGGTCTTGTGAAAATCTATAAGGTTTCAAGCGATGGGAAGGAGCAGATCCTCCACATCCTGGGTCCGGGTGAACCCTTCGGGGAAGTCCCCGTATTTTCCGGACAGCGATTTCCGGCAAACGCCGAAACGATCACCAAATCTCATGTTCTCTTTTTTCCGCGCCCTGCTTTTACCGACCTCATCACCAGGAACCCCTCACTGTCTTTGAATATGCTTGCGGTCCTGTCCGTCCGGCTCCGGCAGTTCGCTGCCCAGATCGAAAATCTCTCCCTGAAGGAAGTGCCGGCAAGACTGGCGGGCTATCTGATCTATCTGACGGAAGACCAGGGGAAACAGGATGCGGTGACCCTGAATATTTCCAAAGGGCAGCTTGCGAGCCTTCTCGGCACGGTCCCCGAAACCCTTTCCCGTGTCTTCGCGAGGATGAATAATCAGAAACTTATTGAAGTGGATGACCGCCGTATCAGAGTTCTCGACCGTGAAGGGCTTGTATATCTGGCAGAATCAGGAAAACACGGAACCTGACAACCATAGGGCTTTTCCTTGCATCCTCAGCCTTTCCAGTAGATACTCGGCCTGATGTACTTGTACCTGTGCCGGATGCTGTTGAGACTTTCCGCGCCGCCGACGATCAAATACCCGTTCCATTTCAGAAGTTGGTAGAGCCTGTTGATCACTTTTTCTTTCACCTGGTTGTCAAAATAGATCAGCACATTCCTGCAGAAAATAACGTCGAATTCCCCGGACGGAGGGAGATCAGAAATCAGGTTGAACCGCTTCAACGTGACCATCCGGCGTATTTTCTCTTTCACCCGAATGAATCCCTCCCATTTCCCACGCCCTTTCTGAAAGTAGTTGCGGAGGACCCGATTCGGCATCGTCCTTGCTTTTTCCATTGGGTAAATCGCCGTCCTGGCGATGCTCAGGACATGAGTGGAAATATCGGTGGCGAGGATGGAAGGGCTGAAACCCTTTTCGAGGCAATCAATCGCCACCGAATACGGCTCTTCCCCGCTTGAGCAGGCTGCACACCAGATATTCAGGTGGGAAGATTCGAGAACCTCGAAGTGTCGACTTTCCCTGAAAAAGAAGGTGTGGTTAGTTGATATGGCATCAAGAAAATGGATCAATTCCGTTTGGTCCGTTTCCAGAACCTTGAGATACTCGTCAACAGACGTGATACCGGTCTTGCGGAGCCGTTTGGAAAGCCGGGCCTGTACCAGTTGCCGTTTGCCATCGTGCAGGTTGATGCCGCACTCCTGGTACACGAGTCCACTAAATCTTTCAAATTGTTTCTCAGTCAGGTTCATAGCTGTGCATGATCCCGGAAGATCCCTTCAAAGGGAATATCTCTGGAAAATAGAAGCCTCTCCAATCACATGGGAAGAACATTTTGTTGGATTTTGTCTGTTATTTCGTTCTCATTAAATCGGCAGAAACACGGAAATTCTTGAGACTGATTCTTCTCAGGATGGTACGAAAAAATCGGGTTTCAAAGGATAGGAAGAGGAAAGACGATGCCAAAAGTAACAACGGCATCTGTCAAAATCATGACTATTCCCGGGTCATATTTTTCAACAATCCTGCAAGATACGGGATCACGGCTGGTAACAGGCCGCATTTTCTCCGATCATTCTCCCTTGCCATACGTCCAGGTGCAGGACCTCGGAAATTCATATCTTCCGGGGAGAGTTCATCAAACGCATCTTTCAGAGCAGTGCTTTCCACCACTCAAAGATAGGACCTGATGGGAACGGGGATCGGGGTTTGAGGAAAGAAAACTGTGCTCCCGGTAACTACCCTCCGTAACGAAATTTGGTATGTATCTTGCTTGAGGTTACCAGCATACTTCTCTAACCGGAGAACAAGTCACGGGCGGTAAATGACGCAATGGCTGATCTCTGGCAAATTGTGCAAAGACCCTCTCAGACATCCGCCACCTGTGCCATGAGGGCAGACGCGGAATGAACATACGGGAAACAAGCTATATCGAGGAGGAATACCAAATGGCTTTTGATACGAATATCAAAGTATTGGTGGTGGATGATTTTGCGACCATGAGAAGGATTGTAAAGGGCGTTCTAAAGCAGCTTGGCTTTACCAAGATCATAGAAGCTGAAGATGGAAGCGCAGCTCTCGGGGAGCTGAAGAAGGAAGCGGTAGGGCTTATTGTTTCGGACTGGAATATGCCGAAAATGACCGGACTGGACCTTTTGAAAGCGGTGAGGGGGAATGATTCGCTGAAAAAGATTCCCTTTATCATGGTGACTGCTGAAGGACAGAAAGAAAATGTTATTGAAGCGGTAAAAGCGGGGGTAAGCAATTATGTTGTAAAACCATTTACTCCGGAAACCTTCAGCGAAAAACTGGAGAAGGTGCTCGGGAACTGAAACCGGATTTCCGCATTTCATTCGTTTCGGGGGAGGCCGAATAGATGTCAGACGCCTTGAACAAAGTTGAAAAGAGTATTGAGAGTATTGCGCTGGAGTTTGTCACTTTTGAAGAAGGAGACATACAGGCCCTGGGCAGGATCATGAATGCTCTTGAAACCGTGGAAAAAGGCTCAGAACAGATCGAGCAGCCACCATATCATGCGCTCGTAAGCGCTATAAAGGGGTATTTGGAAGATCTTATTCTGGGGGATAAAAAGGATATCTCCCCTCTGGAAGAGGCCATCCGGTGCCTCCAGGATGTCTTCCGGGTTGCCTCCAGAGGAGACGCCTACCGGGAAGACATGGGTTCCTTATTTCAAAAACTGGGGGCTTCCACCTCTGTGAGCGGAGCAGATAAGCGTGATACAGAACAGTCAGGCATAGAACAAGCGGGCAAAGAACAGAGCCAGGAACTGGCTGAGGAGGATCGCGAGATCCTGAATGATTTTATATCAGAATCACTTGAAAATCTTGCTTCCATCGAGGTCAGCCTGATCGATCTTGAAGATGACCCTGAGAATCTGGAAACCATCAATGCCATTTTCAGGCCCTTTCACACAATCAAAGGAGTTTCAGGGTTCCTTAACCTGGGTAAAATCAACAAACTCGCGCACAGCGCCGAAAACCTTCTTGACAAGACCCGCGAAGGAGAGATCAGGGTTGAAGGAGATGTGGTCGATCTCGTGCTGGAATCGGTAGACACACTGAAGCAGATGATTCAGGGCGTCGAACAGGGCCTCGGCGCCGGGAGAGCGCTCGACAGCGGAATAGATATTCAACCACTTCTGGAGAAGATTGAGGCATTTCAATCCAAAAGTGATGATCTGGCTGAAAAAAGACTGGGAGAGATTCTGCTTGAGGAAGGAGTGATTGACAAAGAAAGACTCGACGAGACCCTAAAACAACAGAAACAGAAGCCGGGCAGGAAATTGGGGCAGATGCTCGTCGAAGAGGGAGCGGCTGAACCCAAGAAGGTAGTCGGAGCGCTGCGCAACCAGAAAAGATTTGGTGGGAAGAAAGGCTTTGATCTTCAGGTCAAGGTGGACACCAACAAGCTGGATACGCTTGTGGACATGACCGGAGAACTGGTGATCGCTCAGGCCATGCTCAGGCAGAATACCAACTTAGCTTCGATTGCGGACCAGCAGCTTTACAAAACCTTGAACCAGCTTAATCAGATAACATCAACACTTCAAAAAACGGCCATGACCATGAGGATGGTTCCCATAAGAAGCACCTTTCAGAAGATGGTGAGGCTGGTAAGGGATCTTTCAAAAAATTCCAGGAAGCAGGTGGTCTTATCCATGGAGGGCGAGGATACCGAGATAGACAGGAATGTGGTGGATGAACTGTACGAACCCATGGTCCATATGATTCGCAATGCTGTTGATCACGGCATTGAAGATCCCGAAACAAGGAAAGCAAATGGAAAATTATCAACGGGGGTGGTGAATCTGCGGGCTTATCACCGGGGAGGAAATATCGTCATTGAGATATCAGATGATGGAAAAGGCCTGGATAAGGACGGGATTCTTACAAAGGCCGCAGCGAGCGGTTTGATCACAGAGGACGAAAACCTGGGGGAATTTGAGATCTACAATCTCATATTCCGGCCCGGTTTCTCAACTGCAAAAGAAATAACGGAAATATCAGGCCGCGGGGTTGGAATGGATGTGGTAAAAAAAGCTATTGAAAAACTCAGGGGCAGGGTGGAAATCAGCAGCGCTTCGGGCCAAGGCTCCATGTTCACCATTAGCCTGCCCTTGACCCTTGCGATCATTGAGGGAATGGTGGTCAGGGTGGGAGAAGAGCGATATATCATCCCCGCACTGGCTATTCTGGAATCCTTCAAACCCGAAAGATCCCAGTATTCGACCGTCGAGGGAAAGGGAGAGATGGTCACTGTCAGAGGGAGGCTCGTCCCTCTCGTCCGGCTTGACAGGATCGTAGGCACGATGGGGAAATGCCAGAACCCCTGGGAATCATTAGTTGTTGCTGTAGAATACGAAGGGCAGCAGATGTGTCTCCTGCTTGATGAACTCCTGGGAAAAGAGGAAGTGGTTATCAAGAGCCTGGGTGAAAGCCTCAAACACGTGAAAGGACTTGCCGGCGGCGCAATTATGGGAGACGGCAGGGTTGGGCTGATTCTGGACATCGCGGGGTTATTCGGAATTGCCCGGGAAGGGTACGGAATTTCATCGGTACGAAAACCAGAACACATGGGGATTGTCTCTGATGCACGAAGGAATGAAATGTGCACTCTCCATTGAAGCACCTAGGACAGATGAGAAGGGCAGCTAAGTGAATATCATTGTAGGGGTATCGGACATGAAAGTGAGTAATGATCCGGATTCCGTCCTGATCACCTATTCATTGGGATCCTGTATCGGAATCTCGATCTATGACTCGCTTGCGAAAGTCGGAGGCCTGCTCCACTTCATGTTGCCGGAATCAAAACTTGACGAAGGAAAGGCCCGGAAAAACCCTTTTATGTTCGCTGATACGGGCATTCCGGCTCTTTTCAGGGCTGCGTACGAGCTGGGTGCCGTCAAAAAAAGGATGAAGGTGATTGTCGTGGGAGGCGCACAGGTCCTTGATCAAAAAGGCTTCTTCAATATTGGGAAAAGAAACCATATGGCCGTGAGAAAGCTGTTCTGGAAAAACAGGATAATGATTGATTATGAAGAGGTGGGAGGAAACGTCAACAGAACCATCAAACTAAAAATCAAGGATGGAGAGGCCTGCGTGAAAACATCAGGACAACAATTTATGAAGATATGACTGAGATAGCTGCCATAGTAAAAGGAATTGACAAGCTGAAGCCTATTCCTCAGGTTGCGCAGAAAGTGATGGCAGTCGCAAATGACGCCACCAGTTCAGCTTCGGATCTGGCCGATATTATTCAATATGATCCTGCATTGACTGCGAATCTGCTGAAAGTGTGCAATTCAGCATTTTTCGGTCTTTCGAGAAAAATAGATTCGATTCACCAAGCAGTAGCATATTTGGGTATGGACCAGGTGGTTGACATGGTTTTAATGAACCTGGGGAGTGAAAACCTGAAACAGGCCCACACGGGATATGACCTGAGGGAAGGAGAGCTCTGGAAGTATTCCGTTCTCTCAGCGTTTATGGCGAGAGATATCGCGGAACAAAAGAGACTGCATGACAGGCACCTTGTATTTACCGCAGCCTTACTGAAGGATATTGGAAAGACAGTATTGAGTGAACACGTGGGAAGCTATTTTGATGAGATTGAAAAAGCCATAACAAATCATGATATCACCTTTCGGGACGCTGAAAAACTTGTCATCGGTATTGACCATGCTGAAGTGGGAGCCATGGTCGCCGAAAAATGGAACTTCAGCGACAGGATGGTGGATATTATTCGCAATCATCATCTTGGTGACGGCTGGCCGAAGCATGATATGGAACTTGCCGCGGTCTATGTGGCTGACACACTGTGCATGATTATGGGAATAGGTGTAGGATCAGACGGCCTGGCCTACCGCTTTCACCCGAAGGTCATGAAAGAACTCCGCATCAACGACACTGATCTGCAGATGATGATGGCCTCATTTGGTGAGAGGCTCCATGAAGTGGAAGATTTATTAGCTACGATCTGAAGGTGTTTCGTACTCAGAGAGTGCCGTTTGAAGCATACAACAGGTTCTAACCCATAAAGAAGGTGAAATGGAATGGCTTTCAATGTGCTTATCGTTGATGATTCCTCTCCGATGCGGGCCGTAATCCGGAAAACCCTCCGGATTTGCGGGTTCGACACCGGAGAATGCTATGACGCAGCAAATGGCCGTGAAGCGCTTGAAATCTTGAAAAATCACTGGGTAGATTTGGTTATTACAGACTATAACATGCCCGAGATGAACGGTCTGGAATTGATCGCATCCATGAAAAAGGATGATCTGCTTTCTGCTATTCCGGTTGTCGTCGTCACAACTGAAGGAAGCGAGCAGATGATTGATGAATTTGTACACACGGGCGCGGCCGCATATATTCAGAAACCCTTCACCCCGGAGAGTATTCGGGAAGAGCTCAACAAGGTAGTGGGAGACCTGGAAGATGGACAGGGAAGCGTTGAAGGAGGCGATGAAGACCTCGATTTCTGAGGTACTGGAGACCATGTTCTTTTTGCCGCTGGAGGTCTCTGAGACTGAAACAGACAATTCGCTGTTTCAAATTCCGCCCGAGAAACTGAAATGCACCAGGCTGAGGTTTCAAGGGCCTTTTCCGGGAGAGGCCTTTTTCTTGATCCCCCACAGCCTCGCCGGCTCTTTGACCGCGGATTTTCTGGGCCAGGAACTCGACGAAATAGGCATGGCCGAAGTGGAAGAGACAACAAAAGAACTGCTCAACATGATTTGCGGGAAGGCGTTGAGTCTCTTTGACCCGAAGGCGGTCTTCAAATTGGGGATTCCGGAGATGGTACACTCCGGAGAAATCTCGGACACTGTTTTTTCAGGCAATGGAGAGGATATTACGCTTCTCTACAATGCGTCAGAAAATCAACTGGCTGTAAAAATTGTCATTCATTCCTAGAATATACGTCCGGGATCAGTGTGTCAGTATGAATCCGGGCAGCAAAAAGACAGCGTAAATAATAGAGAGAAGAAGCTCCACCTTTCGAATCGCTATGATAGAACATGATGGAGAGAGAAAAAGAGATACGAGTACTTGTGGTTGATGATTCAGCGGTTGTGCGGAAGGTATTTGCTGAAGAGTTATCCAGGGAAAAAGGGATACATGTGGTGGGCACGGCCCCTGATCCGTATGTTGCCAGAGACAAAATAGTAACGTTGAAGCCCGATGTTGTGACCCTGGATATAGAAATGCCACGCATGGACGGCATTACGTTTCTCAAAAAGTTGATGAGATATTATCCATTGCCCGTTATCATCGTAAGCTCTCTCACAGCAAAAGGCGGCGCACTGGCACTCGAAGCCCTCTCCTGCGGAGCTTTGGAGGTTATTTCCAAGCCGTCCGGCTCCTATTCGGTGGGCGACATGAGCGTGCAACTGGCTGATAAAATAAGGGCGGTGGCAGGGATCAATGTCGCCGATAAACTTCCCCCAGGGAAGAACGGACAAAAAAACAAGCCAGGCTTTGTATCAGAGGCATTGCCAACCACCATCGATAAAGTCATTGCAATAGGCGCTTCGACCGGCGGCACAGAGGCCCTGAAGACCGTTTTGACGCGCATGCCCCCTAATGCACCGGGGATTGTTGTAGTGCAGCATATGCCGGCAAAATTTACTACGTCTTTTTCAGAAAGGCTTGATAGCCTCTGCTCAATGGAGGTAAAAGAGGCAGCAGACGGGGATAGCGTGATCAACGGCAGGGTACTGATTGCGCCGGGGAACTATCATATGCTCCTCAGGAGAAGTGGGACCCGCTATTATGTGCAGGTGAAACAGGGTCCCATGATTCATCATCAAAGGCCTTCCGTTGATGTGCTTTTCAAGTCTGCCGCTAAGCACGCGGGCAGAAACTGCCTTGGAATCATCCTTACGGGGATGGGAGCGGACGGGGCTGAAGGCCTCCTCACGATGAAAGAGGCCGGGGCACGGACCCTGGCACAAAATGAGGAAACATGCGTGGTTTTCGGCATGCCAAAGGAGGCGATCAAGCTCGGAGCGGTGGAAAAGGTCTTACCACTTGAGAATATCACGCAGACTGCACTAACCATGATATCCTAACCCGGGAAAGAACACCCAACCCGCTTCATCCTTTTCTTCAAATTCTCAGATCTCCTCTTCCATTCTCTATTTTTCCGCTCCGGACCTTGCCCCAGCAGTTCAGGCGAGACCCCTGAATGCATTATCCACTCGCCGGTGTTTCCACGGTGGAGGTAAACTGCCGTGATACCCATCCGAAATTGCCGGATGGAAGCCGTACATATAACCAGCCCGGTGCGTTTCCATGGACTTCCAGGGCCGTACCCTGGCGGACCTGACTAACCACCCCGAAATTCATGCCCGGCCCTGACCGGACGTTCAGCAGAGGAGAAGTCACGGTGACCTTTCCAGACGATATGGCAGGTGTCGTAGCCGGAGCCGGCATCGGGGTTGGGGCCTGGGTTTGCCCCCCTGCCGATTCCTCTCGGAGAGCGATTACCCCGGGCGGCGGTTCCACCACCACGTAGCCGGAAGAAACCTCCTGGTAATAAACATTGTCGTAGTACAGGTATTTCACTCCTTGATAGAGCACCGTTCCAAAACCGGCCGGAAGTGCTGGAATTACTGCTCCAACCGGCGCCGTCACGACCACATACTCAGAGGCATCTCTTATGTAAAAGACACCATCTCTGTAAAAATACTCGTTTCCATTGACCCACAGCTTTCTGAAATCGGCGGAAAACGAAGCGGAGGACGCACCGCCAGGCGGTTCAACTACCATATAACCAGAGGGAACCCGCCGATAATAGCTGCCCCCATAGTAGTAGTATGGAAGGCCCCCGTAAAACATCGTCGTGAAGCCGATGGGAAGGCTCACGACGATGGCGCCGATGGGCCCCCTCACCGCCCAAAAACCGGACGGACCCCTTCTGAAAAAAGTCCCATGATGGTAAAAGTAGTCATGTCCTCTCGCCCGTATCATCCGGTGACCGGGCGGAAGCCTGCGGGCTACCCGTCCGTGACGACGATCAGAGGCCCAAGCCTCGTATTCGGTCAATATGGAGACAAGCGCAAAAAAGCCTGCAAGAAAACAAACTGCAGTGAATCGAACTGCAAGCCTTGATTTCTTCATCATATTTCCTCCTTTTTTCCGACCACATCAGGAAATCCCGACCATCGGGATATGTCTTACCGACTCAATTCATCTCAAGCATCAAGTGAGCTGTATGAACTGCTTCTATTCACCTCCTGCCTGGAAAAAGGTGCACGAGATATTTTATCCACACAGGAAACAATCTATCATCCATCGGCCGGTGAAGACGCTCGGGCTGCAAATTGGGTCATTACCCATCCGTAATGTCCATTCGGAAGCTGCACATAGTACCAACCCGGTGCATTCCCGCGGATCTCCAGAACAGCTCCCTGAGAAACCTGGTAGCGTACACTGAAGTTCCTGCCCGGTCCCGACCGGACATTCAGCAAAGCTGCCGTCACCGTTGCTTTTCCCGTCGCCGGGGACTGTACCCGGGTTGCCTGAGGAAGAACTTCCTGCGCAAAAACGGCTCTCGGCGGAAGCGCCACCACCGGCGCAGGCCGGTACACCACTCTCGGCTCCGGAGGGTTCAAAAGGGAATTCGTCACAACGGCCGCTGTTAAGATCCCAAGACCGAACAGAGCGCCTCCCCAATATGCACGAGGACCGGAGTAATACCGATGACCGCCAAAAGCGGAGGCCGGCGTCAGTGTCATCATGGTAAAAGCGATGACCACGCTCATAATTATCAGAAGTTCTTTCATTCTTTTCATGGCGCTCTCCTTTCTTTTCCTTTTTGGCGATTACATCCTATAAAGGTATTCGTTTGAGTTTTCAAAAAGGTTACAGAACACCGCTTCGTTTTCTATTCGTTTAATGATAACAACAACACACCGGATTTGCAATAGGGCTTACCGGCCCGTCCTGAAAAAGAAGGAAAACTCCAAATGAAAATACGCCGTCTACAATGAAAGTTGTAACCTTTTCCCGCATTCCAGCGACTTTGATAAGTAAAGCGGCTTTCGAAAATGCCAAAAAGGAGGCACATATGAAACAAAGCAAATTCTTGACTGTGACATTGGTGGTTGTGATAATTCTTGCAGGCGCAGTGCCGGTGATTGCAGGAGGGTTTTGCGGCACGCGCAACGGGCACTGGGGAAAACCAGGAATTGCCGGGTTGAAGATTTTCCTGAAACTTGACCTGACGGACGCTCAAAGATCGCAACTGATACACATCATTGATACTCACCAGGATGCAGAGCGGGATATGGGGAACAAAATGTTTGAAGGACGACGAAATCTCTTACGAGCCATGCACAGTGAAAAATTCAACGAAGCGAATATCCGCAAGGCATGCAAGCAGATCTCATCCATACGGGAAGACTCGTGTGTGTTGAGAGCCAGATTGAAATCAGAGATGAAGGCGGTGTTGACGCCTGCACAAATGGCCCTGCTGCAGAAGGGACACAGGGGGGATGGCAAAAGGATGCGGCATCGCCTGCCGGGTCCACCACCGGAAGACCTGTCTGAGTAATATTGAGTAGCATAGTGAAGGCCTTCTCCATATTCTTGGCCCATTCGAGAACTGATCCATCGGGACATCATGACGCATACTGATTCAGGCAACTCCGACGATGCTCAGACAGTAGGCCTGGTCCTTGAAGGAAATGTCAATGCTTTTGAGACATTGCTCCTGAAATATTCGGACCATGTTCTCAGGATCGTGAAGAAACATGTAACCTATGAGGCGGTGGAAGAAACCGCCCACGAAGTGTTTGTACGGGCTTTCCAGTCCCTGCCGGGGTTCAGGAGCGATGGGAATTTCAGGCAATGGCTGTCATCAATCGCGGTGCGAACCTGTTACGACTACTGGCGGAAGGTCTACCGATCCCGGGAAATTCCCATGAGCAATATATCTGAAACGCACCGGGAATGGCTGGAAGAAATTCTTCTGGATCGATCAGGCCGGTCGTTTGACGAAAGAGACGCTCAAGAAGAAGCCAGAGAGGTGCTGGACTGGGCCCTTGAAAGACTTCCCGCGGGAGAGAGGATGGTGCTGGAGTTGGTGTATCTCGAAGGGTTCAGTTTGAAGGAGGCGGCGGAACTTCTGGGCTGGAGCGTCGGGAATGTCAAGATTCGGTCATTTCGTGCACGCAGGAAACTCCGGAAACTCCTCTGTGAGGTAATCAATGACCGGGAGGGAGAGCAATGAAATTTACCAAAAACTGGCAAGAGAATCTGATGAGGATCTGGCGTCTGGCGTACCACGAAAAAGAAAAAGCCGAAGTTGGAGACCAATGGCAGGAAAAAGTGATGCATCACGTTCGAGGCATTCGCCACGTCATTTCAAAGAAGAGCTTTTTTGAACAGTTTGGAGACCTTTTGTGGCGTTTGGCTCCGGTGGCCTGCGCACTGATCCTGATACTCGGGATCTGTATACTCAAGTTTCACATGATCCCGGACTATGAGATGGCCAAACTGGTGGCGAATGACCCGATGGATTATCGTCTGCTGCAATCACTTCTCATATAGCGAGGACAAAAGATGAATAAGCTTAAGTTGTCAGTTGGGATCATCCTCATTTTCTGTGTGGGCGCCTTTGTGGGGGTGTTGGGGACCGGGGCCTACTTCACGCACAGATTCGAACATTTCACAAGGGGTGGTCACCGTCCGCCCATTGCTCGATTACTGATGAAAAGACTGACCCATAAGCTGGACTTGACAAAGGCCCAGCAGGATCAACTCCTCGATACTATTGAGCAAACAAGGATCAAGCTGCAGGATTTGAGAGAAAAATATCAACCCGAAATGGAATCCATCATTGAAAACGGCATCCGGTCGGTAAAAGAGCACCTCACTGACAGCCAGAAAAAAGAACTGGATGAAATGTATACGAGATTGAAGGAACGCTGGCGTGAAAGGAAAACATCGCGTGAAATGGGAGTCTACAGGACGCCCGGCGAGTCCTTTGAGCGGCTCAAAGAGGCCCTCCTGCTTACCGAGACCCAACAGGCAAAAGTCCGTGAGATCATCGAGCAACGCACAAAGGACCAGCATGAAATCATCAGGAAATACAGGAAACAATGCCGTGCCCTGGAGAGATCTCTAAGACAGGAAATGAAAGAAAGCCGGAACTCAGTGGAAAACCGCCTGGCTGTGATCCTGACGAAGGAACAGATGGAAAAATACCGGGAATTTGAAAAAAAGCAACTCCGAAGACCGTACTCTGAAATGCACCTGGACGATCTCGGCGGTCTTTACAATAACAAGAATCCCTTACCTTACGTGGTTGGACCAATTGATAAAATGATTTCTTGGAGGCGGCAACCGGATTCGAACCGGTGAATAACGGTTTTGCAGACCGCTGCC
>CAZWEV010000012.1:0-70333 GCA_964633015.1 uncultured Desulfobacteraceae bacterium | reverse complement strand
GCCCGGCCAATACATGCTGAACATTCGGAGCGGGGTGGAAATCGCCCTCTTGGGCGTCCTGATCGGCGGCTTGGCCTTTTTCAATTTTTTCCTATACATGCAAAGGGAAGGCATAACCCTGACCATGGACAGCGTGCACAGCCTGGATTATTTCAAGGCCACCACCTTGAGCTACACCACCATTGTATTCTGTCAGTTCATCAATATTATGCAGAGAAGATCAGAACGCAGCTCGATATTCAACCGCAATTTTTTCACGAACAAAATATTGCTGTATTCGATCTTGGTCTCCACTGGATTAATTTTCTTTGCGATTTATGGCCCTTACTTGAGCGATTTCTTGAGCTTCGGTGTCATCCACGTTGTTGATTGGCTGTACGTAATGGGCGCCGCGGGTTTTTATCTGCTGGTTTTCGAGGCGCTCAAGCTTTTCAAGCGCCGAATACATACTTGATGAAGTTGGTTTTTAACCCTTGCAGGCACAAAAGGGGTTTTAACGGAAAAGCACTTCCAGCTTGACGGCAGCCTGATAACCGCTTGAGATCTTTTGAAGAGCTCGCACCCGTGTGTCAGCGAATTGAGTTACACCAGCGGTGACACCGAAGGTAAAAAGCATCTCTTCCGAGCATAAGAAAAGGGGTTAAGAATGCATCCCAACCCCTTTGTTTTATTTATTGGCGGAAGTGCATGGGAATCGAACCCACCTGACGAGGTTTTAGCCCGTCACACCGGATTTGAAGTCCGGGAGCCCCACCAGTGAGCTTTCCACTTCCGTAGCGTGGTACGCTATTTTAAGGGCTCGCAAGGGCTTTGTCAACGGCCGTCATACAGGGAAGTGCTCCAGGATAATCTTGAGGACTCTCCGGACAGGTTCCGCTGCTCCCCAGAGGAGCTGGTCTCCCACCGAAAAGGCGGCAAGATACTGGGGGCCGAGGAGCATTTTCCGCAGCCTTCCGATAGGCACGATAAGCGTCCCGTTTACCGCCGCCGGCGTGAGATGGGCAAGCGTTGCATCCCGGTCATTGGGGATTACCCGTACCCAGTCATTCCCTTCTGCGAGCATCGCTGAGATCTCATCCAGAGGAAGGTCTTTTTTTAATTTGATGGTAAATCCCTGGCTGTGGCAACGCATGGCTCCCACGCGGACACACAGACCATCAACCACAATGGGAGGATCAGCCTGCAGGATCTTGTTTGTTTCTACCTCGCCTTTCCATTCTTCACGGGTCTGCCCTGAGGCCATGGGAGAATCGATCCACGGGATGAGACTGCCCGCCAGGGGACCGCCGAAATGTTCCACCGGGAAATCGGGGCTTCTCATTGTTTCCGTTGCCACAGCGTCCACGGCAATTGCCGATGAGGCAGGGTCATCCATGAGTTGCCGCGTTGCATCCCCGATGGCCGCCATCTGGGCGATGAGTTCCTTCATGTTTTTTGCACCCGCCCCTGATGCGGCCTGATAGGTCATGCAGGATATCCATTCAACGTAACCCTGCCGCAACAGCCCCACAAGCGCCATTAGCATCAGACTGACCGTACAGTTTCCTCCAACAAAAGTTCTGACTCCTGAAGAAAGGCCCTTATCTATGACGTCCCTGTTCACAGGATCCAGCACAATAATGCTTTCATCATCCAGCCTGAGGGTTGAGGCTGAGTCTATCCAGTATCCTTTCCACCCGCTCTTCCGGAGGTCCGGGTATATTTTCTTTGTGTATGCGCCGCCCTGGCA
This sequence comes from uncultured Desulfobacteraceae bacterium, assembly GCA_964633015.1. Classification (GTDB taxonomy): domain Bacteria; phylum Desulfobacterota; class DSM-4660; order Desulfatiglandales; family Desulfatiglandaceae; genus B46-G9. The sequence goes on along the minus strand of CAZWEV010000012.1, from coordinate 68,604 downwards.
TGACACAACTACATCCAGGCTTTTGAGCAAATGCAAGTCATAGGCATCCTGCAGGGTAGAGGTTTCTCCCCTCACTTCAGGGCCCTGACCTCCCACATTGGAAGTGCTGAAGAATCGGGATTCGAATCCGGCGAAATCCATTTCCTCTTTCATGCGGCTCATGAGAACAGAGCCTACCATCCCGCGCCAGCCCACAAAACCCACTCGTGTCATCACTTCCTCCAAATTTGTGAATAGCTTCTGAAATACCGGTAACAACATATTTTCCGTGCAGGGCTGGGGATTTTCGTTCAAAAAGGGAAGAAAATTCCCCACCCAAATATAGTGGCCCCTCACGGAATAAAGAAACTCTGAGCGATCTCCCTGTTGTATTATTGGGGCGTCACATTGAATACGATTTCTTTGAGGAGCTCGTTCTCAGGACCCAGAATGTCCACATGCCACTCTCCGATCTGTGCATGAAGGATCTTTTTCGAGCTGTAGGTGCGCCAATTGGGAGAATTGACCGCGAGCGGGATCCGGGCCATTTCATGGTCCTTGTAATACCAGACATGGGTAATAGTGGTGGGGCTCTGCGCTCCAAGGATCCTGGTAAAGCAGTAAATCTTCCCTGCTTCTACGGGGAATTGATCATTTTCTCCCACGCAGGAAAGATCCACCACGTCGATGCACAGGGAAGCCTCAGAGACGGTGAGCGGTGTTTTGTCCTGGGAAAAGGCAGCATCTGAAAGACCAAATCCCAGGGCGACCAGGCAAATGATGATGAAAAGCAATGATCGAAAACGGCTCATGATTTTTTCTCCTGATATGATTTTTGCGAATATTTAAGCATAAGAGACTTCTTTTCGCAAGAGGGAATGGTGCTTTGTTGTCTCCTGGATTCATGGAGAAATGGAGTTGCTATCTTTTTCTTTTTCTGCAATAGAATAAGAGAGAAAAGCATACTATTTTCCTGCAGGTGATAGAGTTTATGGAAAAGGATCTCCTTAGATTTGAACAAGGACCAATACGTCCGCCGAATGAAGCGAGGAGTCTGTTGCTGCGCATTACCCGGAACTGTCCTTGGAACCAGTGCCTGTTCTGTCCAGTGTATAAAAAAAGGAAATTTTCCCTGAGAAGCGTAGATGAAATAAAGCAGGATATACAGACTGCTCGAGATATGGCGGATGATATCAAGGCGCTTTCCTGGAAATCGGGGAACAGGGGCGTTGTCAATGATCAGGTCATAAGCAGCATTTTCGCGAATACACGGTACAGTGAAAGCTATCGGAGCGTCGCAATATGGCTGTACTATGGGACCGGCGCGTGTTTTTTGCAGGATGCAGACAACCTGATTATGAAAACAGCAGATCTTGTTGAGGTGTTGCGTTTCCTCAGAGATATGCTCCCGGAGATTACACGGGTTACCACCTATACCCGATCAAGGACCGCTCTTCGAAAAAGTGTTGACTCACTTCGGGCAATCCGAGAAGCCGGGCTTGACAGGGTACATGTGGGTCTGGAGAGCGGGTACGATCCCCTGTTGAAATTGATGAAAAAGGGGGTTTCCGGAGCCCAACAGGTTGAAGCGGGGAGGAAAATGGTCACCGCCGGCCTCGAGCTCTCCGAATACGTCATGCCGGGATTAGGTGGGCAGGAGATGTGGAAAGCGCATGCGGTTGAAACGGCAAGAGTCTTGAACCAGATCAATCCGCATTTCATTCGACTGAGAAGCCTGCGGGTCCCACAGAGGGTTCCCCTGTACCGGAAGCTGGCGGAGGGGAGTTTCACCATGCAGACGGATGATATGCTCGCAGAAGAAATACGGGTATTCATTGAAACGCTGGATGGCATTACCAGTACCGTGACAAGTGATCATATCATGAACCTCTTGGAAGAGGTTTCAGGGAAATTCCCGGACGACAAAGAGAGGATTATCAAAGTAATCAGGGAATATCAGGCCCTCCCTGATGATGAGCGCCTGATTTATCGGATGGGCAGGCGCGGCGGGGCCTATCGGTCCACTCACGACCTGAAACAGGATCCCGTAACCTATGAAAAACTCAAAAATCTTGTTGCGAGCATAGAAGCAAAAGAGGGCAGGGACGGGGTGGAAAGATTTATTGTCGAAATGGTGGACCAGTATGTGTAAGAGCGGGGAAAGGCTTCAGTGTACCATGGAAGGCAAACGCACATGGCGTATTATCCGGTTTTTCTGAACGTGGCCAATAAGAGGGCGCTGGTGGTGGGGGGCGGTCCGGTTGCGCAGAGAAAAGTTGAAACGCTGCTGGACTACGGTATTTCCGTCTCTCTGGTTTCCAGGGACCTGACATCCCGGTTGAAAAAACTGGTGGATGAACAGACGGTTCACTTTGCCGGTACCCAATTTAACGAGCGTCACTTAGAGGGAATGTTCCTGGTAATCGCGGCCACAGATGACGCGGGACTGAACCGGCGGGTGAGCGTGTCTGCGCAGGCGCGGGGGCTTCTGGTCAATGCGGTTGACCAGCCTGAAGACTGCACTTTTATTGTGCCGTCCATTATCCGGCGAGGCGATCTCCAGGTGGCCATATCTACTTCAGGAAAGAGCCCGGCCCTTGCGAGAAAGATCAGAGAAGAGATGGAACTCAGATTCGGTGAGGAATACGAGAAGCTTTTGCTGATCATGGGGAACATCCGTGAAATGATTCTTACCAGAGGTCTGCCGCAGGAACAGAATAAACGAATATTCAAACAGATTATTGACTCAGATATGTTGGAGGCAATCGCAAGAAAAGACCGTGACAGGATACGCGATATCCTGCAAAGTGCGCTCGGCGATGAATTTGATCGGGTTCCGGTCCTGGACCAGGTCTTGGGAGGTGAAGGGATATAATGCACTATCCATGGTTTCTGCTGGCCCTGTTTTTTGATCTCCTTGCAACCGGAGGATACATCGTCTACCTGATAAAGCAGGAAAAATGGGTGAGCAGGGCTTCCTTCCTGATCCTTACGGCAGGTTTTGTCTTTCACACCATTTTCCTCTGCCGGCAGTACGCGGTTCTGGGGACTGCCCCTGTACTGGATCTCCAGTCGTCCCTTTCCTTTTTTGCATGGTGCATCGTCCTGGTTTTTCTGGTGTTTCATCTGAAATTCAGGATCATGGTGCTCGGGTCTTTTGTGGCGCCCTTTGCGGCCTTTCTCATGATTATCTCATCAGCAATGCCATGGACTGCGGGTCCGGTAAGGCCTATCTTTAAAAGCATATGGCTGACGGTGCATGTTACCACCATATTCCTGGGAAACGGCCTCTTCGCCATCACCTTTGTGGCCGCCATCATGTATCTGTTGCAGGAACGTCAGATCAAGCAGAAACACCTGGGTTCCCTGTACTCCAGGCTCCCCTCGCTGGCCACCCTTGATTCCATCAACCATTACGCGCTCATATGCGGCTTTCCTTTCCTGACCCTCGGGATGATTACCGGTTCCATCTACGCGCAGGTGGCCCTAGGGTCATACTGGCAATGGGATCCGAAAGAGGTCTGGTCTCTGGTTACGTGGCTTTTCTATGCTGCCTTGCTGCATGAGCGACTGACCGTGGGATGGAGGGGGCGGAGAGCCGCCGTCATGTCCATTGTCTGCTTTTGCATCCTCCTTTTCACTTTTGTCGGGGCAAGTCTGTGGGTAAAGGGGTATCATAGCTTTACCTCCCTGGGGGCAGGGGGCGCATGAAGGCGAAAATTATCGACATCGGAGTGAACCATGAGACAGCTCCAGTGGAACTGCGTGAATGCCTTGCAGGGGATACCGGAAGCACGAAAAGAATTCTCGGTGCGCTCCGGGACCTTCCGTGCGTCAGGGAAGGGATGTTTCTCTCCACTTGCAACAGGATAGAATTCCTGTTCACAAGTGACCAGGCTTCTGAAGCAAAACAGGCGATCCTCTCCCTCATGGCAGGGCTGGGGGAACTCCAGCGTGGAGTCCTTTCCAGCTGTTCTTATTCCCTGGAAGACATGGACGCGGTAAAGCATATATTCAGGGTAGCCAGTAGCCTGGATTCCATGGTAGTGGGAGAGCCTCAGATCCTTGGCCAAATCAAAGAGGCATACAAGCAGGCAACCCAGGAAAAGACCTCCGGCGTTATTGTAAACAGGCTTATGCACCGGGCTTTTCACGTGGCGAAACGCGTCCGGAGCGAAACGGGCATCAGCGCATCGGCAGTGTCCGTGAGCTATGCAGCAGTTGAACTGGCAAAGAAGATATTTCATTCCCTCGAAGGGAAAAATATCCTCCTGATCGGCGCGGGTGAAATGGCCGAACTGGCCGCGAGGCACCTCGTCAACAATGGTATTTCCTCCATGCGCGTGGCAAACAGAACGTTCGAAAGAGCCGTGGATGTGGCCGCCCGCTTCGGGGCTAAGGCCCTGTCTTTTGACGAGATCGATCGAGAGATCCTCGAAGTGGACATTGTTATCTGTTCAACTGCGGCGGCGGAACCTGTTATTACCTTCGACCGGGTAAAGAAGTCACTCCGCAAGAGACGCAACAGGCCGCTTTTCTTTATTGATATTGCCGTCCCACGGGATGTGGAACCGAAGGTAAATAATCTTGCCAATGTGTATGTGTATGATATTGATGATTTGCAGGGGGTTATTGCTCTGAACGTGGAACAGAGGAAACGGGAGGCGCTCAAAGCGGAACGTATCGTCCAGGAGGAAGTCCTCAAATTTTCACAATGGCTCAATACCCTCTCAGTTGTTCCCACTATTCTGGCGCTTCAGGAGAAAGCTGATGCCATCATCCAGGCAGAATTACGGAAAAGCAATAATCTGCTGCAACACCTGACTCACGGCCAGAAGGAGGCCGTCGAAGTGCTGGCACGATCCATTGCCGAGAAAGTCTTGAACGACCCTATCCTGTTCTTGAAAGGAAAGGCCGGGAGGGCTGCAGGCGATACCTATCTTGATGTTGCAAGGAGACTGTTCAATCTTGACAGGAATCAAGGAGAGAAAAATGGATTTGAATCGGATGATCAATAAAGTGAAGGGGATGCCCGCCTATCAACAGGTCGGCATGATTGCGAGCCACCTGGGTGTTGTGAGAGGATCCTCACTGGATGGGAAGGCGGTCCGGGGAATGGAAGTATCGTTTGACCAAAATATTATCGATAAAATAACCAAAGAAACAAAAAATATAGATGGAATAATTAACGTGTTGGTTGAAGTTAATGAGGGGATTCTGTCGGTGGGCGATGAGGTTATGGCGGTGGTGGTTGGTGGGGATACAAGAGAGCATGTGTTTCCGGCTCTTATTGCGGCTGTAGATCGGCTCAAGACGGAGGCGACGAAAAAAAAAGAAATCTTTTCACCGGAAGCCCCAAATGGGGCCGGCGGCGCGGACACTGGAGGATAACCTATGGGGATGATTGATGTTACGGAAAAGCCGGTGGTAAGACGGCAGGCGAGTGCATCTGGAAGAATCATGCTCGCCCCTTCCACCGTGGAAGAGATCCGGAACGGCAGAATCAAGAAGGGTGATCCCTTGCAGACGGCCGAAATCGCGGCCATGAATGCCGCTAAACAGACCCACCTGCTGATACCCCACTGCCACCAAATTCCGCTTGACGTGGTGCAGGTCACTTTTGATATAGGACAGAACTATGTGGATGCACAATGCCACGTCAAGTGCCGCGCCCGGACAGGAGTAGAGATGGAAGCGCTGGTGGGTGTCTCCATTGCGCTGAATACCGTTTGGGATATGGTAAAATATCTTGAAAAAGATGACAAGGGGCAGTATCCCGGAACAAAAATAACTGAGATACAGGTGGACATGAAAGAAAAAATGGCGGCTTCGGACGTCATTGGAAAGGAAAGAGAATCATGAAACGAACGTTGTGCCTGGTTACGGCGATGGTATTTTTCAGTTTGTTTCCCGCCCGCAGTTGGGCGGAAAAGGCCTATGTTACAGATCGGTTCAAAGTGACATTCCGTTCCGGTCCAAGCCTTGAAAATAAGGTGGTCCGCATGCTGCCGTCAGGGCAGGAACTGGAAATTCTTGACACCCAGGGAGACTGGACGCATGTCCGCGTCGTGGGAGAGGGAGACGAAGATGTTGACGGATGGATACTCAGCCGGTTCCTCATAGAAAGGCTCCCCTGGGAAAAAAAGGCCGCAATACTGGAAAAACAGAACCAGGAAATGAGTGCCAGGCTGACCGTGAGCAATGAGAAACAGAAGGCGGCATCGACGGAAACCCAGGGGCTTTCCAATGAGCTGAGAAAAACGCGGGCCTCCCTTGAGGATCTGCAAAGAAAATATGAGAATCTGAAAAAAGGGGCTTCCAGCTACCTCGCTTTAAAAAACGAATACAATAGTATGCAGTCGGCATTGGAAGACAGCCAGAAAAAGGTGACGGTCCTCTCCAGTGAAAATGATAAACTGCGCTCTTCAGAACGGCGAAAATGGTTTATCACCGGGGCCCTTGTCTTGCTCTGCGGCTGGCTGATCGGCCTTGTGATGGGGAAAAAGCAGAGACGCCGAAGATCCATTTATGACTAGATTCCTCTCTCCCACCTGTGAAATCATTACCATCGGAACCGAGCTTCTCCTGGGCCAGGTCGTTGATAGGAATACCGTGTATCTTGCCCGAGAGCTTGGGCAGATGGGGATTTCAGTACACTTTCGGACCGCAGTAGGCGATCATCTGGATGAGATTATGGCGGTCATTCGCAATGGCGTCAGTCGGTGCGATCTGGTGATGACAACCGGAGGGCTCGGACCCACGGCCGACGATCTGACCAGGGAAGCCGTTGCGGGGGTTGCAGGGGTGGACCTTGTATTCCGGCAGGACCTTATGGATCAGATCGAAGAGATGTTTCGACGATACGGATACCAGATGCCTGAAAACAATCGAAAACAGGCCTATGTGCCGAATGGGAGCCGGACGGTCCCGAACCCTGTAGGCACGGCGCCTGCCTTCATCACGGAGACTGACGGAACACCGATTGTTTCATTGCCGGGCGTGCCCAGTGAACTCAAATATCTCATGAAACATGCCGTAAGTCCTTGGATCCGTGAACGGTTCGGCCTGATTGACAGCCTTCTTTCGTACCGGGTCCTCAAGGTTGTGGGCCTGGGGGAAAGTGCGGTCGACCGGATCATGGGAGACATGATGGAACGGGGGAAAAACCCGGAGGTGGGCCTCCTGGCTTCACCGGGAGAGATAAAAATCCGCGTGGCGGCCGCGGCCGGCGGCAAGGCCGAGGCCGACCGTCTGATAGAGCCGGTTATCAGTGAACTGCGAAGACGTCTCGGGAATAAGATCCTTGGCGAAGCTGATGACACTCTCGAGAGCGTCATTCACCGACTGCTGGAAGAGCATGATGTGACTGTGGCGATCCTTGAAACGTTTACCGGAGGCGTGGCCACCAGGAGACTCCATGGGCTCCCTGGAGAAAGACTCAGGCAAAGCCTGGTTTCCCAAAATCCTGGTGATCTCTCCCGCTGGCTGGGAGGGTTTCCCGAGGTTTTGGATCAAGAGGCTGCATTTCGTATTGTCTCTCTTTTCAGAGACATGGCGAAGGCAGACACGGCGTTGGCGATCCTGGGGTTTCCGAAATCCGACGACCATGGCGTTTCCATACAAGCGCATGCAGCCGCCATGGGAGAAGGGATTGAAAAGTATTTTTCCTGGCATATGAGTGGTGATCTCACCATGCTCCAGGAAAGGGGAGGAATAATCGGCCTGAATACCCTTCGCCTGGCCCTCCTTGAAAAGGAAAAATGATTTTTCCCTCTTTCACACCAGGCCGTGTTCGCTCAAGGGCCTGTTTTCGAGTATCCTCTCCGCATGGAAGATGGAAAGGTCCAGGGTGGGCGTTTGCCCGGTGATCAGTTCACAGAGGTAGCGCCCGACGGCCGGACCCTGCTGGAGCCCGTGGCCTGAGAAGCCGTTGGCCAGGTAGAAGCCCTTGAGTTCCGGCCACTCGCCGAGAATTGCGTTCCCGTCCAAAGTATTTTCCGCATACAGCCCTGCCCATCCCCTGACGAGTTTCAGGGTGTCAAAAGCGGGTACAAACTCGGCAAGCTCCGGCCAGAGAATTTCCATAAAGCGTTTGTCATCCCAGGAAAAATTGTATCCCACCGGATCTTCTTTCATGGACTTGCCCAGCAATATGAGGCCGCCGGTTTCAGTCCTGAAGTAAAGTCCGGACGGCACTATGGTCAACGGCAACGGGGATTCGGGCTTGACGGCGGTATCCAATGCAAAGATCTGCCGTTTGACCGGGTATACGGGGAGATCGATTCCCGCTGTGCCCGCAATTTCACGGGCCCAGGGGCCTGCACAGTTGATCACGGTCCTCGATGACAAACTCTTTCCTGAAACGAGTTTTACACCGCTCACCTGCTTCTGACGGGTAAGGACTTCAGCGACCTCATCCTCGATGAATTGCGCCCCTTGCTCCCTGGCCTTCGCACGGTATCCCATAAGCACGCTATAGGCATCGAAGTGACCGTCCTTGGGGCCGAAGGTGCCCCCGATGAGGCCTTTCGGTTCATAAAGGGGAAAGTGGTCCTTGATCTGTTCCGGCGTCCACCATTCCACATCACATCCCAGGTTTTTCTGCAGGGTGAGAGCCTGCTCGGCGGAATTTCGGATTGACTCGTCCACCAGGAAAAGATTCCCTTCGCGACGGTAAGAGATGAACGGCGTGTTGTCTCCGACAGCCATTTCCTCTTCGAATTTTTCCAGTACCTGCAGCGCGTGCAGGGAAATCTGGATGTTTTCCTTGAGACTGAACTGGATACGGGCATTGGCCATGGAGAGGGTCGTTGATGCCATCGAATAACTGGGATCACGTTCGATGACCGCTATCTTCAGATTTTCATCGGCTTTGGTGAGGTGATATGCGGAGGAACATCCCATGATCCCCCCGCCGACAATAATGACATCGTACATGGTTGTTTCCAATCCTTTCAAAAAAGGTTCGCTCTGTTACGCCAGAAAAACTGCCCTCCCTGAGTTCTCTCAGGGAGGAGCAGTTTCTTGCATGTCTGCTGTACGTGTCAGGGAGTGAGGAGACTCAGGTCCTTCACCACGGCAAACTGATGAAATGCGCCGTCTTTCACCACCTGCACCTGAACCTCTTTGACCACTTCTCCCACATCCGTGAAGCCCTTGATTATGCCGGTCAGGCCGTTATAATCTTTGGTCTCGGCAATGGCCTTGCGAATTGCAGGGCCCTTAAGTGAGTCGGCCCTCTTGATGGCATCACACAGAATCATGAAAGCATCATAGGCCGATGCCCCGACCATATCAGGCTGGGTCTTGTACTTGGCTTCATACTCCTTCAGGAAGTCCTGGACAACCGATCTCACATCATCCCGGTTCAGGTTGGTAACAATCATGAATCCGTCGGCTGCCTTGCCCGCGATCTCGAGAAATTTGGGTGAATCGGCTCCTTCTTCACCGAGGATTTTGACGGTTATGCCCATTTCCCGCGCCTGTCTAACCGCGGGACCGGTTTGAAAGTAATAGCCGCTTATGAAAATGATATCGGGATTGACTTCCTTGATCTTTGCCAAATATGGTTTAAAGTCCTTTTCGCTGAACGGATAGGTCTGGGAATACACAATTTTCGCGCCCGCTCCTCTGGCCTCGACAAACATTTTAAAGCCTTCGGCAAGGGTTCGGCCAAAATCGTTGTCGCTGGTAAGTAACGCTATTCGTTTGCTTTTCAACAAATCAACGGCAACATACCCCGCACACTTTCCTTCCACTGTTCCGAGAAACCCGTTTCGAAAGCAATAGTTTCCAGCCCGGGTAATGTCAGGATGAACCGCATAGGCAGCGATAAACGGGATTTCCGCATCCTGACAGATCGGCGCCACTGCCCGGCTGGGGGTGCTGTACGAACCTCCCACCACTCCGACCACTTTGTCCTGCTGGATCAGTTTCCGTACAAGCGCAACCGCCTCCTTTCCATTCGCTCGGTCATCGTAGTAGACCAGCTTCACCTGCTTCCCAAGAACTCCGCCTTCCGCGTTCACGCGGTTAACGGCCAGCTTCACCGAATTGAGAACGCTCTCGCCGTCCGCTGCGGCAAAGCCGGTGAGGGGGGCCAGAAGGCCTATCTTGACCGTATCGGCCGCAAAGACATTTCCCACTGCTACGCACAAAAGAACAGACAGAGCTAACAATACTTTGATTCCCTTCATTTTCTCATACCTCCTCAACAAAATGTTCACTGTTTTATGGGTGTACCGGTGCCTGGACCCAGCCAAAAATTTTCGTATAATCTTACCGGAATGTCAAATGCCAAAATCCCGACAGCGCCCTCATGATTCAGAGCGTGACGCATCGGATGGCCAATCACAGGGCTGCTCAGGGAGAAATGGCTTTCTCTTTGATCAGCATGCGCTTCCAGACCATGGGTGGCAGAACCTGTCCGGGTCTCGCGCAGTCGAGATTGCCGGGTTCAGCGCCCAAGATATGCCTCTTTGAGTTTTGGATCACGTAACATCTCGGCGGCATCTCCCTGATACACACAGGATCCGGTTTCAAGAACGTACGCACGCCTGGAAATTTCCAGTGAAGCAATGGCATTCTGCTCAACCAGGAGGATGGAGAGCCCGTTTTCCTGGTTCAGATTGCGCAACTGTTCGAATACCTGGTCTACCAGTTTGGGCATCAGCCCCATGGACACCTCGTCTACCAGGAGAAGGTCCGGGTCTGCAATGAGCGCCCTGGCAATTGCCAGCTGCTGCTGCTCCCCGCCGGAAAGAGTGGCTGCCGGTTGCGTTTTTCTCTTTTCCAGTATGGGAAAGAAAGAATAAAGCCACGAGATCCGGTCGGTAAGGGGCAGTTTTTTTCGGAGCCCATAGGCGCCCGTCAACAGGTTTTCGGTCACGGAGAGACGCGGGAACAATCTCGCACGTTCCGGAACTATCCTGATACCGGTTCTGGCACGTTTGTAAGCCGGAAGATGGGTCACATCATTGCCTTTGAAGAGGATGCTGCCCTGTTTCAATGGAACAATACCCATGATGCTGTTCAAAATGGATGTTTTTCCCGCCCCGTTTGCTCCGATGATAGAGACAAGCTCACCTTCCTGAACCTGGAAGCTGACCCCGGTCACGGCCTGGATATCTCCATACATTATACCGATATCGTTTGCTTCAAGCAGCAACTGCCCCCCCTTTTCGGCCAAGATATGCTTCGATAACCCTTTCATTCTGCTGGATTGACCTGGGATCGCCTTCGGCGATCGTTTTTCCATGATCAAGGACCACAATTCTGTCACACAGGTTCATGGCGACACGCATGTTGTGTTCTATGAGCAGGATGGTAACACCGCCTTCACGGATGTTCCTGATCAGGGCTTCCAGTCTTGCTGTCTCTTCGTGCCGCAGTCCTGAAAAAGATTCATCGAGGAGGAGGAGTTTCCTGCCGACAATCAGTGCCCGGGCAATTTCCAGACGCCGGAGATTTCCAAGCGGTAGAAGACTCGCTTTTCTATCCGCCAGGTCTGCAAGACCAACCCTTTCAAGCACATTCATTGCTGCTTTCCGTTCTCTTCCGGTTTTCCAGCCCCGCCATATCTTTACGAATGAACCGTACCGTGAAATACCTCTGGCAACCAATACGTTCTCCAGAACACTCAGGTTTCCAAAGGGCTTCACGATCTGAAACGTGCGTCCGATGCCGGCCGCTGCCACCCGGTAAGGCGGTAATCCCTCCGTGCGCGTATTTTCAAACTCGATGGCACCTGAGGTCGGCTTGTACACTCCTGAAATAAGATTAAAGCACACTGTTTTACCAGCCCCGTTCGGTCCCAGCAGGCCCAGGATTTCTTCCCGATAAATCTTCATATTGACCTTGTTGAGTGCCTTGAGCCCACCAAAGTGTTTTGAAAGATCGGTTGTTTCCAGGAGCGGTCGCATCATGTCCTCGCTCTCAACAGCCGAAAAGAAAATACTTTTCGGGCAATGCTGTGCTCTCCCAACAGCCCACCGGGCTGAAAGCGGATCATGAGAAGCAGGATAACCGTGTAAAACAGGATCCGATAATTCACCAGCGGCCGGAAAAGCTCTGGAAGAATACCCAGGAGGAAGGCCCCGAGGACGGGACCCCAGATGGTTCCCATACCACCAAGCACTATCATGCCCAGAAAGGTGATTGACAGGGGAAAGGAAAAATCGGTCGCGCTGATAAAACGCATGTAGTGTGCATACAGGGCTCCTCCCAGTCCCGCAATCGCGGTTCCCAGCACAAAGGCGAGGAGTTTGAAGCGTATGGGGGAAATACCCATGCTGGACGCGGCCTCTTCTTCTTCACGCAAGGCGAAACACGCCAGCCCCCCCCAGCTCTTTGTAAACCACCAGCATACGAACAGCACGATCAGGAGGAATAGGAGGCACAGGATGAAATAGGCTGTTCCCCGCATCTTCATCCCGAAAAAAAAGACCTGTGGGATTCCTCCAATCCCCAGGGCTCCGCCAAAAAAAGGGATGTAAAGGAACACCGCCTCCACGATGAAATTTATGCCAATGGTTGTTATGGCCAGGAAGTCGTCCTTTACCCTGAGGCTCGGAAGTCCGAGTAAAAGGCCGATCAGAGCACTCACAAGGATCACAAGGGGAAGCGCCGTCCAGAAAGAGAGCGCCGCCTTGGTGGTCAGAATGGCAGAGGCATACGCGCCGATCCCGAAAAATGCCGCATGTCCCAGGGATATCTGGCCGGCAAATCCGACTATGACATTGAGCCCGCACACCACAATAGCGTAAATCGCTATAAGTGTCGCGACGGTAATCAGATATGAACTCAAAAATGGAACCTCCGTCAAAACTATTTGATTTCCCCATCCATTCTGGATCGGAAATTCACTCGTGCCCCGAATTCAATTGTAGATGGACACTATTTGGATCCCATCAGACCCTCGGAACGCCACATGAGGACCGCGATCATCGCGATAAAAGCCAAGGCATCCCGTGGCAATGGGATATTGGCATATCCGATCAGCAGGGTTTCCGCAACGCCGAGCAAGAGCGATGCGATCACGGCGCCGGGTACCGATCCCATTCCTCCCACAACAATGAGGGCAAGGGTCTTGTAGGCAGGCACAGCGCCCATGGTGGGATACACCTCGTTGTAATAAATTCCAACCAGAATACCCGCAATAGCAGCGATTGCCGAGCCTATGATGAATGTGACACTCATGATCCAATGGCTGTTGATTCCCATGGCATCGGCAATGGGAATGTCCTGGGATGTTGCTCGCATGGCGAGTCCGAGTTCCGTTCGTGTCGTGAGGTACCAAAGAAAGAGCAGGACCGCCGCGGTAATGCAGTAGACGGCCATGAGGGTTTCCGAAATGGTGATGCCCCCGAAATGAACCGTGGGAAAGGGGAGTTTCGCCGGAAACGTGAGGATATAGGGTCCGGCCACAAGCCTGCACAGTTCTTCAATTGCCAGCATGGCCGCGATGCTTCCGATAAGCGGCACGTACGGGGGATACTTGAGCAGGGGAAAATAGATGAACCGCTCGATTGCTATGCCCAGAAAGGCACAAAAAACCATTGCTCCGAGGAATGCCAGCAAAAGACTTCCGGTGAAATGCAGGACAAGGAGCCCGATATATGCCCCCACAGTATAGACGGCGGCGTGGGCCACATGGAGGATACGCATAACCCCGTAAACAAGCGCCAGTCCAAGAGTTATAAGGGCATAAATAGAGCCCATGGCAATGCCGTTCAGGAATTGCTCCAAAAATAATTGCATAATGAGATACCGTTCTCAGCCGCTGCAGATTGTCGTTTCTTCAGGACCCAAAACCGGCAAGGGCATCCTTTTCCATTTGCATGACGCGGGTCTCAATTTCCTGCAGCCGGGCGAATGCTCTGGAAACATAGTCCCGATCTTTTATTGATTCAAGGTTGATTCTCACGTTCTGGAGCGCCCCGAGAGCGCCTGTTCTTGCCATCATGACGCCAACAAGCCCATCGGTGACGGCGTTGGGGTTTCCCTTTCTTACTACGGATTGCGCAAGGGGCAGGAGGGCGAGCACCTCTTCCGCCACTGCAAGGGGAACTTCGGCTGCGAACCTGAGTGCATCCTGGATAGCACGAGACCTGGTTTCCTTTTCAGCTTCACTGCCTTTCGGCAGTCGAAAGGCCTCCATAACTTTTGCGTACGCCTCGGAATCGCGGTCAATGGCTTCAGTGAATATTTCCCGATACCGGGATGCCTCGCGGGAAATGGATTTCATCTCTTCCGCCACCTCCTCGAACCCTTTCCTTCCGATGGTCAGATTTGCTACCATTTCCACCAGGCTCGCGGCGGCAGCCGCTGCCAGCGCCGAAATGCTCCCGCCCCCGGGAACCGGTTCTCTGGAGGCAGTTTCACTCAAAAACTCTCTGATTCTCTTGTCACTCAGCAACTCAGTTTTCCTCCGGTCGTTTTATCATACACAAGATTTCCGCCCTTTATGACCTTCTCCACGGTAGTTACGCCGATGTGATACGGGATGAACCGGTACGAGGGGAATTCAAGGATAACTGCATCGCCCTTCTTTCCCACATCGAGACTTCCGACAGTATTTGCCCGGTCTATGGCTGCGGCGCCATTAATGGTCACGGCCGTGAGCGCCTCTTCAACAGTCAAACCCATGTAGAGCGTGGCCAGGGCAAAGAGCAGGGGAATCGATTCCGAAAAACAGCTTCCGGGATTCAGATCAGTGGCCAGGGCAACAGCGCAATTGCGGTCAATCATGGCGCGTCCCCTGGCATAGGGTTCTCTGAGACTGAACGCCGTGAGTGGCAGCAGGGTAGCCACAACTCCTGCGCCCGCAAGGGCCTCTATCCCCCGGTCAGACGCGTGGAGAAGGTGATCTGCAGAGACAGCGCCCAGTTCTGCGGCCAGTTCAGCCCCTCCGAGAGGCATAATTTCATCGGCATGAAGGGTCAGTTTCAACCCGAGGTCCCGGGCCATGAGGAGCAGACGCCGGGACTGCTTTACGGAAAAGACCCCTTCTTCGCAGAATATGTCACAGAATTCAGCCAGCCCTTTTTCCGCCACCTCCGGCAGCACGGTATCTTCAATAAAATCCAGGAACTCCTCCGGCTTATCTTTGAATTCTCTTGGTATAGCATGGGCCCCGAGGAATGTTTTCACGATATCTATCGGATGAGTCCGCTCCAGCTCGGCCATGGCCGCCAGTTGCCGTATTTCGGTGTCGCGATCCAAGCCGTATCCGCTCTTCCCCTCCGCTGTCGTTACACCAAAGGAGAGCATGGAATCGAGTCTTTTCCGGCCGGAGTCAACGAGTTCCTCAAGGGAGGCCTTTCGGGTGGCCGAAACAGTGCTGACGATACCCCCACCGTTGGTCATGATATCCATGTAACTCATGCCGTTCAGCCGCCAGGAGAATTCTTCGGCGCGGTAGCCGCCGAATACAAAATGAGTGTGGGAATCCACGAACCCGGGCAGGACAGCCTTTCCATGGGCGTCAATAATGTCAAATGGTCCCGGCTCAGGATGCTCAAGGAGATCAGAGGTCTTTCCCACCATCGAAATCAGTCCATCTTCAATTACCAGTGCACCGTCATGGATCACTCCGAGTTCGGCCATCTCCGGCCCTTTCTTGGCCTGAAACCCGGTGCAGGTCACCAGTTCGGAGGCATGCTCTATAATGATGTTCCCGCTCATCTCATCAACGTCCACTTTGCGCGTTCCGCCTGTCTTATTCCATGAGGCGTGCTTCCAAAAGCTGGTCCGGAGAAAAATTTTCCACTCCCAGATAGTAGACTGCACAATCCACAAGGGCAGACATGGGGACCAGGCCGATAATCTCACTGCCGACAACATTGACACCATATCGCCGGGCCTCCATTTTCACGAGCTCAAATGATCGGTAAAGAGCGGTTTTTGTAAAATCGGTCATGTTCATGGAGACCTGGACAATCCCCCGGTCCTTCAGTTCCACGCCAATGGCCTTGCAGTAGCGAAGACCCCCGGTGATGTATCGGACTTTCCGGGCGATATCCTCGGCAATATCAAGATCTGCCGTATCCAGATTGACGTTGAAGGCCACGAGAGGCATGCGTGCGCCTATGGCGGTCACCCCGGCGGAAGGGTGTATTGTTGCCGGCCCGAAATCCGGCTGCCATTCCGGAAGGGCCATTTTGGCCGCCATCCCCTCGTACTGGCCTTTCCGTATGGAAGCAAGGTTTTTCCGATGAGGTGCGCTTGCGGATTCTTCGTACAAAAAAACAGGGAGGTCAAATGCCTTTGAGACCGTTGCAGCCACCTCCCGGGACAGGTCAATCGCCTCAGCCATGTCCACGTTCCTGATGGGAATGAAGGGAACCACGTCTACGGCCCCCATGCGGGGATGCTGCCCTTCATGTTTTCGGAGATCTATGAGGTCGATGGCCTTTCCGACGGCAGCCACAACAGCTTCCCTGAGAGGTTCCGGTTCTCCCACCACCGTCACCACCATGCGATTGTGGTCCTTATCGCTCTGATAATCGAGGAGCTTCACCCCTTCCGCGGTCCGAAACGGCTCTACGATTTTTTCAATGGTTTGCCCGTCCCTTCCCTCGCTGAAATTGGGGACGCATTCAATGATCTTCTTTTTTCCCGGCATGGGGATATTCCTCCTTATTCTGATAATCGCTCTGAAACCAGTCTTTCAAGCGCATCCTTGTCAGCCACAAAGGGAAGGGTGATGTGATCCTTGCCGCGCCGATCCAGGTTATAGGCAACAGCCGTTTCGACGGCGTTTTGATTCCGCGCCCAGGCCCGCCGCGCCACACCTCCCATCACATCCCATGGGATCGCCTGCCGGATGATATAATCAACGCGTTCACTGCCGTCAAGGACCAATCCGAATCCACCGTTGACGGCCTTGCCGATGCCCACGCCGCCGCCGTTATGAAGTGAAACCATGCTCATGCCCCGAGCGGCGTTTCCTGCAAAACATTGTGTGGCCATATCGGCCATGATATTGCTCCCATCCTTGATGTTGGCGGTTTCCCTGAAGGGTGAGTCCGTTCCTCCGGTATCATGGTGATCCCTTCCCAGCATGACGGGACCGATTTCTCCGTTCCGGACCATTTCATTGAACTTCAGGGCGATATTCATTCTCCCCAATGCATCCTGATAAAGAATCCTAGCCTGGGTTCCCACGACCAGCCTGTTCTTTTTTGCATCCCGTATCCAGGTATAATTGTCCCTGTCCTGGAAACGCCGCTCCGGGTCGATACAGGACATGGCGGCGTAATCGGTCCTGTCCAGATCTTCAGGTCTCCCGCTCAGGCAGACCCAACGGAAGGGTCCATACCCGTAATCGAACATCATGGGGCCCATAATATCTTCCACATATGAGGGGAAGACAAACCCGTCCATCAGATCTTTCCGGTTTTTGGAAATTTCCACCACTCCCGCATCAAAAACCGCTTTCATGAAACTGTTTCCGTAGTCGAAAAAATAGGTGTCACGGTCAACGAGGGTCTTAATGAGTGCATAATGATGTCTGAGCGATTTGTCCACCAGCTGCACGAAGCCCTCGTGGTCGGTCTCGAGCATTTTGGTCCGCTGCTCGAAGGTCAATCCCTGGGGACAGTATCCGCCTTCATAGGCCACATGGCAGGACGTCTGGTCTGTCAGAAGATCAATTTTCCTTTCACTTTCTACTGCATATTCCAGGAGATCAACGATATTTCCGTAAAAAGCTATGGCGATACTTTCCTTTCTCTCCTGGCATTCTCCTGCGATACGAAAGGCCGCTTCAGGGGAATCCACTACCCGGCTTACCCATCCCTGTTCTTTCCGGGTCTGAATCCGCGAGGAGTCCACTTCCGCGATGATTCCCACGCCACCGGCGATTTCAACAGCCTTGCCCTGTGCCCCGCTCATACCTCCGAGTCCTGAAGACACAAAAAGGATCCCCGAAAGGTTCGCCTCGGCCGGGAGGCGGAGTTTTTGTCTCGCCGCGTTCAGAATGGTTCCGTAGGTTCCGTGGACGATTCCCTGGGGACCGATGTACATCCACCCGCCGGCAGTCATCTGCCCGTAGTTCGCGACGCCCAGGGCTATGGCCCTGTGCCAGTTTTCCTGGTCATCGAACATGCCTACCATCAGTGCGTTTGTGATGATAACACGCGGTGCATCCGGGGAAGAGGAAAAGAGGCCCAGAGGATGACCCGATTCCATCACCAGGGTCTGATTTTCCGTCATTTCTTCCAGGTACCGTTTGATGAGTTGGTACTGCATCCAGTTCTGGCACACCTGGCCGGTTTCCCCATAGGTCACCAGTTCGTATGGGTAAAGAGCAACGTCAAAATCCAGGTTGTTGTCAATCATCACCTGGAAGGCCCGTCCCTCGACGCAGTTGCCCCGGTACGAATCAATGGGAAGCCCTTTTATGCGGCCTGCAGGCCTGAAACGATAGCCGTAGATTCGCCCGCGAGTCAGCAATTCATCCAGGAACTCGGGAGCCATCTTTTTGTGCCATTTTTCAGGGAGATACCTGAGCGCATTTTTCAACGCGAGGACCGTGTCGCCCCTGGAGAGGGAAAAGTGCCGCTTCGGTGCCCTCCTGGTGCCTTCCATAAATGGGTGCATAGCCGGTAATTCGTCAAGAATACTCTCAAGCTGAATGGTCATTGCTTCTGATGTCGTGATATTTTCTTTCATTTTTTCCCTCCAGCCCGTTCGTCTGTTGCGGCCTTGCGTGATAACACTACATGATTGCCTTCAGCGAGACAAGAACGCTTTATATGCTGAAGCCGGTTGCCAGTTTTGCCGTGCCGACTGCAATCTCATAGAGACCGAATGCCAGCAGCGCCCAGACAGAAACAGTGCTCAATATGCGGTTCAGTCTCGGATTCATCTTTCCAACGGTCCCGAACATAATAATAAATACGGCAAGACTGCAAACAAAAGTGCCGTAGAAGCCCGATATAAAACTGATGCCCATGACTTTGGAGTGACGCCATCCTTCCAGGAGAATAGGACCGGCAACCATACTCCAAAAAATATAAGGGTTCGGGTTCAGGATGTTCATGGCGACGGCACCGAAAAGGGTTTTCGCTGCGGCATTTGCCATTGGCGTCTTATCATCGCTTTGGGTTTTGCGAGCGGTAAAGATCCTCCAAGCGAGGAAGAGAATCACGAAGCCGCCTGCCGCTTGCAGTATATTCAAGGACCATTGAGGGATATTGGTGAGTACAAAAATCACCAGAACAATGACCGGACCATCAGTAAGCAGCGGCGCCAACGCAGCCGGGAGAGTGCGTTTCCAGCCGTTTCTGAGGGCATAGGAAACCAGGAACGCC
Organism: uncultured Desulfobacteraceae bacterium; assembly: GCA_964633015.1. GTDB lineage: Bacteria > Desulfobacterota > DSM-4660 > Desulfatiglandales > Desulfatiglandaceae > B46-G9. Next base: position 49,309 of record CAZWEV010000012.1, on the reverse strand, counting down.
TGGAAGGGTCCCGGCATCAGAGTGGCGGGCAGGGCCAGTGTGGCGCCTTGCATGAGGTAAAAAAGCAAAGTGAAGCTCCTTCGGCACGGGGAACGCAATGCTCCGGTTAATTGTGTTTGAAAGTATACCATTTCAAAGACAACGACAAGGGGGAAAAGGAAGTTTTGTATTCTTGCTTGAAATAAGCTATGCTATTGCGTTAATTATTCCGGCATTTCCGATGGTGAAAACGGCGACGGTATGAGGGAAGGGGACCTGCCATGAAAATTAAGGTAAAAGGTGAAAAGATCGTCAAGGCTGTGCAGAAGATATACGGCATTGAAATCGAGGTGGAGTCTCCGGAAGAGGCACGAGAAGCGCTGGATCTCATTCTGAACAAAATGGCCGGAGGTGCGGAGGTAGGCTATGAAAGACTGCAGGAGATCCAAGTGACGCCCGAAAGGCAATACGAGACCTCGGCTGTGAATTATAAGATGACCTTTCTGCTCACCTTCTCCTTCAAAGACGATACGCCTCTGGATACAAGGGTGGCAGTCATCAAGGATTTCCAGGAATTCTTTGGGAAGCTGTAATGACGTCCAATGATCATCATAACACCAACAATTACCATTGATGAAAAGGAGATCAGAGAGGAATTCATTCGAGCTTCAGGGCCTGGAGGACAAAATGTCAACAAGGTGGCGACGGCCGTCAAGCTGAAATTTGATGTGGCCAACTCCTCTGCATTGCTTCCGGAGGTGCGGGAGCGGCTTCTTCGAATTGCAGGGAAAAGGATAACAGAAGAAGGTGTGCTCGTCATTGATGCGCGGCGATTCCGGACACAGGCCCAAAACCGGCGGGATGCCATGGGGCGACTCGCTGCACTGATTCGCTTAGCAGCAGAGAGACCCAAGCCCAGGCAAAGAACAAAGCCTTCCCCGGCGTCAAAAAGGCGTCGTCTTGAGCGCAAACACCGAATCGCGGAAAAAAAGAGAATGCGCCGGATGGCCATACCGGCAGATGAACAGTGAAGGGATACGGAACAATGTTCGATATTGCAAAGAAGTTCTTCGGAAAATTTGAGACTGGTGATGGGAAAAGAGAGGGAAGGGCGACTGACGACGACCTCCGGGTTGCCGCATGCGCGCTGTTGCTGGAGATGTCCCTGATGGACGGGAAGTTCAGCAAAACAGAAAGGGAAAGACTCCTCACGATCATCCGGAACGAATATGATCTTTCCGATGAGGGAGTTGAATCCCTCATCAGGAGGTCCCGGGAAGAACTTGACGAAAGCATCGATCTCTGGGCATTTACGAACGCCATAAACCAGCATTATTCTGTTGACGAAAAACTCCACCTCATCGAAAAGATGTGGGAAATCGCGTACGCAGACGGAAGCCTTGATCAGCATGAGAATTATCTGGTTCACAAGGTGGCAGACCTTCTTCACCTCAGCCACCGGCAGCTCATGGACGCCAAATTGAAGGTAAAGGATTCCGTACAATGAAGAAAAAAAGCCGGAGCATTGAAAACGTCTCTCCGGCTTCTTTTTCACAGGGGATTTTCTGATGGATCGTCTGGTTACTGGGGCCGAAAAATGAGCAGCCATGCCTGGCCGATTGCCACGCTGATAACCATGTAGGGAAAGGTCTTCTTCATGAACCCCACAAAACTGATGTGGTAGCCCCGGGATTCGGCAATCCCCATGGTGACCACGTTGGCAGAGGCCCCGATGATGGTCCCGTTTCCACCAAAGCACGCACCCAGCGCCAGCGCCCACCAGAGCTGATCTCCGGCGCCGGGGATGACTTCACTGAGATAGGCGACAATGGGAAGCATGGTTGCGGTAAAGGGAATATTATCCACAAAGGCGGAGACAATCGCCGCGACCCATATGATTAGACTGACGGAAATGACAAAATTCCCGTGAGACAGATGCACAATCCAGTCGGCAATGAGGGCCAGGAGACCTGTCTCATCCACCGCCCCGACAATGATAAAGAGGAAAATAAAAAACATCAGGGTAGGCCATTCAATATCCTTCTCGATGAGCTGAATGAGATTGACTTTTTCGGTCAGAATAGCAATGGTCACGAGAATTGCTGCACCCATCAGTGCCGCAATACTCACCTCCATGTGCCAGTATCCATGGGTGAGAAACAGAAACACAGCAAAGCCCAGTACTGCCAGCCCATAGATGAGAAGGCCGGGATCGGTGATCTGGTATTCCTCTTTGAGGGTGCTAATGTGTTCTTCAATGCTGTCTACCTTGGCTGCCGCGTAATCCTTTCCCCAATACATCTTGCAGAAAATGATTAATGCCACCAGGGAAAGCGCACAGACCAGCCCCAGTGCGAGCAGGAAATTTGTAAAGGTCAGTCCCGCGTAGGAGCCGATCATGATATTCGGAGGATCCCCGATAAGCGTGGCGGTGCCTCCGACATTTGAGGCCATAACCAGGGGGATGAGCATATCAAGGGGATTCAGATTGAGTGAGACACATATCTCAATTGCCACACCGGTGAGCAGAAGCATGGTGGTAACATTGTCAAGAAACGCAGAGGTGACGGCGGTGAAGACCATAAGGAAGATGGTCAGGAGAAACACCTTGCCTTTCGCCAGCTTATACGCAAAATAGGCACACCACTGGAACACGCCCGTGTGCTTGAGCACTCCCACAATAATCATCATGCCCATGAGGAGAAAGATGACGTTCATGTCGATGGCCGCGATGGCTCTTTGAAATGAGAAGATGTGGTACGCGGGGTTGATGGTGCCGAGGGTATAGGATATGGTCATCATCAGGGCCGCGCCGATCATTGCTGCCACGGTCCGGTGAAGGAGTTCAAAGGCTATCAGGATATAGGCAAGGATAAAAACCACCGTGGAAATCCAGAAGGCAGGGCCGAGAACCCTGCCCATGACGATATCCTCGCTGATGTAGAAATGCTTGTCCTTTGCGGCAAGTTCATTGCCTTTGAATGTAAGTGTCTTCCCCTGGAAACTGGCCTTGTACGCCTTGATATCGATGGTTGCGGATTGGATTTCACCTTTTTCGAGCTGGAACCGTGACACGTACTTGCCGTTGTGGGCCGTTTCAAGATGATCCACCTCTTTCCCGTCAACAGTAATAGAGACCTGAGCTTCGGCAATCGGTTCCTTGTGGTTATCCAAAATAAACCCGGAGATGGTGACGGTATCAGCCCCGGGTATAAGCGCCCTCCTGTGCTTTCCTGTCGCCTTTTCACTTGCGAGAGCAGCTGAGACAACACAAACCAGGGATATCAACAAAGCAAGAATGAAAAATGCTTTCGACCTAAACATAGCCATTTATCCTCCCATAATACACAATGATCTTCGTTTCTCATGACAAACTCAGACCACCCGCACAGGATGGTTTGGAAGGTCAAAATGAATTGGCCCGGACTCTACAAGAGGTTATGAAAGGTGTCAAGAAAAAGGTTGAGAATTTTTTCTCAAATTCAATAAGCCGCCAAATAGGTAGTGGATTTGAGATGCACACTGGAAATTGACATTGCCCTTCCTTCGTGGTACTCGTGCCACATGGAAGCGCAAACTTTTGCCATAAAATCTCTTTTTGTTCAGAACGGCATTATGTCCTTCTCGCTGGGAATAGTCTTGATTCTTCTCTTTCGCTCTTTCATGAAGAAAAATGTGAAACACGTTGTTGTTTTTCTGGTTTGGGTGGGCATTGTCCTGTGGTTTTTCAATAGCTCTTTTTTCGGTTTCAGCGAGGTGACAGTAAGTCGGAAAGCGATTAAACTCAATTATGGGATACTCTCGTTTCGGGACGAGACGCTGCCTCTTACCACTCAATGGAAGATTGAAACAAGTCCATCGGGGATTCTGAAAACATCAAAATTATACTTTATACAAATTGGTGAATATCGAAGCATGAAGGTCAAGGGAAAAACGCAACTTGCGCTGATCCGAAAGATCGGAGATACTATTGATCGCCTGAGGAAAAGGCAGACCGGGTAGGGCAGGGTCCGGCTGGTATGGCGCCCGGACCCTGAGTCTCTATTTTTTTCGCATGTTCGTGTCGATGGTTGTCAACGGTTGTTTATTTGAATCCGTGCTGCCAACCTGGCAGCTCGACTTCATTCAGGTTGAAATGCCGAATTTCGGAAGGACATAGGCCTGGAGTAAGATCCAGCCCACAATGATCAGCAGTAATACCCAGAGACTCATCCGGTTACTCCTTTCCTCATTCTCCATATATCATTCGTTGTAGGAACGTATCATGTGTTACGCAAGAACAGCGCACGGCTGTTTATCTACCCAGCTCACGAAAAGCCTCCGCTGGAGGAGCAGCTGGAAGAAGAGAGGGCCTGACCAAGTCCGGAACTTGATGACCCGGAACTGAAACAAGACAGGAGTTTTTCTACCTCTTTGCCCTCACACGCAGGACAGGTTATGTCGTTTTCATCGTCTCCCGCAAAACAAAGGCGTTCAAAAACATTGCCGCACTTGCGGCATTTGAATTCGTAGATTGGCATGTCGAACCTCCGGAATTTCATCGTAAGCGGATTTGTGCGTATTGTTTATAAATATAATCCTTCTTCGGCATTTTTCAAACAAAAAATCAGGTTTTATCTCAGATTGTGTTTCTTTTTCGTTCAAGGCCCCCCAGCGCTTACCCGAAAGCATCATCAAAAGAAAGAGAACTGCTTCTTTCCTGCCTTTAAGAAAAGAAGGGTATGGGAATGCCTGATTCATCGCGCGGCATCCCGCATTAATGTACAGGATTGAGCGTATTGAGCTTTGCGTAAGAAAACGGATAGTTATGATACGCACAGAGAGCTTTTCTGCAATAATATCTGGATTTTTTCGTCAAATATGGTAAAAAGAGATGATTTTCCAATGAGGAATGGGGGGGCAGTCGACTATGAAGATATTGATTCTGGGCGGAAGCGGTATGTTGGGAAGTGAATGCAGAGAATTGTTGAGCCAGTGGCATGAGGTTATTGCACCGGACCGCGATACCCTTGACATCGTCAGTTGGGACCAGGTTATCGAGAACCTGCAGGCTATCTCTCCGGATATTGTTCTGAATTGCGCTGCATTTGCTGATGTTGACGGTTGTGAAAGTAACGGGTTTGCTGTGAGAAAAATAAATGTTGAAGGGCCCAGAAATCTCGCTCAGGGGGCCGCTCGGTTTGGAAGCAAGCTCATTCACATATCAAGTGATTATGTGTTCGATGGTCAGAAGACGGTGCCACAACCCTATTTCGAAGATGATATTGTGAGCCCCATTTCTGCGTATGGGAAGAGCAAGACAGAAAGTGAGACAGCAGTGCGGGAAAATTCCCCCAATTACATCATCCTCCGCACAGGCTGGTTATATAGCAAAGCCGGGAGTAATTTTGTCAAGTCCATTATTTCTGCTACGGTGAAAAAGAGCTCGAAGGTCTTGAAGGTGGTTGACGACCAGCTCGGATCGCCCACCTGGACGTACCGGCTTGCCCAGCAAATCCAGGCCCTAGTGGATCACGGAGGGATGGGAACCTATCATTGCACGGCTGAAGGATTTTGCAGCCGGTTTGAATGGGCGGCATTTATTGTGCAAAAGCTCGGTCTGGACATTCCCGTCGAGCCCTGCAGTACGGATGAGTTCCCAAGGGCTGCAAAGAGACCGGTAAATTCTATTCTGGAGAACAGATTGCTGAAAAAACAGGGAATCAACGTGATGAAGGACTGGAAAGAAGATCTGGATGAGTTCCTGGACAAGTTTGGCCAAGAGCTCATCCGTGAAGCTTCTGAAGCGGAGAGCAGAGAGCGGAGAGGGGAAAAATCCCGCACCTGAGGTATCCTCTCCAGTGTCCAGTCTCAAGTTTCATGTATCGAATGCAATGCGTCTTTTCTTAACCATACTTGCCCTTGCCTATGCCGTCTGTCCCTTCGATCTCCTGCCGGATTGGCTGGTGGGATTTGGCTGGATTGATGATATTACCATCCTTGGGCTCTTGTGGTGGTATCTATATCGCTATAGCAGGCGCAGGATCAACCCGCAAGGCGGTTTTTCCAGTGGAGGCACGCGGAACAAGGATTCGCATCAAGAGCAACCCGCCGGCAGCAGGGTTCCCCGTGATCCTTACCAGATTTTGGAGATTGGCAGAAACGCATCACAGGAAGAAGTAAAACAGGCGTACAAACGCCTGGCGGGCAAGTATCATCCCGATAAGGTTTCCCACCTTGGTGAGGAGTTTCAGAGGCTTGCTGAAAAACGTTTCAAAGAGATACAGGAAGCATACGAAGCACTCAAGGTCAAATAGCACGACCCAAGACCGCCCCCTCATAGATCGCGACCTTCGCACTCCTGGGTTCCAAGCAATCCCCAATCCGGTGGAGTTCATAGCCCATTGTCTGGACCTGTTCATAGAGCTGATTGTCAGGGCGGCTCCCGATGGCGATGACAACCCGTTCCGCCTCCAGGAAGCTCTCATTTCCATCCTTGTCACTCACGAGAACCCCGTTATCTTCTATCTTTTTCAGGGTTGTCTCGGTCATCATCCTGGCCCTGTTTGACCGTAATTTCCGCAGAAGAATCTTTCGAGTCATGCTTTCCAGGGCTTTTCCAATCTTGGGGAGAATTTCAACAATGATGACATCAGAACCTGATTCGGACAGATGATGTGCAACTTCACTTCCGGTTGCCCCGCCGCCGATAACAACGGTCTTTTTGGGGGATGGAGTTTCTCCCTCCAGCATACTTACATACGATGTGACGATGGGTTTATCAATCCCTTCCACCGAAGGCAGGACAGGCAGGGAGCCGGTCGCGAGGATAATCACATCAGGTTGCTGCTCTTCTATGGTGTCTGCTACTACTTCCTGGTTCAGATGGCATTTGACCCCGAATTTTTCAATCTGTCTCTTTTGGAATCGGATCAGGTTGAGCAGTTCCTTTTTGTAGTCGGTGACACTGCCCATAACGAGCTGTCCACCGAGAACAGATGCTTTTTCAAAAAGGTGCACGTCATGTCCGCGTCTGGCGGCCACCCATGCAACATTTAATCCTCCGGGACCGCCGCCGACCACCATGACTTTCCGTCTCTGTTTAGCGGGCACAATGGCCATTTCATTTTCACGACCAAGGGTTGGATTCACGAGGCATTCGATTCTTCCTCTTCGAAAGATAGATTCCATGCAGGTATTGCACGCGATACAGGTTCGAATGTCCTCAATACGGCCTTCTTCGGCCTTTTTCGGCATTTCCGGATCAGCCAGGAGACCTCTTCCTATGCAGACCAGGTCCGCCTTGCCTTTGGTGATGATCTCATCAGCAAGCACTGGATCGTTGATCCTTCCAACAGCCATGACCGGTATACGAAGTGCTTTCCTGATCTTTTCCGCGCTGTCGGCAAGGCATGCCTGTTTCATGAACATGGGCTGGGCGATCCATTCAGGGGTTGCGTCATTTCCTGCCGAGACCTGTACAACATCTACTCCCGCTTCCACAATTGGTTTCAGGACCTGGATACTCTCCTGCACGGTGAGCCCATTAGGGCAGAACTCCTGCGCACTGATCTTGAAAGAAATAGGGAAACTTTCTCCCACCCGGCGACGGATTTCCTCCACCACCTCTCGGGCAAACCGTGTCCTCCCCTGAATATCACCGCCGTATTCATCATCTCTGATATTGGAAAAACGGGACAAAAATTGATTGACGAGATATCCGTGAGCCCCGTGAATTTCAATCAGTTCAAACCCCGCCGCCACAGCCCTTTCTGCAGCGTCACCGAATTTTTCGACCAGATCCCTAATCCCTTCTCGTGTGAGCGGTTCCACATCGCCCTGAATAACCGGGCAGGGAAGGGGGGATGGAGCCAGTGGTTTGCGTTTGATCACCTTGACGGATGTTTGTCTCCCTCCATGATGCACCTGGAGAGCAGGAACAGCGCCCTCCGATTTCATCACCTTTGCTATTTTCGATAAACCATTCAGGAAACGATCATCATAGATTCTGGCCTGGTGTGGAGATACGACGCCTTCGGGGGAAACCGCGCAGGCCTCCATGATGACCATGGCAGGACCGCCTGCCGCTCTCAGACGGTAATGCTCTACTGTCATATCAGTGATGCTTCCGTCATTTTCTATCAGGAATGACGCCAGGGCAGGCATGACAATGCGGTTTTTAAGTTCAATGCCCCGTATCCGAAACGGGGTGAATAAGGAATGCATGACCTCTCTACTCCTTTGTTTCAGGGCCGGAGGTAGTGTGGATATCGATCATCTTTTCCCCCTTCACATAATCGGTTGATTTATAGGTCGTAATATTCTCCACCTTGGCCATGACTTCTCGCATCCGATCGCATTGCTGTTTCAGTTCATGGAGAGCCTCACTGTCAGGAGTTTGTTCCATAATTTCATCAAGCAGGTAGTAGACATACTGCAGCGGCTGGTTCAATTCATGGCAGGTGGTACAGGCAATCTCAAGTACCCCCCGAAGTTTTTCCTTTTCCAGCCGTTCCTCCTCGGCCCGCTTTCTCGCAGTGATGTCGCGCGTCACCGCAATGAGACATTTTTCCTCTCCGTACTCGATCACTTCTGCCGACCACAGGACGTACCGTATTTCGCCCGATTTCATGCGAAATTTTGCTTCCAGGTTTCTGACCTTCTCCTGTTCATGAAGGACTTTGACCATTTCAGCGCGTTGTTCGGGTTCAGCCCAGATACCCAGATCCATTGATCTGTGCCCGATAACCTCGTCACGACGGTATCCTGTTGTTTCGAGAAAGGCTTCATTGACGTCAATATAGAGTCCGTCTTCCAGTGTGGAGATCACAATCCAGTCAGGACTGGAACGAAATGCTTTGTGGAATTTTTCCTCGGAGCGGGCAAGGGCCTCATTTGCGTGCTCGCGTTCGGTATTGTCCATAAAATAGCCCAGGATGGCCGGTCGATCGTTATAGGAAATGGAGGTTACCGATTCGATGATCCATTTCAAGTCACCGTTTTTGCTCACTGCCCGGTAGAGATAGGGGGAAGAACGCTCACCTTTGAGCATCTTTATCGCGTTTGACCGCACTTCTTCCCAGTCCTCGGGAAAAACCAGCATGGATGCTTCATTTTCTACCAGTTCCTCTTCCGGGTACCCGGATATGCGCTGAAATTCTTGATTCACAAAGCAGAGTTTCCGGTCCTGGACGATAAAGATGCCGATGGGAGATGCCTCGAATACATTTCTGAAGGACTGTGCATCCAGGCAAATCTCTCCGTGTAATTTCTCCGAAGGAGTTGCAACAGCCTTTGAACATTCTCCTTCGTCTGCGTTCTCGGTTTTCTTCCTTCGAAAGAACATTTCGCCAAGTACTCCCTGTACAATACTGATGCCACCACTCCGTCGCACCAAAAAGGGAATTGGGGGCACCAAGGTATGCTAGTCTTCTGCAATTAAGCGCTGTTGTCAAGAAGAAACCTGCCCATAACTGAGAAGGAATATTGACCTGCACATTGCTCTACGATAGACTAGAAAAAACTCTTTTTCTCTTCAAGGAGGACGCCAGGATGAATGTCTATCTGGTCCAGCATGGAAACCCGCAAAAAAAAGAAGAGAACCCAGAAAGACCCTTGTCAGAGAAGGGCAAGGCCGATGTGCAGAAAATCGGTGGGTTTCTCACGGGAGCAGAGGTGCAGGTCACGAAAATTTATTGCAGCGGGAAGAGAAGGGCAAGGGAAACCGCCGAAATCCTCGCATCAGTGCTCAATCCTGCTATCCAACCGGAGGAAAGAGTGGGGCTTTCTCCTATGGATGACGTGGATTCAATTGCCGATGAAATCAGGAAAAAACGGGAAAATCTTATGATCGTCGGCCACCTGCCGCATCTGGCAAAGCTTGTTTCCTCGCTTGTTGCTGGAGATGCTCTGCGCCCGGTAGCCGCGTTTCAGCAGGGTGGGGTCGTCTGCCTTCGTTCCGGAGAGGCGACCGATCAGTGGAGCGTTGCATGGATGGTGGTTCCGGATATGATCCCCTCCTGATTTCGGCAACCTTCCCAAGGGCTTTCCTCCCGTAAATCGAAAAACATCACACGCCGCTATTTGACGGCTGATCCGAAACTCGCCTTGAAAAACTCGCGGTTCAGGCGTGCGATGTTGGTGATAGATATCTCCTTGGGGCACTGGACTTCACATTCTGTATGGTTGCTGCAGTTCCCGAAGCCAAGTTCACTCATTTTCCTGAGCATGGATATGGCTCGTTTGGCTGCCTCCACCCTGCCTCGGGGAAGGAGTGCAAGGTGGGATATTTTTGCTCCCACGAAGAGCATGGCGGAAGCATTGGGACAGGCCGCAACACAGGCCCCACAGCCGATACACGCGGCCGCATCCATGGCAAGCTCCGATTTTTGTTCTGAGACAGGAATACTGTTCGCCTCAGGAGCCTGGCCCGTGTTTACCGAAATATATCCACCCACTTGGATAATCTTGTCAAATGCGCTTCGGTCCAACATCAAGTCTTTCACTATCTTGAATGGGCGTGCCCGGAACGGTTCAATGACAATGGTGTCTCCGTTCTGAAAATGACGCATATGCAGCTGGCAAAGGGTCGTGCCTTTTTCGGGACCATGGGCATACCCGTTTACCACGGCGCCACATGCCCCGCAAATGCCTTCCCTGCAGTCATGATCAAAAGCCACGGGCTCTTTGCCTTCAAGCGTCAGCTTTTCATTGAGCACATCGAGCATTTCCAGAAATGACATGTCCGTGGAGATATCTGTCAGATCATGGGCCTCCAGGCCGCCTTTCTTCTTTCCCTTTTTCTGACGCCAGATTTTCAAGGTAAGATTGATGGTTACACTCATTTATAACTCCTCTGGGTTAGGTGCACATTCTCGAAGACAAGGGGTTCTTTGTGAAGCACCGGGGTGGATCCTTCCCCAGTGTATTCCCAGGCCGAGACATAACAGGAGGTATCATCCTGCCGGAGGGCCTCGTGTTCTTCAGTCTGATAGGCCTCGTTGAAGTGGCACCCACAGGATTCCTTCCTGGAGAGAGCGTCTTCGACCATTAATTCAGCGAATTCAAGAAAATCGGCCACCCGGCCCGCACGCTCAAGGGTCTGGTTCAGGTCGTCCGCTGCTCCGGGAACAATGGCGTTCTCCCAGAACTCATCCCGCAGTCGGGGGATCAATTCCTTGGCCTTCAAAAGGCCGGTATCATTCCGAGCCATGCCGCAATACTCCCACATGATATGCCCAAGTTCACGGTGTATATCGTCCACCGTCCTATGCCCTTTTAGTTTGAGCAGTTTATTGATTCTTTCTCCGGCCTGCTGCGATGCCTCTTCAAACGCGGGATGACCGGCAGTAACATCCGAGAGGGGGGTGCCTGCCAGATATCCTCCAATGGTGTAGGGGATGACAAAGTATCCATCCGTCAGGCCCTGCATGAGAGCACTTGCCCCCAGCCGGTTAGCACCATGGTCTGAAAAGTTTGCCTCTCCCAGCACAAAAAGCCCGGGGATGGTGCTCATCAGATTATAGTCCACCCATACCCCCCCCATCACATAGTGGACCGCAGGATAAATCATCATGGGCGTTTCATAGGGATTCTGATCCGCAATCCGTTCGTACATGTCAAACAGGTTGCCGTATTTCCGTTCAATGACATCCTTCCCGTCACGTTGAATTGGATCCCTGAAATCCAAATAGACCGCATAGCCGGTAGGGCCAACCCCTTTGCCTTCATCGCAAATTTCCTTGGCATTCCTGGAAGCAACATCCCGGGGGACAAGGTTTCCGAAACTCGGGTATTTTCTTTCCAGGTAGTAGTCGCGCTCATCTTCCGGAATTTCATTGGGAGGGCGTTTATCCCCGGGAATCCCGGGCACCCAGACACGGCCGTCATTCCTGAGGCTCTCGCTCATAAGGGTCAGCTTGGATTGATAGGTTCCGTGAACCGGGATACAGGTGGGATGGATCTGCACGAAACACGGATTCGCGAAAAATGCGCCTTTTTTGTAGGCCTTGAAAGTGGCGGATACGTTTGAATTCATCCCGTTGGTGGAGAGATAATAGATATTTCCGTATCCTCCGGTTGCCATGACAACCGCATGAGCTGCATGTTTTTCGATTTCTCCGGTGATGAGATTGCGGGTCACGACGCCCCGGGCACAGCCGTCTACCAGCACCAGGTCCAGCACCTCCCTGCGGGGAAGCATTTCCACATGCCCCGCGGCCACCTGGCGCATCATGGCGCCGTAGCAGCCCAGGAGCAGTTGCTGCCCCGTCTGTCCGCGGGCATAGAAGGTGCGCGAGACCTGTGCGCCTCCGAAGGATCTGTTGGCTAGGAGTCCCCCATATTCCCGGGCAAAAGGAACGCCCTGGGCCGTACAGTGATCAATGATCTGGTTGCTGATCTGGGCCAAGCGATAGACATTTGCCTCCCTGGCGCGGAAATCCCCTCCCTTGATGGTGTCGTAGAACAGTCTCCAGATGCTGTCCCCGTCGCCGGGATAGTTCTTTGCCGCATTGATGCCTCCCTGAGCGGCAATGCTGTGGGCGCGCCGCGGCGTATCCTGCAGGCAGAACGCTTTTACGTGGTAGCCCAGTTCAGCGAGCGTGGCGGAAGCAGAGCCGCCTGCCAGACCCGTCCCAAGAACGATGATCTCAAATTTCCGTTTGTTGGCGGGACTAACAAGCTTCAAGTCGAACTTGTGTCGATCCCATTTGCTTTCAAGATGCCCTCCCGGCATCTTTGCATCCAAAGCCATAGCAAACTCCTTATGCGCGCAGAAAGATGAAAACCGGGATCGAGGAAAAACAGACCGCGATGATGAAGGCAAAGAGGACGGTTGCCACCTTGATCACAGGCATGTATTTGGGATGATTTGCACCGAGGGTCTGGAAAGCACTCCAGAAACCGTGCTTGACGTGAAACCCGACCACGATTAGGGAGAAAACATAGAACGCTCCGTAGTAAGGATTCCGGAACGCATTGGTGACTATTCGGTAGAGACCACCGCCGGCAACTGTGTTCACAAAGGTAAAAGCAAAGAGGTGTATAATCAGAAACACAAGGATGTAGAGGCCTGTATAGGCCTGGAGCCTTGAGGAGATAGTCTGACCGCCGGGAGCTTTTTTGCGGAGCACGCTCTTCCGCATAATATAGCCTGCCGGTCGCGCCGCCAGGTTTTGAAAATAGAGGATCGCTCCGAGAAGGATGTGCAGGAGAGCAAAGCAGATAAGCCCTCCTTCCGCGATGGGAAGAAGCACGACACGCTGGTGAAGTTGCGCCGAGTATCCTTGGAAAGCAGCTGCTCCACCATAGTAAAAGAAATTTCCCACCAGGTGCAGGATAAGGAAAAGACAGAAGCTCAGGCCGGTTATTGCCATCACCAGCTTCTTGCCGATGGATGACACAAACGCGGCAATAAACCAGTTCATTTTTCCCTCCGTTCTTAATCGCCCGCGTGCTCGAGCCGTTTCATGTCTTCAACAAGACCCTTGACCGCGGCGGCTGACTCCTTGAGTGCCGTATCTTCCTCAGGAGTAAGCGTTATTTCTATGATATCTTCGATGCCCTGGGCACCGAGCTTCACCGGGACCCCCATAAACAGGTCATGGATGCCGTATTCCCCTTCCAGATACGCGGCACATGGCAGGATCATCTTCTTATCTTTCAGGATCGCTTCGGCCATTTGAACTGCAGCGGAAGCAGGTGCGTAGAAAGCGCTTCCCGTCTTGAGAAGGCCTACGATTTCCGCCCCTCCCTGCCTTGTTCTCTGGACAATGGACGCTATCCGATCCGCTGGCAGGAGTTCTGTTATGGGAATCCCGGCCACTGTGGAATAGCGGGGAAGGGGAACCATGGTGTCTCCGTGTCCCCCCAGCACAAAGGCATGCACATTTTCAACGGAAACCCCAAGTTCCATGGCGATAAAGGCCCTGAACCTCGCCGAGTCGAGGACGCCTGCCATGCCGATAACCCGTGTTTTCGGGAAACCGCTTGCGCCATAGGCCACGTGACACATGGCATCAAGGGGATTGCTTACCATGATCAGCACTGCCTGAGGAGCGACGGAGGCGATTTCTTTCACCACCGATCCGACGATTTTCATGTTGGTGGTGAGGAGATCATCCCTGCTCATTCCAGGTTTTCTCGCAATGCCCGCGGTAATGATAACGATATCGGAATTTCCGGCCTCACGGTAATCTCCGGTGATGCCGGTGACCATGGAATCATGGTGTTCAACGGGCGCTGCCTCCATGAGGTCCAGGGCTTTTCCTGCAGGAACGCCATCAAGGATATCCACCAAAACCACATCAGCAAGCGCCTTTTCCGCCACACGCATGGCAGCGGTGGCACCCACATTTCCGGCGCCGATCACCGTTACTTTTTTTCTCATCCCCACACTCCTTTATGTTCGATACGGGTTTCCCCCGGTTCGCCCGTTTGTACGTTGGCCGGAGAACCCTTTATATGGCCTTACAGATCTGTTCGATGGCAGCCGCCATTGCCTCATCTTCTTTTCGAATATCCTCAAGGGTCTTGGGCTTCACCTCCGCCGGCTTTTCCTCAAGGCCGTATTTCCACTTGAGAAACTGCTCTCCAGTGTTCGGATAGAGGGCATAGATGAGGAGATCAAAGTCATCCTTTGCCAGGTCTCCGATTTTCTCCCTGTCCTTTTCGAGCTCGGGTTCCAGGTAATCCGCCGCACGCCCGGTGACCGGCGTCTGGCCGCGTTTATAATTCTTGAGCACCTTTTCCTGCACTGCGGGATCCACGGGGATGGGAGTCTTTCCGTACAGACCGTAGACAAGGTCTTTGACCTCGTTTGTTACCATCTTATACTTCCCGAAAAGGACGTTCAGGACAGCCTGGACCCCCACAATCTGGCTGGTGGGCGTTACCAGCGGCGGCATTCCCAGTTCCTTTCTGGTGATGGCCACCTCTTTGTGGACCTCGGGCAAACGGTCAAGGGCCTTGGCCTCCCGTAACTGATTCACCAGATTAGAGATCATGCCACCGGGTATCTGGTGGGCAAGCACACCCGTGTCGATGACGGACATCTTGTGCCTGGCAAGATAGTCCCGGTACTTGGGAGCGATTGATTCAATATAATCTCCCAGTTCCAGGAGAAGATGAAGATCAAAACCCGTATCCCGATCGGTTTCAAACAAGGTGGCCACAATGGGCTCTACAGCAGGCTGAGAAGTGCGAAGGGCGAAGGGGGCCAGACAGGTATCTACGATGTCCACACCGGCTTCTATTGCCTTCAGATACACCATGGAAGCCATGCCGCTGGTGTAATGAGTGTGGAGATGGATAGGAATGGTGATCACCTTCTTCAACTCGCTGACAATCTTTGCAATATCAAAAGGCGCCATGATTCCCGCCATGTCCTTCAGGCAGAGCGTGTCGGCGCCCATGTCCTGGATCTCTTTTGCCTTGGAGACATAGTATTCCAGGTTGAATACTTCTCCGCCCATTCTTCTTTCAGTAAGGGAATAACAGATGGTTCCCTCGAAATGTTTCCCGTTCGCTTTGATGCGCTCAACTACGGTCTGGAAATTCCTGAAATCATTCAGTGCGTCAAAGACCCGAAAGACGTCTATGCCGGCTTCAGCGGCCTTGTCCACAAAGAGCCTGGCAACGTCGTCAGCATAGTTGCGGTATCCCACCAGATTTTGTCCCCGCAGAAGCATGGAGAAAGGAGTCTTCTTGATATATTTTTTGAGGGTTCGAATTCTTTCGAACGGGTCTTCTGCAAGGAAGCGGTGCATGGTGTCAAATGTGGCGCCGCCCCAGACTTCCATGGCCCAGAAACCAACGCTGTCCATTTTTTCAGCAATGGGAAGCATATCCTCGGTTCGCATCCGGGTCGCCAGGAGGGACTGATGCCCGTCACGAAAGGTGTTGTCCTGGATCTTGAGTGGATCTTTTATCTTCCCACCTTCCAGAAAATTATTCATTGCGTGAAACCTCCGTATTTACAGATTTGTCATCTTGTCCTATTTTGGTTATGCCTAACTCCTGGGGAAAAACCTGTCAAGGCGAAAATTCTCCATCGATTTCCGGTGGAATAGTACAGGCGGAATACCGAGAAGGTTGACGCTGAGCAGAGGAGTCTGCTCAGGCTGCACGGAAACAAAAAATCATATTCCCAGAAAGGCCTCCTTCACATGTTCATTTTCCATCAGTTCTTTTCCGCTTCCTTCCAGAACAATGCGACCGTTCTCAATGACATATGCCCGATGGCACAGGGCAAGCGTCTGCCGTACGTTCTGCTCAACGAGCAGCACGGTCACACCCTCTCCGTTGACCTTCCTGACCAGGTCGAATATCTCCTTGACCATGATAGGGGCCAGCCCCAGCGATGGTTCATCAAACATCATCAGGGTCGGTAGCGACATGAGTCCCCGGCCGACGGCCAGCATTTGTTGTTCACCCCCGGAGAGCGTTCCTGCTTCCTGTTTTCTCCGTTCCAGGAGTCTCGGAAAAAGATCAAATACGTAGGCAAGAGTTTTGGATCTCCCAGTCTTGGCGTTTCCGTGGAGTGAACCCATTGTCAGGTTCTCTTCCACCGTCATCTCAGGAAACAGACGCCGTCCTTCCGGCACATGCACCACTCCATGTTCTATGATTTTGTACGGGGGCAGATGATCAAGCCGGGTGTTATTGAACCGGATACTGCCCCGCCGGGGTTTGAGCAGAGAAGAAATGGTCTTTATAGTCGTCGATTTTCCAGAGCCATTTGCACCGACGAGGACGAGAATTTCCTTTTCTCCCACTTCAAACGTCACATCCCATAACACCTGGAGATCGCCGTAAAAGACATCGATGCCGTCAACCTTGAGCATACTCTTCTCCCAGATAGGCCTCTATGACCGCAGGATTATTGGCGACTTGGTCAGGCGATCCCTCCGCAATGGTCTGGCCGAAATTTATTGCGTGGATGCGATCGGAGATACTCATGATGACTTTCATGATGTGCTCTACGATCAGGATACTGATGCCGCTCTCTCTCATTTTTCTGATGAGGTCGATCGCCTCATCCAATTCAGATGGGTTCAGTCCCGCTGCAGTTTCGTCAAGGAGCAGCAATTGGGGTCTAGTGGCCAGGGCACGGGCAATTTCCAGCCGCTTCCGGCCTCCGATGGGAAGGCTTCTGGCAAGCTTATCCTTTTCCCCGAAGAGATTGCAGAATTCGAGCACCCTGAGTGCCTCTTTCCTGGCCTCCTTTATGGTATTCACCCGGGAAAATGCGGATGCGGTGACATTATCAAGGACGGTCATCCGTGCCAGGGGTTTTACCACTTGGAAGGTTCGCCCGATACCAAGATGACATATTTTGTGGGTCTTCATCCCCGTAATGTTCTGTCCCTTGAAAGTGATGGTGCCGGAGGTAATAGGGAAGAAGTTGTTTATGCAATTGAAAATGGTTGTTTTTCCTGAGCCGTTCGGCCCGATGAGCCCCATGATTTCGCCGGCATCCACATGGAAACTGACGTTGTTCACAGCCCGGAGACCTCCAAAATCTTTGACGAGCTTTTTTATTTCAAGAACGGGCATACCGGCTCTTTCCTCCAAAATCTGTCAGACTGTGGTTTTCATTCTGAACACGGAGCGTTTGATCTTATCCCAGTCACCAACAATGCCGTTTGCAAGGAACATAATGACAAAAATGACCAGAAGGCCGAAAACCAGCGCGTGCCCCTTACTCACCCATTTCGGCGCCAGATCAAAAAAAGAGCTTCTGAAGAGTTCCTGGACCCCGACCATAATAAAGGCGCCCACTGCCGGTCCCATGATTGTGGCGACTCCTCCCACAATGCCGACCAGGATGGCCATGATAGAGATGAAATGTAACGAAAAGACCACATCCGGGTCGATGAACGCCATATAGTTCATGTAGAACGCCCCGGCCATGCCGGTAAAAAAAGCGCTGACCAGCAAAGAAACATTCTTGTAAAGGGCCGTATTGATCCCCAGAGATTCAGCCGCGTCTTGATCCTCACGAATGGAAAGAAAATAGTACCCCCACTTTGATTTCATGATGACGTAGATCACAAAAATGCACGAGCAGGCCAGTGCCAGGGCAATGTAATAATACGGCAGTTTGCTCCTGAAGCTCTGTATGATGAGAATCCCCACCATTCCGTCAGTCAGGCTCTCCCCATTGATTGCTATCAGCCGGAATATTTCTCCTCCCGCGAGCGTGGCAAGGGCAAAGTACGGACCTCTCAGACGGAAGCAGATCCACCCCACAACAAGTGCAACAATCATTGCAGTAATACCGCCGAACATCATGCCCCACCAGGCGGATATTCCGAGCTTGGTCACGAAGATCCCTGCGGTATAGGCCCCGGTTCCGAAAAACATGGCGTGTCCGAAAGAAACCTGCCCCGTGTAACCCGCCAGGAGATTCCACGAGGAACCGATAATAACCCACATGAGCGCAATGATCACCAGGTGCTGGTAATAGTCGGAGCGGATAGCCAGGGGAAAAAGGACAGACAGGATACCGAGGGCAGTGAGCATCAAGTGCTTTAACTTCATAGTCCCTCCCTAGACTTTTGTCAGGCGTTTCAGCCCGCCGGGCAGAAAGACCAGGACAAGCACGAAGATTATGAATCCGATCATTTCTCTGTAGCCCATGCCTATGTACGTTGCTCCGAGTGATTCAGCGATCCCCAGCACCAAACCGCCGAATATTGCCCCCACAGTGCTCCCCAGACCTCCCAGTATGGTGATCACAAAGGCCTTCAGGGTGAACGCGCCGCCAATATCAGGGAAAAGGTAATAAATGGGAATGAGAAGACTGCCCGCCGCTGCCACCAGTGCTGAACCAATGCCGAACGTGATAATCGTAATGCGGTTACTATTGACCCCCATCAGTGTTGCTGCATCTTTATCCTGGGCGGTGGCCCGGATAGAGCGTCCGATATCCGTCTTCAGCAGGAACCAGAAGAGCCCCACGGTGAAGCCGACCGCGAACAGGAAAGCAATGCACATGGGTACATTGAACGAAATATTGCCGACAAAAAATGCGGATGAGCTGTAGCCTGTTTTGACCGTCTTGTAGTCGGAGGAAAAAATGAATCTGGCGATTTCTGCGAGGACGATGCCGATGCCCACGGTCATGAGAACCTGGTTTTCAGGAAGGATGGACTCTACCTTCATGAGGGGGTTCAACAGGTACTTCTGGAGAAAACAACCGAGCAGGAAGAGAGCGGGCATGGCAACCAGGAGGGACAGGTACGGGTCAACGTGAAGGAAGTGAAACAGCACGAACGTGATATACATGGCAACCATCATGAGCTGGCCGTGCGCCAGATTGATGATGCCCATGACTCCCATGATGAGCGTCATTCCAATCCCGATAAGCGCGTAGATGCCCCCGATGAGAATGCCTGACACCAAGGTTTGCAGAAACACAGCCATTTTTAATTCCTTTCGTATCCGTCATACCTGATTTTGCTGAAATGGGGAAGCTTTTTTTGGAAAGGCGACCGTGGAAGTGACCACGGTCACCTCTCCATAACGGCATTAATATCCCCAGGTCTTCAACCAGTTGACAGGATATACGAAAGATTTGGTAGCGTATTCTTTCGGCCATACCAGTTCCAGTTTTCCGTCGATCCATTGGACCACGTACGTTGCCGCCTTATTCTGGTTTTTCATTTTGCCCCAGGTGATAAACTTGACGGGCCCGAAGACAGTGGTCATGTCCGTTCCGAGCAGTGCGTCGCGAATATCGGTATTTTTGTAAGATTTTGCGCGCTTGAGAACGTCCGCGATCACATAGCAGGCAGCGTATGCCTCAGCGCCATGGTAGTCCACGGACTTGTGAAATCGTTCCTTGAATTTGTCGTAGAAGGCCATGGCGCCCGGAAAGGGGAGAACCTGATGCCACAGGGTGGCTGAAATCACCTTTTCCGAGGCGACGCCTGCATTCTGCTGGAATTCGGGAAGGGTAAACCCGGCGGCGCCGCCGATGAACATCTTCGGCGTCAATTTCAATTCCTTTGCCTGTTTCATGAGCAGAGAGGCGTCCATGACGTAGGAAACCATATAAACGATATCGGGGTCTTTCTCTTTTACCTTGATCAGAATGGGCTTGAAGTCGATTCCACCATGTTCATATCCTTCTTTCATGAGAACCTTGATACCCAGTTTTTTGCAGGTTTTTGCAAAGGATGCTGCTCCTTTTGTTCCAAAAAGGGAATTCTCGTGCAGAATGGCCACCGTTTTCGGCTTGATGACCTGCGTCAGGAGGGATTCCACACTGCTGGCATATTTGCTCACCGGGGGATTCAAACGGAAAATATAATCCCAGCCGGAGGTCGTAATTTTATCAGCGGAGCCGGTGTTTACCAGGAAAGGAATCCGGTTCTGCTGGCACACGCCTGCAGTGGCATAGGTTACTGAACTGCTGTATCCGCCCCCGATCATCACCACTTTGTCCTTGGTAATCAGTTTTTCGACAACGGACCGCCCGACTTCCGGTCTCCCGGTGGTGTCTTCTATGAGTAATTCCAGGTTTTTCCCATTAATTCCTCCGGCGGCGTTGATTCTTTCGAGCGCCATTTGAAAGGCCTGTTTTTCGATTTCTCCAAACTTTGCAAGGGAACCGGTCAATGGAAGGACAATGCCTACCTTTATCGATCCGGCAGCCTGCGCCGGCGTAGTTCCCGGCAGCAAAATGAGAGTAAATGCCAAGACAATCCCCAGAAAAGCAATCATTCCACGTTTCATTCTACTCCTCCTCACTTGTTTAGGTTAGCATTGCACCGCACACCGGCCCGGCCTTGATACAACAACATAAAGGACACAAAAGAGGTATTCCACGCGACCAGCCTAGCGAGGAATCGGAATACATGGTTTACAGTCTCCCAAGGAACACCCTGCAGAAATAATGGGTATTTCCGCGCTCACACAGTTTTCTTTGGATGAAGAGAGAAGTTTATGCATTCACCGAATTCTTACATGCGCAAGAAATGCTATCTGATTGACAACGTATTGTAAAGAGGGGAGAGTTCTGATTTTCCTGTAAGAAAATCTCTTACAGAAATAGTTTGTTTCATAGTTCTATGAGGCCGTTTTGAATGGCAAAGCGGGAGAGCTCAGCGTTATTCCGCAAATTCAGTTTCTTCAGGAGGCGGAAGCGGTAGGTGTCCACGGTCTTGACACTTATGTGATAGATATCGGCTATTTCCCTGTTGGTCTTTCCCATTGCAAGTCCCCGCAGCACCTGGACTTCGCGAGTGGAGAGAAAATCCATTGGGGATTGGCACCGGACCCCCCGGGCAACCATGAGGGCCAGAGCCTCCGCCACTGCTCCCGACAAATACCGTTCCCCGTTGTGGACCTTCAATATTGCATTCACGAGTTCCTCAGGAGCTGATCTCTTGGTGATATAGCCTCGGGCACCAACCTGAAGCGCACGAACAACATATTGCTCCTCTTCGTGCATTGTGAGAATGAGGACCGGGAGCTTGGGATAGAGGGTGCGAAGCCTGCTGACCACCTCTAGTCCGTCCAGACCCGGCATCGATATATCGATGACCGCGACGTCGGGCTTTGTTTCATTCGCGAGTTGCAGGGCCTCCTCTCCGTCGGATGCCTCTGCAACTACCTGCATCGTAGGGCTATCTTCAACAATCCGGCAGAGTCCGGCGCGGACAATTCGGTGGTCATCTGCAAGCAATACTTTGATCATACGGTTTTCCTTTCTTGTTCCCGGAGCGGCGCGGCAAATCGAACTTCTGTACCTTTCCCGGGTCTCGAGTGCATTTCAAGGGCTCCTTCCAGGAGTTCAGCGCGTTCCTTCATGCCGGCGAAGCCCAGTCCATCAAAGATACTTGTTGTGCGAGGATCGAAACCGCGTCCATTGTCTCTCACCGTGAGGACAAGGTAATCTCTTTCCATGCCGAGAATCACCTCCACCCGGGTCGCGGAGGCATGCCTGACCACATTGGTCAGGGCCTCCTGTGCAATGCGGTAGGCGGCTGTTGAAAGATAGTCTGGGAGGGGAGGCAGGGAAGTGGACCGTTTGAAACTACAGGTCAGATTTGTTCTCTTTTCGAATTCGTCAGTATACCACTCCAGTGCTTCCACGAGCCCTAAATCATCAAGGACACCGGGACGCAGTCGGATGGCGAGCCCCCTGACATCATCGATGGTTTTATCGATAAGATCGCGCATTGTCAATGCCCGCTCTTCGGCTACAGGATCATTATCTGCTATATGGTTCCCAAGCCAGACTGCGTCCATCCGGAGAGCCGTCAGGACCTGCCCAAGTTCATCATGCAGTTCCCGTGCGACAGCAGCACGCTCATTTTCCTGGCTCTGCATTATTCTGCCGGAGAGTCTTCTTATTTCTTCTGTTCTTTTCTTCACCTGCCGTTCAAGCTCCATGGAATATTGTTTCAGTTCCTCCCGTGCTCTCTTGAGTTCTTCCTCGGCACGTTTTCGTTCTGTTATATCCCTGCTGAACAGGGCAACCCTGGAAATACGTCCTTTCGTGTCAGGAATGGGGTAGGCATGCGTGTCCAGGTATCTTCCTTCTCTTACGTCTTCGTAATGGATCGGCGTTCCTGTGGCTACGGCCTGTTCATGAAATGCCTTTCGACGCTTGGCGATGCTCTTGGGAAAAAGATCGAAAACCGTCATCCCCAGAAGCTCGTTCCTGGATTTGCCCAACGCTTCGGCAGCTGTGCCGTTCAATGACAGGATCATGCCTCCCCTGTCCAGAAGGAAAGCCCTGTCTCCGGACGCATTGAGGAGTGCTCTGGCTGTTTCTTCGCTTTCCTGCAGTGCATTTTCGGCCATTTGCCGTCGTCTGATATCGTGACTCGCCCTGCGGTAGAGGAAAAAAACAAAGAACCCGACAAGAAAAGAAACACCAAGAATGACCGGGACGGCAGTCCTGATAATCGGGGTGACCACGCCTTTCGAAATGGTGCTTAATTTCCTGAGAAAAACCACGTTCCACCCCGGGTAATGAGGAAGGCTTTTCAGGGAGAGCAGGTATTTGTTGCCGGACTGATCTACCACCGAATGAGAGTCTTTTCGCGTAATTCCTGTCCATTTCCACGGACCGTCACCGAACTGACGGGTTTCCGCGATCTGGGAAATCACGTCTTCTGTTGGTTTCCACAGGAGTTTATAAAGCCAGCCGTTGTGGTTTGACATGAAAACAACCCCATGCGGGTCAGCCAGTACCACAATACCGTCGTAACTCTGTCTGAATTCTTTTTCAATTACATCGACGGAAGCCTTTATGACGACCACTCCGAGCGGCAGACTGCGCCCACGGCTATACACCGGATTGCTGTAATATATTCCCCTTCTGTTCGAGGTTATCCCGAGGGCCATATACACATACGTATTCCCTTGAATCGCCTGGAGAAAATAGGGCCTGAAACCGTAATTTTGCCCGACAAAACTATCAGGATTCCGGCGGTTGCTTGAAGCGATAGTGTTCCCCTCACGATCCATGAGATAGCATACATCAGCCGCAAGGGTGCGCTGGAAAAGATCAAGGATGCGATTCGCATTTCTTAGAGCAGTGTTTTCCTGGGGCTGGGAAAGGGCGGATTCCAATTCATGCAGGCCTGCAAGTGCCCGGACAGCCTTGATATTTTCAGACAAGAACGACGAAAGGTGACTTCGTATCACTTCGGCGTTGAGTGATGCCTGGCGATCTGCTTCTTTGAATGCGGAAGATTCCAGGGAAGTGAAATAAAGGTACCCGCCGCCAAATGTGGTCAGGAGGACCAGGAAACACAAGATAAGTAATGCAGTACGAAGTTTCACGGTCGGCACTCCATGCTCAGATGCACTTCGCCGCACTCTTTACTTGTCCACCGGGTGATGGTACGTTGTTGTTCACCGGAGTTCATGCTGAATTGTTAGTGCGCTGATATGAACAATATTCTAAAGGAACAGGAAACCATGAAAGCTGACATGCAATGGAATCTCCATAAGGCACCCATTGTCGAGGTGTCCGTCGACAGGATGGACCTTGCGCCCGGACCTTTTACCATGAGTTATGGATTCGATCTCCAACCAATGAAGCTATCCATCAAAAGAGCGGGCCTCCTGAACCTTCCCCTCCTCCTGGAATCCGGGGCAGGGCGCCTCATCATCGTGAGCGGGTACCGGAGAATCGCGGCCCTCCTTGAAATGGACTTCAAACACCTGCCCGCACGAATACTCAAGGAGCGTGAAATTTCATCTCTTGATGTCCTTCTTATCAATTTTTTTGATAATCTTGCAACAAGGGAATTCAATTCCGTGGAAAAAGGGATGGCTCTGAGCAGGCTGGCGAACCATTTTTCAGCAGGTGAAATCCTTTCCCATTATATGGCCCTGTTGGGACTTCCTTCACGTCAACCCACACTGGAAAATTATATCTCCTTTGACAGGGACCTGGATGAATCACTGAAAAGGGGGTTGGTTGAAGGGAGGATTTCCGAGCCGGCGGCCAAGGCCCTCCTGGATCTCATGCCGGAGGAAAGAAAAGCGGTCGGCCAGCTTTTTCTTGACTTAACATTTACCATTAATCAACAGAAACAACTTATTGAATTACTGAAAGATATATCTCGAACAAAGACGACTTCGATTGCTGATGTATTGCAGGAACAACGTTTCCTCGATATACGTTCAAGTCATTCCCTGAACGGCCCTCAGAAAACAAAATCACTCTTGGCTCTCCTGCGATTGCAGAAATTCCCGAGACTGAGCCGAGCTGAAGAGACATTCAAGAAAGAGGTTCTCAGGCTGCAGCTTCCCCGGCACGTCCGCGTGCAGGCCCCGTCGTATTTTGAGTCTGAGTTCTACCGCATGGAGATTTCTTTCCGCAGTGGAAAGGAATTAAAAGATGTAATTGACCATCTTGCTGGCGTTGATGGATTGCGGCAGCTCGGAAATCCGTGGGAAAAGGTTGCATGATGCCCTGTTTTCAAATAGAGAAAGTTCTTTTGGAAAAGGGAGTGGAGAAATACCGGCTTTTTTCACGTATTCGCGAAAGGATTGCGGGTATTCCTCAAGTCTGGAGTGACCAGGGATTTGTTCACCAGGCAGCGGATCTCCAGCAGATGGGGAAGAAAAGGCTTCATCTTGTTGAATTCATTGGTGATATCCTGAAACCATGCCCGGGCACGAGAAACCATATTTGCTGCGGATACCAGATTCTGAATGCCGCTACCAATTGTCCGCTTGATTGCAGTTACTGCATCCTGCAATCCTATTTTCATGAGTCTGATTTGAGGATTTTCACGAATATCGAGGAGCGGCTGGGAGAGGTTTTCCGCCTCATCGATACCGACCCCGAGAGGATTTTTCGCATCGGGACCGGAGAATTTACCGACAGCCTGGCTCTTGATCCTCTTATCGGCTGGAGCGATATACTGGTCCCTGGTTTCTCCACAAGAAAAAATGCCATCCTGGAATTGAAGACAAAGACTACCAACATAAAGGGACTTATTGCGCTTCCGGAACGGAGGCAGATCGTGGTTTCATGGTCTCTCAACAGCCCGACAATTACGGCCAGGGAAGAGCACGGGGCTGCGAGTCTCAGGAAACGGCTTGAAGCCGCTAAAACATGCCAGGGTGAAGGATTTATTGTCGGATTCCACTTTGATCCACTGATTCCCCACCCAGGCTGGCAGGACGACTATCTCAGGACACTTGATCTGATGAACCAGTATATTGATCCCACCCGGGTCATCTGGATAAGTATGGGTTCTCTCAGGTTCATGCCGGCGTTGAAATCCGTCATCGAGCAGCGCCATCCCCGCACAATGATTCTTGACGGGGAATTTATTCCCGGCCTGGATGGAAAGATGCGCTATTTCAAACCGATTCGAATGGACCTCTACGGTTTCATGCGTGAACACCTGGATAGCTGGCATACCGACCTGGGCCTCTATCTCTGCATGGAGTCCGATGAGGTATGGAGGAAATCCATGAGTTGGACTCCGGGAGACTCAACCGGGCTTTCACGCTTCCTCGACAACCGGGTGAAAAAGTTTTTTGGGTAGCTTTCACCTCGCATCTGTGGTATGCGAAAAAAAAATACCTATTTATTCCTCGATGGAAACGCAGAGAAAAGGAGACGATTATGACCATAAAAGAAAAGGTGCAGGACGCCCTTGACAAGGTGAGGCCGAGTCTCCAGGCTGATGGAGGAGACGTTCAGCTGGTAGAAGTGGAAGACTCGGGTGTGGTTAAAGTGAGGCTGACCGGTGCTTGCGGGGGTTGCCCCATGAGCCAGATGACACTGAAAATGGGGATCGAGAGAATTCTGAAACAGAATGTCCCGGAAGTCACATCAGTGGAATCTGTGTAAGAAAAAAGCATGAAGTGAAGACGCTCCATTGTGGGCCCATGTTTTGAACAGAGGAACATTGTGCGGGATCAAGAGAGGTCGGCCCGGCGAACTCCGGGGGAACGGATTCCCGACTTTTGAGAATTTCATCAAATAAAGAGGAGGAACAGTACGTATGGAGATCAAAAAAATGGGTGTAGTTGGAGCCGGTACCATGGGAAACGGCATTGCCATGGTTGCGGCCCGGATCGGGTGTGAAGTTGTCATGCGGGATATCGAGGATACATTCGTGGAGCGGGGGATGAAAAGCATCGATCGCTTCCTCTCCAAGAGCGTGGAAAAAGGTAAAATGGAGGCCGGCGAAAAAGATGCCATTCTGAGCAGGATAAAGGGTACGACAGAGATGTCCGCATTGAAAGACGTTGACTTCGTTATTGAGGCGGTGATTGAGAACCTTGATCTCAAGAAGAGCGTTTTCAAGGAACTGGACGAACTTTGCAGGCCGGAAACGATCCTGGCCTCAAACACATCTTCCATGTCCCTGACGGAGATTGCCGCTGCCACAAATCGCCCTGAGAAGGTCTGCGGGATGCACTTCTTCAATCCTGTTCCTCTTATGCGCCTGGTGGAAGTCATCCGTGGTTACGCCACCAGCGATGACACTGTTGCCGTTACCAGCGATCTGGCAAAGAAAATGGGGAAAATTACCGTGGAAGTGAAGAAAGATTCCCCCGGGTTTATCGTGAACCGCATCATGATCCCCCATATGATAGAGGCAATCAAGATTGTGGAAGAGGGGATCGCCTCCATAGAAGATGTTGATATTGCGGTGAAAAACGGTCTCAACTATCCCATGGGTCCCTTTGAACTGATGGATCTCACGGGAATTGACATTGCCTATTTTGTGGCTGAATATTTTTATAAGGAATTAAACAAGGAGTCAAAATGGGTGTCCCCCAATTTGCTCAAGACCATGATTCGTGCCGGAAAACTGGGGAGAAAAACCGGCGGGGGATGGTATGATTACAGCTAAAGACAGCAGCTAAAAATCCCTCGGACTCCTCTGCCTCTCATGGCAAAAAGAAAGAAGGCAGCCTCTCAAAAAGGCTGCCTTCTTTCTCTATATGGAAGCACTGGCACTGGAGTGCCTTACTTATTTTTATGCCGCATCTTCTTTTTCAGCTTTCGGTATTTGTGTTTCCGGATCTTCTTTCGCCGCTTCTTTACAACACTTCCCATGCAACATGACCTCCATCAAGATATCTTTTTAAATATACTATGTGAATGATATTTCTGTCAACAACTCTTTTTCCCCTGATCCACCATATTCCACAAGAGGAGCGACCGAAGGCAA
This sequence comes from uncultured Desulfobacteraceae bacterium, assembly GCA_964633015.1. Lineage (GTDB taxonomy): Bacteria > Desulfobacterota > DSM-4660 > Desulfatiglandales > Desulfatiglandaceae > B46-G9. The sequence continues at coordinate 21,677 of CAZWEV010000012.1, read as the reverse complement.
CGCAGCTTGAGGTCTGCGAAATCCCGTCTTGGCGGGAAAATGATACCTTGCTGATGATCAGATTTCCTGCATCAATGACAAGTTGACATAATATATATTATCGGACATTATAAAAATCTGCACTATCTTTTTTCCTTCGCCTGATAGAGGTCCCTGTCAGCTTCATTTACAAAAGCTTCTACGGTCATCTCGTCCGAAAACTGAGAAAATCCCATGCTTGCGCTGATCCCCAGTTGTTCCCGGAGGCTGTTATCTATGCGTCGGCCAATCCCCTGGGCCACTTTGGTGTCTGCATCAATCAAAATGACCGCAAATTCGTCTCCCCCGTACCGATATCCGGAATCCACATCTTGTCGAATACTCGCGTGAATGATTCCACCCGTTTTTCCAAGGATATCATCGCCGGCGAGATGCCCATGGGCATCATTATACTGCTTGAAGTTGTCGAGATCAAACAGGATCAGGGACAATCGCTGCATCTGTCTCTTGGCCCTGGCTATTTCTTCTCTCAAGCGTGCATAGAAATGCCGCTGGTTGAAAAGGCCTGTTAAGGAGTCGGTAATAGATAAGCGGTTCAGTTCATCCTTGTTGTTACGCTCGACAATGGCACGCTTTATTTTGGCCTCCAGCTCATCAGTCCCGAACGGCTTATTTATGAAGTCAGTGGCGCCCGCATTGATCACATCGGTATACTTATAACTTCTTGCAAGCCCGGTCATGGCTATAATACAGATATGCGGAAAAATCGCTCTTGCCTTCTTGATGAGGTCAAGTCCGTCCATTCCGGGCATTTTCATATCAGTAATGAGAAAACTGTAATTTCCCATTTCCTGCAGTTGCAGGAGCGCTTCTTGACCGCCGGGAACTCCTTCCACTTGAAATTCAAGGAGCTGCAGGCTTTCGACGACGCTCTCCCGCACATGTTTTTCATCATCGACGACAAGGCATCGTTCAGTATCGTACTGTATGTGCAAAATATCCATAATCGAGGTGTATCAGCGTACGGGTTCACCGCGCAGGGAATGAACAAACGCACTTTTGATTGTTACTTTAACTATAGTTCCTATCTTATTAGTATCAGAGCTAAAGTTTACTATTTTATTGGTATCCGTGCGTCCCGTCATCTGACCGCCTTTCTTGCTCTGCCCCTCCGCCAGTATAGAAACTTGCTTCCCTTCAAGGAATCTGTTCTTCCGGAGGGTCATGTCCTTCTGCAGGGACTGGAGACGATCCAATCGTCGGGACTTTTCCTCTTCGCTGATTTTATGGCCCATGTGGGCCGCTACTGTACCTTCTCTGTCAGAATATTTAAAGGAAAAAAGTGAGTCAAATCCAATTTTTTCCATGAGATCCAGCGTTTCTTCAAAATCTTTTGCGGACTCTCCCGGAAATCCCACCATGACATCACTGGTTATAGCGATGTTTGGAACAACTTCTCGCAATCTTTCCACCAGAGCAATATACTGCTCCCGGGAATAGCCTCTTTTCATGCGTCGCAGGACTTCGTTGGACCCTGCCTGAAATGGCAGGTGAATGTGCGGGCAAAGCATGTTCAGGTCTTGAAAACAAAACATCAGATCTTCGGAGAGATCTTTTGGATGTGAAGTGGTAAATCTAAGCCGCACAAGCCCTTCCACATCTTTGAACTTTTGAAGCAGGGAGACAAAATCGTACGATCCGGTGTGATCGTCCCACAAATAGGAATTCACGTTCTGTCCCAGGAGGGTTATTTCCTTCACCCCCTGGCGGATGAGGAATCTCGCCTCTTCTATGATGTCGTGCGGAGGCCGGGATATCTCTCTTCCCCGGACATAGGGAACGATGCAGTACGTACAGAAGTTATCGCACCCCTGCATGATGGAAACATATGCACTTACTTTTCTCTCCTGGATCTGATGAATTTTTGACCGGTTCAGTGGTGGAAGATCAAGGTGCGTTGCAATCAACTTTTTCTTTTGACAGAGGACGGCATCCAGCATGGAGTGAATATTCGGCAATTCGCGGGGCCCGACAACCATGTCGAGTTGAGGAAATCGATGGAACAATCGCTTTCCCTCTCTTTGAGCAAGGCATCCCATCACACCCAGGACCATGCCCGGCCTCCTGGCTTTCAGACGCACCATGCGGCCGAGGAGGCTCACGGCCTTCTGGTCCGCCTTTTCCCTGACGGTGCAAGTGTTGATGAACACGATGTCTGCATTTCCGGGACTGCTCACCGGCTGATACCCGTATGAAACAAGCGTGTGAGCAAGAAAATCCGAATCATACTCGTTCATTTGACAGCCCATGGTGGCGATGTAAAACCCTTTCCGTACCATCCCATCAACCTCAGAATTCAATCTCATTCATCTGAATCTCTTCACTTTTCCTGAGGTCCTCAATCAACTGATCAAGCATGGACTCGCATCCCGGTGCAACGGTCACCTCAATCTTTGCACTGTGAGGGTCAACGGTTCGCACCACAGCCATACCATCGTAAGATTCGATGGTATACCGCAGGTAGCAAATATCATGACGATTCACTTGGAACACTCTTCTCCCTGTTTCCATTCGTATGTCCCGCCGCCCCACATTAATTTTGTCCTGAGAACATTGAAAAAGCTGTAATCCGGTGGTTTGAAGAGCCTGATGCTCTCTATCGACTTGTGGATGATGATGTGGTCGCCATAACGAAAATCAACGCCCACTTGGCCGTCAAGGGTCAAGACAACCTGCTCTTCGCTCTCTTTTCCCAGTCGAATTTCAATAATCGCTGTTTCAGGAAGCAGGATGGGTCTGTTCGTCAGGGTAAAGGGGCAGATGGGGGTGAGGATAAATGATTCCATCGTCGGGTACAGGATTGGCCCTCCTGCTGACAGGTTATATGCTGTGGAGCCTGTAGGAGTTGACACGATGAGACCGTCGGCCCTGAAGGTGGTCAGGAATTCGCCATTGATGGACACATCCAGATCTATGATTCTGGCCAGTGTCCCCTTGTTGATGACCATGTCATTCAGAACCTGAAAACCGTAGAGCTCCTTCCCTTCCCGCATGATCCTGGCTTCAAGCAGGATTCTATCCTCGATCTGAAGTCTTCCTTCCAGGAGCAGCTTGACAACACTGTACAATCGATTCAAGGGTATCCCGGTCAAAAAGCCTAATCCTCCCAGGTTTACCCCGAGAATCGGCACCCCGAACCGGCCCACCTTTCGTGCCGCCCCGAGTAGCGTGCCGTCCCCTCCCAGCACAACCACCCAATTCACTGTGGTTGGTATGGAAGAACGTTCCTCCATGGACCCGCCTAAGGAATCCCGAATTTCCATTTCTTCCGAAAAGACCTTGAACCCGCGCTCTCCCAGCCATTTTTCGAGCTTTCTCGCCTGGGTCTGCGCAGGTTTATCACGGTATTTATAGATGATCCCCACTGACTGGGAAGGCATCTCAAGTTCTCCTTTCCTGCCTCATGACAAACCATTCTTCCGTCTTATCGGACGACGTATCCACCACGAGGTGAATCACCGGAAGGGCGGGAAAAAGCGTCTTCAAGTCAGAAAGATCCACCGGCTCGAACTTCTTCAGATTATTGACGTACGCCTGTTCGGTCAGGGCGTTGGATTGATAATTCTCCTTTGTCCGTTCTGAGATTCGTCTGAGTGATACTTCTCTTGAACACTGGGTCTGCTGGATGACAAACGTCATGCGATTGCGGGCTGCAATTTCTGCCGCGCGCCGCCGCAACCCTTGTGTGATAAAGGTGGCATCGAAAATAATGCCATTGCCTTTTGCCGCAAGCTCATCTCCAAGTCGGAACATTTCGTGATAGACAAGGGTGCGCTTATTCATGCTGGATGCCACCTTCTCGTCGAAGATATCCTCGTCTTTCAGGACCTCCAGCCTGATCATGTCTGTGCGGAGAATCCTGTATCCCTTGAGCATGGCGATGACCTCGGTTGTTTCTGTCTTGTACGATGCGGGAAGACCACATGCAATAAGGACCGTCGCCGGTTCCAGTTCTCTTTCCATAAAATCCATAAAAGGTTCTTTCATTTGTCACTCTCTTTCATTCCTTCGCGCAAGAGTCCCTGTTCGATATACGCATGTGCCAGCTTGAAATACCTGCTCGCGACAGCCATGGCCTTCTTTTTTTCATCAAGCTGAATGCGATCGTCATCCACTTGAAAGCTGTTTACTTTTCCCCGCACAAAGGCCCGGTAGACTTTATAAAACGTCATCAGGGCGTCAATTTGCTTTTCATCTTCGTTTGCCAGGGTCTTGTATCGTTTCCACAAATCTTCTGCCTCTTTGTATCCCCCGTGGTATTCCAGGTCCATCAGGAGGAAAGCAATATCCGCAACGGTATCACTGTACCGGAATCGTTCGTTAAATTCAATGCAGTCGAAGATGGGCATATCCCGGGTGAGGCAGATGTGCTCCATGTGAAGATCACCATGGCAATCCCTGATGCGTCCTTCTGAGATACGCCGGGAAAAAAGATCATGAAACTTTTCATAAAAGAGATCGGTCCATGACTTGAGGGCGAGGAATTTCTCCTGCTCAATCGTCACGCCCCGGTATTTATCCACTTGGTTGAAATTTTCATCCGTATTGATCTTGAACCGCTCGGCCCGACCATATTCTGCGATTTGGGAAGAAGTTTCTGCGGTGACATGAAACCGCGCAAGAACAGCAGCAATTTTCATCAGGGTCTGTTCGTCAAGCTCACCACGATCAAGAACGTGATCCATGAGCCTGTCCTCGGGGATTCTCTTCATTTTTACCGCGTATTCCACAACATCCCCCCTGCCGCTTCCCAATACGTGTCTCTTTCCGTCAAAAAGGACAGGTACAACACCGAGATAAAGATTTTTCGCGAGTCTCCTGTTGAGCACCACTTCCTGGTGACAGTAGTATTCGCGTTTTTCCAGTGTAGAAAAGTCCAGAAATCCAAAATTGACCGGTTTCTTCACCTTGTAAACGAACGCGTCGCCCACGAAGACAATAGAGATGTGGGTCTGGATGACGGTAACATCCCGGGTCGTATCAGGGAGGTTTTCAGGATTGCTGAGGTCTCGTATCAAGTCGCGCATAGTTTTTTCTCACTTGGTATCCATCTGGAATTGCCGGGCGACGAAATCGGGCACAACAACCGTCCCCATAATGATGGGCTGTTGATGGCAGTCCGATCCCCCGGTCACCATCAGTCCCTCCTCCCGGGCAAAGGCCAGATAGGAAGAAGTGCTTTCCTCGCTGAGCCGGGAATGAAAGCATTCCACCCCGTCCAGGTAAGGCAGCATACCTGTCCTGATAATGTCAATCTGTTGAGGAATGGACGGGGTAAGGGAAACAAGAGACGTCCCATTCGGATCATTGGGATGGGCAAGCATCAATTTGCCTGCTGCAGCGTGGACCAGCTCGGAGGCCTCTTCAAGAGTGACCGGAAGCTTGCGCACATTGCATTTCACCAGGTACCGGTCAAACGCTTCCTGTTTTGATGTCACAATCTCTTTACTGACCAAATAATCGGCAATGTGTGGTCTTCCAAAGGTCCCGTCCACGGATTCCTCTATTGCCTTCAGATCATCCTGCGTCAGAAGATCCTTGTTCTCTTTCTCAAGTTCCGCGTTGACATTATCCAGGATCTTCTTTGCTCTCACCTTGCGGTATTCCCGCAACTGCTGTGTTTTTTGGGCCAGGGCCTTGTTCCGGATATCATAGTTGTACCCCAGCACATCCAGAGAAACCGCTTTCCCGTCCCGATAGCCGGGATGGGAAAAGGAGATGTTCAATTCCACGCCGGAGAGGTAGCGCATGTGATGCTCCGCAGCAAGTTCCATGGCCCTTTCCTGGCATTCAACGGCATCATGATCTGTTATGGAAATGAACTGGATGCTCCGCTTTTCTGCTTCAGCAAAGATATCCACCAGGTTCATCTTTCCATCAGAACAATCTTTCGAGTGTATGTGAAGATCAATTTTCATAGTCGCGTATGAGTTTCCCGCCTATCTCCAGGGCCTTGAAATTGGCCTTGAGCTTAGATTCAGGGAAAAGAGCCGTGAGAACATGTTCCAGGTCCTTTTTTTCCAGCAGGGAAGAAGGCAGTTCACACAGGGCCCCGAGCATGATCATGTTGAGCATGATCGGGCCACCGAGTTCAACGGCCAGCGGTGTGGCGTCAAGCCAGTAAAGGGGATTGGCAGTTTCCTCCAATACACTCCTTATCCAATCGGGAGAGGGATAGCGCACGTCCCCCGCAATCACGTTCAACGGGTGGATGGGTCTTGCATTGATCAACAACGTGGTATCCTCGTTTCCGTAGTCAGCAATAATCCGTATGGTTTCCAAAGGCTCCAGGCCCACAATCACATCTGCTCTGTTTGGAGGTATCAGGGGGCCGTACTGTTTTTCGTCAGAGACCCGAATATGACTCATGACCGAACCGCCCCGTTGGGAGAGGCCGAATGTTTCACCGATGGTTACTTGAAACCCTTTCTTCACGGCCGCACGGCCGAAAATCTGGGATGCGAGGACGTTTCCCTGGCCGCCGACTCCCGTTATAATCAAATTAACCAGCATTATTCCCTCTTAGTCCATCGATTCATAAATACGCTAACGTATTCTAACACCGCCAAAATGCGGCCTACCTGGAAAGCAGGGGAGCGGCATATTCCCTCTGCTTCGCTCGCTTCGCCGTCCGTGGCTCCGCTCACTGCGGCTGTCGGCCCTTCCACTGTCCTGTTCCAGGGCCGCCAGGACTCCGCCTCGGGAACATCCCGCTCCCCTGCCCACAACGCATACGCATCAATACGTTACGTAATTGCGCATCATAGAACTTAGTTCCCTGTTTCCAGTCTCTGTATAGCCTCCTGGGGGCAGATTTCCGCACATATGCCGCATCCCACGCAAATCACCTGGTCAATCTTTGCTTTCCCCTCTTGCTCGTCAAATATGAGCCCGGGGCAGCGGAAAATACGGGTACAATATCTGCCGCATCCACAGTCCTCACCCAGGCATTTTTTCTGGTCTACCTCCATGTGAAAAGGAAAGCCCCCTTCCCTTCCCTGTACAAGTGCGCATTTACGTCGAAGAATGAGGACCCGCAGCCCCTTCTTTTGCAGCAGCTCATAAATGGTTCGGGCGGTTTGCTGCATCTGGTAAGGGTCTTCAATGCCGACTTGCGCTCCGAGTGAACTGCACAAGGCCTCCATATCCACGATCTTTGTCGGTTCCCCCATCGCTGTTTCTCCGGTCCCGGGATGCGGCTGAAATCCTGTCATGGCAGTAGCGCTGTTATCCAATATCACAAGCAGCATGTCGGACTGGTTGAATTTCGCGTTTATCATTGCCGGGATGCTCGCATGAAAAAAAGTGGAATCGCCGACCACCGTAATAACCGGCTGGGTAAACCCGAATGTATTGAGTTTTCCATACCCACTGGCCAGACCTACACCTGACCCCATTGCATGCACGGATTTGACCTGGTTGAATCCTGTCGGCCACATGCCCATGGAATAGCACCCGATATCCCCGGACACGAAACCTTCGCGATTATCCCAGGCAAGTGCGGTCTTTATGGCATAATAGGACGCCCGATGGGGGCATCCCGGACAGAATCCGAATTCGCGAGGTGGTATCTTGCCCTCCAGCTGGGGGAAAATTCGGTCGAGAAAGGCCTGACTCCCCGAAACGGGGGCCAGTCCGAACAGACCCGCAATGACTTTAATCAGTTGCGCAGGGCTCGATTCACCGGAATCAGGGATATGGCCGGAAGTTTTTCCTAGCCAGGTCTTGATGCCGATTTTTTTTCCCAAAGCAGCAGCAAAGGCCATAACACTGGACTCCAGGAACGGCTCCACTTCCTCCACAAAGAGGATTTGTTGAGCATGTTTCAGGGATTTTTCCAGGAGCTTTCTGGGCAAGGGCCAGGTGGTCCCCAGCTTCAAAATACCAACCCTGTCATGAAGACCCAAGATTTCGATCGCCTCCGCCGCATAGTTCCAGGCACATCCTGCCGTGATAATCAGCAGCCCTGAGGTCTCCGGCCCATCGTACCGGTTAAATGGAGATTCTTCAAAGAGTTCCATGGCCCGGGCCAGTTTTTCATGTCTTTTCCGGTGCTTCAACAAAATGGGAAAGGTATTGAATGGGGGCCCGCTGACGTCATAGTGCGGGCATTCACGAGTGTGGGGGATATCACCCGTTTTAACATTGGAACGCGTGTGAGAAAGTCTGGAAACACTCCTGATCATTACAATATTGCGGATATTTTCAGACAGTTCAAAGGCCCATTTGGTCATATCCAGGGCCTCCTGGGGAGTCGAAGGTTCAAGGAGCGGGATATCGGATATTTGGGCAAACACCCGCGCATCTTCCTCGTTGGTGCTCGAAATTCCTCCCGGATCATCGCACGAAACAAGGACTATCCCTCCTTTGGTTCCGGATAGGGTCAGGTTGGTCAGGAAATCCGAGACCACATTGACGCCGTTCTGTTTCATACTGGCAATAGCCCGGCACCCGGCGAAGGAGGCGGCTGCGGCAGCCTCCAGCGCGACCTTCTCATTGGTGGACCATTCCACATAGACAGGGAGATCTGGGGATGCGGCGGCAAGGGTCTCGATAATTTCAGAGGAGGGATTGCCCGGGTATCCCGCACAAAACATGACCCCTGCCTCCAAGGCGCCCCGGGCGATCGCCTGGTTCCCCTGAAGCAGTAAAATGGATCCGCCGTTTCTGTTACGTATCTCTTGCATACTAGTTAGCTCTCGGGCTCATTCTTCAGAATGGCTTCAGCACGTCTTCTCTTGCTTAAAGCCGCTTCTTTCAGGTGATCGAGATTTTCCCCGGGGAGGTTTTCAATTTTAATGGCGCCCTCAGCGACCGCCTGCCTGAACAGTTTGGCCCCGTTTTCCGTCCGAATAATAACGGTGTTCCAATTGGTTCGTCCTTCGACAGTGCCGATCGAGATGTCCGCCCATTCAGCGGTCATATCGGTACAGAGAGTACACCCCTCCTGTACCAGGTTTCGAATTTCCTCAAGGGGGATATGTCTCCATCCATCGTCTGTCAGGAGCATGAACGTTTCAGCAGGGGGCGGAGGAATATCATACTTCCTGACACGTCCTTCTATTCCCTCTCTCTCCAGAAAGGCCCTCAGTGCGCGGTAGTCAAGGGCCCAGGTGCAGAAAAGCCCGATCCTGAGCTTCACCTGCTCTGTTGTCTTTTTTGGTCCCCCATTTGATCTGGCCATTCGTTCAAGGGCCTGCATCTGGCAGGGCAGTCCAACCACGCCCAGCCGGTCTTCTCCTCTGTCAACAGCGCGGTTCAGAACGGCAAGACTTGCCGAGGCCGAATATCGAGAACCCGCACATTCAAGAATCTCGGCCGGAGACTTAGCCAGCCTTCCGCCCGGTGAGAACCCGTCATTGCCGGAGTCGGTGACAACAGCGGCATCTATGAAGTTCCTTTCCATGGCAAAGATCAGGAGGGAAGAAACAACGCCGCCATACTGTCCCTGATCATAAACATCTCTATCTGCGGCCCGGGCGGCCCATATTTCCCGGTATTCACCCATGGTCTGTTCATTCCCACCGGTATCGCCTTCCAGGGAGGTCGCTTCATAATCAGCACGGGGGCAGTACTGGAGACACCTCCAGGTTTCCGCATGACAGATATCCAGGGCAGTGACCTGTCCGTCCCAGTAACTGAAATACGGGCAGATTCCAACGCATGCTCCGCACTTCACGCAAATTCCCCGGTTCAGCACCTTTTCTATGAGGCTCTTTTGGCCCTTGGGGCTCACAGATCCCATAGTGTATCTCCCATCCAGGAATGACCTAGCTTCCAGAGGTCCACAACACATCTCTCCTTTTCCTCCCTGATCCACCATCAGGGTGTTATCTTCCCGCCAAGACGGGATTTCGCAGAGCACAAGCCGCGTAGCCTTCGCTCGCTCCTCCGGCACACAACACGGGATCTGCGATGCGGCGCGCCCGCCGGGGACGGGATCTTCGACTTGCATCTCATACCTTGCTGACGATCAGGGCTTTCGCCAAATCAACCCACAAGATTACTATTGCGGAATGTAGACGGTGGATTTGGGTTTCTCTGGGCAAGCGTTTCTTGTAATCGTTAACAAACAGAAATGTCAAGAGATTTTGGTCTTGGCTAAAAGGACTTACATGGCTGTATTTTCACCAATCTCTACACTTTTTTCCAATCTTTTTGTCATTTGTGATGAACGCCGGTAGCCGAGTATTCCCATCATCGTCATGAGTATGCTGGCAGCGCCAAGACCTCCATCAAAGACTGACCACCAGGAGACACCGAATATGCGGAAAAAAGCTATACTGAGCGTGAGGAAGGCCAAACCCGTGCGAATGAGTGCCAGATTTGTCCTTCCCTGGGCCAGGGCTGTCCGGATACTGGAAAGGACAGTCCGTGAGCCCGCCAGCTCCGTGCGCTTTTCTGAAAATCCGGTGCGCCTTTCGGCCATGGTGGTGCGCTGATCAGCAAGGTTTGACCTGGATCGCGAAAAATCGGTGCGCACGACGGCCAGGTTCGTCCGTTGGCTGGCGAAACCTGTCCGTTCGCGGGACATATCCGTTCGAATTTCAGACAGCTCGGTGGACCTGGTGGAAAGGCGTGTTTGTTCACGCACCAGGGCGGTCCGCTCTTTTGCCATATCGGTTCTCTGTTCGGCAAGACTGCCGGTAGAGGCCGTATGCTTTAGCAGGTCGGATGTTGTTTCCGTGCGCTTTTTCTCCATGGCATAGATGGATTTGTCGGCCTCAGCGGCTTCTTGCTGAATTTCCAATGATCGAGCCAATAGGTCGTGAATTGCTCTCAAGGTGGAGGCAATCTGCTGTTCAGTTACGGTGTCGTTGTTCATCTTTGATTCCTTCCTTACATAGTATAGATTGGGTCGAACAGTGGGCATGGAGCACCGCGTAGCCCGCTGTTTCCGGCTCAAAAAGAACAGTTCTCCTCAAACCGTGACTTATATCCCGGACTGTACTGGGTATTTTCCACGCCGGGAACTGATTCGGCGATTTCCAGAACCGCTGATCGGTCCTGATTATCCAGATAGGGGCCGGTCAGGCGAATGCCTTCATCTGTAACTTCAGCATTGATTTCGAAATTGGCCGTACGGGGGTCAATAACAAGAGCTTCCTCGATATCGGTGGACAGACGAATACGCTCCACCTGAGCCAGGGATTCAGGGGTGCCCTGAAAATCATCCTCCCTGAGAATGCTTTCGAGAATGCCGGACGCCGCTTCCAGGGTCATGTGGCTCAGATTCAGGCATACATCATAGAGCAGAGGATTTTGTATATCCTGGGCGTATACGAACCTTGCCCATTTCCCGCGGTATTCGTCCGCCTTGGTGATGTAATTACGGGCCTCTTCCTCCTCACATGCCAGCCGTTCCATGGTCATGGACACACGCAATGAAAGCGGTGCACCGATCCGCACCCGTATAAAATGTCGTACAGCCGGCAGAAGCAAATGTCCTGAGTACCCATGATATATCAAATCTTCATGGTTGACTTCCTCCAGCAATGCTTTTCGCATAAGGACGAGATACGGCCAACGCAGATCACAGAACTGATCGTAGGCAGTGGTGGCATCGCTCAGTTTTTCAAGGATCCTGCTTGCGATTTCTCCATACTTATTTATGGTTTTCACCAGGTCTTCACGGGAAATACAACGGATTCCCGTCTTTTCATGCATAGAATTTACAAGTAGATGGACACCGGACATGGTTCCTCTTGATATAAAAATTACCGGCATAGGTCATGTCTCCTTTCAATTCCGGACACTGAGGAGCTCTTTGCTGGTGATGAGGGATTTCCACACATCATCAGGCGAAACCCACAGCGGGATATTTGGACGGTGGAACAGAGCTCTTGTTGAAATATTGCAAACTTGCCGGTTAAATTCAAGTGTCCTGACTCCTCGCAGGTTGACTTTTTTCATGAACTGGCTTAAGGGGAAGATACAATAGGGGAGATTTCATAGGACCGAATGAAAGGACATATCCAATGCGGGAAAAAATACGGGAGGCGGCGGAATACCTGCGTACCGTGCTGAAAGAAGCACCGGAAATAGCGCTGATTACTGGCACGGGTCTCGAAAAGGTGACCGAAGCGATTGAGGAAAATGCCCGGATTCCGTACCATGACATTCCAAATTTTCCGGAAGCAACGACCGAAGGTCATAAAGGGGTCCTTATTGCGGGAAGAATGACGAATAAGCCGGCGCTTGCCATGCAGGGACGCTTCCACCTGTACGAGGGCTATAGCCCCGGCGAGGTTACCTTCCCGGTACGGGTCATGGCTGCGCTGGGGATTACCCACCTGTTCATAGCAAGCGCCGCCGGAAGTTTGAATCCCCTGTTCAATCGCGGAGACCTCATGCTGGTTACCGACCACATCAACCTCACCGGAAGGAACCCCCTTGTGGGTCCGAACCTGGATGACTTCGGCCCCAGGTTCCCTGACATGAGCAACGTGTACCCGCGTGAGCTGTTGGAGCTCGCGCGCAATGAGGCGCTGCGCTCGCGCATCCTGCTGCGGGAAGGGATCTACGTGGGTATCCTCGGGCCCAGTCTGGAGACGCCCGCAGAGACCAGGTTTCTGAGAATAGCTGGAGCTGATGCCGTGGGAATGTCAACGGTCCTGGAGGCAATCATGGGGGTGCATTGCGGCCTGAAGATCATGACAATTGTGGCGATCACCAATGTGAACCTTCCGGATTGCATGGAGGAGACATCCGTGGAGCAGGTCATTGAAGCAGCAGACCGGGCTGCCCCAAGACTCTCCCGATTGTGGCAGGCCATCACCGCCGGCCTCCCTGAAGGATGAATGGGAATGCCACAGTTTGATATAGTGATAAAAAACGGGACCATATTGACCATGGACCAGGGAAACAGTGTCTATGAGGACGGGATTCTGGGCATTATGGGTGACTCCATTTCTCTTGTGGGAACCGACGGGTCCCTGCCCCATGAAGGAAAGCAGGTCATCGACGCCAAAGGCGGCCTTATCCTGCCCGGTCTCATCAACGGCCATACCCATGCCGCCATGAGTCTCTTCAGGGGTCTTGCCGATGATCTTCCGCTCATGGATTGGCTGCATCACTACATCTTTCCCGTGGAAAGCCGCATGGACCGGGAGTTTGTCTTTACCGGCACCCTTCTTGCGTGTGCCGAGATGCTCTTGTCCGGGACCACCATGTTCTGTGATATGTACCTCTTTGAGCAGGAGGTGGCGCGCGCCGCAAGCCTTGCGGGGATGCGCTGCATGGTGGGCGAGGTCCTTTATGACTTCGACTCTCCTAATTACGGCCGGGTGGAAAAGGGGCTTGAGTACACGGAAGAGCTTATCCGGGAATGGCACGACGACCCGCTTGTATCTGTAGCGGTAGAGCCCCACTCCTTGTTTACCTGCAGCCCGGATCTTCTTGTTGCCTGCGATGGTATAGCCCGCAGGCAGGGTGTCCCTCTCATTATCCACGTCGCTGAAACACTCAACGAGATAGGAGAAATCCGGGAAAAGTACGGGAAAACTCCTCTGGGCCACCTTGCATCCCTTGGACTGCTCGGTCGGCACCTTATCGCGGATCACTGTGTTCACCTGGTACCGCAGGACATGGATTTGCTAAGCGATACCGGTGTGAAGGTAATTCACAACCCCGAAAGCAACATGAAACTTGCCTCGGGTGTCGCCCCCGTACCCGAGATGCTTGCACGAAAAATCATTGTGGGTCTCGGGACTGACGGATGTGCCTCCAATAACAATCTGGACCTTTTTACGGAAATGGACACGGCGGCAAAGGTCCACAAGGTACAACAGATGGATACTACTGTCATGGATGCGGTCACCGTGCTCAGGATGGCGACGATCGAAGGCGCAAGAGCACTGGGATGTGGGGAAGTCACGGGGTCGCTCGAAAAAGGAAAGAAGGCGGATGTCATCGTTGTGGACACCAATAAGCCGCATCTGACACCGCTGTATAATCCCTATTCCCATATTGTGTACGCGGCAAGAGGAAACGACGTGACTCACACGATCATAGGCGGCAGGATCGTCATGGAAAACCGCCGGCTGTTGACCCTGGATCTGCCTGCTCTTTTTGAAAGAGTCCGTGATCAGGCAGAACGCGTACGGCGTTGGCTTGGGATGTGACATGCGTATGACGGAGAGGAAGCAATTTATCGCCCTGGGCAGCCGATTGCAAGGTATTCCCGAGGTTCTGACTCTCGGGGTGAAACCAAATTTTCCGGATTACACCCCCGCTGAAAGAAAATTGATTCATGAGGCTGAATTCATCCTGTTTCCGACGGCGGGGTATGCCCGGTTTCTCAATACCATGGGAAAAAGGATTTTTCCGAGCCTTGAAACCTATTTGTATGCAGACGAGAAGATCATGCAGACCACCCTTTTCTATCTGCAACACATATCCCATCCACGGACGAGGTTTTATTATCCGCTGCATCATGATGATATAGCAAAGGATTTTGCTTTTCCCTTTATTGGCAAAATACCGCGCCGCTCCTCACAGGGACGAGGCGTATTCCTCATTCCGGATGCTGACTCACTGAAAAAATATCTCAGCCTAACAAGGATTGCGTATATCCAGGAATATCTGCCCCATGAAAAAGACCTCAGGGTTATCCTGATCAACTATGATCCGGTTCTTGCCTACTGGAGAATCAGGAGTTCGAGCAATTTTCGCGCCAATGTCTTTCAGGGCGGAAGCATCAGTTTTGATGAAATTTCGCCGGAAGGTATTGCAATCGCCAGGGAAGCCGCCAGAAAATGCAGGTTTGATGATGTGGGCATGGACCTGATTCATTTTCACAACAAGTGGTATGTCATAGAAGCAAACATGAAGTATGGCCGGAAAGGCCTGAAAATGAAAAACCTCGATCTCAAGCAAGTTATTCGCAAGAAGCTCTTGGCGGGAGAACTGATAGGACAGGATGAAGTCTAAAAAGAAAAAAATACTACTGAGTGCCTTCCTGTTCCTGGTTGTCATTCCAGTCATGGTCCTCCTGGTATTTTATTTCCAGATAACAAGGGAAACTGCGAAGCGAATTCAGAAGGGTGCTATCCGGGATGTTATTGCCTCTGAAAGCCCTGTTTTTTATGATGACGGGCAGACCCCGATCGGCGTGTTTTTTAAGACAACCCATCGGCAGTATGTACCCTATTCAGAAATACCGAAAGACTTTGTCAAAGCTATTGTTGCCGCCGAAGATCACGGCTTTTTCTCGCACAGGGGGTTCGAAATCAAGGGAATACTGCGTGCCCTCCTCGTGAATCTGAAGGCTGGAAGAGTGGTTCAGGGAGGGAGCACTCTAACCCAGCAGACAGCAAAAAATATCTTTAAGAGGGAAAAAAGGTCCTATAAGGCAAAATTGAGAGAACTCATCCAGGCTTTTTTACTGGAAAAACAATACACGAAACAGGAAATACTGGAAATGTACGCGAACCAGTTTTTCGTCACCGGTTTCGGTAAAGGGCTTGAAATAGCCGCACAGTATTTTTTCGACAAAGATGCAAAGGACCTTGACCTGGTTGAAGCCGCTTTTATTGCCGGTTCAGTCAAGTCCCCGAATCGTTATAATCCTTTCATCAAAAAGACTGAGGCGGAAAGAATCAAGACCATCAGTCTCGCGAAGCAGCGGAAAGATTATGTCCTCCAGAATATGCTTAATTTGCATTTCATCACTGAGGAGCAATACCGACAAGCCAAGGCGCAGCCAATCCCGTTCAAAGAGGGAAAAATCACGTATCACCTGAATGTTATCCTTGACTATGTGCGCGATCAACTTGAATCTCCCTTCTTTAAAAGGGTCCTGAGCGACCAGGGCATTGACAATATCGCCACTTCCGGGATCAAAATCTACACTTCCATCAACAAGGAAATGCAGATTGCGGCACTGGAAAGCGTCCGGCGACACCTTCCAGGCCTTGATGTGCAGCTGGCCGGATACGACCAGCAGGCACGGCAGAAGGAATACCTGAGACTTGAAAAACTTGGGCTCCTGACTCTGAACCCTGATGGCGCTCTCCCTTTCCTCGCCAGAATTACCCACATTGATGCCCGCGATCCACATCACACCATGATTGTGACCTGGAAGAATGGCGGAGGAGTCATCAGCTACCCGGGACTGAAATCCGTGGCAGAGGCGTGGCTGAAATGGAAAAACGGAGAGGATGCCCTTTTCACCAATGCCCAGATGCCGTTATTTCTCAGGTCGTTCCATGTAGGCGATCTTGTTGCTGTGCAGTGGCCCTCACTCGGAAGGCATGCAGGAGAACGGGAATTACGGCTCGCCGTTTTTCCGGAACTTGAGGGAGGCATTGTGGCCCTCCACAAGGGCATGATAACGGCCATGGTTGGAGGGTTCTCAAATCACTATTTCAACCGGGCGGTTGATGCGAAGCGGCAGCTGGGATCAATTTTTAAGCCAATCGTCTATACTGCCGCTCTTCAGCTCAAATGGAATCCACTTGATCCTCTTATGAATGTCCGGGATCTTTTTCCCTTTGAAAAAACCTACTATTGTCCGCGGCCGGATCACGAGCCGGAGAATCAAATCGTATCCATGGCATGGGCCGGCGCCAAATCTGAAAATCTGGCAACAGTCTGGCTTCTTTACCATCTCACCGATCATTTGAATATGAGTGAGTTTCGAGAAGTTGTGCGTCTTCTTGGGCTGGAGCGAAAACAAGATGAAAGCTATTTGGACTACAAAAGACGTATACGGGACAAAGAGGGGGTTGTCGTCAACCGCGATGCACTCCTGGAAGCTGCCTTTGAACTGGCAAAAAAGGATCTGGAACCGGACGTCATCTTCGGTGGAAAAGAGGCTATGCTGAACACCCTCCATCGTCTCCATTACCGTATTCCCGTGAAAGCGAGGGAAGAGCTCGGTACTGGAAGGGAACAAATTCTCAGACATGATTTCAGCAGACTCAAGCGAATCAACACGCTCATGAAAAGACAGTGGGCTGATCTGATTACGGCTCTCCAGAATCCATCAGAACATACATCATCAACGAAAAAATTGATGCTGCTCCGTCATTTCTATTGGGTTCTGAAAGAAGACGGCACCGGCGATAGAATGATCTATACAGAGGACCCCGCCTGGATCGAAGAGACAAAACTCCTGCCGGTTGACCCGGATCAGATTACGGGTATTGATTCGCTTCCGAGCATGGATAGCATATGGATCGACAACCTGTTTCCTTCTGCCATGATTGATGAACTCCAGACCTACCTCAAGCGAGATTACAAGAACCTTCTCACACGCAATCGATATGACCTGGATGTCCTTTTCTGGATCCGGGATTTCAGGAGTCTGGTCAATCTCTCCTATGTGGTTCATCTCGGGAAAGAGATGGGCATTTCTACCCATCTGGATCCTGTTTTGTCTTTTCCTCTCGGCGCCAATGCGATTAGTATCCTGGAAGCTGCACGGACATATCAAACCATTATGACAGGCAGGGGTTATCCATTGGCAGAGAACAGCGATCACCCGGGACCGGTGCCTGTCATCACAAAAATTGTTGACCGGGATGGAGAAACAGTATGGGTCTATCAACGGAAACCGGATGCGGTTCTTTCTCGTGAAAGTGCGGAATCTGTACAGGAAATCCTCAGGAAAGTGATGGAGATAGGAACCGGTCGAAAAGCGAAAGATGCTGTTCGTGTGGATGATAGTCCTCTACCCACATATGGGAAGACAGGCACGGCTAATCGGTTTACAAACTCAAGTTTCGT
Organism: uncultured Desulfobacteraceae bacterium; assembly: GCA_964633015.1. Taxonomy (GTDB): domain Bacteria; phylum Desulfobacterota; class DSM-4660; order Desulfatiglandales; family Desulfatiglandaceae; genus B46-G9. The sequence continues at coordinate 3,908 of CAZWEV010000012.1, read as the reverse complement.
GGGATTTATCCCCGGCCCTGTCAGTCCCACGGGAGAATTGGAATTGAAAAACGGGTATGTGGTGGCCAGTTATATTGGATACGATGACAACCGGCCCATGAAAGGAAGACATTTCGTCATTTACGGCTCTTCAGGCGCTCTGCCCCTGTGGGTAGATACCGTGAATGCTATTGCCAATGATTCTCGATACAGAGAGATAGTTGATGGAGGAACCCTCGCAATGAATGCTGCCGGTAGTGTGCCCGACTGTCCGAAAGATCTTCATGCTGTTCCCGTTTTTCTCCTGAACGGTTTGCAGGCTGATTTGCGGAAAACACTGGACACCGACAATCCCGTTACGTTTTTATGTGCCCCAGCGGAAGTGTCCGATGATACCTATCAGCTGAGGAGGAAATTTGAACCCTCCGGTTTATTAAGCAACCTAGTCGTCGAATAATCGAATGGAGAATTTCTGCGGTGAGAAATGAAGAAGGAAGGATCGAAAGAATGAAGAGAACCCTTTTAAATTTGCTGATTGTGCTTCTTATCCTGGTGACAGCCGGATGTGCCCGGTTTCCCGGCCGTAAGGGTCCCGAGCTGTCCGGTCCAACGGCCGTCCCTTCTCATCCTCTTATCAGCCAGCAAGAGCTCACTCAAAAAATAGTATCTCTCCAACAGAAACTTCAGGAAAACAGAATCTCCGAGACAGACCGTCCCGGAGCAGAGGCTCTCCTTGAGATCTACAAGCTCATGGAAAACGCCTTCTTCCCACCCACGGGAGAAACAGGGTGTCGCCAGCTCATTGCCAGAATATTTCTTAGGCTGGACCGCATTGAAGCAACCTTTCAGCCGGCAGGGAAAGCCATTTCACCCGCAGAAAGGACTGCAATGGATTTTTTTGCCAGGCAACGGAAAAGAATTCTGGAAAGTTATCTGTCCGGAGACTTCCGGGACGTCATCAACCGGGTGTTTACCCTCAAAGAACAGCTTGGAGCCAGTGCGATAACACCTGATATAAAACTGATACTTGCTCTTTCTTTTGCTAATCAGGGACTTTTCAAGGAAGCCATTCAGACCGGAGAATACGCTGCCCGCGAACTCGAGCAAATCCCTGATCTCATTATCCTGGAAGCCAAAATCGCTACATGGTATTCACGCCTCGGGAAGGAGGATGCGGCCATGCTGCACTACGAAAAGGTGAACGATTTGATGGATGACAGGACGGCATTGCTCAACAATCTGAAACAGGAGCTCCAGGCCAGACCGAAAAAGCAAGATGGGAAACACCTTTCTCTTCCTGAGGTTCTGGGCATGGTGGAAAATCAATTGCAGGCACATGCGTTTGACCACGCAAGAATGCTGCTCCTTCAGAAGCGGCAGGATGGCGCCCTTTCTCCTTCTGAATTGGCCACGATTGATCAGGCATTGGAGCGTGTTGAAAAAGCGAAGGAAGCATCTCTGGGTCGCGAAAAACGAGCGTTGAAGGAGATTCGCCATTTGATGGAAGAGGAGAACTATGAAGCTGCTCTGAACATGTTGGAGGGATTACGATCAGAAGGGATCCAGGAAGATGAAATCACACGCCTGGAGCATGAAGCAAGAGAAAAGTTCATCAGCCGCGAGAGAAAAAAGGCGGCTGCTCTCTTCTTGCGTGCTAGAGCAGCCGCGAGCTCCCTGGAGAAAAAGGAATATCTTCGCCGGTCACACGATATACTGCAACATTTGCTGGACAAGTTCCCCTCTTCTCCCTCTCGCGACAAGATATTACAGAACCTTGAGAGTGTTGACAGAGAACTCGCCAAATAGTACCAGTCGGGAGTTTAACGCTCGAGTTCATTTCTGACCGCCATGCCGATTTTTTCCATGAGGTATGGCTTTTTTACGTATGCCCCTGCCCCAAGACGCTGCGCTACCTTTACCCGATTCGATTCTGAAAACCCGCTGGCAATGATCGCCTTCTGCCCCGGATACAACTTCAGGATTTCTTTATAGGTATCGAGGCCATCCATGCCGGGATTCATGATCATGTCCAGGACCACCAGGTCCGCGGTTCTCGATTTCAGCCACTCAAGCGCCTCTTCACCGCTTGAGACACAGGTAACGGCATAACCCAGCTTTTCAAGAATACTGGAGGCTAGGTCCCTCTGCTCCGCGATATCATCCACCACCAGGATCCTTTCTCCCTTTCCCCGATAGTCTTCCAGAGAGGCTCTCTTGTTTTCGCGGGCAGTGTGGCGGCGGGTAATGGGAAAGTAAAGGGTAAACGTGGTGCCCTGGCCTACCTTGCTCTTCACATCAATATATCCCTTGTGGTCCTTTACAGCCCCCCATACCACTGCCATGCCGAGCCCGGTGCCGCTCCTGCCCATGACCTTCTTTGTATAAAATGGTTCAAAAATCCGCTCCAGATCTTCCGCGGCGATCCCAATGCCCGTATCCGAAACATTCAGAACAGCGTATTCCCCTTCTTCTAGCTGGGCATAGCCTTTGACAGCGCCATCCAGGTATAGGTTCCTGGTTGTAACAGTCACGTTCCCCCCGTCCGGCATGGCCTCGAGGGCATTGGAGATAAGGTTCATAACAGTCTTTGAAAGATGAACAGGAGAGCCCATGATATTCTGGAGATCCGTTTCCAGATCAACCTTTACTTCCGCAGAGGGATGGTTTTCACGAAGATTCTCGAATTCCGGACTCTTAAGATATTCCGAGATAATCTGGTTCAAATTGAGCACTTCCGTGACAGCGACTCCTCTTCGTGCCAGTGTGAGCAGATCCTGGACAATACTGGCAGCCTTTTCGCCGGACTTCTGGATGGTCTCAATGGGTTTTCTGAGCTTGCTGTCCTCCGGGATCTGCATGAGCAACAGTTCAGGGTAGCTGACCAGGCCGGCAAGGATGTTGTTCAGGTCATGGGCAACCCCTCCTGCCAGGGTACCGATCGCCTCCATCTTCTGAGCTCGCTGCAAACGAACCTCCAGATCACGTCGTTCTCTTTCCGCCTCTTTGAGCTCTGTCACGTCGTTGCCGATGCACAGAACTTCATATACAACCCCTTCACTGTCCATGATGGGTCTGAAGGTCCAAACAATCCATGCTGTTCTTTTATCTTTCCGCCTCGTCCTGCTCTCTATGGTAAATCGCTTTTCCGGGTGCTCTCTTACCTTTTTCATGAGTTCGTGCACATCTCTTATCACCGCTTCTCTCGCCGGCAAGACGGTACCAACCACATTTTTGCCCTGGACCTCTTCCGCATCGAATCCGAAAAAAGTCTGGGCAAAATCATTAAAAAAGCTGATATTACCTTCCTTATCAATCCGCAGAATGATGCTGTTTGCGCTCTCAACCAGCTCACGGTATTTTTTTTCGCTGTCCTGCATCTGTTGAAAGGAGCGGGCATTGACCAGGCTCATAGCCGTCTGGGAAGCCACCCCTATCAAGAGACTCACATCGGTCTGGGTCAGCGGGCGCTTGGAATGCAGGTTGTCAACGGTAATCAGGCCCAGGGACTCCTCTTCATAGATGATTGGCACGCAGACCAGGGATTGAACGTTCAGTTTTTCTGCGAGAAAAAGGCTTCTCCCGGAGAGTTTCCCTCCATTTTTTGAGATGTCATTCAGCAACACAGGCTTCTGTTCCTTGAAGGAAGACACGAAGGGTCCTGTTGATTCCGATTTGTCAAGATGGAACTGTGTCTTGCGCAGGAGGAACTCATGGTCGTGCTCATAGCCATAGCCAAATTGAAAGGCGAGCCGTGTCCTGTCCTTGCTGGCCAGCCAGATGGCGCCGCGATCAAAATCAAGGTGTCTTTCCATGATTTTGCTCACCGCTCTGATGAGGCTCCTGGGATTTAGGATGGTTGAGGTTGCCTGCCCGATTTCCTGTACCAGGAGCGCATTATTGTACCGGCTGTTTATTTCCTCCATGTGCTC